>NZ_CP113432.1:600000-1200000 GCF_026686735.1 Pseudomonas triclosanedens | reverse complement strand
TCGCATATCCCGGAGGCACGCGGACCCCAGGGTATTCGGAGTTCACCAGGATATGCGGGGTGCAGCCGTTATCGACGATCCACTCATAGAGAGCTCGCACGAGGTAGGGACGACTGGAATTCATCATCAGGCTCCTTAGCGCATATCACGTTCGATAGAGGACAGACTGGCCTGGAAAGTTTCCCGTGCAAACTGGCGTTCCATATAGTCCAACAGCGGCTTGGCCTGACGCGGCAGCTCGATACCCAGCAAGGGCAGCCGCCAGAGAATAGGCAACAGGCAGCAGTCCACCAAGCTCAATTCTTCACTGAGGAAGAAAGGCTTGTCGGCAAACAATGGCGAAACCCCTGTCAGGCTCTCACGCAATTCCTTTCTCGCCAAGGCTCGATCAGCATCCTTTTGGCGCTTGTCGAGAATGCGATCAACCAGCGCACACCAGTCGCGCTGGATGCGATGAATCAAAAGCCGACTATTGGCGCGCGCCACCGGATAGACCGGTAGCAACGGTGGGTGCGGGTAGCGTTCGTCCAGATATTCCATGACCACCGTGGACTCATAGAGCGCAAGGTCACGATCTACCAGAGTCGGCAAGCTGCCATAGGGGTTCACTTCGGCGAGCTTGGCGGGAATATTTCCGCTCTGCACTTCAATGATGTCGGCAACGACGCTCTTCTCGGCCAGCACCAGGCGCACGCGGTGGCTGTAATGATCAGAAGGGTCGGAGAAGCAGGTGAGCTTATTGATTGCGGCCATGCCGCTTGCCTCCTCGCAGGTTCACTTGTGGGAGGTAGAAAGACGCGCGCGCCCCGTAGGGCGCGCGCTTCACACAACTGGCAGTGCTTAGTGCACGTCCTTCCAGTATTCGCGCTTGAGCAGATAAGCGAACACGAAGAAGAAGACCAGGAACAGCAGGACGTAGGTACCGATGCGGTGGGATTCCAGCTTGTTCGGATCAGCCGAGTAAGCCAGGAAGGTCACCAGGTTCTTCACCTTTTCGTCGAACTGCGCTTCATTCAACTGACCGGACTTTGGAACGACGGTCAGTTGATCGCAGGCCTCGTGAGTCAGCGGAGTGCCGGTAAGAGGATCGTACTGCTTCTTGCCATTCTCGACGATCTGAACCTGCTTGCAGCCAACGACCTGGCGGCCCTGAAGGCTGGCCAGCACGTTCGGCATGCCGACGTTCGGGAAGACCGTATTGTTCACACCCCACGGACGCTTGGGATCTTCGTAGAACGAGCGCAGGTAGGTGTACAGCCAGTCAGTACCGCGCACACGAGCTACCAGAGTCAGGTCAGGCGGCGCAGCGCCGAACCAAACCTTGGCATCCGCCGGCTTCATGCCGATATCCATGTGGTCACCGATCTTGGCGCCAGTGAACACCAAGTGGCTCATCATGAGATCTTCCGGGATACCCAGATCACGCCCCACACGCTCATAGCGCTGGAACTTGGCGCTATGGCAGCCCATGCAGTAGTTGGCGAAGGTACGCGCACCATCCTGCATGGCCGCCTTGTCGGTCAGGTCGATATCGACATGATCCAGCGCCGGACCAGCTTCAGTGGCGGCGAATCCCAATACCGGCAGAAAAGCCAGAATCAATGCTGCGAATTGCTTTTTCATCAGCCAGTCACCCTTTCCGGAACCGGTTTGGTTTTCTCCATCCGGGTATAGAACGGCATCAGGATGAAGAAGGCGAAATACAGAATGGTGCACAGGCGCGACAACGTGGTGCCCAGCGGCGACGGAGCTTGGGAGCCGAAGTAGCCGAGAACCACGAAGGACACTGCGAAGATCACCAGCCAGATCTTGCTCAGCCAGCCCTTGTAGCGGATCGAGCGAACCGGACTACGGTCCAGCCACGGCAGCACGAACAGCACAGCGATGGAGGCACCCATTGCGACCACACCCATCAGCTTGTCCGGAACGGCGCGCAGGATGGCGTAGAACGGGGTGAAGTACCAAACCGGAGCAATGTGCGGCGGAGTCTTGAACTGGTTCGCCATCTCGAAGTTGGGCTTCTCGAGGAAGAAACCACCCATTTCCGGGAAGAAGAAGATCACGGTGCAGAATACGAACAGGAAGACCACGACACCGACGATATCCTTGACGGTGTAGTAAGGATGGAACGGGATGCCGTCCAGCGGAACGCCGTTCTCGTCTTTCTTCTTCTTGATATCTACGCCATCCGGGTTATTCGAACCGACTTCGTGCAGCGCCAGGATGTGCAGCACTACCAGGCCAAGCAGAACAATCGGCAGAGCGATCACGTGCAGAGCGAAGAAGCGGTTCAGGGTGATACCGGAGATCAGGAAGTCACCACGGATCCACTGAGCAAGGTCCTCACCCACGACCGGGATGGCCCCGAACAGCGAGATGATCACCTGGGCACCCCAGTAGGACATCTGCCCCCACGGCAGCAGATAACCCATGAAGGCCTCAGCCATCAGAGCGAGGTAGATCAGCATGCCGAAGATCCACACCAGTTCACGCGGCTTCTGGTACGAACCGTACAGAAGACCACGGAACATATGCAGATAGACCACCACAAAGAACGCCGACGCACCGGTGGAGTGCATGTAACGGATGATCCATCCGTAATCGACATCCCGCATGATGTACTCGACGGATGCGAACGCCTCCTCAGCCGACGGAGTGAAGCTCATGGTCAGCCAGATACCGGTAAGGATCTGGTTGACCAGGACCAACAGTGCCAGCGAACCGAAGAAGTACCAGAAGTTGAAGTTCTTCGGAGCGTAGTACTTGCTCAGATGGTCTTCCCACATCTTGGTCGCGGGGAAGCGGGCATCGACCCATGCCATGAACTTGTTCATCAGGCCTTCTCCTGGTCCACACCGATGGTCAACTCATCACCATCGAGCGTATAAGGCGGAATCGGCAGGTTCAGCGGAGCAGGTTGCCCCTTGTAAACGCGGCCGGCGAGGTCGTAGTGAGAGCCGTGGCAGGGGCAGAAGTAGCCACCCTTCCAGTCCGGACCGAGATCCGCGGGGGCGACTTCGGGGCGGAAGGTCGGCGAGCAACCCAGGTGGGTGCAGATACCAACGATCACTGCCAGCTCCGGCTTGATCGAGCGCAACTGAGGATCGACGTACGTCGGCTGCTCCGATGCCTTCGACTCAGGGTCAGCCAGTTGGCCGTTGAGGGTCGGCAGGGCGTCCAACATCTCCTTGGTGCGATGCACCAGGAACACCGGCTTGCCGCGCCACTCAGCAACGATCTGCTGACCCGGCTCGATCTTCCCTACGTTGACCTTCACCGGCGCGCCAGCAGCCTTCGCCTTGGCACTGGGGAACCATGACCCCACGAACGGGACCGCAGCTCCGACCGCTCCCGCCGCGCCAACCACCGAGGTGGCCGCGACAAGGAAGCGACGCCGGCCTGCATTCACGCCGTCATTACTCATTCAGTCGTCTCCCATCAGCTTCAAGCCTGTTCAGTTCAGGCTTTTAAGTAAAAATTCGAGCCGCGCAAAAAATTCGCCAAATGGTAAAGAAAAGCCCTTGTGCTGACAAGGTAATAGCCTGACACGAAGTTAGCGAAACCCTTGCAGGGCGTGGCCTACGCGGATGCGACACCTTGCCGCACGAACAAACTACCGGCAAAAAAAAACGCCCAGTCCAAAGGACCGGGCGCTTTTCCGAAGCGTCGTATTAACGCTTGGAGTACTGCGGACGCTTACGCGCCTTACGCAGACCGACTTTCTTACGTTCAACTTCGCGAGCGTCGCGAGTGACGTAGCCAGCCTTGCGCAGCGGGCTGCGCAGGGTCTCGTCGTATTCGATCAGAGCGCGGGTAATACCGTGACGGATCGCACCAGCCTGACCGCTTACACCACCGCCAACGACGGTAACGTAGATATCGAACTTCTCGGTGTTCTCGGTCAGCTCGAGCGGCTGACGAACGACCATGCGAGCGGTCTCACGACCGAAGAATTGCTCGATGCTGCGGTTGTTGATGGAGATCTTGCCAGTACCCGGACGCAGGAAGACGCGAGCGGTAGCGGTCTTACGACGGCCAGTGCCGTAATTTTGAGTCGCCGACATGATGAGCTATCCCGTTAAATCTTCAGTTCTTGAGGCTGCTGAGCGGTATGCGGGTGATTGGCACCCTTGTACACTTTCAGCTTGCGGTACATGTCGCGGCCCAGCGGATTCTTCGGCAGCATGCCTTTTACGGCAGTCTCGATGACACGCTCAGGGGCCTTGGCGATCAGCTTCTCGAAGTTGATCGACTTGATACCGCCCGGGAAGCCCGAGTGATGGTAGTACATCTTGTCGGTAGCTTTGGCGCCAGTGACACGAACCTGCTCAGCGTTGATGACGACGATGTAGTCGCCAGTGTCAACGTGCGGGGTGTATTCCGGCTTGTGCTTGCCGCGCAGGCGGGTAGCAATCTCGGTAGCCAGACGACCCAGGGTCAGGCCAGCAGCGTCGACGACGAACCAGTCGCGCTTAACAGTTTCTGGTTTCGCGGTATAAGTTTTCATTCGTTATAGCCTCAGGGGCCGCCTGAAAATAAGACGGCGAATCTTACTGGACAGTGGTTGCCTTGACAAGTCAAGGACAGCCGAAGACAGACACGAATTGGGGCTCGGGTCGGTGTGCGTCCGTAACGACTAGATGTATCGATCGGCAGGCTTGGCATCCCCCACCGATGAAAGGCTGCGGAATTATGCAGATTCCGGCAGAATTTTCAACCGTATGACGCACTTGTTTTCATGAGGAGACCCGCATGCAGTACCGCCCGCTCGGCCGCACCGAATTGAAAGTCAGCGCCCTCTGCCTGGGAACCATGACCTGGGGCGAGCAGAATACCCAGAGCGAAGCTTTCGCCCAGATCGAACGAGCCAAGGCCGCTGGCCTGAATTTCATCGATACCGCCGAGATGTACCCGGTGCCGCCGCGTGCGGAAACCTACACCCGTACCGAGCAGATCATCGGCAACTGGTTCGCCCAGCGCGGCGATCGTGCTGAGTGGGTGCTCGCCAGCAAGATCGCCGGCCCCGGTAACTCCATCAGCCACATTCGTGACGGCCAGCCCAGGCTGGACCGCAAGAACATCGTCGCGGCCCTGGACGCCAGCCTGGAGCGCCTGCAGACCGACTGGATCGACCTGTACCAACTCCACTGGCCAGAGCGCAGCACCAACTTCTTCGGCCAACTCGGCTACCAGCACAAGGAAGAATCGTTCACTCCGCTTGAAGATACGCTGGAAGCCCTCGACGAGCAGGTCCGCGCCGGGAAGATTCGTCACATCGGCCTTTCCAATGAAACCCCCTGGGGAACCATGCGCTTCCTGCAGATCGCAAAGGAGCGTGGCTGGCCGCGTGCGGTGTCGATCCAAAACCCTTACAACCTCCTCAACCGCAGCTTCGAGGTAGGTCTTGCGGAAATCACCATTCGCGAGCAGATTGGCCTGCTGGCGTATTCGCCGATGGCCTTCGGCATGCTCTCGGGCAAGTACTTCGGCGGCGCACGCCCAGCCAACGCGCGGATCAGCCTGTTCAGCCGCTTCACCCGCTACACCAACCCTCAGAGCGAGCGCGCCTGCGACCGTTACGTGACCCTGGCCCGCGAGCACGGCCTGGACCCAGCGCAGATGGCCCTAGCCTTCGTCACCAGCCGCCCGTTCGTGACCAGCAACATCATTGGCGCCACCAGCCTCGAACAGTTGGAAGCCAACCTCGCGAGCGTTGAGCTGGACCTCTCGGACGAAGTGCTGGCCAGTATCGAGGCGATCCACAAGGATCAACCCAACCCGGCGCCCTGACCCTCGGCGCAACGAAAAAGCCCGGCCAATGCCGGGCTTTTTCATCCATGCGAGTTACAACGAGCGGGCGATGATTTCCTTCATGATCTCGTTGGTACCGGCATAAATGCGCTGCACTCGCGCGTCAGCCCAGGCACGTGCCACCGGGTACTCCCACATGTAGCCGTAGCCGCCATGCAGTTGCACGCACTCGTCGAGCACCTTGCACTGCAGGTCGGTGGTCCAGTACTTGGCCATCGCCGCGGTGGGCACGTCGAGCTTGCCCTCCAGATGCTGCTCCAGGCAGCGATCGACGAAGACCCGGCCAACCTGGATTTCAGTCGCCATTTCCGCCAGTTTGAAGCGAGTGTTCTGGAAATCCGCCACGGACTTGCCAAACGCCTTGCGCTCACGGGTGTACTCCAGCGTCCACTTCAGGGCCGCCTCGGCGGATGCCAGCGCACCCAGCGCCACGGTGAGACGCTCCTGGGGCAGTTCCTGCATCAGGTAGATGAAGCCCTGTCCTTCCTTGCCCAGCAGGTTTTCCTTGGGGATACGCACGTCCTGGAAGAACAGCTCGGATGTGTCCTGAGCCTTCATACCGACCTTTTCCAGGCGCTTGCCTTTACTGAAGCCCGGCGTACCGGCTTCGACCAGGAACAGACTGGTGCCCTTGGCGCCGGCCTTCGGGTCGGTCTTGGCCACCACTACGACCAGGTCGGCCAGCCAGCCGTTGGTGATGAAGGTCTTCGAACCGTTGATCACATACTCGTCACCGTCCAGCACAGCGGTGGTCTTCACGCCCTGTAGATCGGAGCCGGCGCCCGGCTCGGTCATCGCGATGGCCGAAACCATTTCACCGGAAATCAGTTTCGGCAGGTAATGTTGCTTCTGCGCCTCACTGCCGTAATGAAGGATGTATGGCGCAACGATGTCCGAATGCAGCGAGAAGCCGATGCCAGTCAAGCCCAGACGACCGATTTCCTCGATCACCACCGCACTGTAGAGGAAATCCGCCGCCATGCCGCCGTAGGTTTCGGGCAAGTGCGAGCAGAGCATTCCCGCCTCGCCCGCCTTGTTCCACAGCTTGCGGTCGATATGGCCGTCCTTTTCCCACTGAGCATGGAATGGCACCGCCTCCTGTTCGAGGAACTTGCGGACGCTGTCACGGAACAACTCGTGGTCGGAGCTGAACAGGGTTCTTGGAATCATGAGCTGCACCTGCGGATCGGATTGTTGGTTTTATTGGAACGCCGACTGTAGGCCACACCGCCCAGCCCCGCACTAGACACTTTCGCCAAAAAATAAGACGATCCAGCCGCATCATGACCGCTTTAGCGTCATGCATAGACATCCATAAGAAGTACAAGAATCGATGCCCATCCCAGCCTCCAACGTGCTGCGCCGTGTCAGCATTCTCGCCACCCACGGTGTCTTCGGCTCCACGCTCATGCAGGCCAAGGACTTCTTCCACATGGCCAGCCTGCGGCATGGCCGTCAGCAGGGCCGCGGCCTGCAACCCAGCTTCGAGACCCGCATCATCAGCCCCGATGGCAAGCCGGTGCTCAGTTTCAGCGGCGACAGCCTGCCAGTACAAGGGTGCCTGGACGAGCCGGAACTGATAATCCTTCCGGCCTTCTGGGGCGATTTCGACGAGCTTCTGAGCCACTACCCGGAGGTTTTGCCCTGGCTGCGGGAGCGCCATGCTGCCGGCAGCGTACTCTGCGGGGAAGTATCCGGCGTATTCTGGCTGGCGGAGGCCGGCCTTCTCGATGGCAAGGAGGCGACGACCTACTGGCGCTTCTTCCGAGAGTTTGCCGAGCGCTACCCGCGCGTGCTGCTCAACCAGGAAAAACACATCGCCGACGCCGACAACATTTATACCGCCGGTGGCCTCACCTCGGCCTGCGATCTCTACATCTACCTCATCGAGCGTTTCTGCGGCGCAGCGGTGGCCCAGGGCGTCGCCCGCGACATCCTCTACGAAGTCCAGCGCAGCTACGTGCCCGGCCGCCTGGGCTTCGGTGGCCAGAAGCTGCATCACGATCCGGCGATCCTGCAGATCCAGCACTGGCTCGAAGAGCACTTCTCCGACAAATTCCGTTTCGAAGACGTGGCCCGCGAACACGGCATGAGCATCCGCAACTTCATGCGGCGCTTCCAGACCGCCACCGGCGACAAGCCCCTTCACTACCTGCAGCGCCTGCGTATCGAAACCGCCCGCAACATGCTGTCCACCACCCGCAAGAGCATCAAGACCATCAGCTACGAAGTCGGCTACGACGATGCCAGTTTCTTCGCCCGCCTGTTCCGCCAGCACACCGGGCTGTCGCCGAATCACTACCGACGCCAGTACGAACAGAAGGAAGGCTGAAACACGCCATTCCTAGGATGGGTTCTCGTACCCGGACCGGGCCCTATGATCGACGGCCCCAACAACAAGAACCTCTCGGGATATCGCCATGCGCCGCTTTCTGCTTGCCCTGCTGGCCGTCCTCAGCGTGAACGCTGTGGCGGACGATAACTGGAAACCCTTCCCCTACGACCAGAGCGCGTTCGACTACAGCGGCGACAAGCTTCGCCAGGCCTGGCCCAGACTTACCCGCGGCTTCGGCGCGAACTACCCGTTCCCGGATGCGGATTGGGTTGTGACGATGGCAACGAAACATCCACAAGCCCTGGAAAAGACCGTCGCCGCCGGCACCGGCTTCACCGGCAAGCCGGAAGAGGCACAGCTCTATGCCGAAAGGCTGCAGGACGTATGGCGCAAAGTGTTCCGCGGCGACTTCGCCCAGGCAAAGAAGGAAGGCCTTGCGCTTGGCGCCGGCGGCCAGGTTCCGGCGATGTTCGCCCAGGTGCTCTACGCACTGTTCCTGGCACCGACTCAGGATGAGAAACAACGCCTGCTGGAGGAAGTGATCAGCTACACCGACCAGGCTGGCCCACTGCTCAACGCCGACCCCATCGCCCAGTTCGGACGCGCCTACGCCAAGGCACGCCTGGCTGAGGACCTGCCAGTACCGGTGGTGCTCAAGCGCGGTTACACAGGAGACATCCCCAAGGAGCTGGACGCGCTATTGGCCAACCAACCCAATCAACCATTCGCCCTGGCGCTATACGGCGGCTACGAGGCCGGCGTGATCCGCAAGGTCGGAAAGCTGGTGGGCAAAATGACCTACGGCGTCAGCGCGGACAAGATGGAGCAGTACTTCGCCCGCTCCTTCCGCGCCAGTGATGACCTGCCCATCGGCCACTACGAATATGCCAATGCACTGGGCTATGTGTACGGCGAGGACGAAGAACAGAAGGCCCTCGAACA
This sequence comes from Pseudomonas triclosanedens, assembly GCF_026686735.1. Lineage (NCBI taxonomy): Bacteria > Pseudomonadati > Pseudomonadota > Gammaproteobacteria > Pseudomonadales > Pseudomonadaceae > Pseudomonas > Pseudomonas triclosanedens. Next base: position 1,190,912 of record NZ_CP113432.1, on the reverse strand, counting down.
ATTGAAGAAGGCAGTGGCGATCAAACCGATCAACGCGATGGAATCGCTGGAAGTGGCCCATGCCCAGCAATTGCTGAAAAAGGCCGAGCAAGAGATGGCTCAGCGCTGATAGCCCTCTCCCGCGCTCATCACAGGACACTGAAATGAAAAAGGCTGCCCTCGGGCAGCCTTTTTCGTTCGCCGTACCGCCCCGTCATGGGCGGTGCGGGCGGCTCAGATATTCGTGAGACTGCATCTCGAGCAGACGGCTCAGGGTGCGCTGGAATTCGAACTCGAGACGACCGCCGGCATACAGATCCTTCAGTTCCACTTCGGCGGACAGAATCAGCTTGACGTTACGGTCGTAGAACTCATCCACCAGGTTGATGAAGCGGCGGGCCATATCGTCCTTGCTCACATTCATCTGCTCGACGTTGGAGATCAGGATCGCGTGGAAGATCTTCGCCAGTTCGATGTAATCGTTCTGGCTGCGCGGGCCGTCGCACAGCTCACGGAATTCGAACCAGGCCACGTCGTCACAGGTAATGCGCGCGCGAATCTCGCGGTTCTCGATCATCAGCGCATCGTCGCGGGTTGCCGCGGCGCAATCCGGGGTCAACGCCTTGAAGTCACGCATCATGGCCTGCTCAGCCTGCTCAGAGAGCGGCCAATGGTACAACTCGGCCTGCTCCAGGGCACGCAGACGGTAATCCACACCGCTATCGACGTTGACCACCTCGGTGTACTGCTTGACCAGCGCGATAGCCGGCAGGAAGCGGGCGCGCTGCAGGCCATCCTTGTACAGGCCGTCGGGCACGATATTGGAAGTCGCCACCAGGCTCACGCCGTTCTTGAACAGTTCTTCCAGCAGGGTCGCGAGGATCATCGCGTCGGTGATATCGGAGACGAAGAACTCGTCGAAGCAGATCACCCGGGCTTCGTCGGCGAATCGCTTGCCGATGATGGTCAGCGGATTCTTCTCGCCCTTGAGGGTTTTCATTTCTTCGTGCACACGCTTCATGAAGCGGTGGAAGTGCGTACGCATCTTCTGCTTGAACGGCAGCGCTTCGAAGAAGGTGTCCACCAGGTAGGTCTTGCCACGACCGACACCACCCCAGAAATACAGACCCTTGACAGGCTCCTGGGACTTCCGGCCCAACAGTTTGCCGAACAGGCCGGACTTGCCTTTTTCGGCGGCGACAAGGTCATCGTAGAGGCGTTGCAGATGCTTCACGGCATTGGCTTGTGCAGCATCGTGGAAGAAATCGGGGCGTTTCAGGTCTTCCTGGTAGCGCTGAAGGGGCGTCATGATCGGTAGCAAGGCAACGAAAACGGGGGCGAACACTTTAGCGGCGCCCCCGTTGCTTGGCAATTGGCCGGTAGTCGGACCGGCCTGCCGCAGCCTCACTCCCGGGGAATGAGGGCCTCGCGCAGACGCTGCATGGCCGCGTCGCGCTCCGCGTCGGTAGAGAACTCAGGGCTATAGGCCACAGCCTCGCCATCCAACTGCACACTGAAGGTATTCAGCTCTGCGCGCAGGAACAGTTCCTCGGATTGCAGACGCTTACTGACGTGCCCCGCCGCCTTGCCGTCCGCGAAGGCGACGGACAGTAGCAACTGCTCGCCAGCGGCGTCCAGCAGACGGAAACGGAAGCTGCCATCAGCTTCACGGAAGCTGACGAAGCGCGCACTCTTGGCCGCCTTCTTCTTGCCTTCGGTGGCAACCTGCACCTGCTCGCGGAACGACCGCAGGCCAACGGCCTCGCGCAGCTCGCCGAGGAACGGAGTTGCGATGCGACGGGCCTTGGCGGCGCCAGCCAGGAGGATGTCTTCCAGGTCTGCCGGGCGAGTGATCAGCGCGTGGTAACGCTCACGAGCTTCTCCCAGCTCGCGGTCGAGCAGTTCGAAGAGACGCTGCTTGGCTTCGCCCCAGGCCAGGCCGCCGATCAGCTCGGCGCGGAATGCAGCCTGCTGCTCGGCCGTGGCAAATGCCTGGTACAAAGTGAAAAGGTGCGAGTTGTCCGGATCCTTCGGCTCGCCCGGCGCACGGGAGTCAGTCACGATACGCGCCACGGCGTCCTTGAGCTGCTTGGCGGTGCCGAACAGAGGAATGGTGTTGTCGTAGCTTTTGGACATCTTGCGACCATCCAGGCCCGGCAAGGTTGCCACGTCCTCTTCGATCACCACTTCCGGCAGGGTGAACAGCTCCTTGCCGTTGCCGAAGAGATGGTTGAAACGCTGGCCGATGTCGCGGGCCATCTCGACGTGCTGGATCTGGTCGCGGCCGACCGGAACCTTGTGCGCGTTGAACATCAGGATGTCCGCCGCCATCAGCACCGGATAACTGTACAGCCCCATCGTGACACCGGCATCCGGGTCTTCGCCAGCCTCGACGTTCTTGTCCACCGACGCCTTGTAGGCGTGGGCACGGTTCAGAAGCCCCTTGGCAGTGACGCAGGTGAGCAGCCAGGTCAGTTCGGGAATCTCGGGAATATCGGACTGGCGATAGAAGGTCGCCTTTTCAGCATCCAGGCCGCAGGCCAGCCAGGTTGCGGCGATCTCTAGGCGCGAACGCTGGATGCGCGCCGGATCATCGCACTTGATCAGTGCATGGTAATCGGCCAGGAAATAGAAGGAATCCGCCTGCGGATCGCGGCTGGCGACAATGGCCGGGCGAATAGCGCCGGCGTAGTTGCCCAGGTGCGGAGTACCGGTGGTGGTGATGCCGGTCAGGATACGGGTCGTCATGGGAATCCAGGAATCAACACAAATGAAATGGCGGGCCGGATGTTAACGCGGCGCGCCAACCTAGGCGAGCCGGGCCTGAATCAGGTCCTTGAGCTCGATCAGCTTGCCGTGGAAGAAATGGCTGCACTCGGGAACACGAATCAGCTCGTGGGGCTTGCTCAGCTCGGCGCTCCACGCATAAACGCGCTCAGGCGTTACGACTTCGTCGGCTTCCGGCTGGATCACCGTCAGCGGGCAACGCTCGGGCAGGTCGACATCGAAACGCTCCACAGGCGGCGCCAGCATGAACAGTTGCGCCAGTACTGCGCCCTGCGCCTCCAACCGCCCAGCGGCGTTGCCCGCCACGCAGGAGCCGAAGGAGAAGCCCATCAGCGTCAGCGGCAGTGCCGGATGCCGCTCCGCCATCCAATGCGCGGCGGCCAGCGCATCGTCGATCTCGCCGCGGCCCTCGGCATAACTGCCGGCGCTCTGGCCCACACCACGAAAGTTGAAACGCAGAGTGGCGTATCCTGCATCGCGTGCGGCACGCTGCAGGGTGGCGACCACCTTGTTCTGCATGGTGCCGGCGAACAGCGGATGCGGATGGCAGATCAGTGCGACGCCCTTGGCGCCTGGCGTATCGAGGTACAGGGCTTCCAACTGGCCGTCGGGGCCATCGAGGAACAGGGGAATTTCGCGGGCGGTCAAACAGCAACTCCGTGACCCCGTGGCGGGTCGTCTCGTCTAGCACAATACCTGCGCCGGCGGCGAAGCGTTCGCCACGGTATACAAGCACAGGTGCAAGCCGCTAACGTAAAGCAAAGCCGTCTATAGAGGAAGGATTCGCGTGGAACAGTCCCTCACCACCTGGTTGCTGCCGGTAATCGCCCTGATCGTCGGGGTTGGCATTGGTTTCCTGGTCGCCCGCCTGCTGCCCAACGCCGCGCCGAACAAGCTGCAGCGTCAAGTGGACGACATGCAGGATCGTTTCGATAGCTACCAGCGCGAAGTGGTGACCCACTTCAACACCTCCGCCAGCCTGATGAAAAAGCTCACCCAGAGCTACCAGGACGTTCAGGATCATCTGTCCGAAGGTGCCGAACGCCTGGCCCTGGACGAGCAGACCAAGCAGCGCCTGCTGGCCGCCCTGCACGCCGATGAATATCCGGAGCGCCGCGAGCGCCTGACGCCGCCAGCCAGCAACGAGGCCCCGAAGGACTACGCACCCAAGTCTGCCGAGGGCCCTGGCACCCTGGACGAGACGTACGGATTGAAAGGCAAGTACTGAATCGGAAAGCCCCGCCTCGGCGGGGCTTTTTCATGTGCGGGAAGGGACACCGCCATGAGCCCCCGCGTGCGAACGCACGCCCGAGTACTCCGCGGCTAACCAAACCAGCTCACCACCGCGAAACGCGAAAGAAAAGCCCCGCGCTGCGGGGCTTCTTCAGTTCATAGCATCGCGATCAGATCGCGCCACGCTGGCGAAGCAGATCGAGAACAGCCTTTACGCCGTCTTCCACCGACTGGGTCTGGGTATCGATCACCAGGTCGGCATCCAGCGGCACGTCGAACGGGAAGGATTCGCCCGGGATGTTGTCCTGGCCGGCAGCATACAGGCCCTGCGGGTCGCGCTCGCGGCAGACCTGCGGGGAAGCCTGGACGTAGACGGTCATCAGACGCTCTGCACCGATGATCGACTTCGCCTGCTCGCGACCTTCGGCGCTGGGCGCAACGAAGGCGCACAGGCTAATCAGGCCAGCTTCGTTGAACTGCTTGGCAACGTGGGCGGTGCGCAGCCAGTTTTCAGTGCGGCCGGCACGATCCTGCGGCAGCCCCTTGTTCAGGTCGTGGCGCAGGTTCTGGCCGTCCAGCACGTAGACAGCACGGCCCATGTCGAACAGCTTGCGCTCGACAGCGTACGCCAACGTGCTCTTGCCCGCTCCGGAGAGGCCGCTGAACAGCACGGTGGCAGGCTGCTGGCCGAAGCGCGCTGCGCGCTCCTCGCGAGCAACGTGCGCATTGGCGCCGTGGTGCGAGGAAGTACCCTGCCCGGCCTGCGGCACGGCGATGATCATGCCGGCACCGACGGTGCCGTTGGTCAGGCGGTCGATGACGATGAAGGCGCCGGTGGTGCGATTCTGGTCATAACCATCCAGCGCGATAGGCGCATCCAGGCTGACCTTCACACGGGCAATCTCGTTGAGCTTGAGTTCGCTGGCGGCGGTTTCTTCGAGCGTATTCACGTCCACCTTGTGAGTGATGCTCGGAATCGAGCCCGGCACATAGCTGGTGGCGCGCTTGATGTCGTACTTCTTGCCCGGCAGCATCGGCTCTTCGGCCATCCACACCAGCATGGCGTCGAAGCCGTCGGTCACCTGCGGGCGATTGTCGGCATGCACCAGCATGTCGCCGCGGGAAACGTCGATTTCGTCTTCCAGGGTCAGAGTAATGGCCTGGCCAGGGCCAGCCTGCTCCAGCTCACCCTCGAAAGTGACGATGGACTTCACCTTGCTGCCCTTGCCCGACGGCAGCGCGACGACATCGTCGCCCTTGCGCACGATGCCGCTGGCCAGAGTACCAGCGAAACCGCGGAAGTTCAGGTTGGGACGGTTGACGTACTGCACCGGGAAGCGCATGTCGTCGAGGTTGCGGTCACCGGAAATCTCGACCGACTCGAGAATTTCCATCAGCGACTGGCCGGTGTACCACGGCGAGCGCTCGGACTTGTTGACCACGTTGTCGCCCTTGAGCGCCGACATCGGCACGAAATGCAGCGAGCTGGTCTTGAGATTGATTTTCTCGGCGAAGGCCAGGTAGTCGGCCTTGATCTGCTCGAAGACACCCTCGTCGAAGTTCTTGAGGTCCATCTTGTTGATGGCCACGACGATGTGCTTGATGCCCAGCAGCGAGGCGATGAAACTGTGCCGGCGAGTCTGGGTCTGCACACCGTAGCGGGCATCGATCAGGATGATGGCCAGGTCGCAGGTGGAAGCGCCGGTAGCCATGTTACGGGTGTACTGCTCATGGCCGGGGGTGTCGGCGATGATGAACTTGCGCTTGGCGGTGCTGAAGTAGCGGTACGCCACATCGATTGTGATGCCCTGCTCGCGCTCGGCCTGCAGGCCGTCTACCAGCAGCGCCAGGTCGACGTCGTCGCCGGTGGTGCCGACTTTCTTCGAGTCACGGGTGATGGCCTCGAGGTGGTCCTCGTAGATCATCTTGGAGTCGTGCAGCAGGCGCCCGATCAGGGTGCTCTTGCCGTCGTCGACGTTGCCACAGGTGAGGAAACGCAGGAGTTCCTTGCGCTCGTGCTGGGCCAGGTAAGCGAGGATGTCCTCGCTGATCAGATCGGATTGATGCGACATGGTGCGAGAACCTTAGAAGTAGCCCTGACGTTTCTTTTCTTCCATCGAACCGGCCTGGTCATGGTCGATGACCCGGCCCTGGCGCTCGGAAGTGCGCGTCAGCAGCATTTCCTGGATGATTTCCGGCAGCGAAGTAGCGGTGGATTCCACCGCGCCGGTGAGCGGGTAGCAGCCCAGGGTGCGGAAGCGCACCATCTTCTTCTGGATGCTGGCCTTCTGCTCGGGCGTGAGGTGCTCGAGGATGCGCTCGTCGTCGATCATGATCAGCGCGCCGTTCATCTCGATGACCTCGCGCTCTGCGGCGAAGTACAACGGGACGATCGGGATCTGCTCCAGGTAGATGTATTGCCAGATGTCCAGCTCGGTCCAGTTGGACAGCGGGAAGACGCGGATCGACTCGCCCTTCTTCACCTTGCCGTTGTAGACGTTCCACAGCTCCGGGCGCTGGTTCTTAGGGTCCCAGCGGTGCTTGCTGTCGCGGAAGGAGTATACGCGTTCCTTGGCGCGGGACTTCTCCTCGTCGCGGCGGGCGCCACCGAAGGCGGCATCGAAGCCGTACTTGTCGAGGGCCTGCTTGAGGCCCTCGGTCTTCATGATGTCGGTATGCTTGGCGCTGCCGTGGGTGAACGGGTTGATATCCTGCGCCACGCCATCGGGGTTGATGTGGGTGATCAGGTCCAGGCCCATGTCGGCGACCATCTTGTCGCGGAAGCGGTACATCTCCTGGAACTTCCAGCGAGTATCGACGTGCATGACCGGGAACGGCAGCTTGCCGGGGAAGAACGCCTTGCGCGCCAGGTGCAGCATCACGGCGCTGTCCTTGCCGATCGAGTACAGCATCACCGGGTTATCGAACTCGGCGGCGACCTCACGGATGATGTGGATGCTTTCCGCTTCCAGCTGTTTCAGATGCGTCAGTTTGTCGACCATGGCTACTCACGGAATTGCTTATGGACGGCCTTCGGGCCGTAGACGAGGGCGCACTCTAACACAGCGCAAGACTCTAACCGGCCCGCCTTTTATACCGAAAAAATATACTCATATAGCCGTCCGCATTCACGGCTGCAGACGGCGTGATTACTGGTATTACCGCCTTTTTTGCACAGCACTCGGGCGCCATTCCGGAAACCGGCTTTCGACCCTCGAGGTTCCTTGCCAACTCTCCTCCGGCGGGCTCCATCGGCACCACCGCCGGCCATCTGAAAACCAGCCCAGGGCGCGTCCTGCAACAGACCGCAACGCACCGCCCGCTTGCCTGGGATACGCTCTGCGCTAGCATAGCCAGCACTTTCCTGCCCCAGAAGATTTCCCATGCGCCGCATCGCTCTCGCTCTGCCAATACTCGTCCTCATCTCGGCGTGCAGCAGCAAACCCACTCCCGCGCCCAAGCCTGCCGCCAAGCCGCAGCCGCCGACGCTCATCACTCCCAGCGCACACCCGGCCTTCGGCTCGGTGCAACCGATCACGCCGCTGCGTGGCGACTTCGCCGGCAATATCGAGGCGCAGCGATTCATCGACCGGATGGTTGCCCAGCACAACTTCAACCGGCAGGACCTGCAGGACCTGTTCTCCCAGACCCGTGAGCTGGACTGGGTAATTCGCCTGATGGACCGCCAGGCCCCGACCTACACGCCACCCTCCGGCCCCAACGGTGCCTGGCTGCGTTACCGGAAGAAGTTCATCACCCCGGACAACGTGCAGAACGGCGTGCTGTTCTGGAACCAGTACGAAGCCGACCTGCAACGCGCCTACCGGACCTACGGCGTACCGCCGGAAATCATCGTCGGCATCATTGGCGTGGAAACCCGATGGGGGCGAGTGATGGGCAAGACGCGGATCATCGACGCACTGGCCACGCTGTCATTCTCCTACCCGCGCCGCGCAGAGTTCTTCAGCGGCGAACTGGAGCAGTTCCTCCTGCAGGCACGCAAGGAGGGCGATGATCCGCTGGCGCTGCGCGGCTCATACGCCGGCGCTATGGGCTACGGGCAATTCATGCCGTCATCCTTCACCCAATACGCAGTGGACTTCGATGGCGACGGCCACATCGATCTGTGGAACCCTCGCGATGCAATCGGCAGTGTCGCCAACTACTTCAAGCAGCACGGCTGGATCACCAGCGACCTGGTTGCCATACCCGCGACCGGCCAGGCGCCATCACTGGAGGACGGCTTCAAGACCATGTACCCGGTCAATACCCTCTCCGCCGCCGGTCTGCGCCCCCAGGGCTCGCTCAACGGGCACCAGCAGGCGAGCCTGCTGCGCCTGGACATGGGGCGCAACTACCAGTACTGGTACGGCTTGCCGAACTTCTACGTAATCACCCGCTACAACCACAGCACACACTACGCGATGGCCGTTTGGGAACTGGGCAAGGCGGTTGACCGCCAACGCCACGGTTACCGCTGAGACAATGCCAAAGGGCCGGCTCGATGAGACGGCCTTTCTCGTTGGATGAGCCTCGTCAGGCTGGGTTCGGGCAATCGATGAACAAGTGCTCGATAGCGAAGCGCCTGGCCAGATAGTCACCCAGCGCCTGTACCCCGTAGCGTTCGGTAGCGTGATGGCCGGCGGCGATGAATGTGATGCCATTCTCCCGCGCGCTATGCACTGTCTGCTCGGAAACTTCGCCGGTCAGATAGGCATCCACTCCGGCGTCAATCGCCTGGTCGATGTAGCCCTGCGCACCGCCGGTGCACCAGGCGATGCGCCTGACAGGCTGCTCCCCTTCGACCAGCAGCGGCTCGCGTCCCAGCGAGTCGCGGACGTGGCGAGCCAGATCGCTCGGCAACATGGGCTCGGACAACGAGCCCAGCAGCACGATGGAGCGCGGGTTGCCCGGCTCCAGCGGCCCCTCCACCTCAAAACCAAGCTGGCGGGCCAACTGGATGTTGTTGCCCACTTCAGGATGCAGATCCAGCGGAAGGTGATAGGCCAGCAGGCTGATGTCATTGTTCAGCAGCGTCTTCAGACGGCGTTGCTTCATGCCGACCACGCAGGGATTCTCACCCTTCCAGAAATAGCCGTGGTGGACCAGCACCACATCGGCATCGGCTTCAACCGCCGCATCGAGCAGTGCCTGGCTTGCAGTGACGCCGCTGACGATACGGCGCACCTGCGGCCGTCCCTCGACTTGCAGGCCGTTGGGGCAGTAATCCTGGATCTTTGCAGCGTCCAGATAACGATCCGCTTCCTCGACCAGAGTACACAGTGCGATAGCCATCGAAATTCCTCCAACATCGGCGGCGGGCGTCTATTTTCTTAGCCCGCCGCCCGTATAATGGCCGCCACCCTATCGGCCATCTCCCGGCCAAGCAACCCCAAGGATTTTCTTCGATGCTGAAGGCCCTGCGTTTCCTCGGCTGGCCCGTGCTGGTTGGCGTCCTGCTGGCGCTTCTGATCATCCAGCACAACCCTCAGTGGGTCGGTCTTCCGCAACAGGAAGTGCACCTGCAGCAAGCCCCGCTTCTCAGCCGCATCCAGCAAGGCCCCGTCAGCTACGCCGATGCCGTGACCCGCGCCGCGCCGGCCGTAGCCAACCTGTACACCACCAAGATGGTCAGCAAGCCGAGCAACTCGATGCTCGACGACCCGCTGTTCCGCCGCTTCTTCGGCGATAACCTGCCGCAGCAGAAACGCATGGAGTCCAGCCTGGGCTCGGCGGTGATCATGAGCCCCGAAGGCTACCTGCTGACCAACAACCACGTGACCGCCGGCGCCGACCAGATCATCGTAGCCCTGCGCGACGGCCGCGAGACTATCGCCCGCCTGGTGGGCAGCGATCCCGAGACCGACCTTGCGGTCCTCAAGATCGACCTCAAGGACCTGCCTTCGATCCTGCTCGGCCGCTCCGACGGCATACGCACCGGCGACGTCTGTCTGGCCATCGGTAACCCCTTTGGCGTCGGCCAGACCGTCACGATGGGCATCATCAGCGCCACTGGGCGCAACCAGCTCGGCCTGAACACCTACGAAGACTTCATCCAGACAGACGCAGCGATCAACCCCGGCAACTCCGGCGGTGCACTGGTGGATGCCAACGGCAACCTGATCGGTATCAACACAGCAATCTTCTCCAAGTCCGGTGGCTCTCAGGGCATCGGCTTCGCCATTCCGACCAAGCTCGCCCTGGAAGTCATGCAGTCGATCATCGAGCACGGCCAGGTGATTCGCGGCTGGCTGGGCGTGGAAGTGCAGCCGCTGACTCCGGAACTGGCGGAATCCTTCGACCTCACGGACAAGGCAGGTATCGTCGTCGCCGGCGTCTACCGCGATGGCCCGGCTGCCCGGGCGGGCCTGCTGCCGGGCGACATCATCCTGAACATCGACGGAGAGGCCGCCAGCGATGGTCGCCGCTCGATGAACCAGGTGGCACGCACCAAGCCTGGCGAGAGGATCACCATCGAGGTACTGCGCAACGGCAAGCCAGTGACGCTCAACGCCGAAGTGGGCCTGCGCCCGCCACCAGTGCCCAGCGGTGGCTGAAGCCAGCACGAAAAACGGCGCCCTCGGGCGCCGTTTTCCTTTACCGCAGCCGCCTTACAGCTTCAGGCGCAGGGCGTCCAGCAGAGCCTGATTCTGCTCGTCGGTGCCGATGCTGATGCGCAGGAACTGGTTGATCCGCGCCTGCTTGAAGTGGCGCACGATCACGCCCTCCTCGCGCAGAGCGGCAGCCAGTTCGGCACCGTCACGCTGCGGGTGACGGGCAAAGATGAAATTGGCCGCAGAGGGCAGCACGTCGAAGCCCAGGGTCCTGAGCTCGGCAACCAGCTTCTCGCGACTGTGGATAACCGCGTTGCAGGTCTGCTCGAAGTAAGCCTGATCCTCGAAGGATGCTACGGCTCCGGCCAATGCAAGACGGTCCAGCGGGTAGGAGTTGAAGCTGTTCTTCACTCGCTCCAGCGCTTCGATCAGGTCCTCGTGGCCGACCGCGAAGCCGACCCGCAGGCCCGCCAGCGAGCGCGACTTGGACAAGGTCTGCGCCACCAGCAGGTTCGGATAGCGGTTCACCAGCGAAATCGCGGATTCACCACCGAAATCGACATACGCCTCGTCCACCAGCACCACGCTGTCCGGGCTGGCTTGCAACATCCGCTCGACGGCTTCCAGCGGCAGCAGGCAGCCGGTGGGAGCGTTGGGGTTGGGGAAGATAATGCCGCCGTTGGTGCGCGCGTAGTCCTCAATACGGATCTGGAACTGCCCATCCAGCGGCACGGCCTCGAAATCGATGCCATAGAGGCCACAATAGACCGGGTAGAAGCTATAGCTGATATCCGGGAACAACAGTGGCTTGCCGTGCTGGAACAACGCGTGGAAGGCGTGGGCCAGGACCTCATCCGAACCATTACCGACGAACACCTGGGAAGCCTTGACGCCGTGATACCCGGCGATGGCCTGCTTCAGGCGGTCGGCATTGGGGTCCGGGTACAGCCGCAGCGTGTCATTCAGCTCGGCCTGAATGGCAGCGATCACTTTCGGCGACGGGCCATAGGGGTTCTCGTTGGTGTTCAGCTTCACCAGCTTGGCAAGCTTCGGCTGCTCACCCGGGACGTAAGGCACCAGCTCCTTGACGAAGGGACTCCAGAATTTGCTCATATCTTATTCACTCTTCCCATCGAGAATACGGAATTCGGCGCTGCGCGCGTGTGCGGTCAGGGACTCGCCACGGGCCAGGATGGACGCGGTCTTGCCAAGTTCCGACGCCCCCGGCGCAGAGCAGAAAATGATCGAGGAGCGCTTCTGGAAATCGTACACACCCAGCGGCGAGGAGAAGCGCGCGGTGCCGGAGGTCGGCAGCACGTGGTTCGGGCCGGCGCAATAGTCGCCCAGAGCCTCGGCGGTGTAGCGGCCCATGAAGATGGCGCCAGCGTGGCGGATCTTCGGCAGCCAGCTTTCCGGGTCGGCGACCGATAGCTCCAGGTGCTCCGGCGCAATACGGTTGGCGACCTGGCAGGCCTGTTCCTGATCGGCGACCAGAATCAGCGCGCCACGGTTGCTCAGGGAGGTGCGGATGATCTCCGCGCGCTCCATTGTCGGCAGCAGTTTCTCGATGCTGGCCGCGACCTTGTCGAGAAACTCGGCGTCCGGGCTGACCAGAATCGACTGGGCGTCCTCGTCATGTTCGGCCTGGGAGAACAGGTCCATCGCGATCCAGTCCGGATCGGTGCCACCGTCGCAGACCACGAGGATCTCCGAGGGCCCGGCGATCATGTCGATACCCACCTGACCGAACACGTGGCGCTTGGCGGTGGCGACATAGATGTTGCCCGGACCGACGATCTTGTCCACCTGCGGCACGCTCTCGGTGCCATAGGCCAGCGCGGCCACGGCTTGCGCACCGCCGATGGTGAAGACACGGTCGACGCCGGCGATACAGGCGGCGGCCAGGACGATTTCATTGATCTCGCCGCGCGGGGTCGGCACCACCATAACCACTTCGGCGACACCGGCGACCTTGGCCGGAATGGCGTTCATCAGAACGGAAGACGGGTAGGACGCCTTGCCCCCCGGAACATACAGGCCAGCACGATCCAGCGGGGTGACCTGCTGGCCGAGCACGGTGCCATCGGCTTCGGTGTAGCGCCAGGAGTCCTGTTTCTGCTTCTCGTGGTAGCTGCGCACGCGCTCGGCGGCGGTTTCCAGAGCCTTGCGCTGGGCCGGGGTGATGCGGGTCAGGGCCAGTTCCAGGCGCTCGCGCGGCAGGATCAGGTCGGCCATCGCCTGAGCGTCGACACCGTCGAAACGCTGGGTGAACTCCACCACGGCGGCATCACCACGGCTGCGCACATCAGCGATGATGTCCAGCACGCGCTGGTTCACCGCGTCGTCGGATACGCTTTCCCAGGAGAGCAGATGGTCCAGATGACGCGCGAAGTCCGGATCGGCGGCGTTGAGTCGACGGATAACGAAGGGTGCGGTCATAGCTGGCCTCTTTAATTGGCGTGATCTCGGGCGCCGCAAGACTATCAAGCCTATCGTGCGGGCACCCGAGAAAATTTGGCTATGACACGGATAGGCGGGCGCGGCGGGAAGGCCGCGCTAGGAATTACGCCCGGTGTCGAGACTCCACCGCTTCGCGCAGGGTGTCGATCAGGGCCTGGATGCGAGCGTGCTGCATCTTCATCGAAGCCTTGTTCACCACCAGGCGCGAGCTGATGTGCGCGATCAGTTCCTGCGGCTCCAGGCCGTTCGCGCGCAGGGTGTTGCCGGTGTCGACCACGTCGATGATCTTGTCGGCGAGGCCGACCAGCGGAGCGAGCTCCATCGAGCCATACAGCTTGATCACATCCACCTGACGACCCTGTTCGGCATAGTAGCGCTTGGCGACGTTGACGAACTTGGTGGCCACGCGCAGGCGTCCCTTGGGCTCCGACGCACCGACCGCGCCAGCGGTCATCAGCTTGCAGTTGGCGATTTTCAGGTCCAGCGGCTCGTAGAGCCCCTGGCCACCGTACTCCATGAGTACGTCCTTGCCTGCCACGCCGAGGTCGGCAGCACCGTGCTCGACATAGGTGGGCACGTCCGTGGCGCGCACGATCAACAGGCGCACGTCATCGAGGGTGGTGGGAATGATCAGCTTACGGCTCTTGTCCGGATTCTCGGTCGGCACGATGCCTGCCGCTGCGAGCAGCGGCAGGGTGTCGTCGAGGATACGGCCCTTGGACAGGGCGATGGTCAGCATGGTCTGGTTCAGCCCTAGCCCGGTACGCGGCGGATCTTCGCGCCGAGGAGTTGCAGTTTCTCTTCGATGCACTCATAGCCACGGTCGATGTGGTAGATGCGGTCGATCAGGGTATCGCCCTCAGCCACCAGGCCGGCAATGACCAGGCTGGCGGAGGCACGCAGGTCGGTCGCCATGACCGGAGCGCCCTTGAGCTGCGGAACGCCGGTAACGATGGCGGTGTTGCCCTCGACCAGAATCTGCGCCCCCATGCGGTTCATCTCGTAGACGTGCATGAAGCGGTTCTCGAACACGGTCTCGATGACCGCGCCGGTACCTTCGGCCACGGCGTTCAAGGAGATGAACTGGGCCTGCATGTCGGTCGGGAAGGCCGGGTACGGCGCGGTACGGATATTCACCGCCTTCGGCCGATTGCCCTTCATGTCCAGCTCGATCCAGTTGCTGCCGGTGCCGATGTGGGCACCCGCCTCTTCCAGCTTGAGCAGAACGGCTTCAAGGATGGTCGGATCGGTGTCCTTGAGCTTGACGCGGCCACCGGTAGCAGCGGCGGCAACCAGGTAGGTGCCGGTCTCGATGCGGTCGGGCATGACGCTGTACTTGGCACCGCCCAGACGCTTGACGCCATCGATGATGATGGTGTCGGTACCGGCGCCCTGGATTTGCGCGCCCATCGCGATAAGACAGTTGGCCAGGTCGACCACTTCCGGCTCGCGAGCGGCGTTTTCCAGAACGGAACGACCATTGGCCAGCGCTGCGGCCATCATGATGTTCTCGGTACCGGTCACGCTGACGGTATCGAAGAAGAAGTGCGCGCCGCGCAGTCCGCCAGCCGGAGCCTTGGCCTTGATGTAGCCGCCTTCCACGGTGATTTCCGCCCCCATAGCCTCCAGGCCACGGATGTGCAGGTCGACCGGACGCGAACCGATGGCACAACCGCCTGGCAGCGCGACTTCGGCTTCACCGAAGCGGGCGACCATCGGGCCGAGCACCAGGATCGACGCACGCATGGTCTTCACCAGTTCGTAGGGCGCAACCAAGGTCTTGATGGTGCTGGCATCGACCTCGACGTTGAGCTTTTCGTCGATGATCGGCTGCACGCCCATGCGACCGAACAGCTCGATCATGGTGGTGATGTCGTGCAGGTGCGGCAGGTTACACACAGTGACAGGCGTGTCTGCCAGCAGAGTGGCGGCGAGGATCGGCAGCGCGGAGTTCTTGGCGCCGGAGATGCGGATTTCGCCGTCGAGACGAGTACCGCCAGTGATGATCAGTTTATCCATTGCGATGATTCCCCGTGGGCTCAGGAACGCTCGGCCCAGGCGGCGCGGCTGAAGAATTTCATGGTGACGGCATGGATGGCGCCGGAGGCGATCCACTCGTTCAGGTGGGCATAGATCTGCTGCTGACGCTTTACCGGGCTAAGACCGGCCAGTTCGTCATTGATCAGGTTCAACTGGAAGTTGCAGCCTTCACCTTCCACTTCAACCTGTGTACCTGGCAGTTTCGATTCCAGGAAGTTTTTGACTTCTACGGCCTGCATGCTCAACCTCGTTCGGCGCCCTACGCGCGCGGGTCGGCAATGATACAAAAAAGCCCCCCGCCTGCGAACCCCGGAGGGAAAGTCGCGGACGGAGGGCTTCCTGCGTGTTTCACTGCTGCAACGGCAGGATGTCCAGCAGGCCGCCTACCTTGGCGATTTCCTGCATCTCCTTCGGCATGCCGGAAATGACCAGACTCTTGCCCGCCTTGCGTGCATCACGGGTGAACGACAGCAGCAGCGACAATCCGACGCTGCTGGAGTGTTCGACCGCCGAGCAGTCCAGGCGCAGTGCGCCAGCCTTGCTCGCGGCGATCAGCAGCCCGCCCTGCTCGCGCAGGGCCGGACCAGTGCTGTAGTCCAGCACGCCGGCCAGCGACAGCTCGCCGTCGGCGCGCTCCGTGACGCTGCCCTGACTCATTGCTGGCCACCCTCCGGCTTCTGCCCCTTGGCAGCATCCTGGGCATTGGCGACGACCTGCCCCCAACCGGCGATGGTCTTTTCCAGGTCGTTGCGGTTCTTCTGCATCGCGTCCGCGAACTGGTCGCGGAACAGCTTGCCGATGTTGATGCCGTTGATGATCACGTTACGCAGGCGCCAGTTGCCGCCCTGATTGACCATTGTGTACTGCACAGGATAGACGGCGCCGTTGGAGCCCACGACTTCCATGTTGACCGAGGCACGCTCGGGATCCTGCTTGCCGGTGCTCGGCAGTACACGGATGGTCTGGTTGTCATACTCGAGCAGGGCGTTGCCGTAGAACTGGAACAGACTGCTCTTGAAGGTCTCCTCGAAGCGCTTGACCTGCTCCGGGCTAGCCTGGCGGGAATACTTGACGGTCATTACGCCCCTGGCGATGCCCTCGGAGTCCACAACCGGGCCGAGGATGCGGTTCAGGGTGTCGTAGAACGCCTGGGGATTGCTCTTGTAGGAAGCCTTGTTGGATTGCAGGTCGCTCAACAGACTGTCGACGGTCTGCTGTACAACCTGCTGGGCACTCTGCTCCGCCTGAGCGAACAGCGGCAGTACGGCAAGCACTACCAGAAGGCCACGACGCAAGGTTTTCAACATGGAATGAGTCCTCATTTTTTCGAGTCGTCTTTATTGACCGAGTTCAGCAGGAACTTGCCGATCAGGTCTTCGAGCACCAGGGCAGACTGAGTGTCCTTGATGGTATCGCCATCCTTGAGCAGTTCCTCGTCGCCACCAACGCTGATACCGATGTACTTCTCGCCCAGCAGGCCGGCGGTGAGGATCGATGCGGTGGAGTCGTCAGGCAGATTCTGGACCTTGCTGTTGATCTCCATCGTCACGCGGCCGCGGTAAGTATCGTGATCCAGGTCGATCGCGGTGACCTTGCCGATGGTGACACCAGCCATCGTCACCTTGCCACGGACGGTCACACCGGCAATGTTGTCGAAGTAGGCGTATAGCTTGTAAGTATCGCCTGTGTTGCCGATGGTCAGCCCGCTGACCCGCAGGGCCAGCAGCAGCAGGGCCAGCAGACCGGCCAGAATGAACAGGCCTACACCAATTTCCAGGGTGCGGGTTTGCATCAGAAGTCTCCAAACATCAAAGCGGTCAGGATGAAGTCCAACCCCAGCACAGCCAGGGAGGCATAGACTACGGTGCGCGTCGTTGCGCGACTGATACCTTCCGAGGTGGGCTCGCAGTCATAGCCCTGGAAGACGGCGATCCATGTCACCACGAAGGCGAACACCACGCTCTTGATCACGCCGTTGAGCACGTCCTTGGTGAACTGCACGCTGTTCTGCATGTTCGACCAGTATGAGCCGTCATAGACGCCCAGCCAGTCCACCGCAACCAGAGCGCCGCCCCAGATGCCCACGACACTAAAGATAGCGGCCAGCAGCGGCATGGAAATGAAACCTGCCCACAGACGCGGCGCAATGATGTACTTGAGCGGGTCGACGCCGATCATTTCCAGGCTCGACAGTTGTTCGGTGGACTTCATGTTGCCGATCTCGGCGGTCAGCGCGGAACCTGCACGTCCTGCGAACAACAGACCGGTCACCACCGGCCCCAGTTCACGCAGCAGCGTCAGCGCCACCATCTGGCCGACGGCCTGCTCGGAACCATAGCTCGCCAGGATGTTGTAGCCCTGCAGCGCCAGCACCATGCCGATGAACAGCCCGGAAACCACGATGATTGCCAGGGACAGCACACCTACGGAGTACAACTGCTTGATCAGCAACTGGAAAGCGCCGCTGTGCACGCCGCGTCCGAAGATCGCATGCACCAGGAACAGGGTGGAACGGCCGAGCGCCTCGAGAACATCGAGGCCCGCGCGCCCGAGCAGACGGACTCGCTCGAGCGGTGAAGTCTTGCGCATCAGCGTTCTCCCAGCAGATCGACGCGATAATCGCGGGCAGGATAATGGAACGGCACCGGGCCATCGGGGATGCCTTTCATGAACTGGCGCACCCGCGGATCGTCGAGCTGCTGCAGGTCCGCCGGAGTGCCGTGACCCAGCACACGACCATCGCCGACGATATAGATGTAGTCGGCGATGCTCGCGGTTTCCGCCAGGTCGTGCGACACCACGATACTGGTGATGCCCAGGGCATCGTTGAGCAGGCGGATCAGGCGCACCAGAACGCCCATCGCAATGGGGTCCTGCCCCACGAAGGGCTCGTCGTACATGAGGATCTGCGGGTCCAGCGCAATCGCACGCGCCAGTGCCACACGACGCTTCATGCCGCCGGAAAGTTCGTCCGGCATCAGGTCCACAGCCCCGCGCAGTCCAACGGCCTGCAACTTCATCAGGACGATGTCGCGAATCATCTCGTCCGGCAACTGCGTATGCACCCGCAGCGGGAAGGCAACGTTCTCGTAGACATCGAGGTCGGTGAACAGCGCGCCACTCTGGAACAGCACGCCGAACTGCTTGCGCATGTCGAACAGGTCGCCACGGCTGAGGGTGGGGAGATTCTGCCCGTTGACCCACACTTCGCCCTTGGCCGGGCGCAACTGGGCGGCGATCAGCCGCAGCAGGGTTGTCTTGCCGCACCCTGACGGCCCCATGATCCCGGTGACCTTGCCACGCGGAATGCGGATGTCCACGTTATTGAATATCGCACGCTGCCCGCGCTTGAAGGTCAGGCCCTTCAGCTCGACGGCGTATTGGTCGTTCGTGCTCATAGAACTCCTTGCATCACGGCGCTGTCCCTGTATGCCTGCCACCCCACGGCAAAAGTGTGACACGGCGCGACAGTCCGAACGGCCGCGAACTATAGCACTCCGGCAAGCGGCGCCCCAAGGGTCGGGGCACGCTTCGTTAAGGCAATGTTCAGCAAAATACGATCACATTGAGAATGTGTGTGATGAGCCTTTGGCGCTTTCCCGTTATAATCTCGCCCTTCATTTCGCCCCACGCCTTTCGAACATGAGCCAGAATCACGATTTCATCCACTCGGCGCAACGCACAATTCGTCTTGAGCGCGACGCCGTGGACTCACTGCTGGCGCGCATCGGCGCGAATTTCACCCACGCCTGCGAACTGCTGCTGGCCTGCAAGGGCCGCGTGGTCGTGGTCGGCATGGGCAAGTCCGGCCATGTCGGCAACAAGATAGCCGCCACCCTCGCCAGCACGGGCACGCCGTCGTTCTTCGTGCATCCCGCCGAGGCGAGTCACGGCGACATGGGCATGATCACCCGCGATGACGTAGTAATCGCCCTATCCAACTCCGGCTCGACCGCCGAAATCGTCACACTGCTGCCGCTGATCAAACGCCTGGGCATCACCCTTATCAGCATGACCGGCAACCCGGAATCGCCGCTGGCCAAAGCTGCGGTCGTCAACCTGGACGCCAGCGTCGAGCAGGAAGCCTGCCCGCTGAACCTCGCCCCCACATCCTCCACAACGGTTTCGCTGGTGCTCGGCGATGCGCTGGCAATCGCCCTGCTGGAAGCCCGCGGCTTCACCGCCGAGGATTTCGCCTTCTCGCACCCGGGCGGCGCTCTTGGCCGCCGGCTGCTGCTCAAGGTCGAGAATGTCATGCACGTCGGCGAAGAACTGCCACAGGTTCTGCTGGGCACCTCGCTCAGCGGCGCGCTGCTGGAAATGACCCGCAAGGGCCTGGGCATGACCATCGTGCTCGACGACAAGGGTAAACTGGCCGGCATCTTCACCGACGGCGACCTGCGCCGCACCCTGGACAAGGGTCTGGATGTCCGCCAGGTGAATATCGAGCAGGTCATGACCGTGCACGGAAAGACTGCACGTCCGGACATGCTGGCTGCCGAAGCCCTGAAGATCATGGATGACCACAAGATCAGCGTTCTCGTCGTGGTCGACGAGCAAGACAATCCGGTAGGTGTCCTGCATATCCACGATCTGACCCGCGCGGGAGTGATCTGAATGAGCGCCGACCTGCTGCAGCGCGCCAAGGCCGTCCGCCTGGCGGTGTTCGACGTCGATGGTGTTCTTACCGACGGCAAGCTCTACTTCCTGCCCGATGGCAGTGAATTCAAGACTTTCAATACCTTGGACGGCCACGGCATCAAGATGCTGATCGCCTCCGGCGTACGTACCGCGATCATCACCGGACGCAAGAGCCCAGTGGTCGAACTGCGGGCGCAGAACCTGGGAATCCATCACCTGTACCAGGGCCGCGAAGACAAGCTGGTCGCCCTCGACCATCTGCTGGCCGAACTCGGTCTAGGCTATGAAGAGGTCGCCTACCTGGGCGATGATCTGCCCGACCTGCCGGCGATTCGCCGCGCCGGGCTGGGCATGGCGGTGGCCAGCGCCGACCCGTTCGTCCGCCAGCACGCCGACGGCGTTACCCAGGCGCGCGGTGGCGAAGGTGCCGCACGTGAGTTCTGCGAGCTGATCCTGCGCGCCCAGGGCAATCTCGAAGCCGCGCAAAGCGCGTACCTCTAGAGCCGAACATGCCCAAGACACTCCGCCAGAAACTGCTGCTCGTCCTGATAGCCATCCTGCTGATCGCGCTTGGCTATTACTGGAACGTCCGCCTGGACTTCAACGAGCGCCAGATCAAGTCGCAGACCAGCGACGCAATCGATTTCTATGCGGTGAACGCGCACAGCGTTCAATACCGCGCCGACGGCAGTCTCGCCTACGAGATGACCGCGGAGAAGCTGGAACACCTGAAAGCAACCGATGTGACGATGGTGACCACCCCCGACCTGTTCTTCTATCGCGAACAGGAAGCGGAGCCGTGGCACGTACAGAGCGTCCGCGCCGAAGTAGGCCCAGAAGGCAAGCAGGTCGAATTGATCGACGACGTGCGAGTGGCCCGCACCGACGCGCAGAACCGCACGCTGCTGCTCAACACTACCCGCATGACGGTGTTCCCGGACAAGGACTATGCGCAGACTGACCAGCCGGTGAAAATCACCGAACCCAACGGTGTGACCACGGCGAATGGAATGAAAGCGTATCTGAAAGACAGCCGGATGATCCTGCTGTCCAACGTAAGAGGTCAGCATGAGGCTCGTTAACACCCTTCCCCTTCTCCTCAGCCTCGCCGCCGCCATCGGCAGTCCGGCCACCTGGGCACTGCCCACCGACCGCGAACAACCCATTCGCGTTCAGGCCGACAGCGCCGAGCTGGACGACAAGCAAGGTGTCGCCGTCTACCGCGGCGATGTGGTGGTGACCCAGGGCAGCATGAAGCTGACCGGCAATACCGTCACGCTCAAACAGAACAAGAATGGCGATATCGAGGTCGTCACCTCGGTGGGCAAACCCGCCTATTTCGAGCAGAAGCCCGCGCCGGAGAAAGAAATCACCAAGGCCTACGGCCTGACGATCCAGTACTTCGTCACCCAGAACCGCGTCGTGCTGATCGACCAGGCGAAGGTGATTCAGGAAGGCAATACCTTCGAAGGCGAGAAGATCGTCTATGACACCCAGCGCCAGATCGTCAACGCAGGCCGTGCCACGGGCACCCAGGTGACCACGCCGCGCCCGCGCATCGACATGGTCATCCAGCCCAAGAAAAAGCAGGATCAAGCGCAGTAATGGCCACGCTAACCGCCCAGCACCTCGCCAAGAGCTACAAGAGCCGGCAAGTCGTCCGCGATGTCAGCATGAGCATCGAAAGCGGACAGATCGTCGGCCTGCTCGGCCCCAACGGAGCGGGCAAGACCACCTGCTTCTACATGATCGTCGGCCTGGTCCGCGCCGACCAGGGCATAGTCCGCATCGACGACCAGGACGTCACCCACCTGCCCATGCACGGACGCGCGCGCGCCGGCATCGGCTACCTGCCCCAGGAAGCCTCGATCTTCCGCAAGCTGTCGGTGGCCGACAACATCAGCGCCATCCTCGAAACCCGCAGCGACCTCGATCGCGCCGGTCGCCAGGAAGCACTGGAAAGCCTGCTCGAGGAGTTCCACATCCACCACATCCGCGACAACCTCGGCATGAGCCTGTCCGGTGGCGAACGCCGTCGAGTGGAAATCGCCCGAGCCCTGGCCAGCTCGCCGAAGTTCATCCTGCTGGACGAACCCTTCGCTGGTGTCGACCCGATTTCCGTGGGCGATATCAAGCAGATCATCCATCACCTCAAGGCCAAGGGTATCGGTGTGCTGATCACCGACCACAACGTCCGTGAGACCCTGGACATCTGCGAAACGGCATACATCGTCAACGACGGTCAACTGATCGCCGAAGGCAGCGCCGAGAGCATCCTCGCCAACGACCTGGTGAAGGAAGTGTACCTGGGGCACGAGTTCCGCCTTTGACCCCAAGGCCGTCGCCAGGCGGCGTTCCCCGCTTTTCACACGACCCGGGACCTCACCCGGTGTCGCGCTTCGTGCCGCGCCCGGCCAGGCGGAATGCGGGGTTGTAACGAAAGGTCGACAGCCCCTAGGCAAAGCGCCCAAACTCAGGCATATAATTTGCTTCCTCGCGGCACCCCGGTGTCCGTAGTCGTGGATATGGCGCGCTTCGCGCCAGCGAACAAGGTGCCTAGTTCCAGCCATGAAACCATCGCTCGTCCTCAAGATGGGCCAGCAGCTGACGATGACTCCGCAGCTGCAACAGGCCATCCGACTGCTCCAGCTCTCGACACTGGACCTCCAACAGGAAATCCAGGAAGCCCTGGAGTCCAACCCGATGCTGGAGCGCCAGGAAGAAGGCGACGACTACGACAACAGTGATCCCCTGGCCGACGGTGACGACAGCCCCCCTTCCAGCGCCAGCGGCAATTCTCAGGACAGCTACCAGGAAAGCACCGCCCCCAACGCCGACAGCCTCGACGAGGACCAGTGGGCCGAACGCATTCCCAACGAACTGCCTGTCGACACTGCCTGGGAAGACATATATCAGACCAGTGCCAGCAGCCTGCCCAGCAACGATGATGACGAGTGGGATTTCACCTCCCGCACCTCCGCCGGCGAAAGCCTGCAAAGCCATCTGCTCTGGCAACTGAACCTGGCTCCGATGTCCGACACCGATCGCCTGATCGCCCTGAGCATCATCGACGGCATCAACGACGACGGCTATCTCGAAGAATCCCTCGACGACATCATCTCCTCCCTCGACCCGGAACTGGGCGTGGAGATGGACGAAGTGGAAGTCGTCCTGCGCCGCGTGCAGCAACTCGAACCCGCCGGCGTCGGCGCTCGCAACCTGCGCGAATGCCTGCTTCTGCAGCTTCGCCAGATGCCGGCCAATACCTACCTGCTGGCCGAAGCGCTGAAACTGGTCTCCGACCACCTCGACCTGCTGGGCAGCCGCGACTACAGCCAACTGATGCGCCGTATGAAGCTCAAGGAAGATGAGCTGCGCGAAACCATCGAACTGATCCAGTCGCTGCACCCGCGCCCCGGCTCGCAGATCGAGTCCGGCGAAGCCGAATACGTGGTGCCCGACGTCATCGTTCGCAAGCATAACGAACGCTGGCTGGTGGAACTGAACCAGGAAGCGGTGCCGCGCCTGCGGGTCAACTCGCAGTACGCCGGCCTGGTGCGCCGCGCCGACTCCAGCGCGGACAACACCTTCATGCGCAACCAGTTGCAGGAAGCGCGCTGGTTCATCAAGAGCCTGCAGAGCCGCAACGAAACGCTGATGAAGGTGGCAACTCAAATCGTCGAGCATCAGCGTGGCTTCCTCGAGTACGGAGAAGAGGCCATGAAGCCGCTGGTCCTGCACGATATCGCCGAAGCCGTGGGCATGCACGAGTCGACCATCTCGCGCGTCACTACGCAGAAATTCATGCACACGCCGCGTGGCATCTTCGAGCTGAAGTACTTCTTCTCCAGCCACGTCAGCACCTCCGAAGGTGGCGAGTGCTCCTCCACCGCGATCCGCGCGATCATCAAGAAACTGGTCGCGGCTGAAAGTCCGAAAAAGCCATTGAGTGACAGCAAGATCGCTGGTTTACTGGAGGCACAGGGCATTCAAGTGGCACGTCGCACCGTCGCCAAGTACCGGGAGTCCTTAGGGATTGCTCCCTCCAGCGAACGCAAGCGACTGGTATGACGTTGACCCACGCCAAGGTGTTCCGGCGGCAGGCCCCATAACCTGCCACTTACACACGGGCAATAAGGAGAAAGCGGTATGCAAGTCAACATCAGTGGACATCAACTGGATGTGACCGACGCCCTGCGCGACTACGTCGTCGAAAAACTCGGCAGACTGGAGCGCCACTTCGACAAGATAACCAATGTTCAGGTCATCATGGAGGTCGAGAAACTGAAGCAGAAAATCGAAGCCACCCTCCACATCGCCGGCGGCGAAGTGGTGGCCTGTGCTGAACATGAAGACATGTACGCGGCCATCGACCTGCTCACCGACAAGCTCGACCGCCAACTGATCAAGCACAAGGAAAAATACCTCGAGCGCCAACAGGGTGTTGGTGTTCGTTAACCCTCTCCCTATGATTCGACTCGAGCAAATCCTGACCCCCGGCCGTTCCCTGGTGAACGTGCCGGGCGGCAGCAAGAAACGCGTACTCGAACAAATCGCCAACCTGGTGGCTCGCGAGCTGCCAGGTTTCGATGCGCAAGACATCTTCGAAAACCTGGTGGCTCGGGAGCGCCTGGGCTCCACCGGTTTCGGCAATGGCATTGCCATTCCCCATTGCCGCCTCCCTGGCTGCCAATCGCCCATCAGTGCCATTCTCCACCTGGATTCCCCGGTCGACTTCGACGCTCTCGACGGCGCCCCGGTAGACCTGGTGTTCGTCCTGCTGGTACCTGAAGCCGCCACCGAGGAGCATCTGGAGCTGCTTCGGCAGATCGCCTCCATGCTCGACCGTTCCGACGTCCGTGACCGTCTGCGCCACGCCGCCAACGGCGAGGAACTGTACCGGATCGTCGTGGACTTCCAGAACAACGGGCACTGATCATGCGCCTGATCATCGTCAGTGGAAGATCCGGCTCGGGCAAGAGCACCGCGCTCAATGTGCTCGAAGACAGCGGCTTCTACTGCATCGATAACCTGCCGGCCAGCCTGCTTCCAGACCTGGCGCAACGTGCGCTGCTCCATACGGAACTGCTGCAGCCGCAGGTCGCCGTTTCCATCGATGCACGCAACCTGCCCAGCCAGCTGCAACGCTTCCCAGAGCTGCTGCAGGAAGCCCGCGACAAGCATATCCAGTGTGACGTTCTGTACCTCGATGCGGACGATGAAACCCTGCTCAAGCGTTTCTCAGAGACGCGCCGTCGCCACCCACTGACCACCGACACGCGCTCGCTGGCCGAGGCCATCGCCGACGAGAGCAACCTCCTGGCGCCAATCGCTGACCTCGCCGATCTCAAGCTCAACACTACGCACCTGAACCTCTATCAGTTGCGCGACGTGCTCAAGCTGCGCCTGCTGAACAAGCCCGAGCTGGGTACCGCATTCCTGGTCGAATCCTTCGGATTCAAGCGTGGCATGCCTGTGGATGCCGACCTGGTGTTCGATGTGCGCTGCCTGCCCAACCCCTACTGGAAGCCCGAACTGCGCGAGCACACGGGGCTCGACTCCGACGTGCAGGAGTACCTGGCCGCGCAGGCCGACGTCGAGGAGATGTACCAGGATATCCTCGGCTACCTGAACAAATGGTTGCCGCGCTTCGCCGCGAGCAACCGGGCCTACGTCACCATCGCCATCGGCTGTACCGGCGGCCAGCACCGCTCGACCTACCTGGCCGAGCGAATCGGCAAGGCCCTCAAGGAAACCCTCACCAACGTGCAGATTCGCCACCGCGACCTGAGCTAGTAGCAACACACAACAAAGGACAGCCCCTCGCGATGCCCGCCCTCGAAATCACCATCATCAACAAGCTTGGTCTGCACGCCCGTGCGGCAGCCAAATTCGTCGGCGTGGCGGGACGTTATCCCTGCCAGATTCGCGTTGGGCGCAATCCGGAAAGCACCGTCGACGGCAAGAGCATCATGGCAGTGATGATGCTCGCCGCCGGCAAGGGCACGAACCTGCACCTCGCGGCGGAGGGTGAGCAGGAGAACGAGGCGCTGGACGCGCTGGCCGAGTTGATCAACAACTACTTCGACGAAGGCGAATGATCAATACAACTTCCATGAAAAAGCCCGCCATCCGGCGGGCTTTTTCATGCTTGCGAAATCAGTTTCCGGCGACAGTCATGCGCTCCACCAGTACCGAACCGGTATGCAGATTGCCCCGGAACTCCACATCGTTGCCGATGGCCACGATGTTGCGGAACAGATCGCGCAGGTTCGCCGCAATGGTGACCTCCTGTACCGGGAACTGAATCTCACCGTTTTCCACCCAGTAACCACCAGCACCGCGGGAATAGTCGCCGGTCACGAGATTCACGCCTTGCCCCATCAACTCGGTGACCAGCAGCCCGCGCCCCATGCGACGCAGCAAGGCAGCCTGGTCTTCGTCACCGTGACTGACGAACAGGTTGTGCACGCCGCCGGCGTTCGCCGTGCTGGGCATGCCCAGCTTGCGGCCAGAGTATGTGCCCAGCACGTACGAGACCAGGTCACCCCCTTCCACGAACGGCTTCGCATAGGTAGCCAGGCCGTCGTTGTCGAACGAGGCGCTGCCCAGTGCACCCGCCAGCAGCGGACGCTCATCAAGAGTCAGCCACTCAGGGAACAGACGCTGGCCCAGCGTACCTTCGAGGAACGATGACTTGCGGTACAGGCTGCCGCCGGAAATCGCCGAAAGGAAGTGGCCGAACAACCCGACCGCCACCTCTGGCGCGAACAGCACCGGAACCTCGGCAGTATCTACCGGACGGGCGCCCAGGCGGCTGGCTGCTCGTTCCGCAGCACGCCGTCCAATCGACTCAGGACTGGCCAGCAGGTCGCCCCGACGGTTGACGTCATACCAGTAGTCGCGCTGCATCTGCCCCTGGCCTTCCGCGATCATCACGCAACTCAGGCTGTGGCGGGTGCTGGCGTAGCCGCCAACGAAACCGTGGCTGTTACCGTAGACGCGGCAACCCTGGTGGGTGTTCACCGTCGTCCCATCGGCTTTGGTCACCCGCGCGTCCGCGGCGAAAGCTGCCGCCTCGCAAGCCAGGGCTCGCTCGACTGCCTGCTCCGGCGTGATCGGCCAGGCGTGGTAGAGATCCAGGTCAGGCAGGTCGCGCGCCATCAGCGCAGGGTCGGCAAGCCCCGCGCAATCATCTTCAGAGGCGTGCTTGGCAATGGCCAACGCTGCCGCCACGGTTTCACGAACGGCATCGATGCCGGTAGCCGACGTGCTCGCCGAACCCTTGCGCTTACCGACATACAGCGTGATGCCGAAGCCCTGGTCGCGGTTGAACTCGACGGTTTCCACCTCACCCTGGCGCACTGACGTGGACAATCCCTGCTCCACCGAGACCGCCACCTCACAGGCGCTGGCGCCCTGACGCGAAGCCTCGGCAATGATCCGCTCGACCTGCTCGCGCAGCTCAGGCAGGACATCCGGGCCTACTGCCGGGTTGTGTTCGCTCATTACGTGCCTCTCCTGTTCATATGCTGGCCGCCCTCTCGGACGCTGGCGACCTGCGCGGGCCGGACAAGCGGCCCTCGACTCGTTATCATGGCGGCGTTATCAACGAGACCCCCGCCATGGCTGAAATTCATGATGACGACTCGTTCTTCGGCGAGAAGAGCAAGTCGCAAGTCAAACGCGAGCTGCACGCCCTGCAGGACCTCGGCGAGCGCCTGACGACGCTCAAGCCCGAGCTGCTGGACCGCATGCCGCTCACCGACCCGCTACGCCGCGCGCTGGCCGAAGCGCCCAAGCACAAGGCCAATGCCGCGCGCAAACGGCACATCCAGTACATCGGCAAGCTGATGCGCGACCAGGAGGTCGACGCCATCCTCGCCCTGCTGGAGCAACTGGACAGCTCCACCCGCCAGTACAACGAACGCTTCCACGCCCTTGAGCGCTGGCGCGACCGCCTCATCGACGGCGGCGACGATGCCCTGGCCGCGTTCTTCGGCGAATACCCGGACAGCGACCGGCAGCATCTGCTGCAACTGATCCGCCATGCTCAGCACGAGGCCGCTCACAACAAACCTCCAGCTGCAGCACGGAAAATCTTCAAATACATCCGCGAGCTGGACGAGCTCAAACGCGGCCTGCGCTGAGCGGCCGCGCCTTTCCCATCCAGCATTACCCGCAACAACCTCAGGCGCCCGTGCCGCCGACGGTGATCGCGTCGATCTTCAGGGTCGGCTGGCCGACACCGACCGGCACGGACTGGCCGTCCTTGCCGCACGTGCCGACACCGCTGTCCAGCGCCAGGTCGTTACCGACCATCGACACCCGGCTCATCACTTCCGGGCCGTTGCCGATCAGGGTCGCGCCCTTCACTGGACGAGTGATCTTGCCGTTCTCGATCAGATAGGCTTCGCTGGTGGCGAAAACGAACTTGCCACTGGTGATGTCCACCTGGCCGCCGCCGAGGTTGGCGCAGTAGATTCCACGCTCGACGCTGGCGATGATTTCTTCAGGATCGCTCTGCCCGGCCAACATGTAGGTGTTGGTCATACGCGGCATCGGCAGATGCGCATAGGACTCGCGACGCCCATTGCCGGTGCGCGCCACGCCCATCAGGCGGGCGTTCAGCTTGTCCTGCATGTAACCCTTGAGCACACCATTCTCGATCAGCACGTTGTAGTTGGTCGGCGTGCCCTCGTCGTCCACCGACAGCGACCCACGACGCCCCGGCAGAGTGCCATCGTCGACGATGGTGCAGAGGCTGGAAGCAACTTTCTCCCCCATGCGGCCGCTGTAGTTCGAGCTGCCCTTGCGATTGAAGTCGCCTTCCAGACCGTGCCCCACGGCCTCGTGCAGCAGCACACCGGACCAGCCGGCCCCCATCACCACCGGCAGGCTGCCGGCCGGGGCGGGGACCGCTTCCAGGTTCACCAGCGCCTGGCGCAGCGCTTCGCGGGCGTAGCTCATGGCACGGTCTTCCTGCAGGAAGTAGCGATAGTCCGTGCGACCGCCACCGCCGTGGCCGCCGCGCTCGCGGCGACCGTTCTGCTCGACGATGACACTGACGTTGAAGCGCACCAGCGGGCGGATGTCCGCTGCGAGCGAGCCATCCGCCGCTGCAATCAGCACCTGGTCCCAGACACCGGCAAGGCTAACGGTGACCTGCTGGATGCGCGGGTCGAGGGCACGCGTGGCGGCATCGATCTTCTGTAGCAGCTCCACCTTCTCGGCTCGGCTCATGACATCCAGCGGGTTCTCACCGGCATAGAGTCGCTGCGGCACCACCGCGTTGAACGCCTGCACGCGGCCATTCTGGCCGGCGCGGGAAATCGAGCGCGCGGCGCGGGCAGCCTGGATCAGCGCGTCATGGGTGATCGCGTTGCTATAGGCAAAGCCGGTCTTCTCACCGGATTGCGCACGCACGCCAACCCCCTGGTCCATATGAAAGCTGCCTTCCTTGACGATACCGTCCTCCAGCATCCAGGACTCGGAGACCTGGCTCTGGAAGTACAGGTCGGCGGCATCGATGCCCGGGCCGCTGAGCTCATGCAGCACCGGCGACAACTGGTCGATATCCAGGCCGCCGGGGGCCAGCAGGTGCTGGCTGACGGATGACAACAGTTCGCTCATATCTACTCCGTACGCGCCGGTCGCGGTTCGACCGGCGGGAAAAATCGTCTGTGCCGGGCAATCGGCATACGCTGCCGGACCGCCGCCTGCTCGTCGCCGTCACGCTCGGCCAGCAGAACGGCCTCACCCTTGGCCTGTTCGGCCAGGATACGCCCCCAGGGATCGATGATCGCCGATTGCCCCCAGGTCTCCCGACCGCGTGGATGACTGCCACCCTGACCTGCCGCCAGGAGATAGCACTGGGTTTCTATGGCACGGGCGCGAATCAGCACTTCCCAGTGCGCCGCGCCAGTCACCGCGGTAAAGGCCGAAGGGGCGCTGATCAGTTCGGCACCGGCTTCACGCAGTGCCGTATAGAGTTCGGGAAAGCGCAGGTCGTAGCAGACAGTCAGCCCCAGGCGCCCTACCGGCGTATCAGCCACCACCACCCGCTGGCCGAAGGCGTAATCGTCGGACTCACGGTAACGGCCACGAGCGTCAGCGACATCCACATCGAACAGGTGCAGCTTGTCATAACGGGCGGCTATCTCACCCTGATCGTCGATCAGCAGCGAACAGGCGTTGGCCTTGGCCTCCGGCAGACCGGCAGGCGGCAGCGGCAGAGTTCCACCGACTATCCACAACCTGAGGTCACGGGCGGTGCTTTTCAACCAGGGCAGGATCGGCCCCACGCCTTGCGCCTCGGCGCGGCCAAGGTCGGCAAGATCGCGGCGGCCCATCGCAGCGAAGTTTTCCGGCAGCACGGCCAACTGCGCGCCGTCACGGGCCGCTTGTTCGAGCAGGCGACGGGCGGCTGCGAGATTGGCCAGGACATCGTCCTGGCTGACCATCTGGATAACTGCGATAGACATGACTAAGGCCGGCTCCGGCTGGGTGCAAAGGTCATGCTAACCGATGCTCGCAGACTCTGCTCAATGGGGTTTTTCGAAGGGTTTCTCGAAGCTGATGGCCGGACTCTGCCAAGGCCCCTTCACGCTGTACTGCACGCTCGCGAAACGCGCCACCTTGTCGCCCAGCAGCTTGTCCACCACGAACAGAGCACCGCCCACCGCCGGCGCTCCGACGATCAGCGCCGCAAGCGGCAGATTGTTGGTGACCGGTAACGTGACCAGCAGCTTCGCATCGATCTGGTCATGGGCCATGTCGAGCTTGCCGTTGAGTTCGAGATTGCTCGACGGTCCATCCAGGCGTATTGGTTCGCGGGTGAAGTAGACGCCATCGGTAGCGGTCAGCACGCCCTTCACTCTGTCGTAACTGAGCCCCTTGCCCAGCAGGTCGGAAAAATCCAGGCGCAGCCGGCGGTTGATGGCGTTGAAGTTGAGCAGGCCGAAAACCCTGAGCGCATTGGCGCCGCCTTCGACTTCGACGAACTGTCCCTTGCGCAGGTTCGCGTCTATCGTGCCGCCAAACCGCCGCAGGTTCAGCGCCGCCGGCGACCCCGGCCAGTTGCCGTTGATATCGACGCGGAAGCGCTCGCTGGTAACGCTGGGAGCGAAATCCCAGGCGGTCAGCACGTCGGCCAGGTTCTTGCCTTCCAGGCGTCCGTCGAAGCTGCTGCGCGAGGAGCCGGCCAGGCCATCCCAGCGCAGAGTGCCCTTGACCGCAAGCCCACGCAGATCCAGCTCCACATCGTTGAAGCTGGTGCCGGTCGGCGTCGGCCGGACATTGAAGCTCCAGGCCCCCACCGGCTTGCCACCCTTGAGCACCTGACGAATCGACACATCCATCGCCGGCAGGGAGCGCGGGTCGATGTTGGCCATCGGATCGGGTGCATCGCCCGCCTCCGGCGCATCGATGGCTTCCCCCTTCGGCAGATCGATCCGGTCGAGCTGGATCTGGATCGGCCTGGCCTTGCCGTCAGGAACGGTGACCTTGCCTGAAGCCAGGGAGCTAACCAGCCCCAACTGCCAACTGCTATCGACCCGGGTGAGATCGACGCTGAGATTCTCCAGGCTCTGGCCGAAGCCCTTGAAGCGGCCGATCTGCAGATCGGCGCCACGCAGCAGCCCTGCGGCGCCTTCGACGCCGGCGTTGGCATACTTCTTCATTACGGCCTGCCAGGCGTCGGCGTCCACTTCATCAATGCGCCCCCGCACTTGCACGCCATTCCAGCTCGGCAGCACCGCCGGATCGCCACCCAGGCGCAACACGCCACGCCCGGTGAGCGGCTTGTCGGCAGGCGCGGCATAGGCCAGGCTCGCGCGATCGCCATAGGTCGCCCAGTAGCGGCGCTCGGTGCCATCGAGCGTCATGCGCCACTCCGCGGTGCGTGTCTCGGCGGCGGTCTTGCCGAACGGTGCCGGTAAGTCGATGGTTACGCCCTGAAGGTTGGAAGCGACCTGCAACTGGCTGTCCTTGCCGTCCAGCAGCAGGTTCAACTGGAACGGGATGCGACCATCCACCGGCAATTGCTTCTGGACCTTGCCCCAGTCCAACAGCGTTTTCATCGGCATCTGCCCGCCAACCAGCACGCGAGTGCGCGGATTGCCGTTACGCCCTTCAGCGCGAATGCTGCCGGTGACGCGGGTCCCCAGTGCCAGGGCCGAAACGCTCTGCGCACTCAGCCCACTGTCGGTGTCGTAGCGGAACTTGCCCTTGAGCTGCTCCAGGTTGAGCTCGGGGCTGGCGATCTTCAGACGCGCCGACTCTGTGGCGAAGTCGACGATCACCCGCGCCTGGCGGGCCTGGTCCTTGGCCAGCGGAATATCCAGTTTGAGATGTCCCTCCAGGTCACCCTCGCCCTGCCATCCCACGAAGGTATGTTGGGCTCCGATGGGGGACTCCTGGAGAATCTTCAGGCCGTCGCCAAGGCTGCTGTCGATGTCGCCGTCCACATGCAGGTGGGATACCTCGCCGCTCGGCACGTGGGGAATTTCCACCGAAACATCGCGCACCTGGCTCTTCAGAATCTGCCCGGAACTGGCATTGATGCTGACGCCACTGTCCTCGACCCGAACCTCGCCTTCGGCCTTGCTCAGTCCCGGCCAGCCCGGCTGGTAGTCAAGCACCCCGTCGTGCACCTTGAAGTACAGGCTCATGGCGTGTGCCTCGGGCGCGGAGCCCTTCTGCAACGAACCCTGCCAGAGGAAATAGCCCTGCTCGATACGCCCGCTCTTGATCGAGCCCTTGAGCCAGGCTGCGAGGTCCTTGCTCATCTGCGGAATGACGGTCGGCAGGTACTTGCCGGTGAAGCGCGCGTCACCGTTGCTCATGCCGACGCGCAGGTCCATGTAGTCCTCCTTCGCCGGATCGCGCATCAGACGGATCAACATATCGCCGGCGATGGAGCCCTCCTCGCCCTCGACCTTCATCAGGTGGCTGCCAAGCGTGAACGCCTCGTCGTTGAGCTGGAAGAACATCCGCGCATGGGCGGTACGGTAGCGCCAGGGCTCGGGAAACAGGGTCGCCAGGTGGAGCATGAAGTCCTTGGCGGACGCATCGAGCTGACCGCCGCCGAGGTTACCGGTGAACGTACCGTCGACGTTTTCTACCGCCGGCACGTCGTGGAAGGCGGCGACGCCGACCTTCTCCAGATTGGTGGCATAGGCGACACGCCCGGCGCCTTCGCGCTGCGGCCAGTAATCGAAATTCACGTTGTGCAGCACACCGTGCGGCTTAAGCCCCCGCAGCCAGGTGGAGGCGGCATCCGGCAGTGGTGCCAGGGAGGTGATCAGCGGCCCCAGCGGGGCCAGATCGAGGCGGTCGGCCTGCAGCCGCCAGTGATCTTCGTCCTTCATGCGACGCGAAAGGGACAGCTCTACCTCGCCCCAGCGCGTGTCTCCCAGGTTCGCCGCCAGGTCGGCGATGCGCAGATCGAAATCGTCACCGTTGCGCTTGTAGAAGAGGCTTACGCCCAGGTCGCTCAGGCTTACCGGCGGCTGGTCGCCCAGCGCCGCATCGATCGCGGGTGCGTTGAGGCGAGCCACCGCCGCGTCCGGGACTCCTTTGTCGAGGGTGATCCAGAACTCACCGCCGGCCTTGGCCTGGGAAAGCTTCCAGGCGCCAGTCAGGCGCGGGGGCAACCACTTCGACCAGTCCGTCTGCGGCAGGCTGAGGTAGGCCTGGGCCGAGCTTTGCCGCCAGTCGTCACGGTTCACACTGGTTTCCAGGCGCGCCGCGACCGGCTCGCCGCCCGGCAGGTTGAGGCGCGCCTCCAGGCGTTGACGGCTGCCACTGTGCAGGGTCATGCCCACATAGTTCAATGAGAGAGCCTGAGCACCGAACGGCAGGACGCTCAACTGGCTGTCCATCAGCGACAAACGACGCGGCGTCAGCAGCAGATCGATCAACTTGCGCGGATCGGTATCGCCCCCCGGGGCGGGCAGGCCGTCGGCTTGCCATTGGCCGTGCTCGTCCTCACGCAGTGTCAGGTGCAGCCCTTCCAACTCCAGACTGTCGATCCGAGGCTGGCGGGCCATCAGACTGCCGAGAATGTCCGGAGTCAGGCGCACTCGCTCCAGACGCAGCGCATCATTGCCATCGCCGAGCTGGATATCGCGCACCACGATGATTGGGCTGAAATCCTGCCAGTGGCCTTCCAGAGCGCCGATGGTCACCGGCAGGCCAAGCTGCGTACTGGCCTGCTGTGCCAGGTCATCGCGGTACTCGGCCACCAGCGGCACCAATTGCCGGCCGAGGCTGACGTAGAGCGCAAGCAGCACCAGCCCCAGAGCCAGCAGCGCCAGGACGACGCGCAACGACGCAGCGATCAGGCGCCCCATATCAGTCAGGAGACCAGGAAAGTAGGCATGTGGTCATCGAACTGGCTCCCTGGGCATGCAATGGCGAAGTGCGTCTGACAGTGTGCGTCCTCGAAAGCTCCGCAACCGCCTGTATCTCTGCGGTAATCGGCACGGAGCACATACAGTGGTACCTGCGTCTCACAGCAGGACAACGTCGTACTGCTCCTGGGAGTACATGGCCTCGACCTGGAACTTGATAGTCCGGCCGATGAACATTTCAAGGTCGGCGACGTTACCCGACTCCTCGTCGAGCAGGCGGTCGACCACTCTCTGGTTGGCCAGCACCAGATAGGAATCGGCCTGGTAGGCCCGCGCCTCTCTGAGGATCTCGCGGAATATCTCGTAGCAGATGGTTTCCGGGGTCTTCAGCATGCCGCGCCCCTGGCAGCTCGGGCAGGGCTCGCAGAGCACCTGCACCAGGCTTTCGCGGGTGCGTTTGCGGGTCATCTGCACGAGCCCCAACTCGGTGATACCGATGATATTGGTCTTCGCGTGATCGCGTTCGAGCTGCTTTTCCAGAGTCCGCAGGACCTGGCGACGATGCTCTTCATCTTCCATGTCGATGAAGTCGATGATGATGATCCCGCCCAGATTGCGCAGGCGCAGTTGCCGGGCGATGGCGGTGGCGGCTTCGAGGTTGGTCTTGAAGATGGTTTCCTCGAGGTTGCGATGGCCGACGAACGCCCCGGTATTGACGTCGATGGTAGTCATCGCCTCGGTCGGGTCGATGATCAGGTAACCGCCAGACTTGAGCAGGACCTTGCGCTCCAGCGCCTTCTGCACCTCGTCTTCGACGCCATAGAGATCGAAGATCGGCCGCTCGCCGGGATAGTGCTCCAGGCGATCGGCGATTTCCGGCATCAGTTCTTCGACGAACTGCGTGATTTTCTGGAAGTTCTCCCGCGAATCGACGCGGATCTTCTCGATTCGCGGATTGACCAGGTCACGCAGGGTGCGCAACGCCAGCGACAGATCCTCGTAGATCAGCGTTGGCGCGCCGACGGTCTGGATCTGCGCGGCGATCTGATCCCACAGGCGGCGCAGGTAGCGGATGTCGGCAAGAATCTCGTCCTCGCCGGCGCCTTCGGCGGCGGTCCGCAAGATGAAACCGCCCTGCTCGACGATGCCTTCGGTCTTCACGCAGTTGGCCACGACCTGCTTGAGACGCTCGCGCTCGACTTCGTCCTCGATCTTCAGGGAAATCCCGACATGGCTGGTGCGCGGCATGTACACCAGATAACGCGACGGGATCGACAGATGGGTCGTCAGGCGCGCGCCCTTGGTGCCGATCGGGTCCTTGGTGACTTGCACCACCAGGCTCTGCCCCTCGTGCACCAACGCGCTGATGCTCTCCACGGCGCTGCCTTCGCGGGTGGAAATCTCGGCGGCATGGATGAATGCCGCGCGCTCCAGGCCGATATCGACGAATGCCGCCTGCATGCCCGGCAGCACGCGCACGACCTTACCCTTGTAGATATTGCCGACGATCCCGCGGCGCAGCGTGCGCTCGACGTGGACCTCCTGCAGGACGCCGTTCTCCACCACCGCCACGCGCGATTCCATCGGCGTGATATTGATCAGGATCTCTTCGCTCATGCGCCCTTCCTTATCGCGCCCGGAGTTATGCAGCGCTACTTCGTGATCAAGACTGCCAGCACGGGATGGAGAAGTCAGCCAGC
Source organism: Pseudomonas triclosanedens (assembly GCF_026686735.1). Taxonomy (NCBI): domain Bacteria; kingdom Pseudomonadati; phylum Pseudomonadota; class Gammaproteobacteria; order Pseudomonadales; family Pseudomonadaceae; genus Pseudomonas; species Pseudomonas triclosanedens. The sequence goes on along the minus strand of NZ_CP113432.1, from coordinate 1,155,164 downwards.
AGTGCCGCGGTTTCGCAAAGAGGCAAGCCGACCACCGCGCTATAGCTGCCCTCTACGCGGCTGACGAATACGGCAGCAAGACCCTGGATAGCATAGCCACCGGCTTTGTCATGCGGCTCGCCAGTCTCCCAATAGCGCTCGGCCTCTTCCATCGAAACCGTGCGGAACGTCACCCGGCTGCTGACGACACGCGCCTCGCAATGGTCCCGATTGGCCACCGCCACGGCGGTGAGGACCTCGTGCTCGCGGCCGGACAACGCCTGCAGCATCGCCAACGCTTCGGCCCGGTCGGCAGGCTTGCCGAGGATGCGCCCGTCGAGCACCACGGCGGTATCGGCGCCCAGCACGCAGACATCCGCGCGCTGCGCCAGGAAATGCAGGCCGGCAAGAGCCTTGCCCCGGGCCAGGCGCTCGACGTAGGCGACGGCTGACTCACCGGCCAGCGGTGTCTCGTCAATGGAAGCGGGAACGATGTGGAACGGCAGTCCAATCTGAGTCAACAGCTCGCGCCGACGCGGTGAGCTGGAAGCGAGGTACAACTGGGACATCAAAGACTCCCGACGCAGGGCCGGCACAATATGCACAGGCCCCGACGAAACGCCCCGGAGCGGGGCCTCAGTTGATGTTCAGGCGCAGACGCAGGGCCCGGAGCAGCGTGTAGACCCAAGGCCAGAGCAAGGCACTGACCAACGCCGGCAGCAGGAACACCAGGGTTGGCGGGCGATTGCCGGTCAACGCGCTGAGCCATAGCTGGACCAGTTGCGCGAGACCGAACACCACCAGCAACACCAGGCATTGCTGCCAGATAGGGAACATCCGCAGTCGCTGGTGCAGAGACAGCACCAGGAAAATGATCAGGCTGAGAATCAGGGCGTTCTGTCCCAGCAACGTGCCATACAGCACATCCTCGGCCAGACCGAATACCCAGGCGGAGAGCATCCCCACCTTGTGCGGCAGATAGAGCACCCAGTAGGTCAGGAACATCGCCAGCCACAGCGGGCGGCCGATTTCCATGAAACTGGGCATTGGCGCTACTGACAGCAGTAACCCCAGGAGCAGGCTGAGCCAGATCGCCCAGCCGTTTCGCGAGCCTTGTGCGACCATCAGTGGCGAGTCCTTGCATCAGGGTGCGCAGCAGGCGCGGGCGTGACGGGAGCAGCCGGGGCCGCGCCATTGCCGGCGGGTGTCTGGGCTGGCGGCGAGACCGCAGTTGCGCCTGGCGCAGCGGGCGCCTGGGCGGGAGCGGTTGCCTCGGCGGCCTTGCGGTCGGCTTCAACCTGCGCCTCGGCGGCGTCAGTGGCACGTTGCTCCGGAGTACGGCTATCGGTGAATACCAGCAGCACGTAGCGGCTGCGGTTCATCTTCGCGGTGGGCACCGCACGAATGGTAGCGAAGGGCCCACCTGTGTCATGCAGCACTTCCTTGACGGTAGCTACCGGGTAGCCCGCCGGGAAGCGCTGGCCAAGGCCGGAGCTCACCAGCAGATCGCCTTCCTTTATGTCGGCGGTATCGGCAACGTAGCGCAGTTCCAGGCGCTCCGGGTTGCCGGTGCCCACAGCGATGGCACGCAGGCCGTTGCGATTCACCTGCACGGGAATGCTGTGGGTAGTATCGGTCAGCAGCAGCACGCGGGCGGTGTACGGCATCACTTCGACCACCTGCCCCATAAGGCCGCTGGCGTCGAGCACAGGCTGCCCCTGGAATACGCCGTCCTTCTCGCCCTTGTCGATCAGGATGCGCTGGGTGAAGGGGTTCGGATCGACGCCGATCAGCTCGCCCACCAGCACCTTGTCGTCGACCAGGGCGGAGGAGTTGAGCAACTCGCGCAAGCGCACGTTCTGTTCGGTGAGGGTTGCCAACTTCTGCAGTCGGCGCTGCATCAGCAGTTGCTCGGCCTTCAGGCGCTCGTTCTCGGCCAGCAGCTCGCTGCGACTGGTGAACTGGTCGCGCACGCCTTCCCAGGCGCGAACCGGAAAATCGGCGATACCATAGAAAGGGCTCAGCACGAGGCCCATCTGGCTGCGTACCGGTTTCAGATAATCGAAGCGGGCATCGACCACCATCAAGGCGACCGACAGGACGGCGAGCACCAACAGGCGCGCGCCCAGCGAGGGCCCTTTGGAGAATATCGGTTTGATGACCGGCTCCTAGCTGTGCAAAGTCGGTTGAAGTTTCACCAGCATGGGCGAAACGTCAACCGACCTCTACAGGGCTCACCACCTCATTCGGTGGAAAGCAGGTCCATCGAATGACGGTCCATCATTTCCAGCGCCTTGCCGCCGCCACGAGCCACGCAGGTCAGCGGGTCTTCGGCGACGATCACCGGCAGGCCGGTTTCCTGGGCCAGCAGCTTATCCAGGTCACGCAGCAGCGCGCCGCCACCGGTCAGCACCAGGCCGCGCTCGGCGATATCCGAAGCCAGCTCAGGCGGGGACTGCTCCAGGGCGCTCTTGACCGCCTGGACGATGGTGGCCAGGGACTCCTGCAGCGCTTCGAGCACTTCGTTGGAGTTGAGGGTGAAGCTGCGCGGTACGCCTTCGGCCAGGTTGCGGCCGCGGACGTCGACTTCGCGGACCTCGCCACCCGGGAAGGCGGTGCCGATTTCCTGCTTGATGCGCTCGGCGGTGGATTCGCCGATCAGGCTGCCGTAGTTGCGGCGCACGTAGGTAACGATGGCTTCGTCGAAGCGGTCGCCGCCAACGCGGACGGACTCGGCATAGACCACGCCGTTGAGGGAGATCAGAGCGATCTCGGTGGTGCCGCCGCCGATATCGACGACCATCGAACCACGCGCCTCTTCCACCGGCAGGCCGGCGCCGATGGCGGCCGCCATCGGCTCTTCGATCAGATAGACCTCACGGGCGCCGGCGCCCAGGGCCGATTCACGGATCGCACGGCGCTCCACCTGGGTGGATTTGCACGGCACGCAGATCAGCACGCGCGGGCTGGGCTGCAGGAAGCTGTTCTCGTGAACCTTGTTGATGAAGTACTGCAGCATCTTTTCACAGACGCTGAAGTCGGCGATGACGCCGTCCTTCATCGGACGAATGGCGGCAATGTTGCCCGGGGTACGGCCCAGCATGCGCTTGGCTTCGGTGCCAACGGCGACCACGCTCTTCTGGCTGCCGTGGCTACGGATCGCGACCACGGACGGCTCGTTCAGGACGATACCGCGCTCGCGCACATAAATAAGGGTATTGGCAGTGCCCAGGTCGATCGACAGATCACTGGAAAACATGCCACGCAGTTTTTTGAACATTGGAAAGAAACCCATAGGTGGCGCGTGGGTGAAAAATGCGCGGGTAAAAAAGTGCGGCAAACTCTAACAATGACGGGGATTTTGGGCAAGGCGGCAATTTATGCTAGATTCCTGGCTTTTCCGGGCCCGCAAGGCCCGTCCCAGCGGCCTTTGACCGTCTGCCGCGGGTTCCGTTCCCCGCCCCAAAATTCCGTCCGGCCAGGTCCAGTTCGAGCCTGGCCGCTCTAGCTGGAGACTCCGATGGCGCTTGAACGCTCCGACGTGGAGAAGATCGCCCACCTCGCCCGCCTGGGCCTGGAGGAAGCTGACATTCCGCGCACCACCGATACCCTCAACAATATTCTCGGCCTGATCGACGCCATGCAGGCGGTCGACACCGACGGCATCGCGCCGCTGGCGCACCCGTTGGAAGCCACCCAGCGCCTGCGCGCCGACGAGGTCACCGAGGAAAACCACCGCGATGCCTACCAGGCCATCGCCCCAGCCGTGGAAGACGGGCTCTATCTCGTCCCGAAAGTCATCGAGTAAGCGCTAAGGACACGGACATATGCTGCATCAATTGACCCTCGCCGAAGTCGCCCGCGGACTCGCCGACAAGCAATTCTCCGCCCAGGAACTGGCCACTGCCCTGCTCGCGCGCATCCAGCAGCTCGACCCGCAGTTGAACAGTTTCATCAGCGTCACCGAAGAAGCGGCCCTGAACCAGGCTAAGGCTGCCGACGAACGGCGCGCCAAAGGTGAAGATGGCGCCCTGCTCGGCGCACCGATCGCCCACAAGGACCTGTTCTGCACCCAGGGCGTACGCACCAGCTGCGGCTCGAAGATTCTCGACACCTTCGTCTCGCCCTACGACGCCACCGTCGTCGAGCGCCTGACCAACGCCGGCGCCGTGAGCCTGGGCAAGCTGAACATGGACGAGTTCGCGATGGGCTCCTCCAACGAATCCAGCCACTACGGCGCGGTAAAGAACCCCTGGGACACCACCCGCGTACCGGGCGGCTCCTCCGGCGGCTCCGCCGCGGCCGTGGCCGCGCGCCTGATTCCTGCCGCCACCGGCACCGACACCGGCGGCTCGATCCGCCAGCCGGCGGCGCTGACCAACCTCACCGGCATCAAGCCGACCTACGGCCGCGTGTCGCGCTGGGGCATGATCGCCTACGCCTCCAGCCTCGATCAGGGCGGTCCGCTGGCCCGCACCGCCGAGGACTGCGCACTGATGCTCGGCGTCATGGCCGGATTCGACACGAAGGACTCCACCAGCGTCGACCAGCCGGTGGATGACTACCTCGCCGCTCTCGCCAAGCCGCTGGCCGGGCTGCGTATCGGCCTGCCGAAGGAGTACTTCGGCGCGGGTCTGGACAGTCGTATCGCCGACGCGGTGATGAAGGTGGTCGAGCAGCTCAAGCAACTGGGGGCGGTGGTCAAGGAAATCTCCCTGCCGAACATGCAGCATGCGATTCCGGCCTACTACGTGATCGCGCCCGCGGAAGCCAGTTCCAACCTGTCGCGTTTCGACGGCGTGCGCTACGGCTACCGCTGCGAAAACCCGAAGGACCTGCAGGACCTCTACAAGCGCTCCCGCGCCGAAGGCTTCGGTGCCGAAGTGAAGCGCCGCATCATGGTCGGCACTTACGCACTTTCCGCCGGCTACTACGACGCCTATTACCTGAAGGCCCAGAAGATTCGCCGCCTGATCAAGAACGACTTCGTCAATGCCTTTGCCGATGTCGACGTGATCCTCGGCCCGACCACGCCGAACCCGGCCTGGAAACTGGGTGAGAAGAACAACGATCCGGTCGCACAGTATCTGGAAGACATCTACACCATCACCGCCAACCTCGCCGGCATCCCTGGCCTGTCCATGCCTGCCGGCTTCGTCGACGGCCTGCCGGTGGGTGTCCAACTGCTCGCGCCGTACTTCCAGGAAGGCCGCCTGCTCAATGTCGCGCACCAGTACCAACTGGTTACCGACTGGCACAAACAGGCACCGGCTGGATTCTGAGGAAGGATTACGACATGCAATGGGAAACCGTGATCGGGCTGGAAATTCACGCACAGCTCTCCACCCAATCGAAGATCTTCTCCGGTAGCGCCACCACCTTCGGCGCCGAACCGAACACCCAGGCCAGCCTGATCGACCTGGCCATGCCCGGCACCCTGCCAGTGCTGAACCAGGAGGCCGTGCGCATGGCCTGCCAGTTCGGCCTGGCGATCAACGCCGAAATCGCCGAGCGCAACGTCTTCGCCCGGAAGAATTACTTCTACCCGGACCTGCCCAAGGGCTACCAGACCAGCCAGATGGACCACCCCATCGTTGGCAAGGGTCACCTGGACATCACCCTGGAAGACGGCACCGTCAAGCGCGTCGGCATCACCCGCGCGCACCTTGAAGAAGACGCCGGCAAGAGCCTGCACGAAGACTTCCACGGCATGAGCGGCATCGACCTGAACCGCGCCGGCACTCCGCTGCTGGAGATCGTCTCCGAGCCGGACATCCGCAGTGCCAAGGAGGCCGTCGCCTATGTGAAGGCCATTCACGCCCTGGTCCGCTACCTCGGCATCTGTGACGGCAACATGGCCGAAGGCTCGCTGCGCTGTGACTGCAACGTATCGGTGCGGCCCAAGGGCCAGGCCGAGTTCGGCACCCGCGCCGAGATCAAGAACGTGAACTCCTTCCGCTTCATCGAGAAGGCGATCAACCACGAAGTGCAACGCCAGATCGATCTGATCGAGGACGGCGGCAAGGTCGTGCAGGAAACCCGCCTGTACGATCCGAACAAGGACGAGACGCGCTCCATGCGCAGCAAGGAAGAAGCCAACGACTACCGTTACTTCCCCTGCCCGGACCTTCTGCCGGTAGTGATCGAGCGCAGCTTCCTCGATGACCTGCGAGCCAGCCTGCCGGAACTGCCGGACCAGAAGCGCGAGCGTTTCGAGAGCCAGTACGGCCTGTCCGCCTATGACGCCAGCGTGCTGTCCGCCAGCCGCGAAATGGCCGACTACTTCGAGCAGGTACAAGGCATCTGCGGCGACGCCAAGCTGGCCGCCAACTGGGTGATGGGCGAGCTGTCCAGCCTGCTCAACAAGGACGGCCTGGAGATCGAGCAATCGCCGGTTTCCGCCGAACACCTGGGCGGCATGATCCTGCGCATCAAGGACAACACCATCTCCGGCAAGATCGCCAAGATGGTCTTCGAAGCAATGGCCGCCGGCGAAGGATCGGCTGACCAGATCATCGAAGCCAAGGGCCTGAAGCAGGTCACCGATACCGGTGCCATCGACAAGATGCTGGACGAAGTGCTGGCAGCCAACGCCGAGCAGGTCGAACAGTACCGCGCCAGCGACGAAGCCAAACGCGGCAAGATGTTCGGCTTCTTCGTCGGGCAGGCGATGAAAGCATCGAAGGGCAAGGCCAACCCGGGCCAAGTGAACGAACTGCTGAAGAAAAAGCTCGAAGGTTGAGCCCACACTTCAATGACGCCGGGCTTGCCCGGCGTTTCTTCGTCCGGAGGTTCGATGCTGCGCCTGCGCCCCTTCGCCCTCGTTGGCTGCCTGGCCCTGCTGGCCGGCTGTAGCACCACGTCGTACGACAGCGATTCGGAAGTCTCGGGCCGCGGTTACCGTGCCGAAGGCACCGCGTCCTATTACGGCAGGGCGCACCACGGCAAGAGGACCGCCAGCGGCGAGCGCTTCGACCAGAATGCCCTGACCGCTGCGCATCGCACCCTCGCCTTCGGCACACGGGTGAAGGTGACCAACCTCGACAACGGCCGTAGCGTCGTGGTGCGCATCAACGATCGCGGACCATTCGGCCGCGGCAGGATCATCGACGTATCCAAGGCCGCTGCCGAACAACTCAACATGCTGCGCTCCGGCACCGCCCGCGTGCGCCTGGAAGGACTCTGAAGGAATCATCATGAGCAACGACAACCGCAAGGCTGGCGAACAGGTCCGCCGTGAAGTAATGGGCGACGCCTTCGTCGACCGGGCCCTGGGCAACGCTACCGACTTCACCCAGCCGCTGCAGGACTTCGTCAACGAGCACGCCTGGGGTGGCGTATGGACCCGCGAAGGCCTGCCGCGCAAGACCCGCAGCCTGATCACCCTCGCCGCACTGACCGCCCTGAAGTGCCCGCAGGAGCTGAAAGGCCACGTGCGCGGCGCACTGAACAATGGCTGCACAGTGGAAGAGATTCGCGAAGCGTTGCTGCATTGCGCGGTCTACGCGGGCGTCCCGGCGGCCATCGACGCGTTCCGCGCGGCGCAGGAAGTGATCGATGCCTGGCAGGCGGATCAGAAGGCCTGATCAGTACGTTGCACGAGAGCGCCAGGGCCGCTCATCGTGGGCATGGCCCGCGTCTATAGGCCCGATCCGGCGCGGCTTTTACAGGAGCGGAGGTTGTCCGCTCCTAAGCGCCCGCCTAACCCTCTCCCGCTAGCGGAAGAGGGGACCGTTCCGAGCGGGGAGCATACGGACGGTTCCCTCTCGCGGAGGGAGATCGCAAACACGCCCCCCGATAGAAGACAGTTGCTCCTACGAGAGCCTCTCTCGGACCTTACGGATAACTGAACCGCTTCACCAGCGTCAGCTCCCCCGGCTGACGCATCGGGATCAGGAAGGACTCCTGCTTCTCGTTCACCGTCCCCTCCTCCGTCACTATGGTCACCTGCGCCGTGGTCAGCGGCTTGGCCGCATTCACGTCGCCGGAGCTGTCATCCTGGCTCCAACCGCCGCCGTAGTAGTTCACATAGACCAGATACTGCCCCTTGAGCGGAGTCGGGCTGGCGATGATTTCCGGGCCATAGCCGGTAGTCACGTCGACATCCTGCGCCGCCCCGTTGGGCAGCGAGCGGTTGCCATACCAAACATGCCCGCCATCCGGCGTCACCAGGTGCAGGTCAAGGTCGGTGTTGTCCGAATCCCACGACAGCAGCACCCGCAACTTGGCCGGAACCTCCCCGCCACCGCCGCCGTGATAGAACTGCACGCGCTTGCGCTGCTGGCCATCCGGGGTAATGACCTCGACGCTGTTGGAGCCAGCCGGAAAGGCGAACGGACGGTCGAACCTGCCATCGCCATCGACCTTCATCGGCATGGCCACGCCATTCACCACCAGCCGGGCAGGTTCCTTGCCGTCTTTGGGCAAGCCACGGATCTCGCCACGGATGCGCGCCGCCTCGGACTGGTCCTGGCGTACGTTCACGGAGGACGCCGGATAGTTCACCGTCTGCCGGAAGTCAGCCTTGTCACCATCTCCGGCTCGCCAACCGCCCAGCGGCGCGTCGATATGGACTGGGGATTCGGCAGCCTGAGCCCCCAGCGGAATCAGGCTGGCGAACAGGGACAGGCGAAGGGCACGGGCGAGTTTCATGGCGATAATTCCAGTATCAGGCGACGGGCCAGGCTTTCCACATAGCCCTCGTCTTGTCCATTGGGGTGCGCCTGGAAGGCCAGGTGCAGGTATTCGTGGGTCAGGTCGAGCCGATCCTGCAACGAGTACAGGCCACGCACGTAGATGCGTTGGCGCTCGCGATCGACATAGGGCCGGCCGGAACCCAGCCGGCAGACCGCGAAGGAGCGCAACTCCTCGTAGCCAGGCTCACCGTCCAGCCTTGAGCGCCAGACGCTGCGCTGCTTCTGCAACCAGCGCTCGGCGTCCGGCAATGGCTGGCAGGCGGCGATGGGATTGCTCCAGCGGCTGAGGCTGGTGCGTGGAAAGGCGCGAGCGAGGATCGCGTCGTAGCGCAGCCCCTGGGCAGCCTGCGCCTGGGCATCGCGCCAGGACAACCGCGACGGCCCAGCTTCGTCGCTATGGTAGGTCACCGTACCGCCGGCCAGTACCAGATCGGCGGTCCAGGCTGCGATGCCGCGCGCGCCTTCGCTGGCCGGCCGCGGCGCCACGCGCTGGCGCTGGCTGCTGTCGTCGATGCTCAGGCAATCGCCATGCGGCGCGCCGTTCTGCAACAGATAGGTGCGGATGGTCACAGCCAACGCCTTGGCTGCCTCAGGTGGCGTAGCGGAAGCCTCGCGATCCAGTACCCGCGCCACGTACTCTTCACGGGACAAACGCGCGGTCAGGCGCGGGCCCTGGGCATTACGTTCGAGAAACAGGTCACCGCTGCTGTTAACGTCGAGCCGGACGCCATTGGTGAACAGCACATTCTGCCGCCCGCGTAGAACGCCGGCAGCAGCGGGTCGACCGTGCACGTCGTAAACCTCCTGCAGCGGATAGCGACTGAACAGACTGACCGCCACGCAGCGCCCCGGATCACTCGGCCACGGGGCCGGCAAGGCCGCGCCGATGGCCGCGCCGTAACGTGCCAGGACGGTCTTGCTGGTCCCAGGCCCTCCCAGCCACAACGGCGTGCCGTCCACCAGCCAGCCGGCGAAACCGCCTTCGCGCTTCCCTCCTTCGTCCCAGCTCCAGGTCTTCACCCGCAAGCGGCCGCCCAGCGCGGCGGGCGCGCGGCCGGCATCGGCGGCAAGGCTGACATCCAGCAGTACCTTGCGTGCCTGCTCCTGGGCCGGCAGGCGCTGCAATTGATCGAGCAATTCGGCAACCGGCACGTCGGTCTGTGGCGCCAACCGGTCCAGATGCGCGACCCAGGCCGGAGCCTGGCGCGCTTGCCAGTACTGCCGCCAGACATCGCCATCGATACCCAGGCGACCCGGCTGGAAATACAGGCCGCAGGACTTCACCAGCGCGGCATCGCGCTCGATGCTCTGTCCCGTATCGCAGCAATAGACCTCTTCCTTGTCATCGCCTCGACAGCGATAGGCCGGCTCCTGCTGCCCGGTATCGCTCAACCAGGCATACACGAACAGCTTCCAGAGACTGCCCAGCGGCGCCCGTAGATCGGCGGGCAAGGGCTGGCGGCCCATTACCTGCTGTGTGCCGATACGCAGCAGCTCATCACCCTGCGCGGTGCGCCAGGCCAACTGCGCCGGCTCCTGCGCCGCAAGGGCGCAGAACGGAAGCAGTGCAATCAGCCAGGCCAGGCGCGCGCGCATTCACTGGACCTTGATCTTCGCCAGCGCCGGCTGCTGCTCCAGCGCCTGTTCCTGCGGCGCATAGAGACGCTGATAGCGAGCCGGTGGCAGCACGAAGTTGCCCTTCTGCGAGAAGCGCACCAGATGACGCAGGCGCAGTTCGCCGCCCAGGGTATCCACCGGCACGCCGTAGTACAGGTCGCCCGGCTCGTTGCGTGCGCGTTCCAGGCTGGTCGCCTCCACACCGCCCAGGCCGCTGATCTGCAGGCCCCAGGTGGTGCGCTCGACGTCCGCGCCAGGCGGTAGCGGCACTTCCAGCATGCCATAGCGCAAGGCCTGGGCCTGTTCGGTGCTCAGGGTCACTTCGTCCAGGTACAGCTCGTCACTGGATAACGGCTTGTCACCCAGCTCCTCGGCGTTGAAGGCGAAGGCATCCTCGCCCGGCACCAGGCGCAGCAGGCGACGCTTGATGGCCACCGGAAGCTGGCTGGTTGGCGCTTCGGCACTGCGGAAAGTGATCGAAGCGTTGAGCGGGCGCGACGGTGCGGCGGAGAGGTCCAGCTGCGCCGGCACTGCCTTGCCCTGCCATTGCCAGAAGGCATCGCCTGTCGTGCTGTGTTTTTCCTTCCAGTCCGCCACCGGCTTGGGCAGCTCGGCGGCCGGAGCTTCGGCCACGGCGCGCTGCATCCAGGTCAGCGCCAGGGCGCGTTCGATGGTGGACTGCTGCGGTGCGAGACTCAGCAGCAGTACGCGGGCGCGGTTGGCGTCCACGGTGCCGCTGTAGAGCTGCACCGCGCGTGCGAAGGGCTGGTCGCTGGTATTCAGCTTCAGGCGCGCGGCATCCAGTTGCTTGGCGAAGTCTTGCGGCAGCGCGACCTTGTTCTGCTCGGCGAGGCTGGCCGTCAGCACACGGGCGACCGCCAGGCCCAGCTCGGAATCCGGACTACCCATGACCAGGCTGTCGTCGCTGTCGAAGTCGTTCACCGACTTCGCCGCCTCGCCGTTGCCAGCATTCTGCAGGTCGGTGAGCAGGCCGCTGACCAGGGTCTGTACCGGCAACTTCATGTCGCGGGCGAAGGCCAGGATCAGCGCGCGCTGCAGCAGCGGCGTGGCGCTGGCGCGTGCGGAATACAGTTCCAGCACACGCTGCCAGTGCTCCGGCGGCAGCTGGATTTCCAGCGCGCGGCTGGCGTACCAGTCGGCGTAGTAGGCGTAGGCGGTGAGGAAGGCGTCGTTGTCTTCGCCGCCCCACCAGGTGAAGTAGGCATCCGGGCCGGCCATCTGCACCAGGCGCAGGCGGCTGGTCTGCATGATCAGGCGCAGGCGGTCACGCACCCGCGGCTCGCCGCTGGCCAGCATCGGATAGGCGATGCTCAGCGGCAGCAACTGGCTGGCGGTCTGCTCGACGCCGCCCCAGGGGTAATTCAGCAGCGAGTCGAGATTGCCGCGCAGCAGCGCCTGGGCACTGTCGTCCAGGCGCAAGCGCACGTCTCGCGCATCCGCCGGCAGTTGCAGCGGCGTGTTCTGCCCGTTGACCTGCAGCGGCCTGGCTTGCAGCACCTGCCAACCGTCGGCCACGAGGCTGACGTGGACGCCGAGGCTGTCACGCACCTTGCCCTCCTGGCGCAGCTCGACACTCCAATCGCCATCGTTCAGCGGTTGTTGCGGCAGCGCGATGTAGTTGACGCCGCGCTTGAGTTCCAGCGCCTGGGTCTTTTCCACGCCGTTGGCGCGAACCTGCAGTTCGGCCTTGGTGTCCTGCTCGCCCTGGTTGAAGACGAACAGGCCGAGGTCCGGCTGATCGCCGCTGCGGAAGCGCTTCGGACCGCTCCACTTCAGGTACAGCGGCTTTTCCGAGCGGATGAACTGTTTCTTCTGGCCGACCTGGCCTTCGTCATCCATCGCTCGGGCGGTAATGCGCCAGCGGGTCAGGGAGTCAGGCATGCGGAAGGTGAAGCTGGCCTTGCCGTTGGCGTCGGTGAGCAGTTCCGGCTCCCAGGCGGCGGTATCGACTTCCTCGCGACGCGGTCGTTCCAGGACTTTCACGCCGCGCTCGCTGCGGTTGGCGCGGCCTGGTGCGCTGGGCGTGCCGGGCAGTGCGACGTCGTAGCTGATGAACGACAGGCTGGCGCTGGTACGCACGTTATTGCGGCGCGGGTGATAGAAGAACTGGTCGATGCCCGGAGCGATCTCCGGCTGCAGCGCGTAGATCATCTCGTCCACCACACTCACCGTCAGGCGGCTGGACACCGGCTTGCCGGCATAGGTGGTATCGAGGTTCACGGTGACCGTTTCGCCCGGCTCGTAGCGCTCCTTGTCGGTGCTTACGGCAATCTCCACCTGCGGCACGGCGACCTTGATCCCGGCGTTCTGGAAGCTGTAGTCGCCGCTGCGGGTGTAGAGCACTGAGAAGGTCAGGTTCGGCGAGAACTCGGCCTTCACCGGAATGCGGGCGCGGTATTGCGTGGGGTTGAGCTTCTCCAGCTTCAGCCAGTCGCCGCCCTTGGACAGCAACGCGGTAGCCTCGACCTTGTCGCGCTCCAGCGAAAGCAGCGCATCGTCCACCGGCTCGGGGAAGGTGATCAGTGCCAGGGCTTCCTCGCCGGCCTTGTACTCGGGCTTGTCGAGGACGATCTCCACGGTGCCAGGCACCGCTTTCACACCGTCGCCGCTCACCGAATGACCGGTGCCGCCCAGCAGTTGGCCGGCCTTGTCGCGCAGCTCGACGCTGTAGGTACCGGGTTTATCGAAGGCGATGGCGAACTTGCCGTCGGCCACCGCGCCGCTGCCGCTGCTGCGGTCTTCCAGGCGCAACCAGCGGTAGGTGGTCGGTTCGATCTGGCTCGCCTGCTCGGCGGCGTAGCTGAACTCCACCTTGTCGCCCGCGGCGCTGAAGCGTTGCGGAGCGCTTACGCGATAACGCGCGGCGCCACGCTCGATGAGGATTTCCTTGCTGGTCTTGACCCGGTATGCGGCACCATCGCTGGCGAACACCGTAAGCATGTAGCGGCTCGGCTTCTCAGCCGCTGGCAGGTCAAGCACGGCGCGACCCTGGGCGTCGGTGGTCAGCTGGGTGCTCGACAGTTCCACCGGGAACTGGCCGAGGTACTGCAACTCGTTGTCCACCATCGACAGTTGCTGGGCACGCAGGCTCAGCTCCAGCCGTGCGTTGGCCACCGGCTTGCCGTCCGGATAGAGGAGGATCAGGTTGCCCTTCACCGGCTCGCCGGTCTTGAAGTCCGGCTTGGCCAGGTCGAGGGAAATCTCGAAGTGCGGCTTGATGTACTCGGCAACGCGGAAGGCACTGCTGTAGGTCTGGTCGCGGTAGTCGAAGCGCAGTTCGTAACCGCCGGCGACGGCATTGGGTGGCAACTGGAAGCGGCCCTGAGTGCCGCTTCTGGCGTCGAACTTGAGGTCCAGCGTCTGCAGCGTAGTGCCGGCGGCGTCGATCACCGACAGGCGCAGCGGCGCGCTCTGCGGTGATTGCGACTCGCGGGCGTTCTTGAACTCGCGGCCAACGATCTTCAGCGACACCCAGTCGCCCGGGCGGTACAGCGGGCGGTCGGTGAAGGCGTAGAGCTTGGTGTCGTAGATTTCGCTGTCGTAGTAGAAGTTCTCGGAGACGAAGACACCGCCCTCCTCGTCCTCGCCGATCACGAAGGAACGCTCGGGGCTGACGTGTTGCAGGCGCAGCAGGCCGTCGGCGTCGCTGCTGCCGCTGCTCATCACGCCAAGCCCGTCGGTCCACAGCACCTTGGCGCCACCTACCGGCGTACCTTCGTGCTTACGCGCGGTCCAGACCAGCAGCTCGTTACCGGCGATCTTGCTCACCGCGACGCTGTTGGAGACGAACACCACGGTGGTGGCGCGGTACTTGCCGACCAGCGCTTCCACCAGGTACAGGCCCGGCTTGAGCTTGCCCAGCGGGATGTAGACGTTGCCCGGCGCGACGTTGATGAACTCGCTGGAGGAACCGGCGAGGCTGACTTCCTTCGGCGGCTGGATGGGCTTGGCGTCCCACAGCGGGTAGCGGAACTGGCTGACCATCGGCAGGCCGGGAATCGGCGCGTACTGTGGCTGCGCGTCGTAGGGCGTGGGCGCGGCGATGGCGTTGCCCATCTTCAGCTCGGGCACCACTTCGGTGACCTGCTGGCGCGACTCATAGGAGAAGGTCCGCTGCATCACCCGACGCGACTTGCGGTACCAGTTGTCCCACAGGTACGCGAGGGTGTTGGACAGGCCCTCCCCCTTGAACTGTCCCTCGGAAAGCACGCGGTGCAGGTTCTTCTGGCGCTTGAGGAAGTCCAGCGGCTTGTCGATGCGATAGACACGGATATCCGCGCCGCCGTAAGGCTCCATGCTGTAGCGGCGGTAATCCCGGCCCGGCGCTTCGAGACGTACCTTGGCTTCTTCGTCGGAGGCGAAGCTGCTGTCGGCCAGCAGAAAGAACGACTCGCCGGCCATCGGTGTGTAGTTGCTCGCCGGAACCTCGTCATCCGCCTGCACAAGTGCCGGCGCGACGGCAAACAGGCCAGCGCAGGCGAGAGCGGCGGCGATGCCGCGCAGCGCGTTCATCGAGTCAGGAAGGACAAGCGATAGACGCCGATAAAGTTGGGGTTGGATTCGTCGGGTATCCATCGGGTGTCCTTCCATGTCATGAGTTGTTGCAGGCTGACCGAACGCATGCCGTTGTCGGTCGCCGTACGAGTGCCGGTGTGGTAGGCGATGTCGCGGCCCATCCAGATCATCAGATGCTGGTCATCGCCCTGGTCGAAGAAGATCAGATCGCCCGGGCGCGCCTGGTTGAGGTCGCGGCCGACGAACTGGCTGTTGTACTGGATCAACTTGATCGCATTGACGTAGGGGCCGGTCTTGCCGCCCCCCTGCTGCCAGGTCTGTGCCAGGCGGCGCTGCTCGTCGCTGAGATCGAGCTCCGGTGGCAGGTAGCGGTTGGACATGCCATTGGCGCGCAGCCACTTGGCGTCATGCACTTTCAGCGCCTCGTTGGCGGCAAAGCGCACCAGGCCCGCGCAGTCCTGCTGGTACCAGCGCGGGTTCGGCCCGCGGCGCAACTGCTCCTCGGCGATGCGCACGAACCATGCACGGAACACCTGGGTCTGCTGCGAGTCCAGCGCGGGCTCGGCAGCCTGCAGCAAGGTGGCTGTCAGCAGGCCGGCGAGCAGGGTCAGAGGCTTTCGGATCACAGCGCCTTCCATTCCAACGGCAGCCACCGCCACTCACCGCTGGGCTCGCTGCCGGCTGGCAAGGTCAGGGCAAAGGAACCATTCGCCGCGAGGGTCTTCAGACGTGGCAGGAGCAGCGTATCGGCAGCATTGCGAAACACCGGCTCGATGTCCTGAGGCAGGCTGTCGAGGGTCTCGCGCTGGAGCAGATCGGAAAGGGTCTTGGGCGCGATGTAGGCCGGTACCAGCGCATCCTTGGGCAGCACATCGGACAACGGCGGGAAACGCTTGGCCAGGGTATTGCGCGCCTTCTCCAGCAGCTTGTCGTCGATGGAGAACAGCAGGGTGTTGCCGTCGCGCAGCAGGCTCACGCGGAAGAAGCCATTGCCGCTCACCTGATCGGGGTTCTCCGCCTCGCTCGCCGGATACTGGCCGAAGCGCGAGCTGACCTGGCGCTGCCACAGGCGGCCATCGCCCTCGGGACGGCTCTCCACCGGGAATGCACCTGCCTCCACCTGGGCCTCGTACGCACCGATCATGCTGCCGAACAGCTTGCCCAGTTCCTCGTCCAGCTCCGGGCTGGCCGGCGCATCGAGCTTCACCGCCAGCAGCGGCGAATGCAGGCGCGAGTCCGGGTACCAGCACAGGCCAGCAGCGCCGGAAAGATGCTCGGAGAATGCGGCGGCCATCTTCTGCTCGGCGCCCAGGCGTACCAGCATATTGTCATAGAGGCCGGGAGTGACCGGCAGCGCCACGCAGGCGCTGGCGCCCATCGGCATGGTCTGCCAGATCGGCGTGAAGTCCAGCTCTGGCTGGCGCGCGACCTCGTTGAGCGCCAGGAAGCTGTGCCAGCCGTCCTTGCCCTGTTCGAAGCGCACGCCGGCAAAGGTCGGGATGAAACGCTGGTAGCCCATAGCCAGGACGCTCGCGCCCAGGGTAATGCGCTGCTTGAGCTCACCGCGCGGCGCCAGGGCAAAGTCCTTGGCGAACAACTGTTCCCCATCCAGCAGGATACCCAGGTCCTTGGCGACAGCCGCATCGGGCTCGCCCAGGCTATCGGAACTTGCTGCGGCGAAGAGCATCTTCGGGTTCGACAGCACCAGCATCTGGTCGCCACGGGAAATGAACAGCAGCGTCTTCTCAGCACCATAGCGCAGGCTGTAGACCGGCGTTGCGCCACCCTTGGCCTGAATCTCGGCGACCTTCTTCAACTGGCTGTCGTCGGCGGCGACCTTGGCCAGCGGCTCCAGCACCTTGGCCAGGCCACCGCGGCGCAGCACCACCATGAAGTCACGCAGGCGACCGTCCGCACCGCGCCACAGCGCAACCTGTGCCGGCTGGTCGAGCAACTCTTCGATCACACTGTCCTTCAGGCTCAGGTCATGTTCGTAGACGATGCGCCGCAGCGTGCCGGCCAGCCCCAGACGATCTGCGTTGTTCTCGTAGTAGAAGACGAAGTCCTCGGTCAGCACGTCGCGCAGCAGCGGCACCTCCAGCACCGCCTTGGGCAACTGGCTGAGCGAGGCGCTCTCGATCAGGGCGTCGGGGCGTTTCAGGTCGCGCGACGCTTCCGGGCTCTCCGGTGCTTCCAGGGTGCCGACCGGCGCCGAGTGGAAGGCCGGAATCAGCCCGAATGCCAGGGCGAGGCCGCCGGCTACCAGCGCGGCGGCGACCACGCCAATGGCGATCAGCGGACCACGGCGCGGAGCCTGCCCGGCGGGCGGCGTGGGGGTGCTGTCTTGGCTGCTGGAGGGAGTGTTGTCGCTCATGGATCGCTTGTCCCGTGTCATCCCTGCGAGGGGCGAATTCAGTAGTTGAAGGTCTTCACCAGCACCAGATCACCGATGGTGCGCATCGGCACCACGAAAGTCTCGCGCTTCTCGTTGACGGTATTTTCGTTGAACACCAGGTTGATCTCGGCGGTGATCACATCCTGCTGGTTGCTGCCGTTCTGGAAGTTGTAACCCTGACTGTTCAGGTTGCCCCAGTAATTGACATAGACCAGATAAGTGCCATGCAGAGGCGCCGCCACGGTGAACATTTCCGGTCCCGGACCATCTACGCCGTCCGGGTCCAGGCCGCCACCGCCAGGCAAGCGCGGGTTGGCCCAGAAGGCGTGCTGGCCGTCGGGGGTGACGATGTGCAGGTCGAGCTCCGCCTTGGGGTCATTCCACCCCAGCGCCAGGCGGATACGCGGCGGCACGCGGCTGTTGTTGGCTTCATAGAACTGGATGCGCTTGAGCGACTTGCCCTCGGCGCTGGCCACCTCGACGCTGTTACTGCCGGCGCCGAAGTTGTAGGGACGGACGAAGCGGCCTTCGGCGTCGGTGTAGAGCGGTAGCGGGTTGCCGTTGACCACCAGGCGCTGGGCGCGGTCGACGCCGGCCACTTCGCGCAGGTGTCCTTCGATCAGGCTGCGGCCACGAACGCCGCCCCGGTCGATTGGCGGGGTGGGGTAGGCCACGCGGGGGGCATTCTGGTCATCGGTCAGGCCGGAGTAGCGCCAGCCGGCGCTCGGGCTGCTCATCCCGGCGCCCGGCTCCGCGGCAACCAGCGTCGCCAGCAACAAGGCCGGGAGGCAGGAAATGGCGCGAAGAATCCGGCGTGGGTGCATGAACAGTCCTTGGTCGTGCAGGCGGGTGCCAAATGTAACTGGTCTTGTACAGCGACGATATGAACTTCGCGACGTCTTGGAACGTAAAGGCGCCTTTCAGAAATATCTTACAAGTCAGTACATTTTTTTCGCACTTCAACGATCAGCAAATTCGAAGCGTCGAATCATCACATCCAGCCGCCCCACTGCAGCAGGAAGATGCCGATGTTGGTGGTCACCGCCGCCGCCAGCGTGGTGATCACGATGATCGAAGCGGCCAGTTCATGGTTGCCGCTGGCCGCGCGGGCCATCACGAAGCTGGCAGCCGCGGTGGGGCTGGCAAAGTAAAGGAAGAGCACGCCCAGTTCCGCCCCGCGAAAGCCATAGGACCAGGCACCGAAGGTGCACAGCAGCGGCAACCAGACCATCTTCATCAGGCTCGCGCTCAGGGCGACGCCGCCGCTTTCCCGCAGCGAGGCCAGAGAAAGAGTGCCACCGATGCAGATCAGTGCCAGCGGCAAGGTCATCTGGGCGAAATAGTCCGCCGACGTCAGAGCCCAGCCCGGCAAAGCAATCTGCAGCCAGGAGAACGGCAGTGCCGCCAGCACGCTGAGGATCAGCGGATTCTTCAGAACACTCTTGAAGATGCTCAAGGGGTCGGACTTCATGCTCGGGCTGTAGATCGCCAGCACCACAGACGAGAGCGTGTTGTAGCAGAGGATCACCAGGGCGGCGAGGACCGAGCCCAACGCCAGGCCGTGATCGCCGTATAGGCTGGTGGCCAGCGCCAGGCCGATGATGCCGTTGTTGCCGCGAAACGCGCCCTGGGTGTAGACGCCCCGGTCAGCGCGAGGTACCCGCCAGATCGACCAGCCCCAGGCCAGCAGGAAGCCCACCAGCGTCGCCAGGCAGAAATACAGCAGCACCGCCGGGCGCGCGGCGCTATGCAGATCGGAATGGTAAATGCCGAGGAACAGCATCGCCGGCATGGTGGCGTTGAACACCAGGGCGGAGGCCGTCTGGATGAACGGCGGGTCGATCCAGCCCACACGCCGCAGCAGTACGCCGAGGAACAGCATGGCGAAGACCGGCGCGGTGATTCCGAGAGTCTGGAGCAGGAGCGCAAGCATGAGACAGCATCTGGACGGCGGAGTGCGCGATCATAACAAGGCGCGCGCCGTCCGCGCTGTGGGAATCAGACCTCGGAAACCTCGGCGGTTGCCCGCGATGGAGCCGGGAGCTCCAGTGGCTTGCTGTCTTCCGTGTCGTTCAGGCAAGTGAGCTTTCCATCCACCGTGGCGCCATTCTCCATGCTCAGTTGGCGATAGCGGATATTGCCAACGATGCGGGCATTGGAATGCAGTTCCAGCAGGTGCTCGACGTAAAGGTCGCCGATGATGGTTCCGTCGATCAGCGCGTCATAGCTGCTGACGTTACCCTCGATGCGCCCTTCCGCACTCAGCGCCAGCAGGCTCGCTGCACCGGGCTTGTGGCTGACGTTGCCCTTCACCGTACCAAGGACCTTCAGGCCGTCCTGGAACTGCAGGTCCCCCACCAGCGATACGTTGCCCGACAGCAGGCTGGAGAACTTGTCCACCGACACCTGCGGCCCTTTCTTCTTGCTGTTGCTGAACATGCGCGTCCTCCTTCGACGGCTCACTTCCCGGATTTCTGCTGGCGAAAGAACGCCAGCTCGGTTTTCAGTTTCTTGATCTCGGCGGACATCACATCGATCCGCCGCATGAGCTGCTCGCTGTTCGCCCGATCCGCCTCGCCTTTCAGGCGCTTCTCCTCCAGGGCAGTCCCGAGCTTCTCGGTCAGTTCGGCATTGGACGCCTCCAGCACAGCGATTCGCGCGCGCATCTGCCCCTCATCCTGGGCGCGCAGCAGATAGGCGCCTGCCAGCAAGGCGATCACTGCCAGCGCCGCCCAGCCCAGCCGCGCGTAGCCGCGTGGCACGTGGGGGCGATGTTCGGCGCGCAGCAGGTGGCGGGTGGAGGGTTTCCTAGTCCGAGGCCAGGCCATCGCTGTCTATCTCCATACCGCCCAGGGAAAGGAAGTTCTGCGGATCGACGAAATCACCGCGGAACAGCACTTCGAAGTGCAGGTGTGGCCCGGTGGAGCGGCCAGTGGAGCCTACCTTGGCGATTTCCTGTCCTGGCAGCACCAGATCCCCCGCCTTCACCAGCAGGCGCGAAGCGTGGGCATAGCGCGTGACCAGGCCATTGCCGTGATCGATCTCGACGCGATTGCCATAGGATGGATGTCGTCCGGATACGATGACACGGCCGCCAGCGGCAGCATGGATCGGGCTGCCGACCGGGGCGGAGAAGTCCTGCCCGGAATGGAAGGCCAGACGGCGATTGAACGGGTCGACACGGTTGCCGAATGGCGAGCCGAGGCGTGCCTGCTCCAGCGGGCGGCGCGCGGGAATGGCCATGAAGTCGGCGTTACGGCGGGCGACCTGGTCCATCAGGTGATCAAAGACCTGGCGCAGGCACTTCGCCGAGCGCTCGCTTTGCAACAGGTCCGACGGTGACGCCGGCTCGGTTCCGGCACAGCGGCGCGGCGGCAGCAGGATGCCACCCTCGCCGTCGGCGGGAGCCGCGCTGCCCTGAGGCGCGAGGGCGGGATCGAGCTTCGACAGCTTGCGGGCGATTTCCTCGTGGCTGTCGACAGCCTTGAGCAGATAGGCGGCGTCTTTCTCCAGCACTTGCAGGCGGCCGGAAAGTTGGCCGAGGCGCTCTGCAGTGAAGCGCTCCCCAGACTCGTCATGGGCGGTCTCGGCTTCTGCCGGCGCGGGTGGCGCATCGGATTGCAGACGGCCGACCCATACTCCGCCGGCGAACGCCGCCACGGCCAGCACAAGCGCTACGCAGGCGCCGCCAACCAGCAGCCGCCGCGGGTCAACCAGCCGCAGCTCGGAGCGAGTCAGTGTCTGCCGTGAAGGGGAAAGGGACTTCATTGGGATACCCGTCTTGTCTCTCCAACCCGGCCAGATTTCGACCGGGCTGCACAGGGTACCGGTAATTCTCTGCTGCGCAGCACTTAAACACTAGAAAATGTAAAAAAATAAGAAGAATTCATTCTGCATGAGATGACTTTCAGACGTTTCTCACCAACCAGCTCACATTCTGACAGTGAATCAAACTGCCATCAGGCCGGCAGAACCGCTTCGGTTTCCCTTAGCCGCCGCTCCTCCAGGCGCAGTTGCCTCGGATGGAAACGCTTGAGGCTCGCACGGTGGCCAATACTCACCAGGGTGACGCCCGGCAGTTGCTCCAGCAGTACCTGATACAGCGCTGCCTCGTCGGCTTCGTCGAGGGCAGAGGTGGCTTCGTCGAGGAACAGCCAGCTCGGGGCGTAGAGCAGCGCGCGGGCGACGGCCAGGCGCTGCTGCTCGCCGGGGGAAAGCACGCGCTGCCAGTGATCAGCGTCGTCCAGGCGTGGAATCAGCGTCTCCAGCCGGCACAGGCGCAGGACTTCTGCCAGATGCTCGGCGCTGTACTGCCCGGCTTGCTCCGGGTAGCTCAGCGCCTGGGCCAGGGTGCCAATGGGGAGGTAAGGCTTCTGCGGCACGAACAGGCACCGCGCATCGGGCATCTGCACCACGCCACTGCCGAAGCGCCACAGGCCGCTCATCGCCCTCAGCAGGGTGCTCTTGCCTCCGCCGGAGGGGCCGCCGATCAGCAGGTGCTCGCCAGTCTTCACCGTCAGGCTGCTGGGCTCCAGCAACTCGCGGCCATCGCTGAGGCAAAGGCTGAGATGCTGAAGTTGCAGGTCGCCGCCGGTCTTGCGCACATCGATATTGGCGGACTCATGTGTGGTCTCGGCCATCGCCGAGCGGAAGCTCAGCAGACGATCGCAGGTGGCGCGCCAGTTGGCGAGGCTGGCGTAGGCATCGATGAACCAGCTCAGGCCGTCCTGCACGTTGCCGAAGGCGGAGTTGATCTGCATGAGCTCGCCAAGCTGGATCTGCCCGGAGAAGTAGCGCGGGGCAGCGACAATGAAGGGGAAGACAGTGGCGACCTGGGCATAGCCGGAACTGAAGAACGTCAGCCGCTTCTGCACCTTCATCAGTTCCCAGAAGTTGCCCCATACGTTGCGGAAGCGGGTCATCAGCCGCTCGTTCTCGTTGGCCTCGCCGTTATAGAGGGCAATGCTTTCGGCATTCTCGCGCACCCGCACGAGGCCGAAACGCAGGTCCGCCTCGTAACGCTGCTGGCGATTGTTCAACCCGATCAGACGGCGGGCGATCAGGTGCGTGAGCCAACTTCCGACCGCCGCATACAGCAGCGCAGCCCAGAACATGTAGCCCGCAATGGTGATGCCGAACAGTTCGATGCTGCCGGAAACGCCCCAGAGAATCACCGAGAAGGACACCAGGCTGACCAGGTTGCGGATCAGCCCCAGGCCGAGGGTGAGGGTGGTATCGGTAAAGCTGTTGAGGTCTTCGGAAAGGCGCTGGTCGGGGTTGTCGGTGTGCCCGCGCTGCTCCAGGCGGTAGTAGTTCTTGTCGCCCAGCCAGGCGGCGAAATGCCGCTCCGTCAGCCAGCGGCGCCAGCGGATGGTGAGCATCTGGGTTAGGTACAGGCGGTAGACGGCGGTCAGGATGAACACTGCCGCGATGCCGCAAAACATGAGCATCAGGTGGATGAAGCTCTTCAGGTCCTTGTTCTGCAGCGCGTTGTAGAAGTCGCGATACCAACTGTTCAGCCAGACATTCAGCCCGACGCCCACCAGCGATAGAACGATCACCACGATCAACAGCAGCCAGGCCATACCCTTTTCTTCGCTACGCCAGTAGGGCGTGGTGAGTTGCCAGACCCGTTTGAAGAAATGGCTGCGAACGGCATCGTTCGCAGCGCGGTATTCGGCGCTGTCGGTCATCGGGGGTCGCTCGCAAGGCTGGAAATAAAAAGGAGCGCTCAGTTGGCGCTCCTCGTATTATCGATTGCTTAACGCCTCACAGGGCGTTTCTGCAGCTTACGCTGCAAGGTTCGCCGGTGCATCCCCAGGGCGCGAGCGGTGGCGGAAATGTTGCCATCGTGCTCGGCGAGCACACGCTGGATATGCTCCCACTGCAGTCGGTCCACCGACATCGGGTTTTCCGGCACCAGCGATTCGAGGTCGGCATGCTGGGACAGCAGCGCAGTCAGCACGTCATCGGCGTCAGCCGGTTTGCACAGGTAGTTGGTGGCACCGCGTTTGATGGCCTCCACCGCGGTAGCGATGCTCGAATAACCGGTGAGAATCACCACGCGCATTTCGGCATCGAGCTCCAGCAGCTTGGGCAGCAGCACCAGGCCGGAGTCGCCATCCATCTTCAGGTCCAGCACCGCGTAGTCGGGCAGGTCTTCCTTGGCCATGGCCAGGCCTTCCTCGGCGGAGCCGGCAATCGACACCCGTAGCCCGCGGCGAGTCATGGCGCGGGCCATCACGCGGGTAAAGGTGGCGTCGTCGTCCACCAGTAGCAGGTGGGGCTGCTCTTCGCCTTCGAACAGGTTCTCTTCGCTCATGGGACTTCCTCGCGGACGCGGCCCTCAGGCCACGCCATAGCTTCTTGGCAGACGCAACTCTGTCAGAGTGCCGCCATCTTCATGGTTGTACAACTTCACCGTACCACCAGCGCGCGTCACACTGGCCTGACTAAGGAACAGGCCAAGACCGAAGCCCTTGCCCTTGGTGGTGAAGAAAGGCTTGCCGAGTTGTTCGGCAATGGCCAGCGGAACGCCCGGGCCACGGTCGCGGATGCTCAGGCAGATTTCTCCGGCATCCCAGTCCAGGCGAATATCCAGGTCATCCGGACAGGCATCGGTGGCGTTGTTCAGCAGGTTGAGCAACGCCTGGCTCAGGTCAGTGGGCGGAATCATCCGTGGCGCCTTGCCCTTGCCCAGAGTCTGGTAGCGATAGCTTGCCTCCGGGCGCATCAGGTGCCAACGCCGCAGAACGGACTCGACCCACTCGTTGGCGCCCTGCTCTACCACCGCCTGGCGGCGGTCGGCCTCGGCGGCGCGTACCAGATGCTGCAGGGTGTCCTTGCAGAGCTTCACCTGCTCCTGCAGCAGCGCCAGGTCCTCCTGCAGCATCGGCTGGTCGGCGTTGGTCTGGCGCAGCTCCTTGAGCAGCACACTCATGGTCGCCAGCGGAGTGCCGAGCTCATGGGCAGCGCCCGCGGCCTGGGTGGCCACGGCGAGAAGCTGCTGGTCGCGCATACCCTCCTCGCGGCGCTGGGCCTGCATCTGCTCCTGGCGGCGCAGGGCCTCGGACATGCGGGCAACGAAGAAGGTAATCAGCGCCGCCGCCAGGGCGAAGCTCAGCCACATGCCATAGATCAACAGGTTGTCACGCTGGCCAGCAGCCATTTCAAGGGGATGGAACCACACCAGCAGTACCGTGTAGCTGGCCAGCGCAAGGCCGGCGAGAGCGATGGTGTACAGCCACGGCAGGGTTGCCGCGGCAATGGTGAGCGGCACCAGGTAATAGGAAACGAAGGGATTGCTGGAGCCGCCGGAGAAATACAGCAGCACGCTGTGGATGACCAGGTCGCACGCCAGTTGGACGGCGTACTCCAACTCGGTCACCGGCCACGGGCCACGCAGGCGCAGGGCAGTGCCCAGGCAAAGCACCAGGGAAACCCCGAGGGTTACGCCGAGCGCCAGCCAGGGCAACTGGATGAGCTGGGCCTTGTAGGCGAGCCCGACCGAACCGGCCTGGGCGGCAAGCACGAGAATACGGATGAGCGTCAGATGCAGGAGGTTCTGACGACTGGCGGAAAGCTGGAAAACCGGTGTGCGCATGGTGAATTCCGGAATTTGCGCGAGTATAGCCAAGAGCCCCCTCCAACTTATGCGGCATAGCGCCACAGCATACTCCAGCGCGGCTCTCGGCGGTCGGAAACAATTGGTGACATCCGCCGTTAACCCGACCAGGAACAAATCCCCGTCCAAGAGTCTGACAGTCCTGGTCAGGGTATCGACTACCCTGTGGCCGGGACATTTTCTGGAGCAAGGAGTCATCCATGTCTGTACTGAAGAAACCCTTCACCGCCATCGCCGCCGCCATCGCCCTGTGTGCCACCAGCCTGGGTGCGCTGGCTGACGAACCTCGCTACAACCAGGTTTCTCTGCGCGCCGAGGTCAGCCAGGAAGTCGCCCACGATCTGATGCACGTAACGCTCTACAGCGAAGGCCAGGCCAGCGACCCGGCCAGGCTGGCCGCCGACACCACCAAGGCACTGAATGCCGCCGTGGAGCAGGCGCGCAAGGTCAAGGGGGTAACCGTCAGTCTGGGCAGCCGCAACAGCTACCCGGTGTACGACGACAAGGGCCAGAAGATCACCGCCTGGCGCGAACGAGCGGAAGTTCGCCTGGAAAGCGCCGACTTCGCCGCGCTTTCGCAGCTCACCGCCGACCTGCTGGGACAACTGAAGATGGGCAACATGAACTTCAGCATCGCCGACGCCACCCGCGCCAGGAACGAGGACGCGCTGATGAAGGGCGCAGTGGACGCCTTCAAAGCCCGCGCCCAGGTTCTCACCGATGCGCTGGGCGGCAAGGGCTACAAGCTGGTCAGCCTGAACCTGAACACCTCCGGCGCTCCCCAGCCGATGCCGGTGATGCGCATGGCGGCGATGAAAGCCGACGGCTATGCCGGCGCGCCGGCCCAGGAAATCGAAGCCGGCACCAGCCAGGTAGTAGTCAGCGCCGACGGCACGATCGAAGTACAGATGCCCTGAGCGACTGTTACCGCGGCGTCACACGGGTGGCGTCGCGGCTCGCCTCGAAACGCCCACAGCCTCCACCACGCACCATCCTCGCGCGGCGCTACCGGGAACCGGGGCGCCTGTGCCTGACCGCACGGTTCCCATTGTCGAAATTGCGACATTAGTTTGCGAAGTCGTTACAACTTCTACACTCATCCCCGTCAGTCGCTTGCACCCGGCATGTGCCATGCATAGTTTCACGCAACGCAGCTCACAAGGCTGTTCCTCGATGACAACCAGAATAACCAGAGGTCCGTATGCGTAAGAACGCCGTCATCCGCTCCATGATTGCCGCTGGGCTGATCGCCAGCGCACCGCTTTTCGCCCACGCAGCCAACAACCTTGTGTACTGCTCCGAGGGCAGCCCGGCGGGCTTCGATCCCGGCCAGTACACTACCGGCACCGACTTCGATGCGTCGGCGGAAACGGTTTTCAACCGGTTGACCCAGTTCGAACGTGGCGGTACCCAGGTCATCCCTGGCCTTGCGGAAAAGTGGGATGTGTCCGATGACGGCAAGACCTACACCTTCCACCTGCGCTCCGGCGTGAAGTTCCACACCACCGACTACTTCAAGCCGACCCGCGAATTCAACGCCGACGACGTGCTGTTCACCTTCAACCGCATGCTCGACAAGAACCATCCGTTCCGCAAGGCGTACCAGACCGAGTTCCCCTACTTCACCGACATGGGCATGGACGCGAACATCGCCAAGGTGGAGAAGGTCGACGACCACACCGTCAAGTTCACCCTCAACGAGGTCGACGCCGCGTTCATCCAGAACCTGGCCATGAGCTTCGCCTCGATCCAGTCCGCCGAGTACGCCGACCAGTTGCTCAAGCAGGGCAAGGCTGCCGACATCAACCAGAAGCCGATCGGTACCGGGCCGTTCGTCTTCAGTCGCTACCAGAAGGACGCGATGATCCGCTTCAAGGCCAACAAGGACTACTGGAACAAGGGCGAGGTAAAGATCGACAACCTGATCTTCGCCATCAACACCGATGCCTCGGTGCGCATGCAGAAGCTCAAGGCCAACGAGTGCCAGATCACCCTCTTCCCGCGCCCCGCCGACCTGGAGGCGCTGAAAAAGGACCCGAACCTGAACATGCCGTCGCAGCCGGGCTTCAACCTCGGGTACATCGCCTACAACGTCCAGCACAAGCCGTTCGACAAGCTCGAAGTCCGCCAGGCTCTGGACATGGCGGTGAACAAGAAGGCAATCATCGATGCCGTCTACCAGGGCGCCGGCCAGCTCGCCGTGAACGGCATGCCGCCGACCCAGTGGTCCTACGACGACACCATCAAGGATCCGGCCTTCGATCCTGAAAAGGCCAAGGAACTGCTGAAGAAGGCCGGCGTGCCCGAAGGCACCGAGATCACCCTGTGGGCCATGCCGGTACAGCGTCCGTACAACCCCAACGCCAAGCTGATGGCCGAGATGCTCCAGGCCGACTGGGCCAAGATCGGCATCAAGGCCAAGATCGTCACCTACGAGTGGGGCGAATACATCAAGCGCGGCAAGAACGGCGAGCACGACGCCATGCTGATCGGCTGGAGCGGTGACAACGGCGACCCCGACAACTGGCTGGGCACCCTCTACGGCTGCGATGCGGTGGACGGTAACAACTACTCCAAGTGGTGCGACAAGTCCTATGACAAGCTGATCAAGGACGCCAAGCGCACCCCGGACCAGGCCAAGCGCACCGAGCTGTACAAGCAGGCCCAGCACATCCTCAAGGAGCAGGTGCCGATCACCCCGATCGCCCACTCCACCGTGTACCAGCCGATGCGCAAGACCGTGCAGGACTTCAAGATCAGTCCGTTCGCGCTGAACTCCTTCTACGGCGTCAGCATCGGTCAGTAAGTCCACGGGCCGCCGGACGACCGGCGGCCCCGCCACGACAACCGCACATGTCCATCCCACTCCGCAAACTGCTTTCCGGCTTCGCGCTGGCGAGCCTGCTCGGCTGCGCGCAGGCTTTCGCCCAGTCCCTGGTGGTCTGCACCGAGGCCAGCCCGGAAGGTTTCGACATCACCCAGTACACCGCGGCCACCACTGCCGACGCATCGGCCGAAACGGTCTTCGAGCGCCTGGTGCAGTTCGCCCCCGGCAGCACCCGTGTCGTGCCCGCGCTGGCGGAGCGCTGGGAAATCAGCAACGACGGGCTGCAATACACCTTCACCCTGCGCCAGGGCGTGAAGTTCCACAGCACCGACTACTTCACGCCGACCCGCGACTTCAATGCCGACGACGTGCTTTGGAGCTTCCGGCGCCAGCTCGACCCACAGCACCCCTGGCACAAGCTCGCCCCGCGCGGCTTCCCCTACGCCGAGGCGATGGGTCTGCCCGGCCTGATAAGCGCAGTGGACAAGCTCGACGAGCACCGCGTGCGCTTCACTCTGAGCCATCCCGAGTCACCCTTCCTCGCCGACCTGGCGATGGGCTTCGCCTCCATCTTCTCCGCCGAGTACGGCGACCTGCTGCTCGCCGCCGACAAGGCCGAGCAGTTGAACAACCTGCCGATCGGCACCGGCCCCTTCGTCTTCCAACGCTACCAGAAGGACGCCCAGGTGCGTTTCAACGCCAACCCCGACTACTGGGGTGGCAAGCCGAAGATCGAGCACCTGCTGCTGGCGATCACCCCGGACCCGAACGTACGCATCCAGAGGGTAAAGGCCGGCGACTGCCAGATCGCGGTCTACCCCAAGCCCACCGACGTTCCCGCGCTGCGCCAGGACCCGGCACTCAAGGTCGATGAGCTGGACTCGCTGCTGGTCGCCTACGTCGGCATCAATACCCGGCACAAACCGCTGGACGATGTGCGAGTGCGCCAGGCGATCAACCTGGCTTTCGACCGGGAGGCATACCTGCGCGCGCAGTTCGGCGAAGGCGCCGCCTCCCCGGCTGTCGCCCCCTACCCGCCCACGCTGTGGGGTTCCGACCCGCAGCTCAAGGGCTGGCCGTATGACCCGGCGCGAGCCCGGCAACTGCTCGACGAAGCCGGCATCAAGCCGGGCCTGAAGCTGTCGATCTGGACCCGCCCGGGCGGCGGCCCCACCAATCCGAACCCCGGCATCGGCGCGCAGATGCTGCAGGATGATCTCGGAAAGATCGGTATCCACGCCGACATCCGCGTCTACGAATGGGGTGAGCTGATCAAACGTGCCAAGCAGGGCGAACACGACCTGATATTCATGGGCTGGGCAGGCGACAATGGCGACCCGGACAACTTCCTTACGCCGAACCTGTCCTGCGCCGCGGCGAAAAGCGGCGAGAACCAGGCAGGCTGGTGCAATCAACAGTTCGACGAGCTGCTGCGCCAGGCCCGCGCCAGTTCCGACCAGGACACCCGCGCCGGCCTGTACCGCCAGGCCCTGGCGATCTACCAGCGCGAAGCACCGTGGATCGCCCTGGCCTACCCGAAACAGTTCGCCGTACTGCGTCCCGGCGTAGAAGGCTTCGTACTCAGCCCGCTAGGCTCCAACAACTTTTCCCGAGTGGAACTGCAACCCGCGACGGCGAAACCTGCTTCCGGGCAATAACGACAGGGATCAGGCCCCACAAGGGCCGATGTCGACAAGAACAGGGCGCCCATGACGCGTCCTACCGTGAAAATAGATGTGGAGACCCCCCACAATGCTGTCCTTCATTGCCCGACGATTCGGGCTGCTGATACCGACCTTCTTCGGCGTCACGCTCCTTACTTTCGCGCTGATCCGACTGATCCCCGGCGACCCGGTGGAAGTGATGATGGGCGAACGTCGCGTCGACCCGCAGATGCACGCCGAGGCCATGCACCGGCTGGGTCTCGACAAGCCGCTCTACCAGCAATACCTCGACTACATCGGCAACCTCGCCAGGGGCGACCTGGGCGAGTCGCTGACCACTCGCGACAGCGTCTGGCACGAGTTCCTCACCCTGTTCCCGGCGACCCTGGAACTGTCCCTCGCGGCGATGCTCTTCGCCGGCACCCTGGGCCTGCTCGCCGGGGTGATCGCGGCGCTCAAGCGAGGCTCGCTGTTCGACCACGGGGTGATGACGATCTCCCTCGCCGGCTACTCGATGCCGATATTCTGGTGGGGCCTGATCCTCATCATGCTGTTCTCCGTCAGCCTGGGCTGGACGCCAGTATCCGGGCGTCTGGACCTGCTCTATGACATCGAGCCGAAGACCGGCTTCATGCTCATCGACACGCTGCTGTCCGATGAGCAGGGCGCGTTCGTGGACGCCATGCGCCACCTGATCCTGCCGGCAATCGTGCTGGGCACCATCCCGCTGGCTGTGATCGCCCGCATGACCCGCTCGGCGATGCTCGAAGTACTGCGCGAAGATTACGTGCGTACCGCTCGCGCCAAGGGTCTTTCGCCGGCCCGCGTGGTGTTCGTCCACGCCCTGCGCAACGCCATGATCCCGGTACTCACCGTGTTCGGCCTGCAGGTCGGCACGCTGCTCGCCGGCGCAGTACTGACCGAGACCATCTTCTCCTGGCCCGGCATCGGCAAATGGCTGATCGACGCCATCGGCCGCCGCGACTACCCCGTGGTACAGAACGGCATCCTGCTGGTCGCGACCCTGGTGATCCTGGTCAACTTCATCGTGGACATCCTCTACGGCCTGGCGAACCCACGCATCCGCCACCAACGCTGAGGAACCGCCCATGTCCTTCTACGTGTCGGCGATACAGCGTCGGACTCCACCGATAAAGGCCCGTTTGCCCGATGCAAACCGCGCCTACCCGGCGAACGCCTTCTCGTCTTGCGCAAGCGTGCAAGGCCATGAGCAGCTTCTATGGAGCTTGCAATGAAAACAGATTCCCTCACTCCAGCCAGCGACCCGAGCCTGGTCTATCCATCCCCTCTGACAGAATTCTGGCAAGCCTTCGCGCGCAACAAGGGCGCGGTCGGCGGCCTGCTGTTCATGCTGGTCGTCGTATTCTGCGCACTGTTCGCGCCGTGGGTCGCACCCCATGACCCCAGCGCGCAATTCCGCGACTTCCTGCTCACTCCGCCGGCCTGGCTGGAAGGCGGGCAGATGCGATTCCTGCTGGGCACCGACGAACTGGGGCGCGACATGCTCTCACGCCTGATGCACGGCGCCCGGTTGTCGCTGAAGATCGGCCTGGCATCGGTGGTGATCTCGATGATTCCCGGCATCGTCCTCGGCCTGCTCGCCGGCTTCTCGCCCAACCGCCTAGGCCCGGTGATCATGCGCCTGATGGACATCATGCTGGCCCTGCCCTCGCTGCTGCTGGCCGTAGCCATTGTCGCCATCCTCGGCCCGGGCCTGATCAACACCGTGATCGCCATCGCCATCGTCTCGCTGCCGGCCTACGTGCGCCTGACCCGCGCCGCGGTCATGGGCGAGTTGAACCGCGACTACGTCACCGCCTCGCGCCTGGCCGGCGCCGGCACCCTGCGCCTGATGTTCGTCACCGTACTGCCCAACTGCATGGCACCGCTGATCGTGCAGGCCACCCTGAGCTTCTCCTCGGCCATCCTCGACGCCGCCGCCCTGGGCTTCCTCGGCCTAGGCGTACAACCGCCGACGCCTGAGTGGGGCACCATGCTCGCCTCCGCGCGCGACTACATCGAGCGCGCCTGGTGGGTCGTCAGCCTTCCCGGCCTGACCATCCTGCTCAGCGTGCTTGCGATCAACCTGATGGGCGACGGCCTGCGCGATGCGCTGGATCCGAAGCTGAAGAACGCGGCATGAGGAGGCTACCGATGCGAACCGACAAAGCCCTCCCCAGGCGCGGCCCGACCAGAACCACCCAGGAGACAGCCGTATGAGCCTCCTCGACATCCGCAATCTCTCGGTCCGCTTCGGCGACCGCAACGCCGTGCCCGTGGTGGATGGCCTCGACCTCTCGGTGGACAAGGGCGAAGTCCTTGCCATCGTCGGCGAATCCGGCTCCGGCAAATCCGTAACCATGATGGCGCTGATGGGGTTGATCGACGCCCCCGGCATCATCACCGCCGACACCATGCGCTTCGATGGTGTCGACATGCTGCGCCTGAAGGGCCGCGAGCGGCGGCGCATCGTCGGCAAGGACATCTCGATGGTCTTCCAGGACCCGATGACCGCGCTCAACCCCAGCTACACCGTGGGCTACCAGATCGAGGAAGTGCTCAAGCTGCACCTCGGCCTGCGCGGCAAAGCCGCCCGCCAGCGCGCCCTGGAACTGCTCGAACGAGTCGAAATCCCCGGCGCCGCCCAGCGCCTGGACGCCTACCCGCACCAGCTCTCCGGCGGTATGAGCCAGCGCGTCGCCATCGCAATGGCAATCGCCGGCGAGCCCAAGCTGCTGATAGCCGACGAGCCGACCACCGCGCTCGACGTGACCATCCAGGCACAGATCATGGAGCTGCTGCTGGACCTGCAACGTGACCAGGGCATGGCGCTGATCCTCATCACCCACGACCTCGCCGTGGTCGCCGAGACCGCCCAGCGCGTCTGCGTGATGTACGCGGGGCAGGCGGTGGAGATCGGCCAGATCCCGGCGCTGTTCGACACACCGACCCACCCCTATACCGAAGCGCTGCTCAAGGCGATTCCCGAGCACAGCGCCGGCGCCGAGCGCCTGGCCACCCTGCCCGGCATCGTCCCCGGCAAGTACGACCGACCGCAAGGCTGCCTGCTGTCGCCGCGCTGTCCATACGTGCAGGACAACTGCCGCACCACTCGCCCGGCGCTCGAAGCGCACGCGCGTGGCGCCGTGCGTTGCTTCTACCCACTGAATACCGACGCCGAGGTGGCCCGATGAGTGCCGTACTGACCGCCCGCGACCTGACCCGCCACTATGAAATCTCCCAGGGCCTGTTCAAGCCCCACGCCCTGGTCCGCGCGCTCAACGGCGTGTCCTTCGAACTGCAGGCCGGCAAGACCCTCGCCGTGGTCGGCGAATCCGGCTGCGGCAAATCCACCCTGGCGCGCGCCCTCACCCTGATCGAAGAGCCGACCTCCGGCTCGTTGCAGATCGCCGGACAGGAGGTGAATGGCGCCACTCACGAGCAGCGCAAGCAACTGCGCCGCGATGTGCAGATGGTCTTCCAGAACCCCTATGCCTCGCTCAACCCGCGGCAGAAAATCGGCGACCAGCTCGCCGAACCGCTGGTGATCAACACCGGCCTGTCGCGCACCGAACGCCGCGAACGAGTGCAGGCGATGATGAAGCAGGTCGGCCTGCGCCCCGAGCATTACCAGCGTTACCCGCACATGTTCTCCGGCGGGCAGCGCCAGCGCATCGCCCTGGCCCGCGCCATGATGCTGCGGCCCAGGGTGCTGGTGGCGGACGAACCGACCTCGGCGCTGGACGTGTCGATCCAGGCTCAGGTGCTCAACCTGTTCATGGACCTGCAACAGGAGTTCGGCACCGCCTACGTGTTCATCTCCCACAACCTGGCCGTGGTGCGCCACGTGGCCGACGACGTGCTGGTGATGTACCTCGGCCGCCCGGTGGAAATGGGCCCGGCGCACAAGCTCTACGGGCGCCCGCTGCACCCCTATACCCAGGCCCTGCTCTCGGCGACCCCGGCCATCCACCCCGATCCGGACAAACCCAAGATCAAGATCCAGGGCGAACTCCCCAACCCGCTCAACCCGCCCAGCGGCTGTGCCTTCCACAAACGCTGCCCCTACGCCACCGAGCGCTGCAAGGTCGAGGTGCCGGAACTGCGCCTGCTGGATGAGCGCCAGGTGGCCTGCCACCATGCGGAGCAGTTTCTGAACTGAACGCGCGTGAGCCGGTCCTAGGCCGGCTCACCCGTTTAACAGAGACACTTCGCACTCGTTTTAGGACCAGTCCTACCGATCTGGTTCCGATGTCTCGCTAGGGTGGCGCCTCGCCACTGCTTTGCCGTGGCTCATCAATCAGGGCCAGGTCATCCATGCTGCTGTTCTACCTCCTGCTCATCCTCATCACTGCCGTCATCGCCAACGTCCAGCTCCATAAATGGAAACGCCAGCGGCGGCTGGACCTTCGCGCGGCGGCAGCCACGAAGAAGAAGCCGGCACCGAGGAAGCGCGCCCGCGAGGAGATCGATCTCGACCAGATCGATTGGGACGGCCTGGACCAGGACGACCTGGACCTCACCCCGCCAGCAACGCCCGAGCCCGCCCCTGCGAAGGATCCGGTCACGCGTCCGGCAGCCGGGCCGGTGAACGTCCCCGCGGACGAATTCTCCGCGCTGGAACGCGCGCTGCCGCAAGGGCAACTCACTGCGGCACAGCGCGACGAGGCCATGAAGCAACTGCTCAAGGCCAACCTGCATATTCCCGTTCCGGAGCCCGGCGAAAGGCACGTGGTACTGGACATGGACGGCGGCAGCTACGTGCCGGTCGCGACCCATCCGGCGGCGGCCGGCATTGCGCTGGGCTATCTCGCCGAGGGGATGAAATCGTGCAGGGGCGAGCAGTTGCTGCGCGAACTGCGAGGCGGCGATGTGGGTGTACTGGTGGTCGCCCGCAACCCGCAGAAGCCCGCGGTGGCGCGGCTGTGGAAGATCCAGCCGGAGGACCTCTGAAACGAGGAAGCTTTTCCGCTGCCGAAAACCACGCCAACGCAAGATGGACGCAGCCGAGCCGTACGCGCCTACAAATCCCGCACCAGCGCCAGACGCACACCGAAGCCCAGCAAAATTCCGCCAAACCCCCATTGCTGCAGGCGCTGCATCAGCCGATGCCGCGCGAGCCAGCGGCCCATGCGCTCGCCGCTGATGGCGTAGAACGCATCGAAGCCCAGCCCCACCACGACCAGCACGCCGCCCAGCAGCGCAAACTGCAGCATCAACGGACCATTCTGCGGCTGGATGAACTGCGGCAGCAGCACCGAACAGAACAGCAGTGCCTTGGGATTGAGCAGATTGGTCAACAACCCGCGCCGGAAGGCACGCCATCCGGCGCCAGCAATCGCAGGCGCGGAGGTAGCGGCGGCCGGCGGCTCGAGCGGCGCACGCAGCAGTCTGAGGCCGATCCAAGCAAGGTAGAGGCCGCCGACGACACGCACCGCATCGAAGGTCCAGGGCGCCGTGCGGAACAGCAGCGCCAGGCCCGTCGCTGCCAACGCCACGTGGCAAGCCCGTGCCAGGGCCAGCCCCAGGGCGGTCGACAACGCGGCGCGCACGCCTTCGCGGGCACCGGTGTGCAACAGGAGGATCATGTCCGGGCCAGGCAGCAGGTAGACCATCGCCAGAGCCAGCAGAAAGACGCCGATATCCATGAAAGTAGCTCCGCACGAGTGATTGCGGATAAGGATTCTATGCCCGAAGGCCGAGGCAGGTGCTTGCGAATTCGACCATCATCGGCCAGCTTACTGGCATCTTCTGCCAATAAAACCGAAAGAAACGGTCCATTTATGCCAAGCCCGAAACTCGACGCCTACGATCACCGCATCCTCGCCGCCCTGCAACGCGACGGACGCCTGACCAACGTGCAACTCGCCGAGGAGATCGGCCTCTCGCCCTCCCCCTGCCTGCGCCGGGTACGCCTGCTGGAAGAGGCCGGGATGATCCGTGGCTACCACGCCGAACTGGGCCGAGACGAAGTCGGCCTGGGCCTGACGGTGTTCGTCGGCGTGAAGGTCGAGCGCCATAGCGACACCAGCGCCAGCGCCTTTCGCCAGGCGGTGATCGACCTGCCGGAAGTCATCTCGGTGCACCTGGTCAGCGGCGAATCGGACTTCCTTCTGCAGGTCGTCCTACCCGACCTGCGCGCCTATGAGCAGTTCCTCACCGGCACATTACTCAAGCTGCCGGGGGTGAGCGACATCCGCAGCAACTTCGCGATCCAGACGGTAAAGGAGTCGGCGCCACTACCGCTGCGACACCTGCCGAAATGACGAAGATTGCGTGCGGCAAACTGCGCGCCTATCATTCGCGGCCTTCCATCAACCGACTGCAAAGGAGAGACATCATGCAAACACTGATTACCCTTTGCAGGTCGCGCCTGGTCTGATCGCCTCCGCCGTCCCTCGGCGGCTTCGCATTGCCCGGCTCCGGCCTGCCCCCATCCTCTTTTTTCGTTTCATTCCTAATGGGATTGGACAATGGGCAATTGCATCCAAAATCTGTCCGACGGCATCACCCTGATCGCCGCGGACGACACCTGGATCGAAGGTAAAGCGATCCAGCAACTCGAAACCACCGCTCGCCTGCCGGGCATGCAGCGGGTCGCCGGCATGCCGGACCTGCACCCCGGTCGCGGCTATCCGATCGGTGCGACGTTCTTCTCCACTGGCCGCCTGTATCCGGCGCTGGTGGGCAACGACATCGGCTGCGGCATGGCGCTGTGGCGCACCGACCTGGCCACCGCCAAGCTGAACCTGGACAAGCTGGAAAAGCGCCTCGGCAACCTCGACGGTCCGCTGAACGAAGACTGGAGCGAGCGTATCGCCAGCTTCGATCTCCCACCCTGCGGCCACGAGCGTTCGTTGGGAACCATCGGCGGCGGCAACCACTTCGCTGAACTGCAGCAACTCGATCAGTCGTACGACGACGCCGTAGCGGCCCTGGGCCTCGACCGGCGCCATCTGCTCCTGCTGGTGCATAGCGGCTCGCGCGGCCTGGGCGAAACCATCCTGCGCGAGCAGGTGGACCGCTTCAGCCACCAGGGCCTGGCCGAAGGCAGCGACGACTGCGCGCACTATCTGGCTCGCCATGACGGCGCACTGCGGTTCGCCGAGGCCAACCGTGAGCTGATCGCCCTGCGCATGCTCGACCGCCTGCGGGCCGACGGCGCCCAGGTGCTGGACGTGAACCACAACCTGGTCAGCCCAGCGCAGGTCGACGGGGTCGACGGCTGGTTGCACCGCAAGGGCGCGACACCGGCGGATCGCGGGGTGATGGTGATCCCCGGCTCGCGCGGCGACTACAGCTACCTGGTGGAGCCGGTCGCCGACCCGCGCAGCCTCTTCTCCCTCGCCCACGGCGCGGGACGCAAGTGGATGCGCAGCGAGTGCAAGGAGCGTCTCTCGGCGCGCTACCGCGTCGAGCAGCTATCACGCACCGCGCTGGGCAGCCGGGTGATCTGCGGTGATCGCGGGTTGATCTACGAGGAGGCGCCGGAAGCCTACAAGGCCATCGACTCGGTAGTCGGCGCACTGCGTGAAGCGGGGCTGCTGCGAGTGCTGGCACGGCTCAAACCGGTCCTGACCTACAAGACCCGTGGGGAGTGCTGCTGATGATCCTGCTGCAACTTTCCGCGGCCCAGGGGCCGGACGAATGTGCGCTGGCCGTGGCCAAGGCTCTGCAGCGCCTGCTGCGCGAGGCCGAAGCCACGGGTGTCGAGGTTCGTCTGCTTGAACAGGGCGCCGGACCGCGCCGGGGCACCCTGCTCTCGGTGCTGCTGGCGCTGGAGGGCGAGTCCGCGGCGACGCTGGCCGAGAGCTGGAGCGGCACCCTGCAATGGGTCTGCGCCAGCCCTTACCGGCCCAACCACGGACGCAAGAACTGGTACTTCGGCGGCGCACTGTTCAGTGCGCCCCCGGCCAGCCTGGAGAGCGAAGTGCGCTTCGAAACCCTGCGCTCCTCCGGCCCCGGAGGCCAGCACGTCAACACCACCGACTCGGCGGTGCGCGCCACCCATATCGCCAGCGGCCTGAGCGTGAAGATACAGAGCGAGCGCAGCCAGCACGCCAACAAGCGCCTGGCGCTGCTGCTGATCGCCCGCAAACTGGCCGAGCGCGCGGAACAGGCCAGCAGCGACTGCGTGCCGAGCGCAGGCTGGTGCACCACCGACTGGAGCGCGGCAATCCCCGCCGGGTGTTTCACGGCGAACGCTTCGAAGGCTGAGAGTCAGCCCTCGAAGAATCGCAGGAACGCGCGCAGGTCCGCCTGCGCCTGTTCCACACTCGCCTCGCGCAAGCGCACTTCACTGTGCGCAGGGCATTGCGCCAGCCGGCCAAGGTCGAGCGGGTGCAGCACGCCGAACACCGGGTAGCCGCCCATCGTCTGGCGATCGGCAAGTAGAATTATCGGCTGGCCATCCGGCGGAATCTGGATCGCTCCATCCACCACACCCAGCGACCACTGCCGGCGCGGCGCCACCAGCGCCTCGCCACGTAGGCGCACACCCATGCGGTCGGACTGCGGGCTGATCTGCCAGGTCTGGGCGAAGAACGCCTGCCGCTGCTGATCGGTGAATCCATCCGGTCCCGGCAGCACCCGCAGCGTCGGGGTTTCACGATATTCCGGCCGATACGGCCAGGGCACGCTGGCGCCTCGCGCGAACCGCTCGCCATCGACAGCACAGTCCAGCACGTCACCCGCTGCAAGCGGCCGCCCATCTCCCGCCAGACCACCGATCCCTTCCCGCGCCTGGGTCGCAACGCTGCCCAGCACAGGGGCCGAGCGGAAACCTTGCGCCACCGCGAGATAAGCGCGCTGGCCGGCACGGGCAAAGCCCAGGCGCAGGCGCTGGCCGGCCCGCACGCGAAAGCGCGACCAGGCCAGCAACGGCTCGCCATCGAGAACCGCCGGCAGCTCGGCACCGGTCAGCGCCAACCAGGTATCCTGTTGCACCTCCAGCTCCAGGCCGCCCAGCGCGACTTCCAGCAACGCAGCGTCCGCGGCATTGCCCAGCAGGCGATTGGCCCAGGCCGCCGCGTGCCTGTCCACAGGCCCGCCGGGCGAGACACCCAGCCGCTGCCAGCCTTGCCGCCCGCCATCCTGCAACAGGCACAGCGGACCACAGGCGATGACTTTCAGACTCATGTTCCACCACCGGCGGCGCGATAGGCCACTTCGTCGACGGGAACGAAGCGCACGCGATCCCCCACTGCCAGCGGGCAGGGCGGCTCACGGCGCGGATCGAACAGCCGCTGCGCCGTGCGCCCCAGCAAGTGCCAGCCGCCCGGCGATGCCTGCGGATAGATAGCCGTCTGCCGCTCTGCGATGGCCAGGCTGCCGGCGGGTACCAAGGTGCGCGGAGTGGAGCGGCGCGGCAGGGTGAGGCGTTCGTCCAGCTCGCCGAGGTAGGCGAACCCCGGGGCAAAACCAATGGCGCCAACCCGGTAGTCGCGGCCAGCATGCAGGTCGATTACCTGGGTGGGCGTGAGTCCGCACTGACGCGCGACCTCCGCGAGGTCTTCTCCGGCGTACCACACGGCGATTTCATGCACGCGCCCCGATGCTTCGGCGACGGCAACGCCCGGCCAGTCGGCCAGCAGCGCCTGAACCCGCGTGCGCAGCAGCGCCAGATCGATGCGTCGCACATCGTAGTGCAGCACCAGCGTCGTCCAGCCGGGCACGCAGTCGGTCAGCAACGCGCCCAGCTCGCAGCGTGCTCGCTCGGCGAGCTGGGCGATGCGTAACGGCAAGGTATCGTCCGGGGACTCGGCCAGGGTGATCAGCAGCGCCTGGGCGCCGAAGGCTTCGAGGCGGATCATGCCTGGTCCAGCAAACCACGCAGGCGCCGCAGCACCGCCAGGGATTCGGGGTTGTCGCCATGCACACAGAGGCTGTCGGCGCGCAGGCGCAGCGGGTTGCCATCGATATCGGCAAAAGCCTCGCCACGGGCGATGGCCAGGGCCTGGTCGAGGATGCGCTGCGGCTCCTGGTGCACGGCATTGGGCAGGCGACGCGGGGCGAGTTGGCCGTCGGGCAGATAGGCGCGGTCGGCGAAGGCTTCGAATATCAGCGGCACGTCGGCGGCATCGGCCAGTTGCAGTTCGCGGCCATTGTCAGCCAGCGCCAGGACCATCAGCGGCAGTCCCTTGCGATAGGCGGCGCAGGCCTCAAGGACCGCCGAGAGCAGCGCATCGTCACGCACCAGGTCGTTATACAGAGCGCCATGCGGCTTGACGTAGTCCACGCGGGTCCCGGCCGCACGGCAGAAGGCGTCCAGCGCGCCAACCTGATAGAGCACCAGCGCCTGCACCTCTTCCGGGGAGCAGTTCATGTGACGGCGACCGAAGCCGGCGAGGTCCGGGTAGGCTGGGTGCGCGCCGATGCTGACACCCTGCTCCACCGCCAGGCGCACCGTTCGCTGCATGGTCAGCGGGTCGCCGGCGTGGTAGCCGCAGGCAAGATTGGCCTGGTCGATCAGCGGCATGGCGTGGACGTCGTCACCCATGCGCCAGGCGCCGAAGCTTTCGCCCATGTCGCAGTTGAGCAGGAGTCGCATCGTGCGCTCGGTCATCGGTCTCGCCATCCTTCTAAATTTCCTACAGGGTAAAGCAGACTCTGGCCTTTGGCCTTCGGAGAATACTCAGTCACGCCGGGGAGGAGTACCATTTGCAGTCTCTACTCGTGGATACCTCCCCCGAATGATCAAAGCCGCCATATTGGCCGCCTTCGGCCTGAGCATCGTTTATGTCCACCTGCGTGGACGGGTGCGCCACAAGTTCACGCGCCAGTTGTCTGACCACTCCAGCTTCCTGGCGCCAATCAACTGCATCATGTACCTGTTCTCCAAGGTACCGAGCCGCCCGTACCTGGCGACCGAACAGTTTCCGGAAATGCGCCTGCTCACCGAGAATTGGGAAGCCATCCGCAGCGAAGCGCTGCATCTGCGCGACGCCGGCAGCATCAAGCGCTCCGACCAGCTCAACGACGTGGGTTTCAACTCGTTCTTCAAGAGCGGCTGGAAACGCTTCTACCTGAAGTGGTACGACGACAGCCATCCGTCCGCCGATGCACTCTGCCCGAAAACCACCGAACTGCTGCGGCAGATTCCGTCGGTCAAGGCGGCGATGTTCGCCGAGCTGCCGCCGGGCTCGCGGCTGGTTCGCCACCGCGACCCGTACGCCGGCTCGCTGCGCTACCACCTGGGCCTGATGACGCCGAACGACCCGGCCTGCTTCATCGAGGTCGACGGCGAGCGCTACCACTGGCGCGATGGCGAAGCCGTGGTGTTCGACGAGACCTACATCCACTACGCCGAAAACACTACCGACCATGACCGGGTGATTCTGTTCTGCGACATCGAGCGGCCACTCAAGTACCGCTGGGCGACCGCCTTCAATCGCTGGTTCAGCCGCAACGTGATGGCCGCCGCCGCATCGCCCAACGATGCCGGCGACAAGACCGGCGGGATCAACCGCGCCTTCGCTTCGCTGTACAAGATCCGCTTGCAGGGCAAGGCACTGAAGAAGCGCAACCGCAAGCTGTACTACCTGCAGAAGTGGGGGTTCTTCGCAGCGGTGCTGGCTGTTTTTCTTTGGATATGAGTTTCTGCATCTGAACCCGCTTCCCGACATCAAAAAAGGCCCCCGCAATCGCGGGGGCCTTTTTGTTTGAGTGGCGGTCAATGCCGGGTGGCAGGCGCCGCCTCAGTACACGTCGCGACGGTAGCGCCCGCTCTCCAGCAGCGCTTCGACCTCGGCATCGCCGAGCAACTCGCGCAGGGTGCGGTCGACGCCCTCCGCCATGCCCTGCAGGCTGCCGCAGACGTGGATCACCGCACCGTCCTCCAGCCACTGCGCCAACACCTCGCCGCTGGCGCGCAGGCGGTCCTGCACGTAGACCTTCTCGGCCTGGTCGCGGGAGAAGGCCACGTCCAGGCGCTGCAATTCGCCACGTGCCAGTGCGCCTTCCAGTTCCTCGCGGCAGTAGAAGTCGTGGGCGATGTTGCGCTCGCCGAACAACAGCCAGTTGCGGCGGCGGCCCTCGGCAATGCTGGCGCGCAGCAGGCTGCGCAAGCCTGCCAGGCCAGTACCGTTGCCAATCAGGATCAGCGGGCGGTCGTCCGCGCTGAGGTGGAAGCTGCGGTTGCGGCGCAAACGCAGCAACAGGCTGCCGCCGTCGGGCAGGTATTCAGTCAGCCAGCCGGAGCAGATACCCAGCGAGCCGTCGGCATGCTGCTCCTGACGCACGATCAGCTCCAGTGCGCCATCGCTGCGTAGCGAGGCGATGGAGTACTGGCGCACCGAGAGCTTGATGAGCGCGTCGTACACCGCCTGCGCGTGCTGGCCGACCAGGTGTTCGAGGTTGCCGGGCAGCAGGCAGCCGGCCAGGGCGATCCGCAGTGGCGTGGCGATGCCGTCGGCCTGCACGCTGGCGTCGCCATCCAGGCCGAGACGATCGAGCCACGCTTCGACCAGGAATTCGGGCTGTCGCGGGGCGATTTCCACCAGGTCGCCGGCGCTCCAGTCGATCTGCGAATCGCTCGGTGCGGCCAGGCGCAGCAACCAGGTGGACTCGCCCTGGCTGCCGGGATTGAGGTGCTCGCGGCCGACCAGGCTCCAGACCTCGAAGGCCGGCGCGCTGAAGGCCGCCTGCGGAGCACTGCCTGAAAGCCGGGCCAGTTGCTGCTGCCAGTCGTGCAGTGCGGCGGCATCGCCATTGTCGACATCGATCCCCTCGAACAGCGGGCGCGCGCCCTGCCCTTGCAGCCAGCCTTGCAGGCGCCGGGCAAAACCGCAGAACTGCTCGTACTGGCGATCACCGAGCGCCAGCACGGCAAAGCGCAGGTCGTGCAGACCGAGAGCTTGCCCCAGCACCTGGCGCTCGAAGCCGCGGGCGCTATCCGGCGCTTCGCCATCGCCGAAGGTGCTGACCACGAACAGCGCATTGCGGGTCTGCTGCAGTTGCGCTCGGTCGAGTTTCGCCAGGGGCTCGACGCGCACCGGCAAACCGGCGGCCTGCAGTTGGCCGGCGCTCTGCCAGGCCAGCCGTTCGGCGAACCC
Source organism: Pseudomonas triclosanedens (assembly GCF_026686735.1). Taxonomy (NCBI): domain Bacteria; kingdom Pseudomonadati; phylum Pseudomonadota; class Gammaproteobacteria; order Pseudomonadales; family Pseudomonadaceae; genus Pseudomonas; species Pseudomonas triclosanedens. Next base: position 1,112,753 of record NZ_CP113432.1, on the reverse strand, counting down.
GCTCTGGCTGGCGTAGCCAACGAGCCAGGCATCGGCACCACCTGTATTGCGCAGGTCGCCGCGGGCCACGACCGCTGCGCGCTTCTTGCGCCGGCGGTCGAGATAGAGCAGCCAGCCGGTGACGAAGAACAGGGGCATCGACAGGCTCGCCAGCATCATCAGGATGCGCCCGGTGAGGCCAAAGTAGCTGCCCACGTGCAGCGCATACACGCTGGTCAACAGTTGCTTGCCGAAGCTGCTGTCGTTGTAGCGCTTGTCGCCCAGCAGCTCGCCGCTGACCGGGTCGATGGTCATCTCGTTGAAGGCGCGGTCGTGGGCGGCGTCATCGAGAAGATAGAAGACGGTCGCCGGCTGGCCCTTCACTGGCGGCATGCGCAGGTTGTAGGCGGTCATCGAGGCGCCGCCGGTCTGCTGGATCGTGGCCCAGACAGCATCCGCATCGAGCACCGGCGGCGGGCCTTCCGGCGCCGGGCCGCGCTTGCCGCCGCCGCGCAGCCCCTTGTGCTGGCCGGCGGGGGTATCGTCGAGCAGTTTGAAGAGGCCGCCGCGATACCAGTCGTAGGACCAGTAGAGGCCGGTCAGCGCGGCCAGCAGGTAGAACGCCAGGCACCAGGTGCCGGCCACGGCGTGGAGGTCCCAGTTGAAGGCGCGGCCCTTCTTGCGCCAGTCGAAGGCCAGCCATGCGCGCCAGTTCAGCGCCTTGCGCGGCCAGCGCAGGTACAGGCCGGAAAGGCACAGGTAGAGCAGGATCAGCGTGCAGGCGGCAGTCACCTGCTTGCCCGCTTCGCCAGCGGCAAGGAAGCGGTGCAACTGCATGATGAAGTTGAAAAGGCCCTCGCCCCTGGGCGCCGGCAGGAGTTGAGCGGTGTACGGGTCGACGTAGCGGGCCTCGCCACGGCGCTGCCCCGGCTTGGGCGTGTAGAAGATGCGCCCGGCCTCGTCACCGTCGACCTTCACCCAGACGAAGGCGACTTTCTTGCCCGGCTCGGCGCCTTCCACCCGGCGAATCAGTTCGCCCATCGGCAATGTGCCCCCGGCGCGCTTTTCCACGGTGAGGCTGGCGGGGTTCGCGGCACGCAGGATTTCATCCTGGAACGACAGCATCGCCCCGGTCAGCCCCATCAGCGCGAGCACCAGGCCAGCGCTGATTCCGAACACCCAATGCAACTGGAACCAGACTTTCTTCAACACCGTGGCCTCACGTCATACCGCACTTTGCGCAGGGCAGAATTTTATTGAGAACGGCTCGCAAATGCAGCCGATTTTTACAACCTTTACCCAGTCCTTACACTGGACAAACAAAAACCCCGGCCGAGGAGCGTCGGCCGGGGTGGTTCGCCCAGGGGGCGGACCTTAGAAGTGGAAGTTGGTGCTCAGCAGAACGGTGCGGCCGGCGGCCTGCGACGCGTAGTGCGAGGCGTAGGCCTTGTCGAAGTACTTCTTGTCGAAGACGTTCTGCACGTTCAGCTGGAAGTCGACGTTCTTGCTCAGCTTGTAGCTGGCCATCGCGTCGTAGCGCCAGTAGTCCGGGACGTACATGGTGTTGGCCACGTCGCCGTACACCTTGTCGACATAGAAGGTGCCGCCGCCGATGGTGGCGTTGGGCAGGATGTCGTAGGTGGTCCACAGACTGAAGCTGTTTTCCGGAGTGTTGGGCATCTTGTTGCCGTCGTTGGACACGGCGGTGGCGTTCACCGTGCCGTTACGACCGGCCTTGCCAGCCTTGACCAGTTCGCTGTCGAGGTAGCTGTAGCCGGCGAAGACCTTCCATTTGTCGGTCAGCTTGCCGCTGGCGGAGAGCTCCACGCCGTCTACGCGGGACTGGCCGGCGTTATCATAGGTCTGGTTGGCCACCAGCACGCGGGCGTTGTCCTTGTCGGTACGGAAGATCGCCGCGGTCAGCTCCAGGCGCTCGTCGAAGAAGTTCCACTTGGTACCGATTTCGTAGTTGGTGGTTTCTTCGGGCTCCAGGTTGTTCTTCACCGCGAAGGTGTCGACCGAGTTGGAGGTGTCGCCGTTGTCGAGCATGGCGCCCGGCGGGGTCGCCGAGGTGGCATAGGATGCGTAGATGCTGCCGTTGGGCGCCGGCTTGTAGACCACGCCGGCCTGCCAGTTCCAGAAATTCGAACTGTCTTCGAACTTGGTGCCCTTGGCGTGATCCTTGGCGGTGGTTTCGAAGCTGTCGAAACGCGCGCCGACGTTGATCTGCCATTGTTCGTTCAGGTCGATGGTGTCGAAGCCGTAGATCGCCTTGGTGGTGGCGACGGTGTTCAGCGGCGTGTAGTTGCGGCTGATGCTGCCATTCCACGGATCGTGCGGGTTCGGGTTTTCCAGGCTGGTGCAGTTGTAGCCGCTAGGCGCGCCAACGATCGCCGGGCGGCACTTGTTGCTGTTAAGCCCGGTGTTGGTGTTGACCGTGTAGGAGTCGCGCTTGCTGTCTTCGCGGGTGAACTCCAGGCCGGTGGTGAAGCTGTTCTTGAAGCCGGCGACGTAGAACTCGCCGAACAGGTCGGTCTGGTTGGTCGCGGTGGTGGTGGTGCTGATGCGGTTGTTGTTGCGCCGCCAGACCGTACCGTTGTTGATGTTGCCCTGGCTGTCGTCCGGCTGGGTCCAGATATAGTCCTGGTGAGCGGTGCCGTAGCGCGTGGTGTTGCGCAGGCTCAGGGCATCGTTGAAATCGTGCTCGACGGTGATGGTGCTGGTGTCGATGCGGCTCTTCTGGAAGTCGCGGTCTTCCAGGCCGTAATAGTTGTCGCGATCGACATGCACCGGCTTGTCCGGGTTGTGCTTGCTGCGATCGGCGCTCTTGGCGTAGGGAATGCCCGAGTCCGGGGTATCGTCGCTTTCCAGATGGTAGTGGCTGACGGTGAGACGGGTCGGACCGTTGAGGCCGAAGGTCAGCGACGGCGCAATACCCCAGCGGCTGGCGTCCACCGCCTGGCGGCCGGCGACGTTCTGGTCGTGGGTCATCAGGTTCAGGCGGAAGGCGGCGTTGCCGTCGAGGAATTCCTGGTTGGTGTCGATGGTGTAGCGGCGGGTCTGGTCAGAGCCATAGGTGAAGCTGCCATCGGTGAAGTTGCCGGCCTTGGCCTGCTTGCTGATCAGGTTCAGGCTGCCACCGGCCGAGCCACGGCCGCCAAACGCCGAGTTCGGCCCCTTGCTGACTTCGATCTGTTCGAGGTTGAACACCTCGCGGGACTGCGCGCCGGTGTCGCGCACGCCATCCACGTAAGTGTCGCTCTGCGCGTCGAAGCCACGGATGAAGGGACGGTCGCCGGTCGGGTTACCACCCTCGCCTGCGCCGAAGGTAATGCCCGGGACGGTACGCAGGGCGTCCTGCAGGGTCAGCGCGCCGGTGTCCTTGATCACCTGCTGCGGCACGACGGTCACCGAGCGCGGGGTATCCAGCAGCGGCGCGGTGTACTTCTTCGACGCGGACTTCTCGACATTGTAGGTAGTCGGATCCTGCTGCTGAGCGCCAACGACAGTGTCGGCATCCAGGGACAGCACGTCCTGGCTCGGTTTCCCCTCCGCGGCATGCACCAGGTGACTGCCGGACATGGCGGTGATCGCTACACCGACGGCGGATACCAGCAGACGCGGCTTGGTGCCGGCGAGATCGGACGATTGGCGCGACATTGCAAATCCCTCCCCAGGGGGTCATGAAGGCCGCGCAATTTATTGCAATTAAGAATTTGTATCAATTACCAGATATTCTCATACGCACATGATTTACAAGATTTACACTTTACCCATGCGAAACGCAGGGTCATGACAGTTGTAGCCAGCTGTTGCAAATCATTATCATTGGCAAACTTTCAGGCATCGATGGAACCGCACCATGCTGCTGCATATTCCCGGCATTTTCTCCCGTGACGAGGTCGCACGTATTCGGGGGGCCCTGGAACAGGCCGAGTGGGCTGACGGCAAGAGCACCGCCGGCTACCAGTCGGCCCGCGCCAAACACAATCTGCAGTTGCCCCAGGACCACCCGCTGGCCAGGGAAATCGGCGAAGCCATGCTGCAGCGCCTGTGGAGCAACCCGCTGTTCCAGTCCGCCGCCCTTCCGCACAAGGTCTTCCCGCCGCTGTTCAACTGCTACACCGGTGGCGGCTCGTTCGACTTCCACATCGACAACGCCGTGCGCGATATCGCTGGCGGCCGCGAGCGGGTGCGCACCGATGTGTCGTCGACGCTGTTCTTCAGCGATCCTGATGACTACGACGGCGGCGAACTGGTGATCCAGGACACCTATGGCACCCAGCAGGTCAAGCTGCCGGCCGGCGACCTAGTGCTCTACCCCGCCACCAGCCTGCACAAGGTCAATCCTGTGACCCGCGGCGCACGCATCGCCTCGTTCTTCTGGACCCAGAGCCTGGTGCGCGAGGACAGCCAGCGTGCCCTGCTGTTCCAGATGGACCAGTCGATCCAGGCGCTGACCCGCGATGTGCCAGACCACCCGGCGCTGATCGAGCTGACCGGCACCTATCACAACCTGCTGCGCCGCTGGGTGGACGTCTGAGCCGATGAGTTTCGTCCTGCGCCGCGATGAGGAAGTCAGCCTCAACGACTTGAACGATCCCCGCCAGGCTGCCCGGCTGATCCTCTGCGCGGCACGCGACGGCGAGCTGGAAGCCCAGGCTCTGCTCGGGCAGATACTTCTAGACGGCCACGGCATCGAGCGGGACCCGGCGCTGGCGCTGACCTGGTTCGGCATCGCCGCCCAGCGCGGCCACGCGATGGCGCGCAACATGCTCGGTCGCTGCCTGGAGCACGGCTGGGGTTGCACCGCCGATCCTGCCGCGGCCGCTGGCCACTACGCTCTGGCAGCCGAAGCCGACCTGGATTGGGCGATGTACAACCTGGCCAACCTGCTGGCCACCGGACGCGGCGTGGCACGCGACGAAGCCCATGCTCTGGCGCTGTACCGCCGCGCCGCTGATCTGGGGCATGCCAAGTCGATGAATCTGGTCGGCCGCTTCCACGAGGAAGGACTGGTGGTACCACGCGATGTCGAGGCCGCGTACCGCTGGTACGAACGCTCCGCCGAAGCCGGAGACTTCCGCGGCCAGTTCAGCCTCGCCACGATGCTGGCCGAGCGCGGCGACCTCGGCGGCGCCCTGTCCTGGCTGCAACGCGCACTGGAGGGCGGCAACCTGAACTTCCTTCGGGTCGCCCGGGAACAACTGGCCAACTCCCCGCTGGCGGCATTGCGCCAATTGGCAACGGCATACTGCCAACGCGCCGCCGAACTTGGCGACGCTTCCGACCGCAGCCGCCTGGAAGCCGCTCGCACAGCATAATTCTGTTTCAATTTGACATAATTTTCACGTCACCACGGGTAGCCTCGCCGCCTTTCCGCGGCTGCTGACTGCAGCCGTTTGTCCGACTCGACGAGGCGTATGTGTCTACCACTACTTCCCCTTCCGTCCGCAAAGGCGTCGACTGGGCCGGCCTGGGCTGGCTGTTCCTGTTCTTCTGGTACTTTTCCGGTGTCACCCAACTGCTGATCCTGCTCAGCGGCACCACCGGGTTCGCCGGTTTCCGCGATGCCTTCTTCCTCAGTTCACTCTGGCTTGCTCCGGTGCTGCTGCTGCCGCGCTGGACCCGTGGCATCTCCGCCGTCATCGGCCTGGTGCTGTGGGGCGCCTCGCTGGTCGGACTGAGCTACTTCGGCATCTATCACCAGGAGTTCTCGCAGAGCGTCATCTTCGTCATGTTCGAGTCGAACACGGCGGAAGCCGGCGAGTACTTCAGTCAGTACTTCAGTCTCTGGCTGTGCCTTGCACTGCTGGTCTACACCGTGGTCGCCGTGCTGCTGTGGCGCCGTGTGCGTCCGGTCAGCCTGCCGCAGTACTCCCGCGTCCCGGTGGCGGTGCTGCTGGTGGCGATGAACCTGCTCTATCCCTTCTACAAGCAGATGGTGACCCAGGGGCGCAGCTTCGACGAAGCCCTGGAGAAGGTGCAGCAGCGCATGGAGCCTGCGGTGCCGTGGCAGTTGGTGGTCGGCTATCGCCAGTACCGCCAGCAACTGGACAACATGCAGAAACTGCTGGAACAGAACGCCTCCCTGCCGCCGCTGCAGCACCTGCGGGACAGCACCGGCGACGCGCCGCGCACCCTGGTGCTGGTACTGGGCGAGTCCACTACCCGCGAGCACATGCACCTTTACGGCTACCCGCGCGAGACCACGCCGAACCTCGACGCCCTCGCGGCCGACGGCAAGAACCTCACGGTGTTCAGCAATGTGGTCGCGCCGCGTCCGTACACCATCGAGGTAATGCAGCAGATCCTCACTTTCGGTGACGAGCAGAACCCCAACAAGTTCCTCACCGATCCGTCGTTGATCAACCTGATGAAACAGGCCGGCTACAAGACGTTCTGGATCACCAACCAGCAGACGATGACCAAGCGCAACACGATGCTCACCACCTTCTCGCAGCAGACGGACGAGCAGGCCTACCTGAACAACCAGCGCAACCAGAACGCCAGCCAGTACGACGGCGTAGTGCTGGCCCCGTTCGAGAAGGCGCTAAAGGATCCGGCGCCGAAGAAGTTCATCGTCGTCCACCTGCTGGGGACGCACATGGACTATCGCTACCGCTACCCGGAAGAGTACGCCTACTTCAAGGACCGCCAGGGCGCTCCGGCGGCGCTGTCCGACGACCAGGTGGAAACCTACAACTTCTATGACAACGCCGTCCGCTACAACGACTTCGTCATCTCCAGCCTGATCAAGCGTTACTCGGCAGCCGACCCGAACGGGTTCCTGCTGTACCTCTCCGACCACGGCGAAGATGTCTACAGCTCGGGTAACCACGACCGCCTGGGCCGCAACGAGAACGCCCCGACCCGGCCGATGTACACCATCCCGTTCATGATCTGGACCTCGCCGAGCTGGCAGGCCGAGCACCCGCGCAACCTGCAGGTCGCGGCCAGCCGTCCGTATAGCAGCTCGCACCTGATCCACACCATCTCGGACCTCGCCGGCCTGAGCTACGACCGCTTCGAGCCGGCCAAGAGCCTGGTGAACGACCAGTTCGCCGTGGTCCCGCGCTGGATCGGCGACCCGTACAAGAAGGATGGCCTGCACGACTTCGACAAGCTGCCGCTGGACAAATCGGCGCCGCAGCAGGAGATCGTCAAGGGAAGCCGGGCGCCGACCACCGCGCAGATACCGGAGAAGGTCAGGCCGCCCCACGAAGGCTGATCCACTCTGTTTGACGAAACGCCCCGCTCTGCGGGGCGTTTTCATTTGGCACGACCTATTCGCGCTCACTCGGGCAGAACCAGCTCCCCGGCGGGGGTGAACGAGACGAACGGATTGAAGGCGCACTCCCAGAGATGCCCGTCCGGGTCGGCAACATATCCCGAGCAACCATTCCAGGACACATGCTACGGAGCCTTGGTGGCGCGGCTACCGGCAGCCACGGCCAGCGCCTGACGCCCGTAGAGCGCCAGTACCAGGTGGCGCCCCTGCGGGAAGACGATGTTTTCGTTGCTGCTGGAAGACAGGTTGCAGTCCGGCCGCTGGTAGTACTGCCGTGATCGGATATACCCAGCGTGATGATGGAAATTCCGGCTGTCGGCAAGCTCGATACTCCGCAGGACGAGCTTCCAGCCTAGCAGTTCGCACAAATGAAAAAGCCCCGCGGTGCGGGGCTTTTCAGTGCAGCGAGTGTTACAGGTAGAACGCTTTCAGCGGCGGGAAGCCGTTGAATTCCACCGCGCTGTAGCTGGTGGTGTACGCACCGGTGGACAGCCAGTACAGGCGATCGCCAGCGGCCAGGTTCAGCGGCAGGCCGTACTTGTAGTGTTCGTACATGATGTCGGCGCTGTCGCAGGTCGGGCCGGCGATCACCACTTCTTCCAGCTCGCCCTGCTTCTCCACGTGGATCGGGAACTTGATGGACTCGTCCATGGTTTCGATCAGGCCGGAGAACTTGCCCACGTCGGTGAACACCCAGCGCTCCACGGCGGTACGCGACTTGCGCGCCACCAACACCACTTCGCTGACCAGGATACCGGCGTTGGCGATCAGCGAACGGCCCGGCTCCAGGATGATTTCCGGCAGCTCGTCGCCGAAGTCTTCCTTGAGGAAGCGAATGATTTCCTCCGCGTAGGTTTCCAGGCTGTTGGTCTTGGCGATGTAGTTGGCCGGGAAGCCGCCGCCCATGTTGATCATCTGAAGCGTAATGCCGTCTTCTTCCTTCAGGCGCTCGAAGATGACCTTCACCTTGGCGATGGCCGCATCCCACACGCCGATGTCGCGCTGCTGCGAGCCGACGTGGAAGGACACGCCGTACGGTACCAGGCCCAGGTCGCGGGCAAGCACCAGCAGGTCCATGGCCATGTCGGTCTGGCAGCCGAACTTGCGCGACAGCGGCCAGTCGGCGGAGGTGGAGCCTTCGGTGAGGATGCGCACGTAGACCTTCGACCCCGGTGCGGCCTTGGCGATATTGCGCAGGTCAGCCTCGGAATCGGTGGCGAACAGACGCACGCCCTTCTCATAGAAGTAACGGATGTCGCGGGCTTTCTTGATGGTGTTGCCGTAGCTGATCTTCTCCGGCCCCACGCCGGTCTTCATCACCTTGTCCAGCTCATAGATGGAGGCGATGTCGAAGTTCGAGCCCTTGTCGCGCAACAGCTCGGTGATCTCGGTGGCGGGGTTGGCCTTCACCGCGTAGTAGATCTTGGCGAAGGGGAAGCAGTCGGTCAGTTGGTCGTATGCGTTGGCGATGGTCTGCTTGTCGATGACGACGAAGGGGGTTTCCTGCTTGTCGGCGAACGCCTTCATGCGCTGGAAGGTTTCGGGGGCGAAGTAATCCTCGACCTTGATGGACATGGTTGGGACTCCAAATGGCAAAACACGTAATTGAAAAGAGGGACGGCTCTTGTCTTTCGAGCCATGAACGCCTGATCAGTTTCCCCACTTTGGTTCGCCTACTTCCCAAGGCATGTCGCCGAGCATTACCGGTTCCGACTTCTCCAGGGCTCCCTGCCCCTGCCGGGGCGGCGGAGTCGCCAGGTCGGCAACCTCTCGTCGTCAGTACTTGAGCCGGATGGATCGTTTCCAGCATGAGCGTTCGGGCGCGAACTTTAGGACCAGAGGCACCACAGATCAATCAAAAATTGCCGCTTTTTCATAACCCTTTGTCGCGACCCGGCGTTTCGTTTCGAATCCTTAACAAAACGTCATGAAATGCTGCACAGACGCGGGTTTCAGCCGAATGACAAGAGGTGTCGGCCGACCTTTTCTACCCGAATGAGGAGCCCATTGCCGGACTCACCGTCGCGCCCCTGGGAAACCGTCTGGGAGCGAGTTCAGCGAAGCCACCTGGCCGCGGAACAACCACCGGGTGCCCGGTGGCGCTGATTGGCCGGTCATTTCCCGTTATAATCCCGCGCTTTTGGGCCGATCCGGGCCCATCATCGATTCCAGCCAGGCACGCATCCATGACCATCCAGGCCGCCGAAGTCGCCAAACGCCGCACGTTCGCGATCATTTCCCACCCCGACGCCGGTAAGACCACCATTACCGAGAAGCTCCTGCTGATGGGCAAGGCGATCGCCGTCGCCGGTACCGTGAAGTCGCGTAAATCCGACCGTCACGCCACCTCCGACTGGATGGAGATGGAGAAACAGCGCGGCATTTCCATCACCACCTCGGTGATGCAGTTCCCCTACCGCGAGCACATGATCAACCTGCTCGACACTCCCGGCCACGAAGACTTCTCCGAAGACACCTACCGCACCCTGACCGCGGTGGACTCGGCACTGATGGTCCTCGATGGCGGCAAGGGCGTAGAGCCACGCACCATCGCCCTGATGGAAGTCTGCCGGCTGCGCGACACGCCCATCGTCAGCTTCATCAACAAACTCGACCGCGACATCCGCGACCCCATCGAGCTGCTCGACGAAATCGAAGCGGTCCTGAAGATCAAGGCCGCGCCCATCACCTGGCCGATCGGCTGCTACAAGGACTTCAAGGGCGTGTACCACCTCGCCCAGGACAAGATCATCGTCTACGTGCCCGGCCACGGCCACGAGCGCATCGAGACGAAGATTATCGACAAGCTCGACTCCGACGAAGCCCGTGCGCACCTGGGCGACCTCTACGACAGCTTCCTCGACGAACTGGAACTGGTGCAGGGCGCCTGCCATGAGTTCGACAAGGACGCCTTCCTCAAGGGCGAAATGACCCCGGTGTTCTTCGGCACCGCGCTGGGCAACTTCGGCGTAGACCAGGTACTCGACTGCATCGTCGACTGGGCGCCGCAACCGCTGGAGCGTGGAGCCCACGAGCGCACCGTGGCGCCGACCGAGGAAAAGTTCTCCGGCTTCGTGTTCAAGATCCAGGCGAACATGGACCCGAAACACCGCGACCGCATTGCCTTCATGCGCATCTGTTCGGGCAAGTACGAGAAGGGCATGAAGATGCGCCACGTGCGCCTGGGCAAGGACGTGAAGATCGCCGACGCGCTGACCTTTTTCTCCAGCGAGCGTGAGCAACTGGAAGAGGCTTATGCCGGCGACATCATCGGCCTGCACAACCACGGCACCATACAGATCGGCGACACCTTCACCGAAGGCGAGGCGCTGGGCTTCACCGGCATCCCCCACTTCGCCCCGGAACTGTTCCGCCGCGTGCGCCTGAAGGACCCGCTCAAGTCCAAGCAGCTGCGCCAGGGCCTGCAGGAGCTGGCCGAGGAAGGCGCGACGCAGGTGTTCTTCCCCGAGCGCAACAACGACATCATCCTTGGCGCCGTCGGCGTGCTGCAGTTCGACGTCGTCGCCAGCCGCCTGAAAGAGGAATACAAGGTCGAGTGCGCCTACGAGCAGATCAACGTCTGGTCCGCGCGCTGGATCGAGTGCAAGGACGAGAAGAAGCTCAAGGAGTTCAAGGACAAGGCCTTCGAGAACCTGTCCGTGGACGGCGGCGGCCACCTCACCTACCTGGCGCCGACCCGCGTGAACCTGAGCCTGATGGAAGAGCGCTGGCCGGACATCACCTTCCGCGCCACCCGCGAACACCACTGAGTTCCTGCCATCGAAAACGCCCGCCTCGCGCGGGCGTTTTCATTCGTGCCAGCCGCGATTGCAGGCCATGCCACGCGAGACGCGCCCCGTCACGGATCGAGCGCCCCCGCACTCCAGGTGCTCGATGGCACGCTGCCGGTCAGCTTGGCGGCAATCGCTCCCCGCGGAATCAGCCGGTCGCGGTATCGCGTGGCGAACATGCCGGCCTGCGGGGCGCGCAGGACATGCTCGCTGGCTGCGTCGCCGGGCCGCGCAATGATGCGGCCGATGCGCTCGCCCGCCCCGATCCAGTCGCCCAGCTCGCGCTCGAACACCAGCACGCCGGCGACAGGGGCGAACACCGTTTCCATGAAGCCGATGGGCGTGGCGATACCCTTCCACTCCGGTAGCGGCTGCGCATCGCTCACCACACCGCGGGCGCCGAGGAAGCGGTAGATGCCATCGGCGTCCTGCCGCGCCAGCGCATCGCTGACATCGCCCTGGCCGCGCAGCTCGACGGTGGCCACCAGGCGCCCGGCAAAGTCCTGCTCGGCGAGCCAGGGTGCAATCACCACTTCCTCGAAGGCACCGTCGCTGTCCCCATCCCAGATGATCGCCAGTTCGGCGCGCAGTGCCGCGGCCAGGTCCTGGCCCGCCGGCCAGAAGCACTCATGCAGGTAGACGTATTGCACTGCCTCGTCGTCGGTATGCAGATCGAGCACGATGTCCGCCGGCGCCGCCAGTTCGGCGAGGCGCTTCTGCCAGAGCGAGAGGTTGTCCAGCGTACCGCCGGCAGCCGCCGAGGCCGGGAAGCCACGGTTGAAGTTGCGCGAAGTCGCGTCGTGGTGGCGGCCGAGAATGCGCCCCTGGCGAAACTGCCCGATGCCGATCGGATTGGCTTGCGGAACCAGCGTCACGCTGCCGTGCAGCACACCGCGTTCGGCGGCGTCGCGCAGACGCGCAAGCAGCTCGTGGAGCACCAGCATCCCGGCGATCTCATCGGCGTGCACGCCGGCCTGCAGATGCACTTTCGGCCCCGGCCTGCCAGCATCGATACGCCAGGCGCGCACCCGCAGTTCGGCTCCCGAGTCTCCCGGCACACTGAAAGAAACATCCTCGATCATCCAGCCTCCCCTCTCTCCGAATCGCCAATGGAAATCTTCCTTCGCGGCTCCTAGTATCGGAGCCACCGAACCCGCAAATCTCCCCGCAGAAGGACGCCGCCCGTGGATAGCCCTCGCCAGAAAGCCCAGCGCGCCACCTCGGGGGAGCGCCGCAACCATCTGGTGCGCGCCTGCCTCAAGTGCCTGGTCAGCGAAGGCCACGCGGGCATCTCGGTGCGCCGCATCGCCAGGGAAGCCGGTGTCGCCGTCGGGCTGGTGAACCACCACTTCGGCAGCATCGACGCACTCGTCGCCCAGGCCTACGAGACCCTCGCCAGCGAAGTCACCCAGGCGCTCTACCAACAGGTCGATGCCGTCGGCGACGACCCCGCCGCGCGCATGGAAGCCTTCCTCACCGGCTCCTTCTCGCCCCAGGTTCTGGACCCCGACCTGCTCAGCCCCTGGGTAGTATTCTGGAGCCTGATCCGCCACTCGCCGCCAGTGAACGAAGCACACGAGCGCGGCTACCACAGTTACCTCGCCATCCTCGAAAAACTCATCGGCGACCTCGCCCACGCCGAAGGCTTCGCCGTGGCGCGCCCGCGCCTGGCCGCCATCGGGCTCTCCGCCATGCTCGACGGCCTCTGGCTGGAGTGGTGCCTGAACCCTGCCACCTTCAGCGCCGAGGACGGCCTGGAACTCAGCCGCCGCTGGGTGGAGGGATTGCGTCGCGGCGCCTACGCCTGACGATCTGCAGCGCACCGGCTGAGTGTCGTTGGGCGAATCATGGATTATCAGACCGCCGTTCTTGCTCGACGCTTGCCCAGCCAGGAACGCTGCGCCGGCTTCTGCGCCTCGCGGCGAACCGGCGTGGTGCGCTCCAGTACGGCGAACAGCGCCTCGATGATGAATGTCAGGCAGATGTAGATCGCGGCCACCAGCAGCAGCGGCTCGTATATCTGGAAGGTCTGCGCGCGCACCACGTTGGCCGCGCCGAGCAGGTCGACCACGGCGATGGTGGAAGCCAGCGCGGTGGACTTGAGCAGCATCACGCTCTCCCCCGCCAGGGTCGGCAGCAGCAGGCGGATAGCCCGTGGCAGCCAGACGCGGTAGAGCACCAGCCGGTGGTTCATGCCGAATGCCGAGGCCGCTTCCAGTTCACCCCGGGGCACGGCTTTCAAGCCGCCGCGCACCACCTCGCCAACGTAGGCGCCGACCGACAGGATCAGGGCAATGACGATGTACCAGAAGCCATCGCGCAGATAGGGCCAGAGGAAGCTGCCGCGGATCAGCGGGAACTGCGCGAACAGGCTGCCCAGCCCGTAGTAGAAGATGTAGATCTGCACCAGCAGCGGCGTGCCGCGAATCACGCTGGTGTACGCCAGCGCCAGGCGCGAGACGAGGAAATTGCGCGACATCCGCGCCAGCGCCACGCCCAGCGCCAGCACGAAGCCCAACGAGGCGGAAATCAGCAGGAGCACCAGGGTGGTACCCAGACCTTTCAAGAGCAGGGCACCGTAGACCAATAGCCAGTGTTCGTTCATCGCCGCGCCTCGTTCAGACCGCCGGAATCCAGCGGCGGAAACGCCGCTCCAGGTAGCCCGCGAACAGATTGGAAAGCACGGTGAGCACGTAGTACAGCGCCGCCGCGGTGAGGTAGAAGGTCAGGTAGTGCCGAGTCGACCCGGCGGCCTGCTTGGCGGTGTAGAGCAACTCGTTGGTGCCCACCACGCTGATCAGCGCGCTGTCCTTGATCAGGTTGACCCACAAGTTGGCCATACCCGCCAGTGCGTTGGGCGCCATCATCGGCAGAGTCACCCGGCGGAACAGACCCAAGCCGTGCATGCCATAGGCGCGCGCCGCCTCGATCTGCCCATAGGGAATCGACTGGATCGCACCACGGAATATCTCCGACGCATAAGCCCCCTGCACCAGGCCGAGCACGACGACGGCCACCGCCATGCCGTTGAGCTTCACCTCGCCGTAACCAAGCCAGGCGAAAAACTGGTTGAGCCCCATCGAACCGACGTAGAACAGCAGCAGGATCAGCAGCAGCTCAGGCACCGCGCGGCACAGCGTGGTATAGCCGCGCGCCAGCATCGCCAGCGGCCAGGGCCCGCCGATCTTCGCGCTGGCCGCGGCGAGCCCGATCGACAAGCCGACCAGGAAGGCGCCGACGGAAATCTGCAGGGTGACCAGCAGCCCCTTGAGTAGCGCCGGGCCCCAGCCGGTGGCACCGAAGCCGATCAGGTCGAAGATGCTTTGCATGGCATTCTCCACGACGAAGTCTCACCCGCGCGCCACGATGACTGGCGCGCAGGCGATCAACGGAGTCACTGCTTAGGCGCGACGCTCATGCCGAAGTACTTGTCCGACAGCGCTTTGTAATCGTCGCTGGCGAGCAGTTTGCCGATGGCGTCGTCGAGCCGCGCCTTGAGAGCGGCGTCGTCCTTGCGCAGGCCGGCGCCGACGCCGCGGCCGAACACCGGGTCGTACTTCACCTCGCCCTTGTTGACGATGCCAGCGGCCTGGGCATCCGGCGACTTGACGAAGGACGCTACCGCAATGCCGTCGGCCATCATCAGGTCGATACGTCCCGCCACCAGGTCGGCGTTCACCGAGTCCTGGGTGTCGTAGTAGCGCACATCGGCGATCTTCTCGTAGTACTTCTTCAGGTAGTTGGAGCTGACGGTGGATATCTGCACGCCAATGGTCTTGCCCTTCAGACCCTCGGGGCTGATCTGCACATCCACCGCCTGCGGCGCGGCGACCGCCACCGGAGTGTCGTAGTACGGACGGCTGAAGGCGATCTGCTTCTCGCGCTCGTCGGTGATGGACATGGAGTTGAAGATCACGTCGATCTTCTTCGCCAGCAGCGCCGGGATGATGCCGTCCCAGGCCACCTCATCGATCTCGCACTGCGCCTGCATCTGCGCGCAGACCTTGTGAATCAGGTCCGGCTCGAAGCCGGTCCAACTACCATCGGGCTGTTTCTGCGAGAACGGCGGATAGGGTTCGGCGGCCAGGGCGAAGCGAATCGTCTCGGCGTGGGCGCTCGTCGCGCCGGCCACCAGCATCGCCGCACCCACCATCCAGTTGCACAGACCTTTCTTGTTCATCGTGATCCCCTGCCTTGTTTTCGATTGTTATGGGTCACGCTCATCGATGCGCCGACAGCGCGGCATCGCTCAGCGATTCTGGTGCGCGTTGACGAACTGCCGGCAGCGCTCGCTGCGCGGCCGCGAGAAGACCTCCTCAGGCGTGCCCTCCTCTTCGATCAGCCCCTTGTGGAGGAACGCCACGTGGCTCGATACATCCCGGGCGAAGGCCATTTCGTGAGTGACCAGGATCATCGTCCGCCCCTCATCCGCCAGCGAGCGGATCACCCGCAGCACCTCTCCCACCAGCTCCGGGTCGAGCGCGGAGGTCGGCTCGTCGAACAGCATCACCTTCGGCCGCACCGCCAGGGCACGGGCGATGGCGACGCGCTGCTGCTGCCCACCGGAAAGAAAGGCCGGATACTCGTGGCGCTTCTCCGCCAGACCGACGCGTTCGAGCAGCGCCTCGGCGCGCTCGCGGGCCTCGGGCTTGCTCTCGTGCAGAACGAAGGTCGGCGCCTCGATCAGGTTCTCCAGCACCGTGCGATGCGGCCACAGATTGAAGCTCTGGAAAACCATGCCCAGTTGCGAACGGATGCGGGTGAGCTGCTTCTGGTCGGCCACCATCGGCTCGCCGTGGCGATTGCGCGCAAGGCCGATGGTCTCGCCGCTGACGGTGACCGTGCCCTGGTTGGGAATCTCCAGCATGTTGATGCAGCGCAACAGCGTGCTCTTGCCCGACCCGCTGGCGCCGATCAGCGAGATCACCTCGCCCTCGCGAGCCGACAGCGACACGCCCTTGAGCACCTCGAAGTCGCCGAAACGCTTGTGGATATCGCGGACCTCGATCACCGGCCTGCTCGCGGCCTGCGGCTCTCGCGGGAGCGGATCCGCTGCGCGACCGGCATCGGCGCGCGGCGCATCGCGGCCGGCAGCCGCAGGAAGTGACTCGACGAAGCGGATCATCCGCGCGCAAGCCTCCGCCATGCTCTCGTCGCTCAGGCCGAACGACAGCCGCACGAAGCCTTCCGCCTGCGGACCGAAGGCCGCCGCGTCCAGTACCGAAACGCCGGTGGCGCGGAACAGTTGCCAGGCGAAGTCCAGCGAGCTCAGGCCGGTGTCGCGCACATCCACCATGACGAACATGCCGGCCTCGGGGCAAAGCACTTTCACCCGGGGGCAATCGCTCAACGCAGCGACCACCAGGTCGCGGCGCCGGCGATACACCGCGCGCATCGCCGACACCACCTCGTCGTGACGCTCGACGGCAACCCGCGCCGCCTCCTGAACGAAGCCCGGCAGGCCGTAGAACATGTTCAGCGCGAGGTTTTCCAGGTGTCTCACCAGCGTCGGGTTGGCGACGATCCAGCCGGCGCGCCAGCCGGTCATCGCATGGGACTTCGACAGGCTGCCGATACTCAGGGTGCGCTCGGCCATCCCCGGCAGCGCGGCGAATCCCTGGTGCTTGCGCTCGAACGTCAGCCCCTCGTACACCTCATCGACCACCACCCACAGGTCATGGGCACTCGCCAGTTCGGCGATGGCCGACAGCTCCGCGCGATCAAGCACGACACCCGTTGGGTTGTTCGGATTGGCGAAGAAGATCGCCCTGGTGCGAGCAGTGATGGCGGCCGCCAGGTCGGCGGCAGCGGGACGAAAGCCGTTGGCGGGCCGGGTCGGCACCGGCACCAGCGTCGCGCCGGTGGCTTTCAGCGTGGCCTCGTAGGTCACGTAGACCGGATCGAAGACGATCACTTCGTCGCCCGGCTCCAGCAGGCACATCGCGGCGGCGAACAGGCCGTTCTGCGCGCCGGCGACGACGATGACGTTCTCCGCCGCCACCGCCTGCCCGCATCGGCGCTGGTGCAGCGCCGCAATCGCCTGGCGCAGCTCCGGCTTGCCGGCTACGTCGCTGTAGTGAGTGTCGCCGGCACGCAGCGAGGCAACGGCGGCATCGGTGATGAAATCCGGTGTGGCGAAGTCGGGATCGCCTACGCTGAGAATGATGACGTCCTGGCCAGCGCGCTGGGCGGCGATGGCAGCGTAGTGAATGTCCCAGGCAGCAATGCCGGGTCCGACCATCCTGTCCACAAGCGACGAGTAGCGCATGCAAGGCCTCATCCGAATGACGGAAACCCGACGAATGGCAGTGATTCTCAGCGTCGGATAGTGGGGCCACCATAGCCAAGGATGAACGAGTGTTCAACAGCGTTTTCCGACATTGGGCATGTCGTTTTCAGAATGTTCTACACCCTGCTGCAGATCAGGGCATTGACAGTTTCGAGGCGAGTGGAGAGGGCGAACGACAGTTCCACGACACCCACTTAACGGGTTCTTAACGATTGGGCACTTAGATTTCCAATACTTGTTGAGAGAGCTACTGGCCAAACATGGACTCGAACTTCCTCCCCTTCTCCCGCCCAAGCATCGGCGAGGAGGAAATCCAGGCGGTCAATCAGGTGCTGCGGTCGGGCTGGATCACCACCGGGCCGAAAAACCAGGCGCTGGAGCAACGTTTCGCCGAATCCATCGGCTGCCGCCATGCCATCGCGGTCGCCTCGGCCACTGGCGGCATGCACCTGGCGCTGCTGGCCCTGGGCATCGGCCCGGGCGACGAAGTCATCACCCCGTCGCAAACCTGGGTGTCCACCGCCAACATGATCTGCCTGCTGGGCGCGACACCGGTGTTCGTGGATGTAGACCGCGACACCCTGATGACCGACGCGGCGCGCATCGAGGCGGCGATCACCCCGCGCACCCGCGCCATCATTCCCGTGCACTATGCCGGCGCCGCCGCCGACATGGACCCGATCAACGCCCTCGTCCAGCGCCACGGCATCGTGGTGATCGAGGATGCCGCCCATGCCGCCGGCACCCGCTACCGGGGGCGCCCGGTGGGCAGCCAGGGCACCGCGATCTTCTCCTTCCACGCGATCAAGAACATGACCTGCGCCGAAGGCGGCATGTTCGTCACCGACAACGATGCCCTGGCCGACCGCGTGCGCATGCTGAAATTCCACGGTCTGGGCGTGGACGCCTACGACCGCCTGACCCACGGCCGCAAGCCGCAGGCCCAGGTGATCGAACCCGGCTTCAAGTACAACCTCACCGACATCAACGCCGCCATCGCGCTGGTCCAGCTCGAACGCCTGGAGGCGATCAACGCCCGCCGCGCCGAGCTGGCAGCGGCCTACCACGAGCGCCTGTCCGGCCTGCCGGTGGAGCCCCTGGCGCTGCCGGACTACCCGCAGCACCACGCCTGGCACCTGTTCATCCTGCGTATCGACGCCGAGCGCTGCGGCATCGACCGCGATGGCTTCATGCAGGCACTACAGCAACGCGGCATCGGCACCGGCATCCACTTCATCGGCAGCCACCTGCACAGCTACTACCGCCAGCGCTTCCCCGACGTCAGCCTGCCCGAGACCGAATGGAACTCGGCGCGCCTGTGCTCCATCCCCCTGTTCCCTGACATGACCACCGGCGATCTCGACCGCGTGGTGGATGCCATCGAAACCATCACCCGGTGACGCCATCGTGAAACCCTATCCGATCAACCGCGTGTCCATCGTCATTCCGGTCTACAACGAAGAGGAAAGCCTGCCCGAGCTGCTGCGCCGCACCACCACTGCCTGCGACTCGCTGGGCCGCGACTACGAGATCATCCTGATCGACGACGGCAGCCGCGACCGCTCCGCCGACCTGCTTCTGGAGGCCGCCGAGGCCCCTGGCAGTCGCGTCGTGGCCGTGATCCTCAACCGTAACTACGGCCAGCATGCGGCAATCATGGCCGGCTTCGAGGAATGCCGTGGCGACCTGATCATCACCCTCGACGCCGACCTGCAGAACCCGCCGGAAGAAATCCCGCGCCTGGTCGAACAGGCCGCGCTGGGCTACGACGTGGTAGGCAGCGTGCGCCAGAAGCGCCAGGACTCGGCACTGCGCCGCTGGCCGTCGAAACTGATCAACCTTGCCGTACAGCGCTCCACCGGCGTCGCCATGAGCGACTACGGCTGCATGTTGCGCGCCTATCGCGCCAGCATCGTCAAGGCGATGCTGGCCTGCCGCGAGCGCAGCACCTTCATCCCGATCCTGGCCAACAGCTTCGCCCGCCACACCACCGAAATCCTGGTCGGCCACGCCGAACGCGAACATGGCGAGTCGAAGTACGACTTCATGCGCCTGATCAACCTGATGTTCGACCTCGTCACCTGCATGACCACCACGCCGCTGCGCCTGCTCTCGCTGGTGGGGGGCGCGATGGCGGTGGCCGGTTTCTGCTTCGCCCTGCTGCTGCTCACCCTGCGCCTGATGTTCGGCGCCGCCTGGGCTGGCCACGGCGTGTTCGTCCTGTTCGCCGTGCTGTTCACCTTCACCGGCGTGCAACTGGTCGGCATGGGCCTGCTCGGCGAGTACCTGGGCCGCATGTACAACGACGTGCGCGCGCGCCCCCGCTTCTTCATCGAGCGCATCGTGCGTACCCGCAGCGCTCTGGAAAACCGTCCCGCAGTTTCCCCTGCCCCTCTCGAGTCCATCCAGCCATGACCCAGCAGACCATCGTTTTCGCCTACCACGATATCGGCTGCGCCGGCATCGAGGCGCTCATCGAAGCCGGCTACCGGATCGACGCCGTGTTCACCCACGCCGACGATCCCAAGGAAAACCGTTTCTACGGCTCGGTGGCGCAACTCTGCGCGCGCCACGGCATCGCCGTGCACGCCCCGGAGGACGTCAACCATCCGCTGTGGGTGGCGCGTATCCGCGAAATGCAGCCGCAATTCATCTTCTCGTTCTACTACCGCAACCTGCTCAGCGAAGAACTGCTGGCCTGCGCCTCCAGCGGCGCCTACAACCTGCATGGCTCGCTGCTGCCGCGCTACCGTGGCCGCGCACCGGCCAACTGGGTGCTGGTCAACGGCGAAACCGAGACCGGCGTCACCCTGCACCGCATGGTCAAGCGCGCCGATGCCGGCGCCATCGCCGCCCAGCAGCGCGTGGCAATCGCCCCGGACGACACCGCCCTGATCCTCCACGGCAAGCTGCGCCAGGCGGCCCGCGAACTACTGGCCGACGCACTGCCGAAACTGGCCCGCGGCGAACTGCAGGAAGTGGCCCAGGACGAGTCCCGCGCCAGCTACTTCGGCCGCCGCACTCCCGCCGACGGCCTCATCGACTGGCAGCGCCCGGCGCGTGAACTGCACAACCTGGTGCGCGCAGTCACCCAGCCCTATCCCGGAGCCTTCGCCCCGGTCGGCGAGCGCAAGCTGATCGTCTGGAGCTCCCGCGTGGTGGCCGGCAACGGCGGCCGCGAGCCTGGCTCGGTACTGGCCATCGATCCGCTGCGCATCGCCTGCGGTGAAGACTCCCTGGAAATCCTCTCCGGCCAGCAGGGCGATGCCGGCCTGTTCCTCGCAGGCAGCCAACTGGCCCGCGAAATGGGCCTGGTGGAAGGCTCGCGCCTGCACGGCGCGCCGCGCAAGGCCAAGCGCAAGACCCGCGTGCTGATTCTCGGTGTCAACGGTTTCATCGGCAATCACCTGTCCGAGCGTCTGCTGCGCGATGGCAACTACGAGGTGTACGGCCTGGACATCGGCTCCGACGCCATCGAGCGCCTGAAGAGCAACCCGGACTTCCACTTCGTCGAAGGCGACATCAGCATTCACACCGAGTGGATCGAGTACCACATCAAGAAGTGCGACGTGGTGCTGCCGCTGGTGGCCATCGCCACTCCGATCGAATACACCCGCAACCCGCTGCGTGTATTCGAACTGGACTTCGAGGAAAACCTCAAGCTCGTACGCTACTGCGTGAAATACAACAAGCGCGTGATCTTCCCGTCCACCTCCGAAGTGTACGGCATGTGCGCCGATGCGAACTTCGACGAGGACCGCTCCAACCTCGTGGTCGGCCCCATCAACAAGCAGCGCTGGATCTACTCGGTCTCCAAGCAACTGCTCGACCGGGTGATCTGGGCGTACGGCCAGAAGGGCCTGCGCTTCACCCTGTTCCGTCCGTTCAACTGGATGGGTCCGCGCCTGGACCGCCTCGACTCCGCACGCATCGGCAGCTCACGCGCGATCACCCAACTGATCCTGCACCTGGTGGAGGGCACGCCGATCCGCCTGGTGGATGGCGGGGCGCAGAAACGCTGCTTCACCGACGTCGACGACGGCATCGAGGCACTGGCGCGCATCATCGACAACGACGGCGAACGCTGCGACGGGCAGATCATCAACATCGGCAACCCGGACAACGAAGCAAGCATCCGCCAGCTCGGCGAAGAGCTGCTGCGCCAGTTCGAGGCGCATCCGCTGCGCAACAACTTCCCGCCCTTCGCCGGCTTCCGCGAGGTGGAAAGCCGCAGCTTCTACGGCGACGGCTACCAGGACGTCTCGCACCGCAAGCCAAGCATCGAAAACGCCCGCCGCCTGCTGGACTGGCAGCCGAGCGTGGAGCTGTCCGAAACCATCGGCAAGACACTGGACTTCTTCCTGCGCGAAGCGCTCGCCGAACGCTCCGGTGGCGTACCTCATGCCCTGCCGCTGAAAAGCATCGCGTGATGCAGGCAGGACTTCGCATCGATGTGGATACCTACCGCGGCACCCGTGACGGGGTGCCGCGTCTACTGGACATCCTCGACGAAGCCGGCATCAAGGCAACCTTCTTCTTCAGCGTCGGCCCGGACAACATGGGCCGCCACCTGTGGCGCCTGATACGGCCGCAGTTCCTGTGGAAGATGCTGCGCTCCAACGCCGCCGGGCTGTATGGCTGGGACATCCTGCTGGCCGGTACCGCCTGGCCGGGCCGCCCCATCGGCCGTGACCTGGGCCACCTCATGCGGCGCGCCTGGTTCGCCGGCCACGAGATCGGCCTGCACGCTTGGGACCACCACGGCTGGCAGGCCAACGCCGGACGCTGGCCATCGCGCCAGTTGGTGGAGCAGATCCGCCTTGGCGTCGATACTCTGAGCGATATCCTCGGGCAGCCGGTGGAATGCTCCGCCGCCGCCGGCTGGCGCGCTGACGAGCAGGTGATCGAAGCCAAGGAAAGCTTCGGCTTCCGCTACAACAGCGACTGTCGCGGAAACTCGCTGTTCCGCCCGGTGCTGGCCGACGGTCGCCTCGGCACACCGCAGATTCCGGTGGATATGCCAACCTTCGACGAAGTGGTGGGCCCGCAGTTGCAGGCAGCCGACTTCAATGACTTCATCCTCAGCCGCTTCCGCGAAGGAGCGCTGAACGTCTATACCGCCCACGCCGAAGTGGAAGGGATTCTCATGGCCAACGATTTCCGCCAGTTGCTCGAACGCGCCCGCCAGCGCGATATACGTTTCCATACCCTCGGGGAACTGCTGCCCTCCGACCCCGCGTCGCTTCCCGCCGCGCACCTGGTGCGTGGTCAACTGGCCGGCCGCGACGGCTGGCTGGGGGTGCAACGGGCATGAAGCGTCTTGCCTATCCGACGCTGCTTGCCGCGTTCATCCTCTGCATCCTGTTACCGCTGTGTTTCCACGGTCTGTGGATCCCCGACGAAACCCGCAATGCGCAAATCACCCAGGGCATGCTGCAGAGCGGCGACTGGGTATCGCCGCATCTGCTGGGGCTGCGCTACTTCGAGAAACCCATCGCCGGCTACTGGATGATCGCCGCGAGCCAGGCGCTGTTCGGCGAAAACCTGTTCGGCGTACGCTTCGCTTCGGCGCTGGTAACGGCACTGAGCACCCTGCTGGTGCTGCTGGTCGCCCGCCGGATGTGGAGCGACCCGCGCCGTACCTGGGCCGCCGCGCTGCTCTACGGCAGCTTCGCGCTGATCGCCGGGCAGGCCGGCTACAGCAACCTCGATCCGCAGTTCACCCTCTGGGTGAACCTCAGCCTTGTGTCCGTCTGGTTCGCTTTCGACGCAGCAACGACGCGCGGCCGCCTGTCAGCCTGGGCGCTGCTCGGCGTCGCCTGCGGCATGGGATTCATGACCAAGGGGTTCCTGGCCCTCCTGCTGCCGGTGATTGTCTCCCTGCCCTACGCCATCCTGCACGGCCGCCTGCGCCAGCTACTGGCCTATGGCCCGCTCGCGGTGCTGGTCGCAGCCCTGGTCAGCCTGCCGTGGGCACTGATGATCCACGCCCGCGAGCCGGACTTCTGGAACTTCTTCTTCTGGCATGAGCACATCCGCCGCTTCGCTGGCGACGACGCACAGCACGGTCGGCCCTTCTGGTTCTTCGTGCCGCTGCTGTTCGCCACCGCGATGCCCTGGGCGGTGCTCATAATCCCGGCGCTGCGGCGCGGCTTCACCGGCCTGCGCGACCCCCGGCTGGGCTTCCTGGTGCTCTGGTTCGCCATGCCGTTCCTCTTCTTCAGCCTGGCCAAGGGCAAGCTGCCGACGTACATCATGCCGTGCTTCGCTCCGCTCGCCCTGCTGATGGCGGACAGCCTGGCCGACGCGCTGCAACACGGACGCCAGCGCATGCTGCGGCTGAGCGGCGCTCTCAACCTGGCGGTCGGCGTAGTCGCGCTGATCGCCCTTGTCGTCCTGCAACTGCGCCATCCGCTGTACAAGGGCGAAACTCCCAGCGTGCTGCTGGTGGGGCTGGCCTGCATCGTCTGGCTGGTCTGCGGGGCCCTGCAACTGCTGCGCCCGACGCAACTGTGGGCCGCTCCGGCCTTCGCCCTGTGGATACTGGTGGCACTGGTGCCCACCGCCTTGCCCAAGCGCCTGGTCAACAGCAAGATGCCCGACCAGTTCGTCCTCGAACATCTGGACGAACTGCGCAACGCCAACAGCCTGCTGAGCAACGACCTGGGTGCGGCCACCGCACTGGCGTGGCGCACTGGTCGCGCCGACGTCACTCTGCTCAACACCGTCGGTGAACTGAAGTACGGCATCGGCTACCCGGAAGGTGCCGGACGCAGCCTGACGCTCAAGGAAGTCGACGGCTGGATCGCCAGGGCGCGCAGCGAAGGCAGCATCGGCGTGCTGCTGCGGGTCAACAGCGCGAGCGACGAACAGGACCTGGCGAGAATGCCCAGGGACGCCATCAGCTACCGGCAGAATCACCTGGTGGTCCTGCTGATTCCGAAGGCCACGCAGTGATCGCCGCGCTGCTGGCCAGCGTCTGCCTGCTGACCTGTCTGGGGCAGATCTCGCAGAAGCTCGCCGTGGAAAGCTGGCGCGGACGCCAACTCAGCCTGCCCGCCAAACTTTTCTCGCCGTGGCTGGTGCTGGCCATCGCCTGCCTGGGCGGCAGCCTGCTGCTCTGGCTGGTGCTGCTGCAACACCTGGACGTGGGCGTGGCCTATCCGATGCTCAGCCTGAACTTCGTACTGGTGACCCTTGCCGCCGGTGTGCTGTTCCACGAGCGCATCGATCTGCGCCACTGGTGCGGCGTTGCGCTGATCGTCGCTGGCGTCGCCCTGCTGGGGCTACAGTCATGAACACCACACGCGGTGTCGTGCTGGCGCTGGGCAGTGTGCTGCTGGTCAGCAGCGCACAACTGGGCATGCGCTGGAGCATGACGCGCCTGCCCGCCCCGCTGCAGTGGCTCGGCTCTCTGCCGAACCTCGACATCGCCGCGCTGCTGGTACTTGGCGGCGCGGTGCTGGGCTATGCCCTGTCGATGCTCTGCTGGCTGGTCGCACTCAACCACCTGCCACTGAGCCGTGCCTATTCGCTGCTCAGCCTGAGCTATGCCCTGGTCTACCTCGGAGCCGCCTGGCTACCGGGCCTGGGCGAACCGCTGAACCTGTCGCGCACACTGGGCGTCGGCCTGGTGATCGCCGGCGTCATGCTCATCAACACGCCCCGCGCCGCACGCCCCGCCACCGATCACGCAACACCCCCGGCGCCCACCGAGCGCCCCTGATACATCACCGGAAAACACAGCATGAAAATCAGCGTATTCGGAATCGGCTACGTCGGCCTCGTCCAGGCCGCAGTCATGGCCGAGGTCGGCCACGACGTCGTCTGCATGGATATCGACGAAGCCAAGATCGCCAAGCTCCAGCGCGGCCAGATCAGCATCTACGAACCCGGCCTCGCGGAGCTGGTGAAGGAAAACCTGGAAGCCGGCCGCCTGCACTTCACCAGCGACCCAGCGGTCGCCGCCGCCCACGGGCTGGTGCAGTTCATCGCCGTCGGCACGCCGCCCAGCGCAGATGGCTCGGCCGACCTGAGCGCGGTCTTCGCCGTGGCCGAGAGCATTGCCCACCATCGCCACCAGCCGGTGATCATCGTCGAGAAATCCACCGTTCCGGTGGGCACCGGCGACCGTATCAAGGCACACCTGCAACAGGTGCTCGGCGGTCTCGGCCGCACGCTGGAATTCGATATCGTCTCCAACCCCGAATTCCTCAAGGAAGGCTCGGCGCTGGCCGACTGCCGCAAGCCCGACCGTATCGTCGTTGGCTGCGAGCGTCCGGAAGTACTGGACACCATGCGCGAGATCTACGCGCCGTTCAACCGCAACCACGACCGCATCATCAGCATGAATCTGCGCAGCGCCGAACTGACCAAATACGCGGCCAACTGCATGCTGGCGACCAAGATCAGCTTCATCAACCAGATCGCCGAACTGGCCGAGCACATGGGCGCCGACATCGAGGCCGTGCGCCAGGGCATGGGCGCCGACCCGCGCATCGGCTACCACTTCATCTACCCCGGCTGCGGCTACGGCGGCTCCTGCTTCCCCAAGGATGTGCAGGCGCTGATCCAGAGCGCCAGCGAGGTGGACTGCTCGAACGACCTGCTGCGCGCCGTGGAGGCAGTGAATGCGCGGCAGAAGAACAAGCTGTTCCAGCGCATCCACCGTTACTTCGACGGCCAGTTGGCGGGGCGCACCTTCGCGCTCTGGGGACTGTCGTTCAAGCCCAACACCGACGACATGCGCGACGCTCCCAGCCGTACGCTGATGGAGGCGCTCTGGGCAGCCGGCGCGCAAGTGCGCGCCTTCGACCCGGAGGCCATGCCGGAGGCCCAGCGCCTGTACGGCCACGATGAGCGACTGGCCCTGATGGGGACACCGGAGGCCACCCTGGGCGGCGCCGACGCTCTGGTGATCTGCACCGAATGGCAACAGTTCAAGGCACCGGACTTCGAACTCCTGGCAAGCCGCCTGAAAGCACCGGTGATCTTCGACGGCCGCAACCTCTTCGACCCCGAACGCATGGCTCGCCACGGTTTCGAGTACTTCCCGATGGGACGTGGCGACTCGCACCGCCTACCCGTGCCGGCCGCCGAAACGGCGCGGGAGCCGCACAGGCAACGCAACGCCTGACCCGGCGCCTCGTACCCTCGCCCCCTTGCACGCGCGGGGCGGCTTGGAGCGCCGCGAGCGGCACACAACCCTGTTGATGGGTATCGCTGCGCTCCCCCATCCTGCGGCTATGGCTCGCTTCGACTCCGGCAGGGGCGCTTTCGCGGGAGCGGCGATACCCATCGAGCGGCCTGCGAACCTGCGGGTTCTCACGCCTTGCCCGGCGCCTGCTCGCCCAACACCATCATCGGTGCAGCCTCCGATCGTCTGAGCAGCGCGTACAGCACGCCGGTCACCACGCTGCCACCGGCAATCGCCAGGAGGTAGAGCAATGCGTGATTCATCGCGTTGGGGATCAGCAGCACGAACAACCCGCCGTGAGGCGCAAGCAGCTTGCAGCCGAACAGCATCGACAGCGCACCGGTCAACGCGCCACCGACAATGCTCGCCGGGATCACCCGCAGCGGATCCTTGGCGGCGAACGGGATCGCGCCCTCGGAAATGAAACACAGCCCGAGCACCAGGGCAGCCTTGCCGGCCTCGCGCTCGCTCTGGGCGAACTTGCGTCGGGCCAGCAGCGTGGCGATGCCCATGCCGATCGGCGGGACCATGCCGCCGGCCATCACCGCCGCCATCGGCGCGGAGCTCTGCGACGCGAGCAGGCCGACCGAGAAGGCGTACGCCGCCTTGTTGATCGGTCCGCCCAGGTCAACGCACATCATCCCGCCCAGCAGCAACCCGAGCAGGATGGCATTGGTGGTGCCCATGCCCGCGAGGAAGTCGGTCAGCGAGTGCATCATCGCCGCCACTGGCGAGCCCACCACGTAGACCATCACCAGGCCGGTGAACAGGCTGGCCAGGAGCGGGATGATCAGGATCGGCTTGAGCGCCGACACGCTGTCGGGCAGCGGAACCCATTGCGCGATGGCCCGCGCGCAATAGCCGGCCAGCAGGCCGGCGACGATGCCGCCGAGGAAGCCCGCGCCCAGCGTGCTCGCCAGCAACCCGCCGATCATGCCCGGCGCCAGTCCCGGGCGATCGGCGATGGACCAGGCGATGTAGCCGGCGAGCATCGGCACCATCAGCATGAATGCGGTATCGCCAATCGATTTGAGCTCCGCGGCGAAACTGCCCGGCGGAGGATTCAGCCCGAAGACAAACGACAAGGCGATCAGCAGGCCACCGGCGACCACCATCGGCAACATGAACGACACACCGGTCAGCAGGTGCTTGTAGACCCCGTGCGCTTCGTTGCCTGCCCTGGCGGGGCTGTTCGTAGCGCCGGCTTCCTCGCGTCCTTCGGCCAACGCGCGCCGCAAGGTTTCCTGCGGTTGCTTCAGTGCAACGCCGGTGCCGCAGCGGAAGATGCGCTTGCCGGCGAAACGTTCGGGGTTCACCTCGATGTCCGCCGCCAGCAGCACCACGTCGGCTGCCGCGATATCCTGTGCCGAAAGCGAATTGCGCGCGCCGACCGAACCCTGGGTTTCCACCTTGAAGTCGTAGCCCAGTTGCTGCGCCGCCTGCTGCAACGCCTCGGCGGCCATGAAGGTGTGCGCCACCCCGGTGGGGCAGGCGGTCACCGCCACCAGCCGTGCCGGCTGCCCCTCGGCCAGGGGCGGTGTCGACTGTTCGTCACCGCGCCATAGGGTGGCCTCCTGGGCGGCGCGCTGGAGGAACGCCGACGGATCGGCCAGTGCCTCTGACGGGCGCGCCTGCAACAGGCGCTTGCCGACGAAGCGTGAGAGATCCAGCGGTTGCGCACTTACCACCAGTACCCAGTCGGCCGCCGCGACCTGACCGTCGGCGAGGCACCGCTCCGGATGCTGCGGATCGCGCTGCTCGACGCAAACCGACCAGCCCAGGCGCTCGGCGGCGGCGCGCAAAAGGCGCGCGCTGAGCACACTGGTGATCTGGCCGTTGGGGCAGGCCGTGATAAGGGCAAGGTTCATCGTCATAGCCTCTTGTCGTTCTGGATGCGGCGCGGGTCAGGCCAGGGCCCGGACCTGCACGCCGTCTTCGATGCGGCTCAGGCGCTGCGCATCGCCTATGCCGAAGTCGAACTGGGTAACCGCCAGCGCCGCCACTGCCGTGGCGTGCCGCAACACGCGCTCGGCGGGCCAGCCGCAGAGCAGGCCGTGCAGCATGCCGGCGAGCAGCGAATCGCCCGCGCCCACGGTGCTGGCCACATCCACTGCCGGCGGCAGCGCCTGCCAGGTGCCTTGCGGGCCGAACCAACGCACGCCATCGGCGCCCTGGGACAGCACTACCTGCTCGATTCCCCGCGCACGCAGCGACTCGACCTGCGCGGCCGTTTCGGCGTCGCTGCCGGCCAGTTGCCCACAGGCCTCACCCAGCTCCTGGTCATTGGGCTTGATCAGCCACGGGCCTGCCTCGATGCCGGCGCGCAATGCCGCGCCGCTGCAATCGAAGGCGACCTTCAGACCACGGCTCTTCAAGCGCTGCAGCAACTCGCACAGCCACTGCGGCTCGATACCGCGCGGCAGGCTGCCGGCCACCACCGCGACCTCGAAATCGGCGCTGATCAGGTCGAGACGGTCCAGCAGCGCATCCTGCTGCGCCCCGCTCACCAGCGGGCCGGGGCCGTTGATATCGGTGATGCGTCCCGTGACTTCGGCCAGCTTGATGTTGCTGCGCGTCTCGCCCGGCACGCGGACGAACGCATCGACGAAGCCGCGCCGGCGGAACAGTGCGTCGAATGGCGGAGCGTTATCCGCACCTAGGAATCCGGTGACGGTCAGGTGGTGGCCCAGGTCGGCAAGGACCTGGGCGACATTCAGCCCCTTGCCCGCTGCCTGCACCAGCACCGATTCGCTGCGGTTCACTTCACCGACGTCCAGGTGCGGCAGGCGCACGGTCAGGTCCAGCGCCGGGTTGAGCGTCACCGTGAGAATCCGGGCCATCAGTTCACCTCCGGCAGCGCGCGGGCGACGCTCTCGCGCACCTCGCTCGCGGAGCCCAGGGCCAGTGCGGCGCTGGCCAGTTCACGGGCGAGCGGCAGGTCTATCTCGCGGACCCGCGCCTTGACCAGCGGGATGCTGCGCGCCGATACGCTCAACTCGTCCACTCCCAGCCCGACCAGCAGCGGCACGGCCTGGGCATCCGCCGCCAGCTCGCCACAGACGCCCACCCACTTACCATTGGCGTGGGCGGCGCGGACGGTCATGTCGATCAGTTGCAGCACCGCCGGATGCAGGCCATCGGCCTGGGCCGACAGCGTCGGGTGACCGCGATCGATGGCCAGCGCGTACTGCGTCAGGTCGTTGGTGCCGATGCTGAAGAAATCCACCTCGCGCGCCAGCACCGGCGCGAGCAAAGCCGCCGACGGTACTTCGACCATGATGCCGAGCTGCACCTCGTGCGCTCCGCCCAGCTCGGCACAGAGCTCCAGGGTCAGGTCGCGGGCCTGCCGCCACTCATCCACCTGCCCGACCATCGGGAACATGATGCGCAGCGGCCGGCCGGCGGCGGCCACCAGCAGCGCGCGCAATTGTGTGCGCAGGATCTGCGGACGCTGCAGGGTCAGGCGGATGCCGCGCACGCCGAGGAACGGGTTCTCCTCCTCCGGAACCGGCCAATAGGGCAGCGGCTTGTCGCCGCCCACATCGAGGGTGCGCACCACCAGCGGGCGCCCGCCAAGGGCATCGATCACGCTGCGGTACTCACTTTCCTGGGTCGCCTGGTCCGGCGCCTGCGGGTTGTCCATGAACACGAATTCGGTGCGCAGCAGGCCAACGCCTTCCGCCCCCAGTTCCAGCGCGGCCGACGTGCCGGCGGTATCGCCGAGGTTGGCGCAGACTTCCACCGCGTGGCCATCACGGGTCAGCGCTGCCTCATGGCGCCGCGCCTCGGCCTGTTCGGCACGGCGACGGCGTCGGGCGCGCTGGCGTTCGGCTTCGGCCAATGACTCGGCGCTGGGCGCAATCATCAATTCGCCGCGGTCGCCATCGAGCAGCAGGATGGTGTCCGGCGCCAGCGCCAGTACCGCCTCGCCGGCTCCCACCAGGGCGGGAATGCCCAAGGCGCGGGCGATGATCGCGCTGTGCGAGGTCGCACCGCCACGCGCGGTGAGAATGCCCGCCACGCGCTCGCGGTCGAGGCGCGCCACATCGGACGGGCCGACTTCGTCCATCACCAGGATGTAGGGCCGCTCGGGGACTACCGCGCCCAGATCGCCGCACAGGTAGGCCAACACCCGCCGGCCGATATCCCGCAGGTCCGCCGCGCGCTCGGCCAGCAGGGCGTCGCGCAATGCTTCCTGCTGGCTGGCGGCACGCTCGATCACCTGGCTCCAGGCCGCCTCGGCGCTGGCGCCCTCAATCAGGAGCGCCTGCACTTCGTCGGCCAGTTCCGGGTCTTCCAGCAGCGCCTGGTGCGTGACGAAGATGTCGCGGATCGCCGTAACCCGGGTGCGCTCCACCAGCACATCGATCTCGGCGGAAATCGCCTGCCGAGCGTCGTCCAGGCGCTGGCTCTCCACTTCGGGCGACTCGCCGCGCTCGGCGAACTCGAAGCGCCGCACCACTTGCAGATAAGCTGGCCCGCTGGCAATGCCGGGCGAAGCTGCCACAGCCTGCAGCCGGCTGCCGGCTTCGGGCGCACGGGGTGCCGCCGGCTCGCCCTGCTCCGCCTCAGCGGCAATCGGCTCGGGGTGTTCCGGCAGCGGCTCGACTGCCTCGCCCAGACCGTCTTCCACCGCCCGGCGAACGGCGGCCAGTGCGTCCTCGGCAATTTCCGGCTCGGCGAAGAACTCCAGTACCTGCCCGCGCCGCGCACCGAGGCTGAGCAGCTTGCTCAGGCTGCGGATGGAGACTGGCGCGCCGCCCTCGTCGGCGATACGCACGCGTATCTCGCCGCTGAAGTCCCGCGCCAGCAGCATCAGCACCTGCGCGGGGCGCGCATGCAGTCCGTGGGGGTTGGCCAGCGGCACGCGCAGGCTCGGCCAATCCACCGGCAACTCGCCGCCCAGCGCCTCCAGCACGCTGCGGCAGGAGGTGGCGCGCACCAGTTCGGCGGCGCGGCCATCCACCAGCAGATCGCCCAGGCGCGCGAGCATCGCATCATGTGCGTCCCCCTGCCTGGCCAGGCAGAACAGGCCGCGCACAGGCTGGCCGGCGTGGCTCAGCTCGCGCTGCGGCGTTACGAAGGCGAGCCCCGGGCGCACGACGCATTCGTCGCTGTGCAGCCACCACAGGCCCTCGCCCAGGGGCAACGCCTCGCCGTCGTGCAGGGCGGCGGCGAAACCGGGCACCACGCAGCCGGCCTTCTTCAGGCGCCGGGCCGCGAGCAGGGTGAGTTCGTCGAAGTCTTCGGCGGCCACGTCCAGGCCGACCAGTTGCGCATCCAGCAGCAGCGCCTGTGGCGCGCCACCGAGAAGGCGCAGCACGGCATCGGGGCTGTCGGCCCGGCGCAGCGCATCAGCCATGTCGCCATCGCCCAGGGCACGGGTCAGCAGTTGCAGCAGGCGCAGGTGTTCGTCGGATTTCGCGGCGATGGCGATGGCCAGGTACACCACCTGACCGTCCCCCCAGGCCACGCCCTCGGGGAAGTGCATCAGGCGCACGCCGGTGTGCCGCACCAGATGGCGCGTGTCCGGGGTGCCGTGGGGAATCGCGATGCCCTGGCCCAGGTAGGTGGAGCCTTGTGCCTCACGGGCCTGCAAGCCGGCGAGATAACCGGCGGCGACCAGGCCGTCGCCTTCAAGGACCGCGCCGAGCATGGCCAGGGCAGCCTGCTTGTCGGCGGCGCGCTGGCCCATGTGGACCAACTGCGCGTTCAATTCGAGCATCGCGTTCTCCTCGTCGGCGTTATTGCGTGCCGGCGGTTGGGGCGGTTTTCCGCTTGTACGGTGATCAGCTTAGAAGTAACCGGCGTGAGAGCGGCGGCCAGGCAGTGCGCCACGCCCGATGCTGAATCGTTTCACCTTTTGAGACTGGCACGTTACTCGATAATGCGTGATCCTTGAAGCCCCCAATTGTCGGTAGCCCATTGCGTTGAAACTCAGTGATATCGCCCGCCTGGCCGGTGTTTCGGTCACCACCGCCAGCTATGTGATCAACGGCAAGGCCGTGCAGCGACGCATCAGCGCCGCCACGGTGGAGCGCGTGCGCGCGGTGATCGAAGAGCACGGCTACCAACCGGACCAGCAGGCCGCCAGCCTGCGCCGTGGCCAGACCCGCACGCTCGGCTTCATCCTGCCGGACCTTGAGAACCCCAGCTACGCCAAGCTCGCCAAGCTGCTCGAACAGGGTGCCCGCGCGCGCGGCTACCAGTTGCTGATCGCCTGCTCGGACGACGAGCCGGACACCGAGCGCCAGGTGCTCAACCTGTTCCGCGCCCGGCGCTGCGACGCGCTGATCGTCGCCAGTTGCCTGCCCAGCGGCGACGACAGCCACGCCCGCCTGCAGGCCGACGGCGTACCAGTGGTCGCGGTGGACCGTCAGCTCGACCCACAACGCTTCTGCTCGGTGGTCAGCGACGACCGCGATGCCAGCCAGCGCCTCACTGCCAGCCTGCTGAAGCCGGCGCCGCGCAGCATCGCCCTGCTCGGCGCGAGGCCCGAGCTGATCATCAGCCAGGAACGTGCCGCCGGCTTCCGCAGTGCGCTGCGCGACTTCCAGGGCCAGGTTCTGGTGGAGCACGGCGAAACCTTCAGCCGCAACTGCGGCCGAAGGCTGATGGAGGATCTGCTGGTGAGCCAGGGCAGCCTGCCCGACGCTCTGATCACTACGTCCTATGTACTGCTCGAAGGTGTCTTCGACGTGCTCCAGGCGCTACCCGACGGCTGGCCGGAGAACCTGCGCCTGGCAACCTTCGGCGATACCCAACTGCTGGACTTCGTGCCGCTGAAGGTCAACGCGATTTCCCAGCAGCATGCGCTGATCGCCGAGCGCGCCCTGGACCTCGCGCTGGATGCCATCGAGCACAACACCTATACGCCAGGCGTCCACCCCATTGCGCGCAACCTCAAGCTGCGCACGGAGTGACCCCATGCAACTGATCGACACCCACAACCATCTCGACTGCCCGGACTTCGCCGGGGATCGTCAGGCGGTGTTGCGGCGCAGCCGTGAGCGCGGGGTGATTCGTCAGGTGCTGCTCGGAGTCTTCCGTGAGAACTGGGAGGATGTCTGGGCGCTGGCTGAGCGGGAGCCGGACCTCTACGCCGCCCTGGGCCTGCATCCGATCTACCTGGCACGCCATCGCCCAGAGCACCTGGCAGCGCTGCGCGAGTGGCTGGAGCGCCTGGCCGGCCAGCACAAGCTCTGCGCGGTGGGCGAGATCGGCCTGGACTATTACCTGGAAGACCTCGACCGCGATGGCCAGCAGGCGGTCTTCGAAGACCAGTTGCGCGCCGCCATCGACTTCGAACTGCCGGTACTGCTGCACGTGCGCCGTTCCCACGCGGCGGTGATCGCCACGCTCAAGCGCTACAGGCCTGCCCGCCAGGGCATCGTCCACGCCTTCGCCGGCAGCCGCGAGGAAGCCCGCGAGTACCTCAAGCTGGGCTTCCGCCTGGGCCTGGGGGGCGCACCGACCTGGCCACAGGCCAATCGCCTGCGCAAGGTGGTGCCGGAGATTCCGCTGGAGTCGATCGTGCTGGAAACCGATGCACCGGACATGGCGCCGGCGATGTATCCCGGCATGCGCAACAGCCCGGAGCACCTGCCGGACATCTGCGTGGCGCTGGCCGAGCTGAAGGGCATCGCGCCGGAGGAACTGGCCAGTGCCAGTACACGCAATGCGATGGAGCTGTTCGGCTGGACGTGAAGCGGCGGCCCGAGCCGATCGGCTTCGCCTCCGTGGCGCCGTTGTGAATTCACCGACAAGCCGGTGCCCGTGAGATGGGGTGCATCCTTGCGACCCACGGGCACCGGCCTGCTGGCGAAACCCTCTAGACCCGGAACGCCCCGATCAGGCGCTTGAGCTCGACGACCTGCCCGGCGAGCTCGCGGCTGGCACGCTCGGTGGCGCTCGCGCCCTCGGCCGTGCGTTCGCCAGCCTGGTTGATTTCGACGATGTTCTGGTCGATATCGTGGGCAACCGCTGTCTGCTGCTCGGCGGCGGCGGCGATCTGCTGGTTCTGGTCGACGATGGCGCCAACCGCCTGGAGGATGTTCTCCAGCGCCTGCTGTACCCGCGCCGACTGGCTGACGGTGCCGTCAGCGGTCTGGTGGCTGCTGCCCATCGCCTTCACCGCCGCGCCCACGCCGTTCTGCAGGCGGGCAATCATCTGCTCGATTTCCTCGGTGGACTGCTGGGTGCGCTTGGCCAGGGTCCGCACTTCATCGGCCACCACGGCGAAGCCACGGCCCTGCTCGCCCGCCCGCGCCGCCTCGATGGCAGCGTTGAGCGCCAGCAGGTTGGTCTGCTCGGCGATGCCCTTGATCACGTCCAGCACGCGGCTGATCGAAGCGCTATCGGCCGCCAGTTGATTGATCACCTCCACCGACTCGTCGATCTCGCCGGCCAGACGCTGGATACTGCCTACCTGCGACTCCACCAGGGCACGGCCGCTGGCGGTTTCCTGGTTGACGTTCTGCGCGCTGCCCACCGCCACGGCGGCGCTGCGCGCGACCTCCTGCGCGGTTGCGGCCATCTGGTTCATCGCAGTGGCGACCTGCTCGATCTGGTTGCGCTGGCCGGCCACCGCCTGGTTGCTCTCGGCGGAAACCGACTCGACACGTACGGTCTGCCGCTCCACCTCGGTGACGGTGCGGCCGACCTGCTCGATCAGGTCGTGGATCTTCGCCACGGTCTGGTTGAAGGCCTCGCCCAGATCGCCCAGCTCGTCCCGGCTCTGGGCACGGAAGCTGACTGTCATATCGCCAGCGGCGACGCGCTCCATCATCCGCCCGAGATTCTTGAGGGTAGTGCGGGTAGACACGTAGAAGCCGCCGTAGAGGTAGACGATGGCGAGGAATACCACCAGCAAGGCGGCCACCAGCAGCACCATCTGCCGCTGCTTGCTCGCCAGGCGCTCCTGCAGGGCGCCGTCGACGAACGACAGCACCCGGTCGTCGAGGCGGTAGGTCTTGTCCATCGCCTTGCTGACCTGCTCGTAGAAATCGGACCACGGCATGTCGAGGGTGTCGGCCATTACCACCTTGTCTTCGAACAGCTTGCCCAGGCTCTTGAGCGTTTCGCGGCTGGCCTCGGCATCGGCCGCCAGGGCTGCCTGCGCGGCGGCGCTGCCACCCAGGGCGTCCTGCAGCTTCAGGCTGTACTCGGCGTGAAGTTTCTCCAGCTCCTGCAGCAGGTCGTCGAATCTTGCGCTGGAAGAGGAATTGAGGAAGCCCTGGCCAAGCGCGCTGGCACCGATGGTACGGCCCTGGCTGAGGGTCTCGGTGACGTGTGGGGTGGTCGAGGTGATCAGTTCGGCCAGTTGGCGAACGTCACGAGCGTCGTCCTGGCTCAGGCCGCCCTGAGATACCAGCAGCTTGTTGAAGACCTGAATCCCGCTGAGCAGACGCCCGGCCATCGCCGCCTTGCTCTGCAGCGAGCCTTCGGTCTCGACGGCTCTCAGGCCGCTGAGTAGTTCGTCGCGCTTGGCGTTGAATTCGGCGATCTGCTCGGCGTCCTGGGTGACCGGCTGCAACGCGCCGATCTGTCCCTGAAGGTCCTTGTGCAACTGACCGATGCGTGAGTCCAGGCCTCCGCCCTTGTTGGACTGGCCCAGTACGCCGTTGATCTGCAACAGATCGTTGTAGGCTTCGAGCTGCCGGCGAATCTGCTGGCCGCTGCCGATCAACTGCAGGCTCTGCAGCTCGGCGCGGGTGCTGACGAACTGGCGATAGGAGTCACGCACCAGATAGAAATTGGTGATCAGCATCGGCAGGAAAAACAGCACGCTGATCAGGCTGAACTTCATACCGAAGCTCAGGCGGTTCATCAGCGCGATGGCCGGATAGAGCACAGTCCTCACAAAGACGTCTCCTGTTCCCGTTATTGTTATGTCGCTTGTCGGGGATGGCTGGCGGAACCCTGGACTGGTTCGCACCGCACGCGCGCCCACCGTGGCGGCCTGTGATGGGTGTCACAGGCAGGAACGGCTCGCACAGGCTTCTGTGTACCTGATATCGGCGGGGAGTTCTGTAACTTAAGGTTAAAATGCCATCACCGGACCAGCGGCTGCTGGCCGGTGTGGCGCCGCACTTAGAGCAGCAGCGTGCGGACAGCGAAGGCGGCGTACCAGAGCACCGCCGAGCGCACCAGCAGTTGCCACAGCGCATCGAGGCTGGCGACTCCCTTGGGCCCCAGGCCGCCTTCATTGAAGTCTTCGGCAACGTAGCCGGCCCGCGCCAGCAGACGCGCGGCGGGAACGTCCCAGGCCAGCAGGTCGTGCAGCAATGTGCGGCTGACAGCCACGAAATTGCCCACCAGGGCGAAACTCAATACCAGCGCCCGCGCAGGCAGCCAGTCGAAGGCGTGACGCAGTTGCTGCGCGCGCTCGCGCAGCACGGGCTGCCTGGCCTGCTCCGCCGCGATGGCGAGCAGACGGTAGGCCAGCGCTGCCACCGGGCCGAGCAGCGCGTACCAGAAGATCACTGCGAAGAATGCCTGGTAGGCCTGCCAAACGAGGGTGCCCTGGACCTGGGCCAGCAGTTCGTCGTCGCTGTCGGCCTGCACGCCCAGGTCACGTGCGGCGACGTGATAGGCGCCCTGGGCGTCTTCCCGCCGCCAGGCGTCGCGGAACGGCCCGATGGCGTGCAGCACGTCGCCGCGCCCGAGGCTCCAGACAACCACCAGCAGGTGTACGGGAAGCGCCAGCAGCCCATAGGCGACGGGCTCCAGGATCGTCAGCAGCAGTGCCAGCAACAGCAGTGGCGGCAGCACTGCCACCAACAGGCCAAGCCACGGCCGCGCCACCAGCGCCGGCACACCGCCCACCGTGTCCAGCCAGCCGAGCCAGAGACCGTCGCGCTGCAGGCGCGCGCGCCAGGAGGAAAACTTCTCGACCAGCAGTACCAGCAACAGCACCAGGAAACTCATATCGACTCCTCAGCTCCGATGGCTGTGAAATAGCGCGTCCAGTCGAACGCCTCGCCAGGATCGGTCTTGCGTTCGGGCGCGATATCGCAGTGCCCCTGGATGCGCGCCGGGGTGATCGCGGGGTAACACGTCATCAATTGCCGGGTCAGGCGTGCCAGCACCTCGTACTGGCGATCGCTGTAGGGATCGCAGTCGGTGCCCTCCAGTTCGATGCCGATGGAAAAGTCGTTGCAATTCTCCCGGCCGTCGAAGCGCGATACACCGGCGTGCCAGGCGCGGTCGTTGCAGGAAACGAACTGGAACAGCGAGCCATCGCGCTCGATCAGGAAGTGCGCCGATACCGTCATGGCGGCGATGCTTTCGAAATAGGGATGCTCGCAGGCGTCGAGGCAATTCCGGAAGAACGCCTGAACCTTGCGGGTGCCGAACTGGCCGGGCGGCAGGCTGATGTTGTGAATCACCAGCAACGACACCACTTCGCCCTCCGGGCGGGCGTTGAAGTTCGGCGAGGGACAGTGCTGGGCGTCATCGCACCAGCCGGTACGGGGATCGAGCTGCATGGAGGCTCCTTTACAGAACCCCACTCTAAAGCAGCCGTCCGGGGAATTGAACTCGCACAGCCGCCGCGCCGGTGAGGCGCGGCACGATCACGCGTTCTTCAGGCGGCGCAGGTTGCCGATCACCGACTCCAGCGCGCGGTCGAACAGCAGGGCATCGTCGAGCAGGCGCACAGCGTTGCGGCGGAACTCCAGGGCCAGGCCCATGCGGGTCTTTTCCAGCACCTTCATGCCGGTGCGGTTGACGAAGATATAGCGGCCGCTCGGGCGGATCACCGCGGCCAGCTTGCAACGCAGCTTGTGCTCTTCGTCTTCCTGGATTTCCACCCAGCTACCGACTCGCAGGTCGTCGACCTTGCGCAGCGACTCGTCATCATCGGCGAACACTTCTTCCGGCTCGGCCACCCGCGCTTCGCCGGGAGCGGCGAGGACGATCTCCTCGACCACCGCCATCATGGCGGCTTGTGGCGCGACGGCAACCGGGGCATCCGGCGACTCGTCGAGCAGCGGCAGGTCATCCGCCTCGTCGGCCGGCACTTCCTCGGCCTGCTTGTAGCGCTGGAATGCCTGCACATGCAGCCCTTCCAGGCGACTGAAGAACTCACCCGTGGAGAACGGATCGAGAGCCGCGGCGGCCAGGCCCTCACGCAGGGACTTGAGCAGTTGCGGCACCATTTCCAGCAGGCGCAGACGGGAATCCGGATCTTCGTGGGGCTCCACGCTCCAGATCAGGTCGTCCATCGTGGCCAGCGCCGCGTCCCATTCGCTGGAGGTGGTGCCGTGCTTGAGGCAGGTCAGCAGCAGCACCTTGCTCCAGGCTTCCTGCAGCAGGCGCACTACCACTTCCGGCAGCGTGCGGCCCAGCAGACGATCGTTGAGCACGCGCTCGACGTCCTGGCGGGCCAGCTCGGCGCGGGCGCGGCCTTCCTCGGCATCGCGGGTGCGCTGTTCGAGAAGGTCGCTGCGACGGCGCTCATCGCCGGTGAAGGCGATGAAATCGTCGAGAAGTTCGGAGAAGATCGCAGGATCGTCGACGAAATCATTCAGCAGGCGCATTACCACCTGCTCGATCTTCTGATATAGGGTGTCGCGCTGAACGTCGGTCTGCTCGCCCCAGCCGAGCGCCGCCGAAGCGATCTCGTTGAGCAGGCGACGGGCCGGGTGGCTGCCACGGCTGAAGAAGGTCTTGTCCAGCACCGCAACCTTGAGCATAGGGATCTGCATGCGGCCAATCAGCGCTTTCAGAGAGTCCGGCAGGGTGCGGTCATCGAGAATGAATTCGAACAGCATGGAAACGAGGTTGATGACGTCCTCGTCCACCTGGCCCACTACGCGGGAGCGGCCACTCTTGTTGCTGACGCGGGTAAGCAGATGATCGAGGTGCTGACGCACATCGATCTCGTCGATGCTCTGCGCCGGCAGGTGCGACTGCAGGTGCGAGAGCAGGCGCATCAGGTCATTGCTGGTGATCGGGACCGCATCGGCAGGCACCGCGCGGCTCGGTGCGATGGCGCTGCCACGCACCTGGGAGAGCAGGTCGCGCAGAGCTGCGAAAGCGGCCTGGGCGTCGCTATCCACGTGCTGCGTGGCCGAGCCCTGTTCCACCGCTTCGGCGGAAGATGCGGCGGCGCCAGCCTGGGCAGGCGCGGTGCGCTGCGGCGGACGACGCAATGGCACGGACTTGAGCTCTGGCAGTACGCCCAGGGAAACCAGGGTCTGGTTGGCCTCAGCGTAGAGGTGCTCGGCATCGGCCAGCACATACTTCTCGAACAGTTTGAGGATGATCAGCTTGACCTTGATCTCCACACCCAGTCCGCGGCACGCCTCGAGGAACGCCTCGCACAGCATGCGCGGCCCCAGCGGGTTGCTTTTGTCCTCTACCTTCTTGCTGACCAGCGTGTTGAAGCGCGTAGTGAGATGCGCCAGGGCCACGCCGTCGCGGCTCATCACCTTGGCGACCATTGCGTCCAGCGCTACGGCCTCTTCCAGCTCGTCGTTCTGAACCAGGGTGAGGTTGTCGTAGGAAACGCTGTCCAACGAGGGAGCTTTGCCGATCTCGTACTGGTTGAGGTTGGCGAACTGCTCGAAAACTTTTTGCAGGAAGCCACGCTCGATACTCTTGCGCTTGAGGCGCAGGTCGCGCATGGCTTCGAAATAGGAACTCTGTTCGGCGTTGTTGGAGGCACGGTCGGCCATCTCGAACAGGGTATCGTCGGCATTGTCGAACAACGCCTGCATCGCATGACGCAACTGCACGGCGACCTTGTCGCGCACGCTGACCAGCGCCGCAGGCAGACGCCCGGCGAACGAATTCGGCGACTGTTCGGGAGCCGACTTGTTCAGCGGCACTACATTCGCGTCGTTCTGCATCGCAAGTCTCCTGCCGTCAGGCCCTGGCCGGGCTTGCTGGCGGCACCAGCAGTCATCGTGGCGTCATCCGTAACGTCAAATTTGTGGCGTCAAAAAGCGGAAATTTTCAACGTCATTATAGGGAAGCTTCTTACACAACCAAGAGGCATTTCTCGCATTCTTGAAGAATTTCACATCTAACCACATGCCGTCTGTCCGACAGACGCCCGTTGCGGGCAAAAACATCGGTCGATACCCGCAAGCCCCCGCCGTCCGTATAATCCCGGCACTGCGAACAGGAGCCAGCCATGCCGAACCTCACCCTCGCCGAGCTTTCCGGGGAAATTCAGGCCAACGTCCGCGCCGCATTGGCCGAAGACGTCGGCAGCGGCGACATCACTGCCCAACTGATCCCCGCCGAGCGCGACGCCTCCGCACGCATCATCACTCGCGAGAACGCCACCATCGCCGGCAGCGCCTGGGTCGATGAGGTGTTCCGCCAGGTCGACCCGCGTGTGCGAGTAACGTGGCAGGTAAAGGATGGCGACCGGGTCGAGGCCGACCAGACCCTGTTCACCCTCGAAGGCCCGGCCCGCGCATTGCTCACCGGCGAACGCAGCGCGCTCAATTTCCTGCAACTGCTCTCCGGCACTGCGACCCGCGCCCGTCATTACGCCGACCTCGTGGGCGGCACCGGCGTGAAGCTGCTCGACACCCGCAAGACGCTGCCCGGCCTGCGCCTGGCGCAGAAGTACGCGATCACCTGCGGCGGCTGCCATAACCACCGTATCGGCTTGTACGACGCCTTCTTGATCAAGGAAAACCACATCGCCGCCTGTGGCGGTATTGCCGAGGCCATCGCCGCCGCCCATCGCATCGCACCGGGCAAGCCGGTGGAGGTCGAAGTGGAAGACCTCGCCGAACTGCGCCAGGCCCTGGAGGCACGCGCAGACATCATCATGCTCGACGAACTGAGCCTCGACGATATGCGCACCGCTGTCGCCCTGACGGCTGGCCGCGCCAAGCTGGAAGCCTCCGGCGGCATCACCGAGACGACCCTGCGGACCATCGCCGAGACTGGCGTGGACTACATCTCCATTGGCACCCTGACCAAGGACGTCAAGGCACTCGACCTGTCGATGCGACTGGCCCTGTAAGCACCGCTCGCAGATTTGCCAAATCAATCACGCCGCGCCGCATAGGGCCGAACAACGCGCCTCTGAGAGAATTCGGAGGCTGCCGAATCGGCCCTGGAGAAATAGCGGCAAATCATGACGAGCAAGATTCTTTTGACCGGTGGCTGCGGCTACATCGGCTCCCACATCTGCATGGAGCTGGTCGAGCAGGGGTTCACGCCGATCGCGCTCGACAACCTGTGCAACAGCACCCCTACCCCGCTCCAGCGCATCGAGCGGCTCACCGGCAAGCGGATCCCTTTCGTCAAAGGCGATGTACGCGACGAAGCCACGCTGGAGCGACTCTTCGACGAACATCGAATCGAAGCGGTC
Source organism: Pseudomonas triclosanedens (assembly GCF_026686735.1). Classification (NCBI taxonomy): domain Bacteria; kingdom Pseudomonadati; phylum Pseudomonadota; class Gammaproteobacteria; order Pseudomonadales; family Pseudomonadaceae; genus Pseudomonas; species Pseudomonas triclosanedens. Next base: position 1,070,864 of record NZ_CP113432.1, on the reverse strand, counting down.
ATCCACCTCGCCGGCCTGAAGTCCGTCGCCGAGTCGGTCGCCTACCCCATCAGCTACTACCAGAACAACTTCACCGGCACCCTTCCCCTGTGCGAGGTGATGCAGCGCCACGGAGTGAAGCGGCTGATCTACAGCTCTTCGGCTACCGTCTACGGCCTGGCAGCCGAAAGCCCGATCCACGAGAGCGCCCCGACCGCCCCTGCCAGCCCCTATGGACGTTCGAAGCTGATGGCGGAGCTCGCGCTGAAGGATATCGCCCACGCCGACCCACAGTGGAAGATCGCCATACTGCGCTATTTCAACCCGGTAGGCGCCCACGCCAGCGGCGAGATTGGCGAGCACCCCAATGGTACGCCCAACAACCTGATGCCCTATGTATCCCAGGTCGCCACCGGCAAGCAGCCTTACATCCGCGTGTTCGGCAGCGACTACCCCACTCCGGACGGCACAGGCGTGCGCGACTATCTGCATGTCTGCGATCTGGCCAGCGCCCATCTCTGCGCACTGCGTTGGCTGGACAGAGCAGATGGAGCCCGAGTTTTCAACCTGGGGACCGGGCGCGGCTATAGCGTCCTGGAAATCATCCGTGCCTATGAAAGAGCCTGCGGCCGCGAACTGCCGCTGCAGTTCCTCGAACGCCGCCCCGGCGACGTGGCGAGCTACCACGCCGCTCCGGACCTTGCGATTCGCGAACTCCGCTGGAGCGCCATCCGCGGCATCGACGACATGTGCCGCGACGCCTGGAACTGGCAGCACCACAACCCCAACGGCTACGCGGAAAACTGACTCGCGGAAAACAAGAAGCCCCGCTCGAAAGCGGGGCTTCTTGTTGAAGATGGTGCCGGTAAGAGGAATCGAACCCCCGACCTTCTCATTACGAATGAGCTGCTCTACCGACTGAGCTACACCGGCTGAGATTGCAGGGCCGCCACGATCGATACCGCCAGCCCGTAACGCTGTGAAGCGCCGCGTAAACTATCAAAACCACTATAGGAACTCAACCGAGCCGGGACCAGGCTAGAACCCCATCCCATATTTGTATTCGGTGATCATGTTGTCGTCGGTGATGATCTCCAGCGGCCGGCCAGTCTTGGCCGCCACCTGATCCACCGTTTCGAATTGCTGAGCCCTCATCGCCGCCAGTGCCTGCCTGTCGCGCTCACGGCTGAAGTCCAGCAGCGGACGACCCTCCAGGCTCAGTTGCGCCAGCCTCTGCCGCTGCACATCGGCGCCCGGCTCACGGAAGTCAAAGTCGGCACAGTAGATAAAGTTCATCCAGCGGTAAGCGTGCGGGAAGACATTGGCCGCAGTTTCCAGCACATCGGGAGAACGCGTGGAGTTGAAGGCCAGGATCGCCTGGGGCGTCATGTGCCCCTTGAGCTCCTGCAAGAAGTTCCGGGACAGCAGGTTCGTGCTGTTCGCGCGCCAGTGGAAGGATGTGTTCATCACCACCAGGTCGTAACGAGCCCCTGGGTTCCGCTTGAGCCAGCGACGCCCATCGTCGATGTGGATGGATACGCGCTTGTCGTCGAGCAGCGGGCTGACGCTCGGGTAGCGCTTGATCAGCTCCAGGTAGCCCGGGTTGATTTCGACCACATCGATGCGCTCGACACCAGGAATGGCGGAGACCACTCGCGTCCATGCCCCGGTGCTCAGCCCCAGGACCAGGATGTTCTTCGGCGCCTGGGTCAGCGAGGTCAGCAGATAGGCGCGGTCAATCCGGTTACTGTTCACCAGCAGGTCTACGTTGGTGCGGCCGTCGTATACATTGCCGCCGAAAACAGCGTCGCCCTCGGCTGCGGACTCACCTTCCGTCGTATGAATGATCCCCTGCCGGTTTTCCACCACATAGTGAACCTTCAGGGCATCCCCCTCCCCGGCCATAACTCTGACCAGATGGCTGGACTTGTGATCGACCAGGAACGATGCGACGACCGCCAACCCTGCCAACGGATAGAAGACATACGCCGCCCGCAGACGCGCAACCAGCAATGCCCCGACAGCGACACAGAACAGGCCGATCACGGTGAAGCCGGCCTGCAGGGAAATGAAATCGAGCAGGAAGAAGCCGAACACGATCGGCCCCAGGGTCGAGCCGATGATGTTGAAAAAGTAGACGCGCGACAGCGAGCGACCGAGCTTGCCCCCGGCATCGCTCGACCCCAGGTGGTGCGCGATCGGGAAGGCCACTGCCTTCAGCGCCGCGGAACTCAGAATCAGCACGACCTTCGCGAGGAATGCGAAGGGGCCGGCGATGCTCGCGGCGATCAGCCACGGCGTGGCGATGTCGATCGCACCGGCCAGCAACAGAGCCACGCCCGCCGCGCCAAGCGCGCGCTCATGCCCCGTACAGAAGCGCTTGCCCAGCACGGCACCCAGCGCCACGCCGGCCAGGAACACCACAAGAACGAACGCAAATGCCTGCGGAACCCCAAAGTGGGCGAAACCGATCAGGCGGACCCACAGAATCTCGACACTCAGGCTCATGAAGCCTGCCGCGAACGCCAGCATCCATGCAGTCGCTTTCACTTGTCACTCCTAAGGAACACCATCGACACGATCGCCACCGCGAAGTTGACCGCACCAGCCAGCAGGATCACCTGGCTGAGTGTCAGATAGTTCAGCAGCACAAAACCGCACAGCACAGCCCCCAGCGCAGCGCCGAAAGTATTGGCGGAATACATCTGCCCGGTAGCCTCGCCAACATTGCCCCACAGCTTGGCAACATGGCGCACCAGGATCGGCAGCGTGCCGCCCATGAGCGTCGCGGGGATCAGCACCAGCAGGAAGTTGACCGTGGCGATCACCCCCAGCCCCTGCACAGCGAAAAGATCGCCGGCACCGTGCATCAACGCCGAGCTCAGCAGACCGTAGCCACCGATACCCAGCTCGCACAGGGCGAACAGCAGAAGGGCCTTGCGCGGAAACCTGTCGGCCAACACACCACCCGCCAGCGCGCCAGTGCCCAGCCCCAGCATGAAGGCCGACACGACGATGGTGACGGACTGGATATCGGCGCCAAAGACCGCGAACAGGATGCGCTGCCAGGCCACCTGGTAAATCAGTGCCGAAAGACCGGATAACAGAAACAGCAGACTCAGGAAATCTACCGGGGCCTTGGCTTTAACGTCCGACATGCACCGTCCTCGATTGAATCGTCAAAATCGACCCCCGCCTGGGTAGGCCGTGGGTAAGCGCGCCATTGGGAATTGAACAGGCTTTTGCTGGAATCGAAATCCGGAATCCGGATACCGGCCAGGTCCAGCATTGAATAGAAGACATTGTAAGTAGCCAGCGGAGCATCCCGACGTGAACGGGCGGCATTCAGGAAATCGGGAAATGCTTCCTTGTACTTCGGCGACGCCCACCAGATCGATGCGGTTCTGAAGTCGAAGACCGTGTTGTAGCCGTGGCCATTCTCGGAACAGTCCCCGTCGTACAACACTTCACCGTGGTCCGCGATGTACAGCAGGCTCGCCATCAGATCGGCCTGCTGCAACTGCTTGATCGCGCCGGCCAGAACATGGTCGGTATAGAGCACCGAGTTGTCGTAGGCGTTATTCATGACCAACTTGTCCTTGCGGCTGAAGTTGACCGCAATTCCACTCCCCATCGCGGGAGTGAATCGCTCGAACTCGCGCGGGTAGCGATCGGCATAGTTGAAATGCCCGCCCAGCGTATGCAGCACGATCAACTGCTTGGGCTCGTTCCTGGCCAGCACATCCGACATGGCGGACAGCAATACGCCATCGTGCAACCCCGATGCCTTGTAGTCGGCCGGATTGAGGAAGCGCACGACATCCGCCTCATGGGCGTGCAGCGCGATGGAACTGTCATGCTCGCCCAGCGGGCTCTGGGTGGACAGCCAGTAGGTGCGGAACCCCGCTTCGCGGAAAGCGGTAATGAGGGACTTTTCCGGGAAGAAGAAGCGCCCATCACCAGCGGGCTTGCGCGTCAGGATCGCGGGCACGGACATCGAAGTCCAGGCCCAGGGGGTCGTCATGTTGCGGAAACTGACTACATCGGGCTCGCCGCGCAACTCGGGATTGGTTGGTCGGGAGTAGCCATTCAGCTCCCAGCGATCGGGGCGGCCGGTCTCGCCGATCACCAGCACATAGACCTCTCGCGCCTGGCGAGATGGCTGTTGTGCGGCGCCGAAATGGAAGGAGGCCAGCTTGGCTTCCAGGTCACGCATGATCTGGCGTTCGGCAAAGAACTTGCGCAGCCTCAGCGGCACGCCAATCGGGTAGGAGTCCTGGAATACTTCTGCGGCGGGGGAACTGCGCCGTTCGAGAAACGTATCCCCGCTCCCCATGACATTGGCTCGGGCAATATCGAACTGGCCGTACCAGGCCTCCGCTCCGCCTACCATGACGAACGCAGAAGCCCCTCCCACCAATATCAGCGCACGGATACGCAGCGGGAAGCAAAGCTTGCTGAGATAAAGCCGGCGGATGACGAGGATCGACGCAGCCATGCTTACGCAGAGCCCGAGCAGCACGGACAACAGCTTGCCCGAAAGGAAATTGGCCACCTCGGAGTAAGAGGTCTCGGCAAGAATCGCCGCCACATGCTGGGTGCTCGGGCGTCCGTACGCGCCGATGTACAGCGACTCCAGTGGCGACAGGATGAGGAATGGCAGCAATACGCAGGCAGCCACCCAGAAGCGAGGGACCAGCGCCAGCAGGAAGAAGACTATAAGGATCGCCGGGAGCAGACCGGCTTGTCCTGCCTCAACCCAGCCTGCCCGGTACCACCAGACCAGGTTTGGGAGGATTACCAGCAACACCAGTAGCGCAACAGCAGCGAGATCAATTCGCTTGGCAACCATCATCGTACCGCAGCAATTTCAATGGGGCCGGACAAACAAAAAGGCCGACGAATCGGCCTTTTTGTCCATATCCCGAGTTATCAGGACGAAGCAGAGCAACCGCTCGGACGCAGATTGGCCGGAGCAGTGGTGGTGCAGACCCAAGTTCCAGTCTGACGGTTACGAGTCCAGGTAACGTTCGTGCCGGTGAGGACCGGGGAAGCATTGCCGCCGAAATTTGCAACGATAGTAGCGTCAGCAGCAGCAGTACCAACGGTCACGAACGGAACGCCAGTACCGGCGGCCAGTTGCGCGTTGACCTGCGACGCACCGGTAATCAGGTTGGAACCGGTGGCAGTAGGATCACACTCGCCAGAGCCAGTACCAACGGTGGTCTTGGACTCCAGGGTGCAGGTTTCAACAGCAGTTTTCAGGGAGCCAGCTTCAGAAACCACACGGGCAACCTGGGAACGGGCAACGTAGTTCTGGTATTGCGGGATAGCGATGGCGGCCAGAATACCGATGATCGCAACCACGATCATCAGTTCGATAAGAGTAAAGCCTTTTTGAGCTTTCATATTTCTCTCCAGGTTTATAGAAAAGGTCTTAGGACCTGAAGAGTAGGAAAGCATCATCCATGCCAATCTTCTTACGCTCGATTCTGCGGGCTTTACGGAAACTTCCCACAAGATAAAGATGAAAATTCCGCAGGAAGTGACACTTTTGGGCAGCGCTCCGGTGCTGATTTGGCTCCTACGGCCAACTAGGATATAAGGCACAGAATTACTTTCCTGGCTTATCTCCGATGAACGATCAAGTCGTCCTGTCCGGCCTTGCCCGCCAGTTGGTGCAATCGCAACTGCTCGATGAAAAGAGTGCGCAACAGGCCCAATTGCAGGCCCAACGCAACAAGCTGTCGCTGGTGACCTACCTGGTCCAGAACAAACTGGTGAAGAGCCGGCCGCTGACAGAGCTTGCAGCCGAACAGTTCGGCGTTGCCTTCTGCGACCTGAGCAGTCTGGACCGGGAAAGCATCCCCAAGGAGCTGGTCAGCGAAAAGCTGATTCGCCAGCACCGGGTCCTGCCGCTGTGGCGCCGGGGCAACAAGTTGTTCGTCGGCCTGTCCGACCCGACCAACCACCAGGCCATCACCGACGTTCAGTTCAGTACGGGGCTGACCACCGAAGCGATCCTGGTCGAAGATGACAAGCTCGGCGATGCCATCGAGAAGGTCTTTGAAAGTGCTTCGGGCGGACTCGACGATCTAGGCGACGTCGATCTGGACGGCCTGGACATCGAAAGCGGCGACGCCGAGCCCAAGGAGGATGTCGGCGGCGATAGCGCCGATGACGCTCCGGTGGTGCGCTTCGTCAACAAGATGCTGCTCGATGCAATCAAGGGCGGCTCTTCCGACCTCCACTTCGAACCCTACGAGAAGATCTACCGTGTGCGCTTCCGTACCGACGGCATGCTGCACGAGGTCGCCAAGCCGCCGATCCAGTTGGCCAGCCGAATCTCCGCGCGCCTGAAGGTCATGGCGGGCCTCGACATCTCCGAGCGCCGCAAGCCCCAGGATGGCCGGATCAAGATGCGCGTCTCGAAGAGCAAATCCATCGACTTCCGCGTCAATACCATGCCCACGTTGTGGGGCGAGAAGATCGTGATGCGGATCCTCGACTCCTCCAGCGCACAAATGGGGATCGATGCGCTGGGTTATGAAGAGAGCCAGAAGCAGCTCTACCTCGAAGCGCTGAAACAGCCGCAAGGCATGATCCTGGTGACCGGCCCGACCGGTTCGGGCAAGACCGTTTCGCTCTACACAGGCATCAACATCCTCAACACCCCCGACATCAACATTTCCACTGCCGAAGACCCCGTCGAGATCAACCTCGAGGGCATCAACCAGGTGAACGTCAATCCGCGTCAGGGCATGGACTTCTCCCAGGCGCTGCGTGCGTTCCTGCGCCAGGACCCGGACGTCATCATGGTCGGTGAGATCCGTGACCTGGAGACCGCCGAAATCGCGATCAAAGCAGCGCAGACAGGGCACATGGTGATGTCCACGCTGCACACCAACAGCGCCGCGGAAACGCTCACGCGCCTGCTGAACATGGGTGTCGCCGCGTTCAACCTGGCCACTTCGGTCAACCTCATCATCGCCCAGCGTCTGGCACGCAAACTCTGCCCGCACTGCAAGAAAGAACACGACGTGCCACGGGAAACATTACTGCATGAAGGTTTCCCGGAAAGCGCTATCGGCACATTCAAGCTTTATGCGCCGGTTGGATGTGAAAACTGCAAGGGCGGCTATAAAGGTCGAGTGGGTATTTATGAAGTGGTTAAAAACACTCCCCCACTGCAGCGAATTATCATGGAAGAAGGCAACTCCATTCAGATCGCGGAACAAGCCCGCAAAGAAGGCTTCAATGATCTGCGCACTTCGGGCCTGATGAAAGCCATGCAAGGCATTACCAGCCTCGAAGAAGTCAACCGCGTGACCAAGGATTAATCCATGGCGGAAAAAGCATTAAAAACGAGTGTTTTCCTGTGGGAAGGCACCGATAGAAAGGGCGGGAAGATCAAAGGGGAGCTTTCCGGCACCAACCAGATGCTGGTCAAGGCCCAGCTTCGCAAGCAGGGCATCAATCCGACCAAGGTACGCAAGAAGGGGGTGTCCCTCTTCAGCGCGGGCAAGAAGATCAAGCCGATGGACATCGCCCTGTTCACCCGGCAGATGTCCACTATGATGGCCTCCGGCGTACCGTTGCTGCAGTCGTTCGACATCATTGGCGAGGGCTTCGACAACCCGAACATGCGCAAGCTGGTCGAAGAGGTCAAGAACGAGGTAGCCGCCGGTAACAGTCTGGCGAACTCGCTGCGCAAGAAGCCCCAGTATTTCGACGACCTGTATTGCAACCTGGTGGACGCGGGCGAACAGTCCGGTGCACTGGAAACGCTGCTCGACCGGGTAGCGACCTACAAGGAAAAGACCGAGTCGCTGAAGGCGAAGATCAAGAAGGCGATGACCTACCCCATTGCGGTGATCATCGTCGCCGTGATCGTTTCGGCCATCCTGCTGATCAAAGTGGTTCCCCAGTTCCAGTCGGTATTCTCCAACTTCGGCGCCGAACTTCCCGCCTTCACCATGATGGTCATTCACCTCTCCGAGGCATTGCAGGAGTGGTGGTACATCGTGCTGATCGGCCTTGTGGCGTTCGTCTTTGGATTCAAGGAATTTCACAAGCGCTCCGAGAAGTTCCGCGACGCAGTCGACCGCTCGATCCTGAAGCTGCCCATCGTCGGCCAGATTCTCTACAAGTCCGCCATCGCTCGTTATGCGCGCACGCTTTCCACGACGTTCGCCGCCGGCGTACCACTGGTGGAAGCACTGGATTCCGTGGCCGGCGCCACTGGCAACGTGGTCTTCCGCAATGCCGTCCAGCGTATCAAGCAGGACGTTTCCTCCGGTACACAACTGAACTTCTCCATGCGCACCACTGGCGTCTTCCCGAGCATGGCCATTCAGATGGCGGCTATCGGTGAAGAGTCCGGCTCGCTGGACTCGATGCTGGGCAAGGTAGCCAGCTACTACGAAGAAGAAGTCGATAACGCCGTGGATAACCTGACCACCCTGATGGAGCCCATGATCATGGCCATCCTCGGTGTGCTGGTCGGCGGCCTGATCATCGCCATGTACCTGCCGATCTTCCAACTGGGCAACGTCGTATAAACCATGCCGGTAACAGAGTTCCTGGCCAGCACCCCGCTGGCCTTTGTTTTATGCGCCGCCCTCCTCGGTCTGCTGGTGGGCAGTTTCCTCAACGTGGTCATCCATCGCCTGCCGCAGATGCTGAAGCTGGAGTGGCAACAACAGGCCCGTGAAGCGCTGGACCTGCCTGAACCTGGACCTCGCACCACTTACAACCTGGTCCTGCCGCACTCCCAGTGCCCGCATTGCGGACACCAGATTCGCGCCTGGGAAAACATTCCGGTTCTCAGCTATCTGGCATTACGCGGCAAGTGCTCATCCTGCAAGGCACCGATCAGCAAGCGTTACCCACTGATCGAAGTTGCCTGCGCCCTGCTGTCCGGCTTCATCGCCTGGCATTACGGTTTCGGTTGGCAGGCCGGCGCGATGCTGCTGCTCGGCTGGGGGCTGCTGGCGATGAGCATGATCGATGTCGATCACCAATTGCTGCCCGATGTGCTGGTGCTGCCGCTGCTATGGGTCGGGCTGATCGCCAACCATTTCGGCCTGTTCACCAGCCTAGGCGATGCCCTGTGGGGCGCAGTGATCGGCTACATGAGCCTGTGGTCGGTGTACTGGCTGTTCAAGCTGGTCACCGGTAAGGAAGGCATGGGCTACGGCGACTTCAAGTTGCTGGCCATGATCGGCGCCTGGGGCGGCTGGCAAGTACTGCCGCTGACCATCCTGCTGTCGTCGCTGGTGGGTGCGGTGCTGGGGGTGATCACCCTGCGACTGCGCAACGCGGAAACCAGTACGCCGATCCCCTTTGGCCCCTATCTGGCCATCGCCGGCTGGATTGCGCTGCTCTGGGGTGATCAAATAACCGCGACCTATCTGCAGTTCGCCGGTTTCCACTAGCCTTCTCCTGCGTCGAATCCCCTCGGCGCGTATTGACGGCCGCTGGAGTCGGCAAGAAGGAGAGCGATGAAACCCTGGATCCTGGGCCTCACCGGCGGCATCGGTAGCGGCAAGAGCGCCGCCGCCGAACACTTTTCCACGCTGGGTATCCACATGGTGGATGCCGACCACGCCGCACGTTGGGTGGTCGAACCCGGCCGCCCGGCCCTCGCGAAGATCGTGGATCGCTTCGGCGAAGGCGTGCTGCTGCCAGACGGCCAACTCAACCGTGGGGCACTGCGCGAGCGCATTTTCCAGTCCGAAGATGAGCGGCGCTGGCTCGAACGGCTGTTGCACCCGCTGATCGGCGAGGAGATCGTCGCCAACCTCGCCCGGGCGGAATCGCCCTACGCCATTCTGGTGTCGCCGCTACTGGTGGAGTCCGGGCAGCATCGGCTGACCCAGCGCGTCCTGGTGGTGGATACCCCGGAGCACCTGCAACTGGAACGCACCATGCGCCGGGATTCGGTGTCCGAAGGACAGGTCCGCGCGATTCTCAAGGCACAGGCCGCTCGCGAAGACCGAATCAAGCACGCGCATGACGTGCTGCTCAACGATGGCGACCTCGAACACCTGCACCAGCAGGTCGAGCGTCTGCATCAGTTCTATCTAGGCCTGCGTGGAGGACAACCATGAGCCAACCCCTGACTGTGGAGTGCCCCACCTGCGGCGCGCCCGTGGAGTGGAGCGCGAAGAGCGAGTTCCGTCCCTTCTGCTCGCACCGTTGCAAGCTTATCGACCTTGGCGCCTGGGCCGCAGAAGAACACGCCATTCCAGGCGACAGCCTCGAGGACGAGCTGTTCTCCGGCGACCTCGACAACCCGCCTCGCGGACACTGAGCCCGCACACCAAAAGGCCCGCAGATGCGGGCCTTTTCATTCAGGGGCGCATGAAGGCGTAGTCGCGATCCTCGTCAAGATTGTCGGCGAGGAAGTGCAGCTCATGGCCCAGGTCCTCCTGCGTGCGCACCTGGGCATTGGCCCGCACCACCGCGCTGAGCAGCGCGCGCACCGTCAGTTGCGGGTCCTGGCCCGCCGCCTCGGCCTCGACCAGCAACTCCTGCAGGCGCTCTTCGGCCCAGCTGTGAATGCTCATCGACGATCTCCTTGGAAATGGGGGGCCAGCTTCACCGATCGGAGCGACAGGCCGAACTGACCTGGATCAAACGCGAAATACGATGAGCGCCCTCAATGCCCGCGCATCACCGCGACTCATCGTCATCCTTCCACGGCGCCTGGAGATAGCGGGTGCGATTGAACGTTTCCAGCCAGTCGGGATAGAAGACCACCAGCCCGGTGACGATGGTCCCATTGATGAACGCCTCTGGAAACATGATCAGCCACAGGTAGCCAATGAAGTCCTCGATCCAGGGCGGCATAGGGAACAGGCCATCCATCCATAGCAATCCCAGCCCCAGCAACAGGCTGCACAGCGCAGCCAACGCCGCCGGAAAGAACCCCGAGCAGAAGATATAGACGAACAGGTTTCGCGGCTGTCGACGCTCGACGAACATTGCCGCCACTTCCGTGATGAGTACCGGAATCAACACCAGCAGCACACCGTTGATCCCTAGCGCCGCCCAATCCTGCCGGCCGATGGCGCACAAACCGATCTGCGCCACCACCCCCACCAGGATCGCCAGCGGCCAGTCCAGCAACAATGTTACGGCCGTCATGCCAATGAAGTGGAAGGACACCCCCGAGGCGAAATCCCGACGCACGAGCCACAGCAGGAACAACGCCAGCATGGTGCCGAATACCAGATGCTGCCGACGGAAATCGCTGATCAGCTCCAGCCAGGGCGCACGCCAGGCAGCCAATGCCACCAGCGGCAGATAGATCGCCCAGCCGAGCTCCAGAGTCTCTGCGGAAAGCAGTTGCGCGGTGATCACTGCGCGTCTCGCTCCAGCGCCTGACGCAAAGCGTCGGCGGAGTCGAAGCGGCGGGTGGCGACCACCTTGCCCTGCTCCAGTTGCAGCCAGGTCACGGCGGCGGCCTGGGCATCGAAACGATTGGCCACCCGCGCCTCACGGTCGAGCAGCACGCGATAGCTGTAGTCGCGCATGGCCGGCACCGCGAACATCGACGAGATGGCGCCCGGCATCCGGCTGATGTCCGCCACGAACACGGCGTGCCGTGCCTCCAGGTACCCAGCGGGGCGGCCATCCAGCGCGGCCTTGACCAGTTTCGAGCCAGCCATGTCGCGAGCGATCAGCATCACCCGCAGGTCGGCATCCGCGGTATAGGGCTTGTCGAACTGATCCAGCAGAGTCCAGCCAGTCGCGGGCCCGGCCTCCTGCGCCAGTGCGCCCACGCTCAGCACCAGAAACAGCAGACCGCTCAGCAATCGTTTCACGCTCAACCTCCGACGGAATGAAACAGAAGACCTTCACGCAACAACACGACCGGGAACGATCACCGCTGGCGATATCCCGGTTTCGTGGCACGCGACAGTCTACACCGGGCATCCATCCCGTCACCGCCTGACGATTCGGCAGCCGCTACCGGGGCGCAGCAACTATGCTGAAGGCATGAACGAATCAGACTATCTGCGCCTGCTGACACGCCAGGCGGAACAAGCCAACGACTTCCTCTCCAACGCCCGCAAGTGGGAACGGGAGTGCTGGGCGTGCCGGCGCCTGTTGCAGGCGCTGAAGGTTCCGTATCGGCAGGAGGACTTCATCGCGCCGAGGCAGCAGCCGCCGGACGTACTGTTTCGCGAGGCCAGCTTCGAGGTGTTCTTCGTCCTCGACCAGGGCCGCCGACTCAACGAGGAGTGGAAGGATGAACTGCTGCGCCGACGCACGGCCCAGAGCATCAACCAGTTGATCCGCCGCGAGCAGCGCCCACGCCGCATCCCCTGTGCAGAGCTGCAGGCGCGTCTTGCGCCGACGCTGCGGAAGAAGGCACACAACTACAGCGAGCGCGGCATCGACCCGCGCGAACTGGACCTGCTCGCCTTCGTCAGCCTCAAGCGCGAAACGCCGGACTTCAATACCCCCTTTCCGCCGCCAACGGAGTTCCTGCGCCAGGGTTGGCGCTCGCTCTCGGTGGTGGGCCCGACCTACGCCCGAGTCCTGTTCGCCCATAGCGACGCCCCCGACTTCCTGCGTGGCAATCTTGGCCGCACCGTGCTGCTCGACATGGGGGTCGGACTATGACGCAACGGTCATTCGTGCCGCTGCGCATTGAGAGGGTAACCAAGCCCGACTAGAATGCTCGGCATTACAAACGGAGGCCGCCCATGCCCAGTCGCCTGAGCCCCGAAGACCAGCAGAAAGTCGAGCAATACCTCAGCTCCCCGATCCATCAGGTCGAACGCAAGCCGTTCAAGCCCTGGCTGATGATGGGGGGATTGCTATTGGTGGTAGTTGCCCTGGGCTTGCTGAGCCGCCTCCTGGCCTACCTTGCGTGAGCGCCGTGCCGCCACGGGCCGATACAGGATTCCTTAAGCTATGAGAATGCAACATGTCCCATCGTATCGTGATCGTCGGCGGCGGCGCCGGCGGGCTGGAGCTCGCGACCCGTCTCGGCCGCACCCTGGGTAAAAAGGGCAAGGCGCGCATTACGCTCGTTGACGCCAACCTCACCCACATCTGGAAACCCCTGCTGCACGAAGTCGCCGCCGGCTCGCTCAATTCCTCGGAAGATGAGCTGAACTACGTCGCCCAGGCGAAATGGAACCACTTCGAGTTCCAGCTCGGTCGCCTCGACGGCCTCGACCGCGCCAACCGCCGCATCCAGCTGGCCGCCACGCTCGACGAACAGGGCGAGGAACTGGTGCCGGCGCGCAGCCTGGACTACGACACACTGGTCCTGGCCATCGGCAGCACCACCAATGACTTCGGCACCGTGGGCGCCGCGGACCACTGCATCTTCCTCGATACCCGCGAACAGGCCGAGCGCTTCCACAAGCTGCTGCTGACCCACTACCTGCGCGCCCACGCCGGGCAGGACAAGGACGACCAGATCAGCGTCGCCATCGTCGGCGCCGGCGCCACCGGGGTCGAGCTGTCCGCCGAGCTGCACCATGCAGCGCAAGAGCTGTCGGCCTACGGCCTTACCGGTATCCAGCCGCAGAACATGCGCATCACCCTGATCGAGGCCGGCCCGCGCGTGCTGCCGGCGCTGCCCGAGCGCATCAGCCGCCCGGTGCACCAGACGCTGGAAAAACTCGGCGTGCGTGTACTCACCGGCGCGGCCGTCAAGGAAGTCACCGCGGACGGCCTGCGCACCGCAACCGGCGAAGTGATCCCGGCAAGCCTGAAGGTCTGGGCCGCCGGCATCCGCGCACCGAGCCTGTTGAAGGAAATCGACGGGCTGGAAAGCAACCGCATCAACCAGCTCGTGGTGCGCCCGACGCTGCAGACGACCCGCGACGACGACATCTTCGCCTTTGGTGACTGCGCCGCCTGCCCGCTCGGCGATGGCAGCGAGCGCACCGTTCCGCCACGCGCCCAGGCCGCACACCAGCAGGCATCGCTGCTGGCCAGGTCGCTTGCCGCGCGCCTGGATGGCAAGCCACTGCCGGAGTATCACTACACCGACTACGGTTCGCTGATCTCGCTGTCGCGTTTCAGCGCCGTAGGCAACCTGATGGGCAATCTGATGGGCAGCGTGAAGCTGGAAGGCTGGTTGGCGCGGATGTTCTATGTGTCGCTGTACCGCATGCACCAGGTGGCGCTGTACGGGCCGTTCCGCACCGCGCTGCTGATGATCGCGGACCGCATCGGGCGCAGTACCGAGCCACGCTTGAAGCTGCATTGAGGAGTCGGCGAATAACTGCTTCGCAGTTATTCGCCCTACGCCAGGCTCACCCCCAACGTAGGGCGAATAACGCGCAGCGTTATCCGCCGTTCAGATTAGCCCGCCATACCAACGCCCTACCTTCGCTGCCGGTGGGCGCTTCGGCGGATAACTGCTTCGCAGTTATTCGCCCTACGCCAGGCTCACCCCCCAACGTAGGGCGAATAACGCGCAGCGTTATCCGCCGTTCAGATTAGCCCGCCACACCAACGCCCTACCTTCGCTGCCGATGGACGCATCGGCGGATAACTGCTTCGCAGTTATTCGCCCTACGTCAGGCTCACCCCCAACGTAGGGCGAATAACGCGCAGCGTTATCCGCCGCCCAGGTTGACCCGTCCACATCAACGCCCTACCCTCGCAACTGGCGCCTAAGAAACGCCTTAACCAAAGCGGTCCACCGCACCCGAAAGCATTTGCGGCTTTTTTGCGTTCGCGGCCCTGTCACGCCCGCAAGAAAGATCACTCGCGCTGTCGGGAGTGGGCTAATACAAGACCCGCAAGGGGAATACGTCCGGCCCGTCTTTGGTGGGTTTCTTAGCTCCCGACTCCAACTAAGCCCTAAGAAGCGACCAAAGGTAATAAACATGTCTATCGACCAAGACCTTGATCCCGAAGGCACTTCGCTGCACCCGCCCTCTTCCCCCTCCTGCGCGGAGGTGCGTCATGCCTGAAGAGTTCCTTATCCCCACCGAATTCATCCGCCACAAACGCCTGCTGCGCGCCGTGCTGCTAGAGGACCAATGCTGGTTCTGCGCCCACGACCTGGGCCGGCTGATCGGCTCGCCCTACCTGGCCGAGCGCATCGAACGCAACCTGGACGACGACCAGTTCCGCTGCGCCTGGGTGCGCGATGGTTGCGGCGATTACGTCGATGAGCTGCTCATCAGTGAGTCGGCGGTTTACGCGGCGCTGATTCACTACTTCCACCCGGAAAATCGCAGCATCCGGCAATGGTTGACGCTACATGTGATCCCGACGTTGCGCGATCAGCACCGCAGCGGCCTTGGCGAGCCGCGCCGGGAAATGCTGCGGGCGGCGACGCAGACGTTGTCGGTGTTGAAATGGCAGGGCGTGACCTGGGTGCCTTACCAGCATTGGCCCGAGCTGACTGCCGGGCCGCTAGGCACGACGTAGGATGGCGTGGAGCGCAGCGATACCCATCGCTCCCGACGCGCCAGACCCGCACAAAAAAGCCGCCCCGAGGGGCGGCTTTTTCGTTGCAGCCGAGCAGCCTTACAGCGCCGCCAGCATCGACTGGGCCGGGATGGCCTGGAAGTCGATGGACATCATCAGGCTCAGCACGCTGATCGCGATGATGGAGAAGGCGAACAACTGGCGGGCCCAGCGGCGGTCGTCTTCAGCACTGAAGCCTTTCACCGCGATGAACAGCCACCAGGCGCTGACCGCCAGCGCCACCACCAGGTAACCGTAGCCGGCAAAGCCGGTCACTGTCAGCAGCAGCGTCGCCAGGCCGAAGGCCACGACGTAGTAGAGGATCTGCTTCTTGGTCGCTTCGATGCCCCGCTCCACCGGCAGCACGGGAATCCCGGCGGCGCGGTAGTCGTTGAGGCGGAAGATCGCGATGGCGTAGCTGTGCGGCATCTGCCAGAGGCAGAAGATCAGCAGCAGCACCGCCGCGCCCATGTCGAAGTGACCGCTGGCGGCGCAGTAGCCCACCACTGGCGGCATGGCTCCGGAGAGACTGCCGATCAGCGTGCCGTAGACCGAACTGCGCTTGAGCCAGAGGCTGTAGAGCACGACGTAGACAAAGAAGCCGAAGGCGGCGAGCAGAGTCGCCTGCACGTTGGTCTTCCACGCCAGCAGGCCGAAGCCTGCCACGCCGAGAACCACGCCGTGGGCCAGCGCGGCCTTCAGCGAGATCTGCCCGGTCACGGTGACACGGCTGCGGGTTCGCTCCATGAAGCGATCGATGTCGCGGTCGATGCAGTTGTTGAATACACAACCACTGGCAACGACCAGGGACAGGCCGATCACGGTGGCTAGCAGCAGCATCGGGTCAACGCTGCCGCGAGCGGCGAGGAAGTATCCCCCCGCCACCGCGATCAGGTTGCCGAAGATGATGCCCGGCTTGGCCACCAGGAGATAACGCTTGAGTTTCACGGCATCGGCCCTCAGGGCATCGGCATCATCAGGGCGTCGGCGGTGAAGATGATCCACAGCGACAGACCGACCACCAGCAGGATGATGATGGCGGTGAAGATGAACGCCATCACGTTCCAGCGACCTTCCGAGGAGAAGTTCATGTGCAGGAAGCAGATCAGGTGCACGACGACCTGAACCAGGCCAAGAATCACCATGGTCAGCAGGGTGGCGTGACGCGAGAAGCCACCGTCGATGACCATGTAGAACGGGATCGCGGTCAGGATCACCGAGAGCACGAAGCCGATGGCATACGAGCCCAGACTGCCGTGACCGGCGCCGTGGTTGTCGTGGCCGGCGCCGTGGGAGCCGTGATGATGTGCAGCAGCGGTCATTACAGAGCCCCCATCAGGTAGACGACGGTGAATACGCAGATCCAGACGATGTCCAGGAAGTGCCAGAACAGGCTCAGGCACATCATGCGGGTGTTGTTCTGCGCGGTCAGGCCACGGGTGCCGATCTGCGCCATAAGTACCAGCATCCACAGCAGGCCGGCACTCACGTGCAGGCCGTGCATGCCGACCAGGGTGAAGAAGGACGACAGGAAGGCGCTGCGGCTCGGGCCGAAGCCTTCGACGATCAGGTGATGGAACTCGTTGAGCTCCATGCCGATGAACGCGGCGCCGCACAGGAAGGTCACGCCCAGCCAGGCGATGGCCTTGCCCTTTGCGCCCTTGTGCGCGGCCAGCATGGCCAGGCCGTAGGTGCAGGAGGAGATCAGCAGGATCGCGGTTTCGACGGCCACGTAGGGCAGCTCGAAGATGTCCTTGCCGCTCGGGCCGCCGGCCGTGTGGTTGACCAGCACGGCGTAGGTGGCGAAGACGCTGGCGAACAGGATGCAGTCGGTCATCAGGTACAGCCAGAAGCCGAAGACCGTCATGCCGCCGCTGTCATGGGCGTGGTCATGGTCGTGCGCCGCTTCGTGCGTATCGACCAGGTGTTGATTCAGTACTGCCGTAGACATGGCTTATACCTGCGCAGTGGCGAGTTTCTGGAAGTTGGCGTTTTCGATGCGCTCGATTTCATCCGGCTGGACGTAGTAGTCCAGGTCGGTGACGTAGCTGCGCACGATGACCGAGGCGATCATGCCGACGAAGCCGACCCCCACCAGCCACCAGATGTGCCAGATGGCGGCGAAGCCGAAGATGAAGGCGAACAGCGCGATGGAGAAGCCAGCGGCGGTGTTCTTCGGCATATGGATCGGTGCATAGGCCGGCAGCTTGCGGTACGCGGTACCGGTCTGCTTCATGTCGTGGAACGCATCGATGTCGTTGACGTGCGGCAGCTCGGCGAAGTTGTAGTACGGCGGCGGCGAAGAAGTGGACCACTCAAGGGTACGACCGCCCCACGGATCGCCGGTCACATCGGCCAGTTGCTTGCGGTTCTTGATCGAGACGAACAGTTGGATCAGTTGGCAGGCGATGCCCAGGAAGATCAGCACGGCACCGAAGAAGGCCACCACCAGGTACGGCTTCCACATTGGGTTGTCGTAGTGGTTCAGGCGACGGGTCATGCCCATGAAGCCGAGGATGTACAGCGGCATGAAGGCCATGTAGAAGCCGACCAGCCAGCACCAGAAGGAACGCTTGCCCCACTTCTCGTCCAGGGTGAAGCCGAAGGCTTTCGGGAACCAGAAGACGAAGCCGGCCAGGTAGCCGAACACCGCACCACCGATGATGGTGTTATGGAAGTGGGCGATCAGGAACAGGCTGTTGTGCAGCAGGTAATCAGCGCCCGGGATGGCCAGCAGAACGCCGGTCATGCCACCGATGGTGAAGGTGACGATGAAGCCCAGGGTCCACAGGATCGGCGTGGTGAAGCGCAGGCGGCCACGGTAGATGGTGAACAGCCAGTTGAACAGCTTCACGCCGGTCGGGATGGAAATCAGCATGGTCGCAACGCCGAAGAAGCCGTTGACGTCTCCGCCCGAACCCATCGTGAAGAAGTGGTGCAGCCAAACGGTGAAGCCGAGGAAGGTAATCGCGGCGCTCGCCCACACCATCGAGGTGTAGCCGAACATACGCTTGCCGGCGAAGGTGGCGGTGACTTCGGAGAAGATACCGAACGCCGGCAGGATCAGGATGTACACCTCAGGATGGCCCCAGGCCCAGAAGAGGTTGATGTACATCATGGCGTTGCCGCCCAGCTCGTTAGTGAAGAAGTGCATGTCGAAGTAGCGGTCCAGCGACAGCAGGCCCAGCGCTGCGGTCAGGATCGGGAACGACGCAACGATCAGGATGTTGGCGAAGGTGCAGGTCCAGGTGAAGATCGGCATCTGCATCAGCTTCATGCCGGGGGTACGCATCTTGAACACGGTTACCAGGAAGTTGATACCCGTGAGCAAGGTACCCATCCCCGATATCTGTAGCGCCCAGATGTAGTAGTCCACCCCCACGCCGGGGCTGTAGGCCAGCTCGGACAGCGGCGGATAGGCGACCCAGCCGGTACGGGCGAATTCGCCCAGGCCCAGCGAGACGTTCACCAGCATTGCGCTGACGACCAGCAGCCAGAAGCTCAGCGAGTTCAGGAAGGGGAACGCCACGTCGCGCGCGCCGATCTGCAGCGGCACGGCCAGGTTCATCAGGCCGGTCATGAAGGGCATGGCCATGAAGATGATCATGATCACGCCGTGAGCGGTGAATATCTGGTCGTAGTGTTCCGGCGGCAGGTAGCCGTGGTTGGCGCCTTCAGCCAGCGCGAGCTGGCCGCGCATCATGATGGCGTCGGCGAAGCCGCGCAGAAGCATGATCAGGGCGACGATGATGTACATCACGCCGATCTTCTTGTGGTCGATGGAAGTCAGCCATTCGGTCCACAGATAGGTCCACTTGCGGTAATAGGTGATCGCGCCAACCACGCCGAGGCCCAGCAGGGCGACGACGGCCAGCGTGATGACGATGATCGGCTCGTGGTACGGCACGGCCGACAGTGTCAGTTTCCCGAACATCTGTGGTTACTCCTGGCTCGGATTCATTTGCATGCCCTGCATGCCTTGCATGTCGTGCATGTCGTGGCCCGCCATCGCGGCCTCTTCATGCCCGCCCTCGGCGTGCTCGGCCTTGGCCATCGCGTGGCCCGCGTGCTCCCACTTGGTGAGAACATGCGAGAACAGCTCGGGGCTGACGGTCGAGAAGTAGGTTGCCGGGACGTTTTCGGTCGGCTTCACCAGCTCGGGGTACTGATCCAGATTCAGGGTCTGCGGCGAGGCCTTGACCTTCGCGACCCAATCCTGGAAGCCCTGCTCGGAAGTGGAGATAGCCTTGAACTTCATGCCCGAGAAGCCGCCGCCGCTGTAGTTCGCGGAGATGCCGTCGAAGACGCCTTCTTCGTTGGCGATCAGGTGCAGCTTGGTCAGCATCCCGGCCATCGAGTAGATCTGGCTGCCCAGTTGCGGGATGAAGAAGGAGTTCATCACCGAATCCGAGGTGATCTGGAAGTTCACCGGGGTGTCTTTCGGGAAGGCGATTTCGTTGACGGTGGCGATGCCCTGTTCCGGATAGATGAACAGCCACTTCCAATCCAGCGAGATAGCCTGGATGGTCACCGGCTTGACCTCGGAGTCCAGCGGACGATACGGGTCGAGCTTGTGGGTGCTTTCCCAGGTGATCCAGCCGAGCACGGCGATGATCAGGCAGGGAACCAGCCACACCACCAGCTCGATCCTGGTCGAGTGAGACCAGTCGGGCATGTAGGTAGCCTTGGTGTTCGACGCCCGGTATTTCCAGGCAAAACCAAGAGTCATGAGAATGACCGGCACCACCACGATCAGCATCAGCAGGGTTGCCGTGATGATCAGGGACTTCTCGTCGGCGCCGACCTGCCCCTTCGGGTCGAACAACGCCATATTGCAACCACCGAGCATCAGCATCGGCAGCCACGCAAGTCTCTTCAAAATTCCTGTGTACTGCTCTTTTTTCATCTTGCGGCCTTAGTGGATGAAAATCGCTTCACCGCCCATGAGCCTTCGCCACGCATCGCTCGACGACTCGCTACCCGCGACTGTTCCAGGTCGCCTGCCAGGGCTGTCATGGATTCACGAATGCGGTCGCAGGAATTCCAGGCAAAGGGAGACCGCCCGGTCTTCGCGATGCGAAACCGATTTCGTCAGCTGATTCGTTCCGTGTTATTCAGCGTGTGGTGTCTGGACTGGCGGCTCAATGGAGCGCGCGCGTCGCACACCGGATGCACGAGGGGATTGCCCGCCTCGTCGTATGACAGGAGCCCACCGATGGCAGTCCCCTGTTGTTATGCCGCTGCACCGAAGGGTGAACACTGGCAATGATCTGCATCAGTGCGACTCAGCGATTTTGGGGTAAGAAATGGGCGGCAGATATTACAAAGCATTTCAGAAATGCCTGACAAGGCCCTGCCGTTTCATTTTTAACAAGATATTTTCTCGATGCAGGAAACAGTCGCCGCGCAAAGCGCTCAAAAAACGACCAATTCCCCTATTTCACACAAGGACTTGCGGGAGCGCATCGGCTCGCCTCTCGCCTATCGCAGAACTGTGTCAAATGCGTGAACGGCGCGGGTTTCGGAGTGGGATCAGAGGGCGGGCGAGAAGACGTTTCATAGCAGGCAATTAGCCTGCCATGACGCCGATCAAGAGCTGCTCAAAAACGCTCGAAAGCACCCTGCGCAACCTGCGACAGATCGACGCATCTTGGCTTTTGCAAGAAACGATATGGTTCAAATTGTGACGAACGTGCCTGCTCGGCCAAGGCCGCAGGGCACGAAAAAGAACGGGAAGGATGGGAGAAAAAGCCCCGGAACCCAGGAGATCCCAGCAAGCAGGAAAAGAAAAAGCCCGCCACCTCAACGAGGCCAGCGGGCTTTTTCTTAGCTCCCGAAGGAGCCGAATATGGTGGGTCGTGTAGGATTCGAACCTACGACCAATTGGTTAAAAGCCAACTGCTCTACCGACTGAGCTAACGACCCAGATTTTGGTCGGGGTAGAGAGATTCGAACTCCCGACATCCTGCTCCCAAAGCAGGCGCGCTACCGGACTGCGCTATACCCCGCTTGGAAGTTGGCTCCGCGACCTGGACTCGAACCAGGGACCCAATGATTAACAGTCATTTGCTCTACCGACTGAGCTATCGCGGAACGACGAGCCTTCCAATCTCCTCTACAAGTTCCAGCGTTGCTGGTTTCCCGTATCAGAGGCGCGCCATTTTACGGATACGGATTCACCTGTCAACCCTCTGATCCAAAAAGTTTTTCTCTGCTTTGCAGAGGAAGTGTCCGATTGCTATATGTGCTTAAAAAACACGAGTGATCTCCGCGGGTGTAACGGAGTGATCACGGACAGGATCGCCCATGAGCACCAAGGACACGCCCCCCTCCTCCCCGATCGCCAGCCGCATGATCCAGCCGCGTTTTGGCGAGCTGGTACAGACATGCCGCCAACTGGCGATGAACCACTTGGCCGAATTGCTCGGCAACGTCTTTTCCCAGGTGGACGACACACTCTTCGAGTGCGCCGAGAAAGCCGAGAACAACCAGGTGCAGGCGCTGTTCTTCGACGCCATGCGGGAGGTTCGCCGCGAGCGCCCCACGCTCGAGCGCACCTATCATCAGCGCATCGCCCAGGGCCTGAGCGATTTCCTCGAAGGCAAGTTGCCAACCGGCGAGCCCTTCGACGAGATGGACGTGGATCAGCTCACGCTGATCGGCAATGACGAATATGAAGAGACGCTGCTGATCACCAATATGGTGAATCAGGTGAAAGCGCATTGCGCCCAGCCACTGTTCGCCCTGGACCAGCGCCTGGCACTGCTCAACAACGGCAGCAAGATCGGCGAGGACCGCAACCCCTTCGGCCCGCAGGCCATCGCCCAGGCCTATCGCGAAACGCTGGCGCAAAGCGCCTTTGCGTTGCGCATCAAGACCATCCTTTATGTACTGTTCGATCAGCACGTCATGCAGCACCTGGCGCCGCTCTATGAACAGCTCAACCAGCGCCTGGCTGACGCCGGCATCCTGCCAAATCTGAAGTTTCGCCCGCAGCAGAGCCCCAGCCGGCCGGCTCCGCCAGCGGCGGCACGGCAGACGGCTCCCGAGGCGCCTGCCGCCGTCGCACCGGAGTCACCTTCGCCCGCAGCACCGCCAAAGAGCGCCAGCGAGCTGCCGGACATGCCACCCGCTGACCGTAACGCGCTGTTCGGCGGGCTGGCGGTGCTGCTGGCCGAGCATCGGCGACGTGGCGACAAGGCAACGCTGTTCGGCAACAGCCACAGCATCGTCAGCTTCGGGCCGCCCGCCGCGACCGCCACCACCACCTACAGCGCCAATGAACTGCTCGAAGCGCTCAACCGTCTGCAGCGCGAATCGGCTCGGGAACTTGCCCAACGCCTGCGCCAACCGCAGCCGGTCGAAGCATTGAAGGCCGATCTGCAGCGCCAACTGGAAGCGGGCAGCGCACAACCCGGCAACACCCGGCTGACCGACCAGGAAGCCGACGTTATCGACCTGGTGGGCATGGTCTTCGACTTCATCCTTGACGACGACAACCTGCCGGATAGCTGCAAGACCACCCTTTCCCACCTGCACACGCCCTATCTGAAGGTCGCGCTGCAGGACAAACAACTCTTCACACAGCACCACCATCCGGCACGCAAGCTGCTCAATGCGATGGCCCAGGCGGGCGTGCTTTATGGCGGCGAAGGAGAGGAACGCAGCCTACTCGCGAAGATGCACTGGGTCGTCGAACGCGTGATCCAGGACTTCGTCGGCGACCTCGGCCTGTTCGATGCGCTGCTTGGTGAATTCAACGAATATGTCGCCAACCTGCGACAGAAGGTCGAACTGCGCGAGCGTCGGGCGATGGAGGCTGCTCGTGGCCGCGACCGCCTGCTGGCCGCCCGCGAGCACGCCCTGGAAGCCATCGCCAAGGTGACCAGGGACCGCGACCTGCCGCAACTGGTGCGCAACTTCCTGGAACTGAGCTGGTGTGATGCACTGACGTTCATCGCGCTGCGCAACGGCGAACACAGCGACGAATGGAAGCGCGCCTGCGAGGTTGGCGAACGACTGGCGTGGAGCGTTACCCCGCTCGACGCCGCTGGGCGCGAGCACTTACAGGCGCTGCGCCTCGGCCTGCTGGACGAACTGCGCAAAGGCCTGGAAGTGCTCGGCGGTTATCACGAGGACGGTATTCGCCGCCTGTTGCAGGACCTGGTCGCCTGTCAGCATGCGATCCAGGCCAAGCAGCCACAGGTCGCGGCCCAGCTCAAGCAGGAGCTGCCGGAAAGCCCGCTGGGCGCCATGCTGGGCGCCGAGGGCCACACGCTCGACCGCACCGCTGGCAACGCCCTGTCCGAGCGTGCACGCAGCCTGGTCAAGGAGCTGGGACAAGTGGAGTTCGGCACCTGGTTCGAGTTCCACGATGCCACACCGCCGCGCCGGCTCAAGCTGTCGTGGTTCAGCCCGACTACTCGAAACTACATGTTCGTCGACCACACTGGGCAACGGGTGGCCGTCAAACCGATAGTGCAGTTGGCTAGGGAAATGGAGACCGGCAAGGTTCGTCTGGTTCCCACGGAACACGCCGCCCCGCTGATGGATCGCGCACTGAATGCGATCTACCGGGTCCTGCAACGCTTTACCGGGCGCAGCCCGGCACAGAATTGAGGAGCAGTCGATGAGTGAACGTCGCCAGCACAGCCGGCATCAGACCGGGCTGACCGTGGAAGTCTTCGACCGCCACACCGGGCGCAGCCTGGGCCGCCTCGCGGACCTCTCCAGCGAGGGCTTCATGCTCTGCGGCGTGGATGTCCCCGCCGTCGATTCAGTGTGGGACTGCCAACTGGTACCCCTGCCACCGCTCGACGAAGTCGGCGAAATCCACCTGGGTGCGGACTGCCTGTGGAGCCGCGGCGGTACCGACGGCCAACTGGGCTGGGCGGGCTTCCACATCATTGACCTGGCGGAAGACCAGGCCCAGGCGCTGGAGCAGTTGCTCGGCTACCTTGAAGAGTCCCGCGCCGGGCACTGAGCCGGACATGAAAAAGCCCCGCGTTGCGGGGCTTTTTCATGTCGCTTGGAGTCAGGAGAAGACAATCTCGTCGTTTTCCACCTTGGCATGAATCTTCGCGCCAGGCAGGAACTTGCCGGCAAGAATCAACTGCGCCAGCGGGTTCTCGATCCAGCGCTGGATCGCACGCTTGAGCGGCCGCGCACCATACACCGGGTCGAAACCGACGGCGATCAGCTTGTCCATCGCCTCGTCGCTCAGCTCCAGAGTCAGCTCGCGCTCCGCCAGACGCTTGCGCAGGCGGCCCATCTGGATCTGCGCGATGCCGGCGATCTGCTCGCGAGCCAGCGGCTCGAACACCACGACTTCGTCGATCCGGTTGATGAACTCCGGACGGAAGTGCGCGTTCACGGCGTCCATCACCGCTGCGCGCTGCGCCTCACGATCGCCGACCAGCTCCTGAATCTGCGTCGAGCCGAGGTTGGAGGTCATCACGATCACCGTGTTGCGGAAGTCCACGGTACGGCCGTGGCTGTCGGTCAGACGGCCATCTTCCAGCACCTGCAGCAGCACGTTGAAGACATCCGGGTGTGCCTTCTCCACCTCATCCATCAGTACGACGGAATACGGCTTGCGACGCACTGCCTCGGTCAGATAGCCGCCCTCTTCATAGCCTACATAGCCCGGAGGAGCGCCAATCAGGCGGGCGACGGAGTGCTTCTCCATGAACTCCGACATGTCGATACGCACCAGCGCTTCCTCGGTGTCGAAGAGGAACTCGGCCAGCGCCTTGCACAGCTCGGTCTTGCCCACCCCGGTCGGGCCGAGGAAGAGGAAGGAGCCGCTCGGACGATTCGGGTCAGCAAGCCCCGCACGGGAACGACGCACCGCGTTGGCCACGGCCACTACCGCCTCATTCTGGCCGATGACGCGTTTATGCAGCTCGTCTTCCATACGCAACAGCTTTTCGCGCTCGCCTTCGAGCATCTTGGATACCGGAATGCCGGTCCACTTGGACACGACCTCGGCGATCTCCTCGTCCGTCACCTTGTTGCGCAGCAACTGGTTCTCGGTCTTGCCATGCTGGTCGACCATCTGCAGGCTGCGCTCCAGGTCCGGAATGGTCTGGTACTGGATGCGCGCCATCGTTTCCAGGTCGCCCTTGCGTCGGGCTGCTTCCATTTCCTGCTTGGCCTGCTCGATCTTCTGCTGGATCTGCGCGGAACCCTGAACCTCGGCCTTTTCCGACTTCCAGATTTCCTCAAGATCGGCGTATTCGCGTTCGAGCTTGTCGATATCCTCTTCCAGCTTGGCGAGACGCTTCTTGGTGGCCTCGTCGTCTTCTTTCTTCAGCGCCTCGCGCTCGATCTTCAACTGGATCAGGCGGCGATCCAGGCGGTCCAGCTCTTCCGGCTTGGAGTCGATTTCCATGCGGATGCGGCTGGCCGCTTCGTCGATCAGGTCGATGGCCTTGTCCGGCAACTGACGATCGGTGATGTAGCGGTGGCTGAGCTTGGCCGCGGCGATGATCGCACCGTCGGTGATAGTCACGCCGTGGTGAACCTCGTAGCGCTCTTTCAGGCCACGCAGAATGGCGATGGTATCCTCCTCGCTCGGCTCGTCCACCAGCACCTTCTGGAAGCGGCGCTCAAGCGCAGCGTCCTTCTCGATGTACTGGCGATACTCGTCCAGCGTGGTGGCGCCTACGCAGTGCAACTCGCCACGGGCCAGGGCCGGCTTGAGCATGTTGCCGGCGTCCATCGCCCCTTCGGCCTTGCCCGCGCCGACCATTGTGTGCAGCTCGTCGATGAACAGGATGACCCGGCCTTCCTGCTTGGACAGTTCGTTCAGAACCGCCTTCAGACGCTCTTCGAACTCTCCGCGGAACTTGGCGCCGGCGATCAGTGCGCCCATGTCCAGCGCCAGCAGGCGCTTGTCCTTCAGGCCATCGGGTACTTCACCGTTGACGATGCGCTGGGCCAGCCCTTCGACGATGGCGGTCTTGCCCACGCCAGGTTCGCCGATCAGTACCGGGTTGTTCTTGGTCCGGCGCTGCAGAACCTGGATGGTCCGGCGGATTTCATCGTCACGGCCGATCACCGGGTCGAGCTTGCCGTCTTCGGCGCGCTTGGTCATGTCGACGGTGTACTTGTCCAGAGCCTGGCGGGATTCCTCGGCATTAGGATCGTTCACCGCCTCGCCGCCCCGCAGGTTGGCCACTGCGTTCTCCAGAGCCTTCTTGGAAACTCCCTGGCTACCCAGGAGCTTGCCGAGCCTGGTGCTATCGTCCATCGCGGCCAGCAGCACCAGCTCACTGGAAATGAACTGGTCGCCCTTCTGCTGGGCCAGGCGGTCGGCCTGGTTGAGCAGGCGCGCCAGATCCTGCGACAGGTTCACATCGCCAGTGGGGTTCTGGATCTTCGGCAGCGTATCCAGTTCTTTGTTGAGCGCGCTACGCAGCGCCGGAATGTCGAAGCCGACCTGCATCAGCAGAGGCTTGATGGAACCGCCCTGCTGCTCCAGCAGGGCGGAAATCAGGTGCACCGGCTCGATGGCCGGGTGGTCATGTCCAACGGCCAGGGATTGGGCGTCGGAGAGGGCAAGTTGCAGCTTGCTGGTCAAACGGTCGATTCGCATGAGGGTCGTCCTTCCTTCTGATAGCGGGCCGGAGCGATGAGTACTCCTGGTCACGACTAACCCGCCGGGATGCCAGATAGATAAGGCCAATTTTGGTCGGTTCAAGCCATTTGGCCATGACACCGATCAGTTCGTGCCGTTACGGTCAGCCCGAAATCCACGCGCGAGCCATTCTCATGGCTGCCACTGGCCGGGCGCGGAGGGACCTGCGAAGGAGGTTAGCGAGAAAATTCAGATCAGCCAGACGAGACTGGCCAGGCGGCCGGTGCGCGGGCTGCGGCGGTAGGAATAAAAGCGCTCGCTATCGGTGACGGTGCACAGGCCGCCGCCATAGACCGCATCCACGCCCTTGGCGGCCAGACGGATACGGGCCAGCCGGTAGATGTCGGCCATGAAACGACCCGGCCGCTGGCTCGCAACGAAAGCGTCGGCAGCCTGCGGGTGCTGGGCGACGAACGCCTCGCGCACTTCCGGACCGACTTCGAATGCCTGTGGGCCGATGGCAGGGCCCAGCCAGACCAGCAGCTCGCCCGGATCGACATCCAGGGCCTCGACGGTTGCCTCCAGCACGCCATCGGCAAGCCCGCGCCAGCCGGCATGGGCAGCGGCGACCCGGGTGCCGGCGCGGTCGCAGAACAGTACAGGCAGGCAGTCAGCGGTCATTACAGTACAGGCGACGCCCGGCGTGGAGCTCCAACTGGCGTCAGCCTCGACGACCCGAGACGGATCGGCCCGGGCCACCTCGACACCATGCACCTGGTTCAGCCAGGCCGGCCGGCATGCCAGCCCGGCGGTCAGGCGACGACGGTTCTCCGCCACTGCGGCTGGGTCATCCCCAACGTGATCGCCCAGATTGAAGTTGTCGAACGGTTCTGCGCTGACACCCCCCGCACGCGTGGTTACGCAGGCCCTGACATTCTCGGGAGCCGGCCAATCGGGCGTCAGCCAGGGGGTCATACGAAGGACTCGCTGTCCTGTCGCAACAGGCTCAGCAGCCAGGTGAAATCATCCGGCAACGGCGACTCCCACTTCATCCGCACGCCGGTGGCCGGGTGGTCCAGCTCCAGGAAGCGCGCATGCAGGGCCTGACGCGGAAAGTCGCGCAGGGATTCGATCAGTGTCGGGCTCGCCCCCGGCGGAATACGGAAGCGTCCGCCGTAGGTGGGGTCGCCTACCAGCGGATGACCAATATGCGTCATGTGGACACGGATCTGGTGGGTCCGGCCGGTTTCCAGCTTCACGCGGGTATGAGTGTGGGCGCGGAAGCGCTCCAGCACACGGTAGTGACTGACGGCGACCTTGCCCGCGTCGACCACCGCCATCTTCTGCCGCTGCACGCCGTGGCGGCCAATTGGCGCATCGACGGTACCGCCGGAGACGATCACGCCGATGACAATCGCTTCATATATACGGCTGACCGTGCGCGCCTGGAGCTGCGCAACCAGGTTGGTGTGCGCCTCCAGGGTCTTGGCTACCACCATCAGGCCGGTGGTGTCCTTGTCCAGACGATGGACGATGCCCGCACGCGGGACATTGGCCAGGTGCGGCACATGGTGCAGCAGCGCGTTGAGCATCGTGCCATCCTGGTGGCCAGCGGCCGGATGCACCACCAGGCCGGACGGCTTATCGATGATCAGGATGTGGTCGTCTTCGTAGATGATGTCCAGCTCGATGTCCTGAGCCTTCCACTCCCCCTGGGCCTCCAGTTCGACTTCCAGCTCAAGGCGCGAGCCGGCATGAACGATGTCGCGGGGACGCAGCACGGATCCGTCGACCTTGAGGCGACCGTCCTTGATCCAGTTGGCGAGGCGCGAACGGGAGTGATCGGAGAAGAGCTGGGCGGCGACCTGGTCGAGACGCTGACCACCGAGGTCGAACGGCACTTCTGCCGCGAGTTGAATGATATCGGACATGGCGGGGCACGAAGGGCGCGCGGCCTTTTGGTTCGGCTACGCGCTGTGGTTAAATACGGGGCCTTTGTCCCAGGGGTATCCCTCTGGGGCGCCAATCATAACAGACGGTTGCGGCCGCGACAGCCGACCGTCCAGGGACGCAAGCCGCCATGCAAGTGAAACACCTGCTGCTGATCGCCACCCTCGCCTTCGTCACCGCCTGCTCATCCAAGGGCGACAAGGTGGATGAGAACCTGAGCGAAAGCCAGCTGTACCAGCAGGCACAGGACGATCTGACCAACAAGAGCTACACCAACGCCGTGGCCAAGCTGAAGGCGCTGGAGTCCCGTTATCCGTTCGGTCGCTATGCTGAGCAGGCGCAGCTCGAACTGATCTACGCCAACTACAAGAACATGGAGCCCGAGGCCGCGCGTTCCGCCGCCGAGCGCTTCATCCGCCTGCACCCGCAGCACCCCAACGTCGACTACGCCTACTACCTCAAAGGCCTGGCCTCCTTCGACCAGGACCGGGGCCTGCTGGCGCGTTTCCTGCCGCTGGACATGACCAAGCGTGACCCGGGTGCCGCCCGCGACTCCTTCAACGAGTTCGCGCAACTGGTCAGCCGCTTCCCGAACAGCCGCTACGCCCCCGACGCCAAGGCGCGCATGATCTACCTGCGCAACCTGCTGGCTGCCTACGAAGTGCACGTTGGCCATTACTACCTCAAGCGCCAGGCCTATGTCGCAGCCGCCAACCGTGGCCGCTACGTGGTCGAGAACTTCCAGGAGACCCCTGCGGTCGGCGACGGCCTGGCAATCATGGTCGAGGCCTACCGCCGCCTGGGCCTGAACGACCTGGCCGATACCAGCCTGGAAACCCTGAAGCTCAACTACCCGGACAACGCGAGCCTGAAGGACGGTGAGTTCGTGCCGCGCGAAAGCGAGGCAGACAACCGCTCTTGGCTGGCCAAGGCCACCCTGGGCCTGATCGAGACCAGCGACGCTCCGCCGCATATGGAAACCCAGGCGAGCAAGGACGTCATCCGGCAGTACGAAGACGCCGAGCAACAGATTCCGGCAGAGCTCAAGCCTGAGAACCAGAGCGACGTGCAGGAAGAAGAACACGAGGCCGAGGGCAACAGCGGCAGCAGCAACCGTTCCTGGTTCAGCTACATGACCTTCGGCATCTTCGACTGATCACCCGACTCGGTGGCAAAGGGAGGCTTCGGCCTCCCTTTTTCGTTGTCGATAGTCCCCAGGGCAGCGCAACTCGCGGATAAGCTCACTGTCCGCAAGCGTATGCCTTGGATAAACTGCTGCCTTCTACGAGACAAGGGAATCCCATGAGCCGTCTGCTGTTCTGGATCGCATTGTTCGTCCTGGCCTGGTGGTTATGGCGCAGGGCCACCCGCCCCTCCCGCCCCACCCCGCAAGAGCCCCGCGAGGAAGAGACCGTGCCGATGGTGCGCTGCGCCCAGTGCGGCGTGCACGTCCCGCGCAGCAACGCTCTGCAGGACGAACAGAACTGGTACTGCAGCCGCGCCCATCTCGAGCAGGACCGCACAGACCGTGGGCGCTGACGGCATCTCGCTGACAGGGCAGGGGCTACGCGTTCTCCGCCTGTACCATCTGTATCGCCTGACCATCGGCCTGGTGCTGGTACTGCTGATTTCCAGCAACCTCGACGACCACGTCCTGAATCTTTCCCACCCCGACCTGTTCCACGTCGGCTGCTGGGCCTACCTGGTGATCAACATCCTGATCGCCGTACTGATGCCCGCTCCTCGGCAATTGATGCCGCTATTCGTCCTGGCGGCCCTCGACATCATCATGCTCAGCGGGCTGTTCTATGCCGCCGGAGGCATCCCCAGCGGTATCGGCAACCTGATGGTGATCGCGGTCGCCATCGCCAACATTCTCTTGCGCGGGCGAATCGGATTGCTGATCGCCGCGCTCGCCGCAATCGGTCTGATCTACCTGACTTTCTATATCAGCCTGAGCCAGGCCACCGCCCTGAACCACTACGTACAGGCCGGCGGGCTGGGTGCCCTGTGCTTCGCCTCGGCCCTGCTGATCCAGGCCCTGGCGCGCCGCCAGCAGGTCATCGAGAACCTCGCGGAGCAACGCGCCAATACCGTGGCCAACCTCGAAGAACTCAATGCCCTGATCCTCCAGCGCATGCGCACCGGCATCCTGGTGCTGGATGACCAGCAGCGCGTGCTGCTGGCCAACCAGAGCGCCACAACCCTGCTTGGCAGCGGAGAACTCACCGGCCGGCCACTGGTGGAACACAACCCGACACTCCTCACCAGCCTGCAGCAGTGGCAGCAGAACCCCGCCCTGCGACCGCCGAGCCTGCAACCGAACGACACCGGGCCGAGCGTCCAGCCCAGCTTCATCCCGCTGCGCCGCGGCCATGAGCAGCACATACTGATGTTCCTCGAAGACATCTCGCAGATCGCCCAGCAGGCGCAGCAGCTCAAGCTCGCGGCCCTCGGCCGACTGACCGCCGGCATCGCCCACGAAATCCGCAACCCGCTGGGTGCCATCAGCCACGCGGCACAACTGTTACTGGAGTCCGAGAGCCTCGATGCGCCGGATCGCCGCCTCACGCAGATCATCCAGGACCAGTCGCGACGGATGAACCTGGTTATCGAGAACGTCCTGCAATTGTCGCGCCGCCGCCAGTCTGAGCCTCAGTTGCTCGACCTGAAGTACTGGCTGCACCGTTTCAGCGGCGAACTGCGCCAGGGCATGCGCGAAGGCCAGCAGATCCATGTGGAAACCGGTTCAGGTACCGTGCAGACACGCATGGACCCTCACCAATTGACACAGGTGCTGACCAACCTGGTTCAGAATGGGTTACGGTACAGCGCCAAGAAGAATGGCGTCGGTCAGGTCTGGCTGCGGCTGTTCCGCGATAGCGAGACCGATCTGCCTGTCCTGGAAGTGCTGGATGACGGCCCAGGCATCGCGGCGGAACAGCGGGGGAAGCTGTTCGAGCCGTTCTTCACCACAGAAAGCAAGGGCACGGGCCTGGGGCTGTATATCTCCCGGGAGCTGTGTGAAAGCAACCAGGCGCGCCTGGACTACAAAACGCGTGACGAGGGCGGCAGTTGCTTCCGCATCACCTTCGCCCATCCACGCAAACAAAGCTAAGAACACGCGAAGAGCATGAGTCGTCAAAAAGCCCTTATCGTCGATGACGAACCCGATATCCGCGAGCTGCTGGAGATCACCCTCGGCCGCATGAAGCTGGATACCCGCAGCGCCCGCAACGTCAAGGAAGCACGCGAATTCCTGGCCCGCGAGCCGTTCGACTTCTGCCTCACCGACATGCGCCTGCCCGACGGCACCGGCCTCGACCTGGTGCAATACATCCAGCAGCGCCACCCACAGACGCCAGTGGCGATGATCACCGCGTTCGGCAGCCTGGACACCGCCGTACAGGCACTCAAGGCCGGCGCCTTCGACTTCCTTACCAAACCGGTCGACCTCGGCCGCCTGCGCGAGCTGGTCGGCACCGCGCTGCGCCTGCGCTTCCCGGACGCCGAGGAAGCACCAGTGGACAACCGCCTGCTCGGCGACTCCCCGCCCATGCGCCTGATGCGCAACCAGATCGCCAAGCTGGCACGCAGCCAGGCGCCGGTGTACATCAGCGGCGAATCCGGCAGCGGCAAGGAGCTGGTGGCGCGCCTGATCCACGAACAGGGCCCACGCGCAGACTTGGCCTTCGTTCCCGTCAACTGCGGGGCAATTCCGTCGGAGCTGATGGAAAGCGAGTTCTTCGGCCACAAGAAGGGCAGCTTCACTGGCGCCGTCGAAGACAAGCAGGGCCTGTTCCAGGCGGCCAATGGCGGCACGCTGTTCCTCGACGAAGTCGCCGACCTCCCGCTTCCCATGCAGGTCAAGCTGCTGCGGGCGATCCAGGAAAAGGCCGTCCGCGCTGTTGGCGGCCAGCAGGAAGCCTCGGTGGACGTGCGCATTCTCTGCGCCACCCACAAGGACCTCGCGGCGGAAGTCGCCGCTGGCCGCTTCCGCCAGGACCTGTACTACCGGCTGAACGTCATCGAGCTGCGTGTGCCGCCGCTGCGCGAGCGCCGCGAAGACATTCCGCTGCTCACAGAGCGCGTGCTCAAGCGACTGGCCAGCGACGCCGGCCTGCCCGCCGCGACCGTCGCTCCCGAGGCCCTGGAGAAGCTCAAGAACTACCGCTTCCCCGGCAATGTGCGCGAGCTGGAGAACATGCTCGAGCGCGCCTACACGCTGTGCGAGAACGACCTGATCCAGCCGCACGACCTGCGCCTGGCCGAGGCCACCGGCGGCGACGCGGGCAGCTCGACCAGCCTGTCGCAGATCGACAATCTGGAAGACTATCTGGAAGACATCGAGCGCAAACTGATCATGCAGGCCCTTGAGGAAACCCGCTGGAACCGCACGGCGGCCGCACAGCGCCTGGGTCTGACCTTCCGCTCGATGCGCTACCGGCTGAAGAAGCTGGGCATCGATTGATGCCCGGTCTCCCGCGCAGGAAGTCCTTCCTCAACTCAGTGGCGTAGCCACCAGCCGCCCTTCGGGCGCATAGGGGCGCGGATCGATGATCGTTTTCCCGCCCTGCATCAGGTCGGCAAGCAATTGGCAGGAAGCCGGCGCCAGCACCAACCCATTGCGATAGTGCCCGGTGTTCAGCCACAGCCCACGGAACCCCGGAACTTCACCGATGAAGGGAATGCCCTCTGGAGACCCCGGGCGCAGGCCCGCCCAGTGCTGGACCGGCTCCAGTCCGGCCAGCTCCGGGATCAGCTCTTGCGCCGATGCGCGCAGGCTTGCCAGCGCCTCAGAGGATGGCGTCTTGTCGAAACCAGTGTGCTCCAGCGTACTGCCGACCAGGATGTGCCCATCGCGGCGCGGAATCGCGTACCGGCCCTTGGCCAGCACCATGCTGGGAAGAAAATCGGCAGCGCAACGGTAGAGGATCATCTGCCCCTTTACCGGCGCCACGGGCAACTCCAGGCCAAGCGATGCCAGCAGTTCGCCGCTCCATGCCCCAGCAGCCAGCACGACCCGTCCGGCACGGAACTCGCCGGCACCGGTGCGCACGCCAGCGACGCGCTCGCCCTCGCTCAAGAACGACTGCACCTGCACCTGCTCGCAGACCTGCACATTGGGCAGACGCACCAGCGCCTCGCGCAGGGACTTGGCGAGGCGCGGGTTGCGCACATTCGCCACGCCGGGCATATACACCGCGCGCTGGAAGCTACGCCCCAGCACTGGCACCGCGTCGTATAGCGCGTCGATGTCGACCGCCTGCAGCGGCCGCTGGTTGGCCGCAGCCCAGGCCAGAGCCCGCTCCTGGTCGTCAAGGTCCAGCCAGTACAGACCGGTGACATGCACTTCGGGATCCAGTCCGGTATCCGCCAGAAGGCGCTCACCGAGGCTGGGATAGAAATCCTGCGACCAGTGCGCCAGGTTGGCGACGGCATCGCTGTAGCGCCACGGATAGAGTGGCGAGACGATACCTCCGCCCGCCCAGGAAGCTTCGCGCCCGGTCTCGCCGCGCTCCAGCAGCACCACTTCGGCACTCGCCTGCCCCAGAGTCCAGGCCGTCAGCAGACCTACGACCCCGCCACCCACCACTATCACGTCCGGCATACAACGCCCCGTATCACTTGAGAAATTCGAAGGGAAAACGCCAATCGCGCACTATACCGGCCAACGGAGTAGCAGGGGTGACGGGCGACAACGACTCGAGGCAGAGAATTTACCTACAACCACATCAGTATCGGCTGCCAGCGGGCGCCCGCCGGATATCGATACTCCCAGGTACGAACAACGAACCAGGGAGAGGTCATGTTCAAGTCCAACGGTTTCAGCCTTTTCGAACTCCTCGTCACCATCGCTATCCTTGCCATCGCCCTCGCATTCGCGATGCCCGGCTTCAACCACCTGATTGAAGAACAACGCCTGCGCAACGCGACCAGGGAACTGCGCAACGCACTGGATCAAACCCGCGAAACGGCTGTGCTCAAAGGTCAGTCGATCAGCATCGTCACGCACGCTGGCGATTGGGCGCAGGGCTGGGATCTGTTCATCGACAGTAACCACAACGGCATCCGTGAATCGCCCGAGCGGCTGCTTTCGACCCACGAAGCGCTAGCGCACATTCGTATCCTGCCCGATGCAACCTCACGCAACTTCGTCCTCTATACGCCCCGCGGCCAGAGTATTCAGGCGAGCGGGGCCTTCCATTCCGGCCATTTCGTGCTGTGCACGAGCGGTAACCTGGCAGCGCGCATCGTGATCAACAGGGCCGGGCGGATTCGTCAGGAGTCCAGCGCAGACTCATCGCTCTGCCTACGCTGACCCCTTTCACACTCTCATAGCGACCCGTTTCACAGATACCCCGGTCACATGACCGGACATCGCACTATCGGGAACGGTCATCCGTACAAAAAGGACTTTTCTGACAAGAGAAGGCAGCATTACCGCTATCTAAAAAGCGAGGAATGCGCCATGTCGCGCCCCAAAGGATCAGCGGGGTTTACGTTGATCGAGTTGATGGTGACCATCCTGCTGCTCGTCATTCTGGCCGGCTTCGCAGTCCCCAACTTCACGTCACTGATCCGCAGCAACCGCGTCCAGAGCGTCGCGGACGAGTTCTACAGCCTGTTGCAGTACGCCCGCACCGAGGCAGTGACGCGCGGACAGCAAGTCACGCTCACTGCCTCTTCCGCGACCACCTGGCAGGGTGCGCTGACTGTCTCTACGGCGGCAACAACCCTGCGCCGGCAGGGGACCGAAGGTTTCGGCCAGTCGAACATCTCGATCACTTCCGGCGCTGCGACTCTCGCGTTCAGGCCCAATGGCTCGTCGACCACCGCCGCGCTCGCCTGCTTCGCCGTCTGCCCGACGGATACCGCCACGCCGTCCTGCCGGATCGTCCAGGTCCAGACCAGCGGGCGCGTCCTGCCTCCAGCCACGGGAGTTTGCCCATGAGGATGATGAGCATGAAGCGAGTGGCCGGGTTCAGCCTCATCGAGGTGCTGGTGAGCCTGCTGCTTATCTGCGTCGGCGTACTGGGCATGGTCGCCATGCAGAGCCGCAACATCCAGTTCACCCAGAGCTCCAGCCAGCGCAACACGGCCGCGATGCTGGCAGGTGACCTGATCGAAGCGATTCGCAGCAACCGCGACGCGGTACTCGCCCCCGACGGCACGGTCGCCACGGCCTCCAACTACTTCAAGGCCGCCAACGCTGTCTTCCCGACCACTGCGGTTGCAGCCTGCCGCACCTCGTCCGGCTGCTCCAGTGCGGACATGGCAACCGATCAACTGGTCCTCTGGTCGCGCCAGGTGCAGAACGCCTTGCCCACCGACGCGGCGCTGCTGCAATCGTCCTATGTGATATGCGTCGACAGCACGCCCGCCACGGATGCCTGCGACAACACCGGCTCGACGATCAAGATCCAGATCGCCTGGTACAGCCAGGAAAACGTGGCATGTACGGCCGCCAACCAGCCCTGCGGCGTAGACGCGGCCAACCGCCGCGAGTTCTACCGCATCAGCTTCCAGCCTTGAGGAGTCGCCATGCAAAGACTTGAACAGCGACGCCAGCAGGCCGGTATCTCGTTGATCGAGCTGATGATCGCGCTGCTGATCAGCAGCTTCCTGATCCTCGGCGTGACCACCATGTTCATCAACAACAAGCAGGCCTATACCTACCAGCAGAACCAGGCCGGCAACCAGGAGAACGGTCGCTTCGCCCTGCTGATGCTGAATCAGGAACTGGCCAAGGCCGGATACCGCGCCCTTGCCCAGGACGACTTCCAGATCGCCTTCCCCGCATCGTCGGCGGCAGGCGGCTGCCCGGCGTTCGCCGCCGGCCAGCTTGTACAACGCAGCACCAGCGGCAACGGTGTCTGCTATCGCTACCAGCGCTACTCCACCAACACCCGCGACTGCCTCGGCAACGCGGTGGCCGCCAACGCGGTCGTGACCACCCGCCTGGAATACGACGCTGCCAGCGGCACGCTGCAGTGCACCGCCCAGGGTGTTACCGGGCAACTGGTGACCGGGCTCGCCGGCCTGCAATTCCAGTACGGCGTGGACATGAGCTCCACCCGTCGCGCGCAGAGCTACGTAGCGGCCCCAGACGCCGGCGCCAGCATCGTCGCCGTGCGTTATTCCCTGCTGTTCGCCGGCACCACCAACAACATCGCGGTCGGCCAGAACAACTACTTCTTCCCGCTCTCCAACACCACCGCCACCACGCCGACCGACTCCAGGATCTATCGCTCCATAGCGGGCACAACCACGCTGCGGAATATTTCCCAATGAACAAGTCATTCGCTGCAAGGCAGCAGGGCGCCACGCTTCTGGTCTGCATGGTCATGCTGCTGATCGTGACACTGCTGACCATTGCCAACGT
This sequence comes from Pseudomonas triclosanedens, assembly GCF_026686735.1. NCBI lineage: Bacteria > Pseudomonadati > Pseudomonadota > Gammaproteobacteria > Pseudomonadales > Pseudomonadaceae > Pseudomonas > Pseudomonas triclosanedens. The sequence continues at coordinate 1,033,512 of NZ_CP113432.1, read as the reverse complement.
TCGCGAGGTCACGCTCGAAGAGCGCATCACCTCCAACATGCGCGATCGCCAGGGGGCGCTCAACGGCGCCGAGTCCGCCCTGCGCGAAGGCGAGGCGCGACTGGCCGCCAACTTCGGCGTTCCCACGACCGCAGCGGCATGCGGTGCCCCGGCACTCTGTGTACTCGCAACGCCGTTCGCCTCGGATGCCGCGCTCAACCCGACTGCCTGGTCGTGGTGGACGACCGTCGGCAACGCCCTGAACTACACCGGGCCGCAGGGGAACTCGAACCAGAGCATGCTCACCAGCACCCCGCGCTGGAACACCGCCTTCATCGGCTTCGACCCTGCCAACTCGCGCGGGATGGTGGAAGTCACCGATCCGGATCTGCGCAGCAAGGGCGTGGGCCCTTATTACTACCAGGTCAACGCCGCCTCGCAAGGCACCAGCGACCGCGTGATGGTCACGCTGCAAAGCGTCGCCGTGCAGCGCTACTGACTCCGGGAGAACTCAAATGAAAAAGTACGGAAACTGGAGCTCCTCCATTCCTGGAGCACTCGTGACACTGGCGATGCTGACCGCCGCGCAATCGGCCAGCGCGGTGAACATCAGCAACCAGCCGCTGTTCCTGACCGAGGGCGTGTCGCCCAACGTCCTGGTGACCCTCGATGACTCGGGCAGTATGGCGTTCGCCTATACGCCGGACGGCATCAGCGCGCAGGCCGTGACCAGCGGCACCCGAAATGGCTCTGCGCTGCGTTTCTTCTCTGCGACCTTCAACCCGATGTACTACAACCCGGCGGTCACCTACACGTTGCCAAAGAAGGTGACGTACAACTCGACGACCGGCCAACTGACCATCACCGACTACAGCACCAGCTATACCAACGCGTACTACAACGGGTACAAGACCGGCGACGGCAGCATGAACCTCGCGCAGAACTATCGCCCGACCTACCAGTACTCCTCGGGAAACACCAGCCAGACGGTCGCCAACCATCCCAATTCGCCCTATAACACCGGGCGCGCGGCGTACTACGCGCTCTACGACACGACGCTGTCCACCTGCGGCACCAAGAGCATCGACAACGACGGGTGCTACAAGCTCGTCAACGTCAGCACCGCAGAACAACAGAACTTCGCCAACTGGTACTCGTTCTACCGCACCCGCTTCCTGGCCACCGCATCCGCCGCGAACCTTGCGTTCTACAGTCTGCCGGAGAACCTGCGGGTCACCTGGCAGATGCTCAACACCTGCAAGAACATCGGCAATACCAGCGGCTCCTGCCAGGGTGAGTCCGGCACCACCTACGACAACACCCTGAACGACTTCAGCGGCCGCAGCCGGGCAACCTTCTTCGCCTGGCTGGCGGACACTCCCACCAGCGGCGGCACCCCGCTGCGCTCGGCGTTGGACCGTGCCGGCAAGTACATCGCCAACAAGGACCTCGGCGCCAAAGGCGCCTACGCGCAGTTCCCCGGGACCGACCTCGGCACCGAGTACACCTGCCGCCCCAGCTATCACCTGCTGATGACCGACGGCCTGTGGAACAACGACACTTTCAGCGTCGGCAACCTCGACAACAACTCGACCAGCCTGCCCGACGGCAAGACATACACCCCGACCGCGCCGTTCAAGGACGACTCGTCGAGCACCCTGGCGGACCTGGCGTTCAAGTACTGGGCGACCGACGCGCGGAGTGACCTGGCGAACAACATCAAGGCCTACATGCCGTACCAGGGATCCAATGCCTACTGGGACCCTAAGAACGACCCGGCAACCTGGCAACACCTGGTCAACTTCACCCTGGGCCTGGGCCTGACCCGGCAAATAGTCGATCCCGCCTGGGGCGGCGATACCTATTCCGGGGACTATCCGAAGCTGGCCAGCGGCAACAAGGCCTGGCCATACATCGACCAGAGCGCGAGCAACAACGAGCCCTACCACGTCTACGACCTGTGGCACGCCGCGATCAACTCTCGCGGCGAGTTCTTCAGCGTCGACTCACCCAACGAGATCGTCGAGGCCTTCCAGTCGATCCTGAGCCGAATCTCCGACCGCAACACCTCGGCCTCGGCAGTATCGCTGGAATCGGCAGTCACCACCGCCGGCAACGAAGCCTACTACGCCCGCTTCTCCAGCACCGACTGGAGCGGCGAGCTGATTCGCTATGACCTGGACAACAACGGCAACGCGACCCTGCGCTGGAATGCCCGGGACCTCCTGCAGGCACGCAACCTGTCGGCTTCGCCGCGCACGATCAAGGTCAACAACGGCAGCGGCTCACTGGTGGATTTCCAGCTCTCGAACCTCTCCGCCGCCAACCAGACAGCGCTGAACAAGAACATCAAGGGCACCACCGACAACCTCGGCAGTGCGCGGGTGGCGTACCTGCGCGGCGCTTCCGACAGCCAGTTCCGCACCCGCAACTACCTGCTCGGCGACATCATCTACTCCAGCCCAGCAGTCGTCGGCGCGCCCGACCGCCTGCCGTCGCTGATGGATCAGGCGCAATTCGGCCTGCCGACCGGCAACTCGTCCAGCGCGGCGCCCGCCGGCCAATCCTATGCCGCTTTCAAGACGGCCCAGGCCAACCGCGCAAAACGCATCTATGTCGGCGCCAACGACGGCATGCTGCATGCCTTCGACGACAACGGCCAGGAAGTCTTCGCCTACATCCCAACGGCAGTGATCGCCAACCTGAACAAACTGACCGACAAGAGCTACAGCGGCACCGCACACCAGTTCTACGTGGACGGCACCCCGGTGGTCGGCGACGTGTTCTTCAACAACGCCTGGCACACCATCCTGGTAGGTACCCTGCGCGCAGGCGGCCGCAGCCTGTTCGCCCTGGACATTACCGACCCGGCGAACATCCAGTTGCTCTGGGAGTACAGCTCCACCAACGACGTCGACCTGGGCTACAGCTTCGGCCGCCCGATCATCACTCGCCTGCACAACGGCCAGTGGGGCGTGATCATGAGCAACGGCTACGCCAGCACCGGTGGCAACGCCGGCGTCGGCCGCGCCGCACTGTTCCTGTTCAACGCACAGACCGGCGCCGTCATCAAGAAGATGACCGTCGGCACCAACGTGACCACCGACAATGGCCTGTCCTCCCCGCGCGCGGTGGACATCAACGGCGACCTGATCACTGACTACGTCTATGCCGGCGACCTGCGTGGCAACATGTGGCGGTTCGACCTGATCGACACCAGTATCACCGCCGACGCCACCACGATCGTGTCGCCCAATTCGTTCCGTGTCGCTTTCGGCGGGTCGCCGCTGTTCACCGCGAACAATGGTTCGCCGCAGCCGATCACCACGGCGCCGACGCTGGTTCGCCACCCGACCGGCACTGGCTACATCGTGTCCTTCGGCACCGGCAAGTACATCGAGGACAGCGACGCAGCCGCCAACACCAGCCAGGCCATGTCCATGTACGGTATCTGGGACCTGCAGACCAGCGGCGGCGCCGCGGGCAGCACGCCGAACATCAGCCGCAGCGATCTCGTCGCCCAGACTTTCAACACGACGGTCAACAACGCATCGTTCACCGATACCAACTCCTCGGGCGGCACCACCACCACGACCAAGGATATTCGCCAGGTCAGCCAGAACGCCGTCCAGTGGTATGTGAACGGCAACCCTGCCGAGGGGGTCAGCAAGTACGGCTGGTACCTGGACCTGACCAACGGCAACACGCGCCAGGGTGAAATGGTCGTGACCGATCCGACCAGCCGCGCCAGCGTGCTGCTCGCCACCACCATCGTGCCCAGCAACGACCCCTGCCAGGCAGGCATCGACCGCTGGTTCCTGGCACTGGACGCGTACACTGGGGGCGCCACCAAGTTCGACGTGCTCGACCTCAGTGGCAACAACTACGTAACTGCCAACGACCGCTACAACAGCGGCGTGGTATCGGGTGTCCGCATTCCGGGCTTCGGCTCTCCGGCGGTGATCGGCAACGATGCCTACTTCAACACCGAAACAGGCATCACCCGTATCCGTCTGGACTACGGACAACAGGCCAAGGGGCGGCAGAACTGGCGCCGGGTAGGTGAAGAATGAGCAGAATCACAATGACATTCGCCCTGGCGGCGCTGCTTGGCAGCGTCACCCAGGGGGCGATGGCGGAAACCATCGAGAACAACGGCCCCGTCACGATGATCGATCTGAAGGAGTCGCGTATCCGCGTGAACGACACGGACTACGTGCTTCCGAACCGGGTGCAGGTCAATTCGATGCCGGCGATCTACCAGCTCCGGGAAGGCTCCGTCATCAGCTTCCTGGCGGAATCCGGGGCGCCACCCACCATCACCAGCATCGGCATGCTCCAGCAACCACCGATTCAGAAACAGACCAGGTCGACGAACGCCCATGAATAAAAGCAAAGGTTTCACACTCGTCGAGATGATGATCGTCGTACTGATCCTCGGCATTCTCGCGGCCATCAGCTACCCGAGCTACCAGAGCTACGTCATGCGCTCCAACCGATCCGAAGCCATGACAATGCTCAACGAAGCCGCCGCTCGCCAGGAACGCTTCTTCTCGCAGAACAACCAGTACGCCACCACCGCGGCACAACTGGGCCTGACGACCAGCAACTCGCCGAACAACCTGTACCAGTTGGTCATCAATCGCCCGACCACCAGCCAGTACACGCTGACGGCCCAACCGATCGGCATCCAGGCCCGGGATACCCAGTGCGGCAGCCTGACTCTGGACCAGGCCGGCACGCGGGGCGCCGCCGGCGGCACGGTGGCGGCGACCGTCATGAACTGCTGGAAGTAAACGAAAAAGCCCGATCGACTGATCGGGCTTTTCATTTTCAGGCTCGGCTCACAGCGCCTTCACTCGCAGCTCCTTGGGCATCGAGAAGGTGATGTTCTCCTCCCGCCCATCCAGCTCAAGTTCCGGCTCCGCCCCCCAGTCACGCAGCTGCTGGATCACACCGCGCACCAGCACTTCCGGCGCAGAGGCGCCCGCGGTGATGCCCACTCGCTGCACGCCATCGAACCACTCCTTCTTCAGGTCTTCGGCACCATCGATCAGGTAGCCGGGAGTCCCCATGCGCTCGGCCAGCTCGCGCAAGCGGTTGGAGTTGGAGCTGTTCGGGCTGCCGACTACCAGCACCAGGTCGCACTGGTCGGCGAGCTCCTTCACCGCGTCCTGGCGGTTCTGCGTTGCGTAGCAGATGTCGTTCTTGCGCGGCCCCTGGATCTCGGGGAACTTGGCGCGCAGAGCATCGATCACCTTGGAGGTGTCGTCCATCGACAGGGTAGTCTGGGTGACGAAGTGCAGCTCAGCAGGGTTGCGCACCACCAGCGCCGCCACATCATCCTCGTCCTCGACCAGATAGATGTCGCCACCGTTGGAGGCGTCGTACTGGCCCATCGTGCCTTCCACTTCAGGATGGCCTTCATGGCCGATCAGGATACATTCGTGGCCGTCGCGACTATAACGCACGACTTCCATGTGCACCTTGGTCACCAGCGGGCAGGTCGCATCGAAGACCTTCAGCCCACGATTCTCCGCTTCCTTGCGCACGGCCTGGGACACGCCGTGGGCGCTGAAGATGACGATGGTGTCATCCGGCACCTGGTCGAGCTCCTCGACGAAGACGGCGCCACGATTGCGGAGGTTCTCCACGACGAACTTGTTGTGCACCACCTCATGGCGTACGTAGATCGGCGGGCCAAAGACATCGAGGGCGCGATTGACGATCTCGATAGCCCGGTCGACACCGGCGCAGAAGCCGCGGGGGTTGGCGAGTTTGATTTGCATGGTGGCCTCGGATGGACGTGGGCGTCCCGGAAGCTTGATCGGGAGTACTGGCTGCGCGAGCCAAAGCCAGGCCAGCCCATGCGCAAAGACCCGGGAAATGCGGAGTTTGCCCCAACTTCCCGAGTCCTTCGAACGAGGTATGGCCGACGCGCAGCCGGTCAGGCTGATTGTACGTCGATGATATCGACTTCAAAGGCCAGGGTTTTGCCGGCCAGCGGATGATTGAAATCGATGGTGACGTGCTGGTCGTCAAATTCCTTGACCACGCCGGGCAGCTCGGTCTTGGCGGCATCGTTGAAGATCACCAACAATCCTTCGGCCAGCTCCATGTCCTGGAACTGGTCGCGCAGCATCACCTGCACGTTGGCCGGGTTCGGCTGGCCGAAGCCATTCTCCGGCTCGATGGTCAGGGTGCGTTTGTCACCGGCCTTGAGACCGAACAGTGCCTGCTCGAAGCCCGGCAGCAGGTTGCCGTCACCGACCTTGAAGGTGGCGGGCTGCTTGTCGAAGGTACTGTCGACGACGTTGCCGTCCTCCAGCTTGAGAGCGAAATGCAGGGTGACCTGGCTGTCCGCACCAATGCGCTGAATGTTTTCAGAAGACTCAGCCATGAGCGGTCTCTCCGGATTTCTTCGATTTGAACATGTCCAGCGCCAACATGACGGCGCCAACGGTAATGGCGCTGTCGGCCAGGTTGAACGCCGGGAAATACCAACTGTTCTGCCAGTGCACCAGAATGAAGTCGACTACGTGGCCTAGCACCATGCGGTCATAGAGATTACCCAGCGCACCGCCGAGCACCAGCGCAAGCGCGATGGCCAGCCAGGTCTCGCCACGCTTGAGGCGCTTGAGCCAGACCACCAGCACCACGCTGACCACGATGGCGATCAGGGCGAACAGCCAGCGCTGCCAGCCCGAGCTGTCGGCGAGGAAGCTGAACGCTGCGCCGGTGTTGTACGCCAGGGTCCAGCTGAACAGATCGGGAATCACCACGATCTGCTGGTACATGGTCAGCTCAGCCTGGAAGAACGCCTTGCTGACCTGATCCAGCACTAACACCAGCACAGTGATCCACAACCAGGGCAGACGACCGAAACGATCGGCGTTAGGCATAGTGACGAACCTCACCGGCGCCATCGATGTTCTCGACGCAGCGTGCGCACAGCTCCGGGTGCGCGGGACTGCTGCCGACATCGACGCGGAAGTGCCAGCAGCGGCCGCACTTCGCGTGGGAAGACTTCACCACTTTCAGCTTCAGGCCCGGCAGTTCGCTCTCGACCGCATCAGCCGGCGCATCAGCCAGCGGCGCGACGGTGGCGGCGGAGGTGATCAATACGAAGCGCAGCTCATTGCCCAGCTTCTCCAGGCGCTTGGCCAGGGAATCTTCGGCGTAGAGGGTGATCTCGGCCTGCAGGTTGCCGCCGATGGTCTTGGCGCTGCGCTGGTTTTCCAGCTCCTTGTTCACCGCAGCCTTGGCAGCCATGACTTCATCCCAGTAGGCACGGTCCAGCTCGGCATCGGCCGGCAGTTCGGACAGGCCTTCGTACCAGGTGGTCAGCATCACCGACTCGGCGCGCTCGCCCGGCAGGAAGCTCCAGATTTCCTCGGCGGTGAACGCCAGGATCGGCGCGATCCAGCGCACCAGCGCTTCAGCGATATGGAACAGCGCGGTCTGGCAGGAACGGCGGGCGACGCTATTCTCCGGGGTGGTGTACTGGCGGTCCTTGATGATGTCCAGGTAGAAGCCACCCAGCTCTTGCACACAGAAATTGTGCACCTTGGAGTAGACGTTCCAGAAGCGGTAGTCGCGGTAGGCTTCTTCCAGTTCGCGCTGCAGCAGCAGGGCGCGGTCGATGGCCCAGCGGTCCAGCGCCAGAAGTTGGTCGTTGGGCAGCAGGTCCTTGGCCGGGTCGAAACCGGACAGGTTGGAGAGCAGGAAGCGCGCGGTGTTGCGGATGCGGCGATAGGCATCGGCGCTGCGCTGGAGGATGGTCTGGGAAACCGCCATCTCGCCCGAGTAGTCGGTGGCAGAAACCCACAGACGCAGGATGTCGGCACCCAGACTGTCGGTGACCTGCTGCGGAGCGATCACATTGCCCAGCGACTTGGACATCTTGCGACCGCTCTCGTCCACGGTGAAGCCGTGGGTAAGCAGTTGGCGATACGGCGCGTGGCCGTCGATCGCGCAGCCGGTCAGCAGCGAGGAATGGAACCAGCCACGGTGCTGGTCGGAACCTTCCAGGTAGAGGTCGGCGGCCGGACCGCTGGCATGGCCCAGCTCGGCATGGGAGCCGCGCAGCACATGCCAATGGGTAGTGCCGGAGTCGAACCAGACGTCAAGGGTGTCGTTGATCTTGTCGTAATGCGCCGCCTCATCACCCAGCAGTTCGGCGGCATCGAGCTTGAACCAGCCCTCGATACCCTCTTTCTCGACGCGCTGGGCAACGGCCTCCATCAGCTCGACGGTACGCGGATGCAGCTCGCCGGTAGCCTTGTGCAGGAAGAACGGGATCGGTACGCCCCAGTTGCGCTGACGCGAGATGCACCAGTCCGGGCGACCGGCGATCATGCCGTGCAGGCGCGCCTGGCCCCAGGAGGGCACGAACTCGGTTTCGGTGATGGCTTGCAGAGCACGCTCACGCAGGGTGGCGCCGGCCTGCGGCTGCTTGTCCATGCCGACGAACCACTGCGCCGTGGCGCGGTAGATCAGAGGGGTCTTGTGGCGCCAGCAGTGCATGTAGCTGTGGCTGATGCTGGTGTGCTTGAGCAGCGCGCCGACTTCATCGAGCTTGGCGACGATATTCGGGTTGGCTTTCCAGATGAACTGGCCGCCAAAGAACGGCAGGTCCTGAACGTAAACACCGTTGCTCTGCACCGGGCTCAGGATGTCGTCGTTGACCATGCCGTACTGCTTGCAGGTACGGAAGTCGTCCTCGCCGTAGGCCGGGGCGGAGTGAACCACGCCGGTGCCGGCGCCCAGCTCGACGTACTCGGCCAGGTAGACCGGCGAGAAGCGCTCGTAGAACGGGTGGCGGAAGCGGATCAGGTCCAGCGACTCGCCCTGGGCGGTAGCGATGACCTTGCCTTCCAGACCGTAGCGAGCAAGGCTCGACTCGACCAGCTCTTCAGCCAGCACCAGCAGGCGCTCGCCGGTATCGACCAGCGCATAGGTGAATTCGGGGTGGACGTTCAACGCCTGGTTGGCCGGAATGGTCCAGGGGGTGGTGGTCCAGATGACGATGGCGGCGGGCTTGGGCAGGCTGCCCAGGCCGAAGGCGGCGGCCAGTTTTTCCGCATCCTCCACCGGGAAGGCGACGTCGATGGCGTCGGACTTCTTGTCGGCGTACTCGACCTCTGCCTCAGCCAGGGCCGAACCGCAGTCGAAGCACCAGTTCACCGGCTTGAGCCCCTTGAACACGAAGCCCTGCTTGACCATCTCGGCCAGGGCACGGATCTCTCCGGCCTCGTTGGCGAAGTTCATGGTCTTGTAGGGATTGTCCCAGTCGCCCAGCACACCCAGGCGGATGAAGTCTGCCTTCTGCCCTTCGATCTGCTCGGCGGCGTATTCACGGCACAACTCGCGGGTCTTGTCCGCCGACAGGTTCTTGCCGTGGGTGGTCTCGACCTTATGCTCGATCGGCAGGCCGTGGCAGTCCCAGCCCGGCACATAGGGGGCATCGTAGCCAGCCAGGGTCTTGGAGCGGACGATGATGTCCTTGAGGATCTTGTTGACCGCATGACCGATATGGATGCTGCCGTTGGCGTAAGGCGGGCCATCGTGCAGGACGAATTTCGGGCGACCTTCGCCAATCTTCCGCAGCTTCTGGTACAGGCCAATATCGTTCCAGAACTTCAGGGTCTGCGGCTCGCGCTGCGGCAGGCCGGCTTTCATCGGGAAGTCGGTTTCGGGAAGGTTCAGAGTGGCTTTGTAATCGGTCATCTCAGGGCCTGTTCAGGATCTTCAATCAAGCGGTTGGCCCAGCCAGTAGGCCCGGGCGGCGGCGATGTCGGCGAGGATGGCCGCCTTGAGTGCCTCAAGCGAGGCGAATCGCTGCTCATCACGCAGCTTCTGGTGGAAAGTGATATCCAGGTGCTGGCCGTACAGATCGCCAGCGAAGTCCAGCAGATGCACTTCCAGATGGGGCCGGCCGTCGCCGTTCACAGAAGGCCGGGTGCCTATGTTGGCAACCCCGTTACAGCGCTGGCCAGCCACCATCGTGCTGACCAGATAAACACCATTGAGCGGCGCCTTGCGGCGCTTGAGCTGAATGTTCGCAGTAGGCGAACCCAGCGTGCGCCCCAGCTTCTGCCCGTGCAGCACACGGCCGCTCAGGCGATAAGGACGCCCCAGAAGGCGCTCCGCCATGTGCAGATCGCCATCGGCGAGATCCTTGCGAATGCGCGAGCTGCTGACGCGCATGCCATCGACCTCCACGGTGGTCGCGGCTTCGACGGTGAAGCCCTGCTCCGTACTGGTCTTGACCAGGAAGGCGAAATCGCCGGAACGATCACAACCGAAGCGGAAGTCGTCTCCGACCTCCAGATGACGAACCCGCAACCCTTCCACCAGCACCTGGCGGACGAACTCGGCGGCCGATAGCTCGCGCAGTCGGCGGTTGAAGGTCAGGCAGAGGACGAAGTCGACGCCCTGCGCACGCAGCAATTCCAGCTTCTCGCGCAGGCGGGTCAGACGAACCGGAGCGGCATCGGGCGCAAAATACTCGCGCGGCTGCGGCTCGAAGATCACCACGCAACTGGGCACGCGCAGCTCCAGCGAACGCTCGCGCAGACGCCCCAGGATAGCCTGGTGGCCAAGATGGACGCCGTCGAAGTTACCGATGGTGGCGACACAGCCCCCGGACAGGGGCCGCAGGTTGTGAAGGCCTCGAAGCAGCTGCATAGCGCGCGTATTGCTCAGAAAGTGGTCGATTATACCTGCACCCGCTGCCGTGCGACAGGCAAAATGCCGTCGCCGAAAACGGATGCAATGCTTTGCCCCGTGCGGATTACAGTACCGCGCGGCGAGAGAAGTCCCGCAAGCGGAAACCCAGGATCGCCAGCATACCGAAATAGGCGACCACACCGGCCACCACCAGCGCCCCCAGGCGCACCAGACGAATCGGCATACCGCCCTGATCCCAGGCCGGCATGACGCACATCATGCCGATCAACACGGCGCACATCACCAGTACAGACACCACCAACTTGGCGATGAACTTGCCCCAGCCGGGCTGCGGGGCGAACAACTGGTGCTTGCGCAGTTGCCAGTACAGCAGGCCGGCGTTCAGGCATGCCGCCAGACTGATGGCCAGCGCCAGCCCGGCGTGCTTGAGCGGGCCAATGAAGACCAGGTTCATCAACTGCGTGGAAACCAGGGTGAACAGTGCGATCTTCACTGGCGTCTTAATGTTCTGCCGCGCGTAGAAGCCCGGCGCGAGAACCTTCACCAGGATGATGCCAAGCAGGCCGACCGCATAGGCGATCAGCGCATGCTGGGTCATCAGCGCATCGTGGGCGCTGAACCTGCCGTACTGGAACAACGCAACAGTCAGCGGCTCGGCGATCACCGCCAGGGCCAGGGAGCACGGCAGCACCAGCAGGAAACACAGGCGCAGCCCCCAATCCATCAGGCGCGAGTATTCGTGGCGATCATCGCTGGCGTAAGTCTTGGCCAGCGAGGGCAGCAGGATGGTCCCCAATGCCACGCCCAGCACGCCGGAGGGCAACTCCATCAGGCGATCCGCGTAGTACATCCAGGACACCGAGCCCGCCACCAGGAAGGACGCGAAGATGGTGTTGATGATCAGAGAAATCTGGCTGACCGATACGCCCAGGATCGCAGGCCCCATCTGTTTCATCACGCGCCAGACGCCGGAATCGCGCAGGTTGATGCGCGGCAGCACGAGCATGCCGATCTTCTTCAGGTGCGGCAGTTGATAGAGCAGTTGGGCCAGGCCACCGACCAGTACCGCCCAGCCCAACGCCATGATCGGCGGGTCGAAGTACGGCGTCAGGAACAGCGAAAACAGGATCATGCTGACATTCAGCAGTGTCGGCACGAAGGCCGGCACCGAGAAACGGTTCCAGGTATTGAGAATCGCCCCCGCCAGCGAGGCCAGCGAGATCAGCAGGATATAAGGAAAGGTCACCCGCAGCAGGGAACTGGTGAGCTCGAATTTCTCCGGCGAATCGACGAAGCCGGGGGCCGTCACCCAGATCACCCAGGGCGCCGCAAGAATACCCAGCGCGGTGACCAGCGCGAGGATCAGCGTCAACAGGCCGGACACGTAGGCGATGAAGGTACGGGTCGCCTCCTCGCCCTGCTGGGTCTTGTACTCCGCCAGGATCGGCACGAACGCCTGGGAGAAGGCCCCCTCGGCGAAGATACGACGCAGCAGGTTAGGCAGCTTGAAGGCGACGAAGAAGGCGTCGGTGGCCATGCCGGCGCCAAACATACGGGCGACTATGGTGTCGCGTACGAAGCCGAGCACCCGCGAGATCATGGTCATCGAGCTGACTGCGGCCAGCGACTTGAGTAGGTTCATAGCGTCCGGAGCCGGGAGCACGTAGAATGGCCGCCCCGTTACACGGGCGCGGCAAGGGCAGCGGAACCAGCGTCCGTCCACCATGCGAAGCGCAGCAGTTTAGGGCCGCCCGACGAATAAATCACCCCGTCGGCCAGTTGGTATGCAGCATTCCCACCGCTCGTCGGAGGCTGCCCATACCCTTGACAAGCATCTGATGCAACGGCATTATTCGCGGCCTTAATTTATTCGCAACATCCCAAGTTTTTTTCGAGGAGCTCGACGGTGGCCAACACACCTTCCGCCAAAAAACGCGCCAAACAGGCTGAGAAGCGTCGCAGCCACAACGCCAGCCTGCGTTCCATGGTTCGTACCTACATCAAGAACGTAGTCAAAGCAGTCGACGCCAAGGACCTGCCGAAGGCCCAGGCCGCTCTGGTTGCCGCCGTTCCGGTCATCGACCGTATGGCCGACAAAGGCATCATCCACAAGAACAAGGCCGCTCGCCACAAGAGCCGCCTGAACGCCCACGTGAAGGCCCTGGCCACCGCGTAAGCGTTCCGTTCTTGAAAAACCGGCCCCAGGGCCGGTTTTTTATTGCCTGCAATTTACCCTTCGAATGAGTTATCCACAGACTCATCTTCTCTGCCGGTGAAAAACCTGCAGGCAAAAAGAAAGGGCGGTCACCCGCCCTTCTCCTTTCTACTTTTCAGGCCACGGCATGATCGGAATCGCCGTCACGGCATTCTGCGGACTACCCTCGATCACCCGATCGCTATAAACGAGGTAAACCAGCGCATTGCGCTTCTTGTCGAAGAAACGCACCACCTGCATGGTTTTGAACACCAGCGAAGTACGCTGCTGGAACACCACTTCGCCATCCTTCAACTCACCCGCGAAACGGATGGGCCCGACCTGACGACAGGAGATCGACGCCTCGGCGCGATCCTCCGCCAAGCCCAGACCACCTTTCACACCGCCGGTCTTGGCGCGGGACAGGTAGCAACTGACGCCTGCCACCTTCGGATCATCGAAGGCCTCGACGACGATCTTGTCGTTCGGCCCGACCCACTTGAACACGGTGGACACCTCGCCGATCACATCGGCCCGGGCCAGCGCCGGCAGCAGCATCAACGCCGCCATCCATCCCTTGCGCATGAACACTCTCCTCAGACGAGCACCAGGTTGTCGCGGTGCACTAGCTCCGGACCATCGACATAGCCCAGCAGGCCTTCGATGGCATCGGTCGGCTGACCAATGATCTTCTGCGCTTCCAGAGCACTGTAATTGGCCAAGCCGCGGGCGATTTCACGACCCTGCTGATCCACGCACACCACCATTTCGCCGCGACGGAAGCTGCCCTGCACGGCCTTCACGCCGACCGGCAGCAGACTCTTGTGATCCTGGGCAACCGCCTTCACCGCACCATCGTCCAGCACCAGGGTGCCACGCATCTGCAGATGCCCCGCCAGCCATTGCTTGCGGGCCGCCTTGCGGCTCTGCTCAGGGGTCAGCAACGTGCCGAGGCGCTCACCGGCGCGCAGGCGATCCAGCACACGCTCGATACGCCCACCGACAATCACCGTGTGCGCGCCGGAACGAGCAGCCAGGCGCGCCGCACGCAGCTTGGTCTGCATGCCGCCACGCCCCAACGCACCACCGGTGCCGCCAGCGACAGCATCCAGGGCTGGATCGTCGGCCCGAGCCTCGAAGATGAGCTCAGCATCGGGGTTGTGACGCGGGTCGGCATCGAACATGCCATCGCGGTCAGTGAGAATGACCAACAGATCAGCCTCGACCAGATTAGCCACCAGCGCCGCCAGGGTGTCGTTGTCACCGAAGCGGATCTCATCGGTGACAACAGTGTCGTTCTCATTGATCACCGGGATCACGCCGAGGTCGACCAGAGTGCGGAGCGTGTTGCGGCCATTGAGGTAGCGCTTGCGGTCGGACAGGTCGTCATGAGTCAGCAGCACCTGCGCGGTCTGCAAGCCGTGCACGCCGAAGCTGGATTCCCAGGCTTGCACCAGCCCCATCTGCCCCACCGCGGCAGCCGCTTGCAGCTCGTGCATGTCGCTAGGTCGGGACACCCACCCCAGGCGACTCATGCCCGCCGCAACAGCGCCCGAGGACACCAGAACCAGCTCGACGCCCGCGCAATGCAGCGCGACCATCTGCTCGACCCAAACCGCCATGGCGTCGCGATCCAGACCGCGACCATCGGCGGTCAACAACGCACTGCCAATCTTGACTACCCAGCGCTTGGCGCCAGTGACCTTCTCACGCATACCCTCAACCTTAGAAGTCAGGCTTCACACGTTTCATCCGGACCGACGGGCGCCGCTCCGATCAAGGTACGTAGAAGATTTCCGGCCCATCGCCGTCGTCTTCGTCATCCTCGAAATCATCGTCATCCACATCATCAGCATTCTTCAGGCCGGCGCGACGCAGGGCACGAGCATCGTCCAGCGCCTGCAGACGGGCGCGGGCCTCATCTTCGATGCGCTGATCCAGGGCCGCCAGGGCTTCGCCATAGGCCGGATCTTCTTCGATGCGCAGGGTGCGCTCGTCGAGGTATTTCATGATGTCCTGGCTCAGGGCCTCGGTGCCCTCGCGCTCCAGGGCAGAAATCACGTAGACCGGACCTTCCCAACCCAGGCGATCCACCACTTCTTGCTTGCGGCGCTCCTGCTCCTCGGGCTCGAGGATCTGGTCCATCTTGTTCAGCACCAGCCAGCGATCGCGCTCGGTCAGCGCCGGGCTGAATTTCTCCAGCTCGTGGACAATGGTTTCCGCGGCATCGGCCGGGTCACTCTCATCCAGCGGAGCCATGTCGACGATGTGCAGCAGCAGACGAGTACGCGCCAAGTGCTTGAGGAAGCGAATCCCCAGACCGGCGCCTTCGGCAGCCCCCTCGATCAGACCAGGAATGTCGGCGACCACGAAGCTCTTGAAGCGACCGACACTGACCACGCCCAAGTTCGGCACCAGAGTGGTGAAGGGATAGTCGGCGACCTTCGGCTTGGCGGCGGAAACTGCGCGAATGAAGGTGCTCTTGCCGGCATTCGGCAGCCCCAGCAGGCCGACATCAGCCAGAACCTTCAGCTCCAGCTTGAGGTCACGCGCCTCACCCGGCTTGCCCGGAGTGGTCTGGCGCGGAGCACGATTGGTACTGGACTTGAATCGGGTGTTACCCAGACCATGCCAGCCGCCCTGAGCGACCATCAGGCGCTGACCGGCAACGGTCAGGTCGCCGATGATTTCCTGGGTATTGGCATCGATCACAGTGGTGCCCACCGGCACAGGCAGGACGAGATCATCCCCCTTGGCACCGGTACAGTCCTTGCTGCCGCCATTTTCACCGCGCTGGGCGTCGAAGCGGCGGGTGTAGCGGTAGTCCACCAGAGTATTCAGGTTCTCGTCGGCCTCGAGGAACACCGAACCGCCGTCGCCACCGTCACCGCCGTTGGGACCGCCTTTCTCGATGAACTTCTCGCGGCGGAAGCTCATGAGGCCGTTGCCGCCGTCACCGGCTTTCACGTGGATGGATACTTCGTCGACGAATTTCATGAAGAACGCCTCCCGCCGGACCGGCGGGTTGAAAATAAGAAAAGGAGCATAGGATACAGCCAACGCCACGCCAACGCGCGCGCCAACACCTAGCCAGGAAACGCCAGAAACAAAAAAGCCCCGTCGCGAGACAGGGCTTTTTCAGTGAAATCTCGCTTAGGCAGCGACGACGCTTACATAGCGACGGCCAAAGGCGCCTTTCACTTCGAACTTGATCACGCCGTCGATTTTCGCGAACAGGGTGTGATCCTTGCCCATGCCAACGCCGTAGCCAGCGTGGAACTGGGTGCCGCGCTGACGCACGATGATGTTGCCTGCTTTTACAGCCTGGCTACCGAACAGCTTCACGCCAAGGCGTTTACTTTCGGAATCGCGGCCGTTGCGGGTACTACCGCCAGCTTTTTTGTGTGCCATGAGTCAATTCTCCTAAACAGGAAACAGGCCTAAAAGGAAATCAGGCCTGGATGCCGGTGATTTTGATTTCAGTGAACCACTGGCGGTGGCCCTGACGCTTCATGTGGTGCTTACGACGGCGGAACTTGATGATGCGCACTTTGTCGTGACGGCCGTGGGAAACCACTTCCGCGGTGACCTTGGCACCATCAACCACCGGCAGGCCGATCTTGACGTCGTCGCCATTGGCAACCAGCAGAACGCGGTCGAGGCTGATAGCTTCGCCGGTTGCTACGTCGAGCTTCTCGACCTTGAGGAATTCGCCTTCGGTGACTTTGTATTGCTTGCCACCGGTAACAATAACTGCGTACATCTGGATATCTCCGTTAGACCTGCTCACCCGACGCTTTATAGGAAGAGGAATCGGTCGGCATGGCTGCACGGGGCCGGAAAAGACGCCCATGCAATTGCGTAAGGCAGGGTATGCCAGGGAAGTTCGGGGCCGCGATTGTACGCAAACCCACCCCCCGGATCAAGCCTCCCGGGGCCTTGCCTTGACAGCCCTACCCCCGGCACCTAGCATGCCGCGCAATCTACGAGGAGCGCTGTCTTTAATGCAACCCCAGGCTTTCTATCGCGTGGTGGCGGACGACTTCACCGCCGTCGACGGCATCATCCGTCGCCAACTCACTTCCCGCGTTCCCCTGGTGGAAAAGATCGGCGACTACATCATCTCCGCCGGCGGCAAACGCCTGCGCCCTCTGCTGGTGCTGCTTTCGGGCAAGGCGCTGGGCTATTCGGGCGACGACCTGAAGCTGCTCGCAGCCACCATCGAGTTCCTGCATACCTCCACCCTGCTGCACGACGACGTGGTCGATGCCTCCGGCCTGCGCCGAGGTCGTGCCACCGCAAATGCGCAGTGGGGCAACGCGCCTAGCGTGCTGGTGGGCGACTTCCTTTATGCCCGCTCCTTCGAAATGATGGTGGAACTCGGCTCCATGCCGGTCATGCGCATCATATCCCAAGCCACCCGCGTGATCGCCGAAGGCGAAGTGCTGCAGCTTTCCAAGATTCGCGACGCCAGCACCACCGAAGAAACCTACATGGAAGTCATCCGCGGCAAGACCGCGATGCTCTTTGAGGCATCCACCCATAGCGCCGCCGCGCTGGCCAACGCCCAACCGGAGCAGGCCGAGGCGCTGCGTCTGTTCGGCGATGCCCTGGGCATTGCATTCCAGTTGGTCGATGACCTGCTCGACTACCGCGGCGACGCCACGACCCTGGGCAAGAACGTCGGTGACGACCTCGCCGAAGGCAAGCCTACCCTGCCGCTGATCGTCACCATGCGCGACGGCACCCCGGAGCAGGCCGCGCTGGTGCGCAAAGCCATCCAACAAGGCGGCAGCCAGGATCTGGAGGGAATCCGCGCAGCCGTCGAAGCCGCCGGCGCACTGGAGTACACCGCCAGGCTGGCGCGCGATTACGCCGCCCGCGCCGTGGAGCACCTCAAGGTTCTGCCGGACAGCGAACATCGCTCCGCGCTTATCGAACTGGCCGAATTTTCCGTCGCACGCACGCACTGACCCGGCCTCGACAGAAAAGCCCGCCCCGGTTCACCGCGGCGGGTTTTTTCATGCTCGTTCCGTTGACTCCGGACAACAGTTCGTCGGCTATGCAAGAAATTTTTCGATGAGGACTTGCTATCAAGACAATAAGAATTATTCTCATCAAAGGATTTGCACGGAGGAACTCGCCATGACCTACATGATCGATGCCTGGCTGGATCGCCCGCACCCTTACCTGCGCATCCTGCATCGGGATACCGGGGAAGTCTGCGCGGTACTTGAAGAAGATGCACTGGACGAGCTGCGCGAACAGGGCGGGCTGGAACTATCGGAGCTCTCCACCAGCGAGCCGGTGATACTGAAGGAACTGGTGCGCAATCTGTTCCTGTTCTGCTACGCCAGGGCGCTACGCTGAGGCCACTGGGCGGTGCCGGACGCGCCGCCGGTGCTCCGCTGCCCGGGAGGCGGATGCACAAAAGGGGCGCCGGAGCACCCCTTCTCCTGCGGAGCAGCCAGGGACGGCGCTCCGCAGCGAGTCTTCGGATATCAGAGGATGTCCAGCAGCTCGACATCGAAGACCAGCACGCTGTGCGGCGGAATACTGCCGACAGCCTGGCCACCGTAGGCCAGTTCACTTGGCACATGCAGGCGCCACTTGCTACCCGCGTTCATCAGTTGCAGTGCCTCGACCCAGCCGGCGATCACTCCACCCACCGGAAACTCGGCCGGCTGGCCACGCTCATAGGAGCTATCGAAGACAGTGCCGTTGACCAGGGTGCCGTGGTAGTGGGTGCGAACAGTGTCTTCGCGGGATGGCTTGGCGCCCTCGCCTGCTACCAGCACTTCGTACTGCAGGCCCGACGGCAATACGGTCACGCCTTCGCGCTTGGCGTTTTCCACCAGATACTCGCGACCAACGGCGGCGGCGGCTTCGGCTTTAGCCTGGGCTTCGGCCTGCATGCGCTCGCGGATGACCTGGAAGCTGGCAGACAGGGCCTCGCCCGGCACGCGGCTGTCAGCGCCGGCGTAGGCGTCGGACAGACCGGCCAGGATTGCATCGAGAGTCATGCCCGGAACCGGGTTCTCGCGCAACTGGTCGCCGAGCTGACGGCCGATGCCGTAGCTGACGCGGGCTTCGTCGGTGGAAAGATTGAGTTCGCTCATGGCGGCGCTCCGCTGGGGGTCGAAAAAAGGGCGGCCAGCCTAGCACAGAAGCTCCGTCATCCCCACCGACGCTAGTGCAGCGGGATCGGCACTCCATCGCCAATGTCGCGCTCATCCTGCATTCCGACCATCTCGTCATGCACCACCGCATGCACGAGATGGAACGGCACGGCAGGCAGCGCATGCAGCAGTTCGCGCGCATGTGCCACGGAGCGCACGCTCAGCACATGTCCCAGCACGTCCTGCACCGGGTAGTAGCGGTTTCCCATCCGCGCCTCCAACACATAGATATCGCCTTCCATCGATACCAGATTGATCTCGTCGATATCTCCGGCGAGGGAACGGTTGGTCAGTTCCTGCAGGTTCATGGGGCACCTCCGACGCGCACGGCCATGCGAGAAGTCTTGTACACCCCGCGGACACCGCAAGCCGGAAACGCAGCCGCCCGTCCGTTTTGCAACGGCCGGGCGGCAAGAGAAACGCCTGTGCGGGGCTCAATGGTCGTGGCGGGTAGCCTTGTCCAGATAGCCCATCGCGAACGCGGAGAGGACAAAGGTGAGGTGGATGATCACGTACCACATCAACTTGTTGTCATCGACATTCTTGGCGTCCATGAAGATACGCAGAAGATGGATCGAGGAGATCGCCACGATGGAGGCGGCCACCTTGTTTTTCAGCGAACTGGCGTCCATCTTGCCGAGCCAACTGAGCTTTTCCTTGCTTTCGTCGATGTCCAACTGGGACACGAAATTCTCGTAACCGGAGAACATCACCATCACCAACAATCCACCGACCAGCGCCATGTCGATCAACGACAGGAGCACAAGGATCAGCTCCGCCTCGGCAATCGAGAAGATGCTTGGCAGAATGTGAAAGATTTCCTGGAAGAACTTGATGGTCAGGGCCAGCAGGGCCAGCGACAGGCCGATATAGATCGGCGCCAGCAGCCAGCGGGCGGCATACAGGGAGTTTTCGACGAAACGTTCCATGGCACTCGCGGGGGGATTGGTCGGGAGGGCGGCAGTATAGCCGAACGAAATTGCCGAGTTATCCCGGATTTCTGTGGATAAATATGTGGGCTACCACGGGATCAAGCGGACATAGCCAAGCGCCACAGGGCTTCCCGCGGGATGCTCAGCACTTGCCCAGATTCCGCGTCAGGATTCGGGACGGAACTGGCAATCACCGATATGACGGTTGCGTTCGCCGTTCAGGCGACGCAATTCGGCTTGCAGGTGCAATTGCCAGATCGGCGGATCGGACGCCTCGACGTAGCCCTGCTGGGCCAGACAATCACAGATCGCATCGAGCACGCCCTCAGCGACAAAAGGCCCGAAGAACGGGCCTTGCGCCTTGATGGCGGTGGGCTGCGCGCCGGCCATGCCGGCTGCGCACAACAACGTCCAGAGTCCATTCTCTCCGGCCAGCGGCCTGATCGCGCATTCGATTCGCGTGGTCAGCCCCAGACAGGGGCGGATAAGGCAGAGGTTACGCGGCATGGCGGCACCCTCGCGGTGGTCCTGAGTTCGAGACTACACCCAGGTTCCGACACGCGAAAGCGCCGTTTTATCCACGCAGGCTGTGGAAAAACATGTGGACTGCGCGTGGGAAGGAGCCCCAGAGCGCCGCCCCACGCGGCGCGGCGAGGAGTGATCAGGATCCGCTCAGTCGGCATCCTTCTTCTTGCGCGCCCGCTCCTTCTCCGTGGCGGCCTTCTCTAGCTTGGCCTTGACGACGGCATCCTTGACCGGCTTTTCCTTCTCGTCCTCGTCCATACCCAACTCGGATATCTCCTTCAGGCGCTCGACCACGCGGGCATTGACGCTGCCTTTCGGGAAGTTGCCCTTGGCATCCGGCGCCCCGGCCGGCTCACCGACCAGCAGCCCCAGGGCCTCGTCGACATGGCGAACCGCGTACACATGGAACTGCCCATTGCGCACAGCCTGCAGCACGCGCTCGTCGAGCATCAGCGTGGCAACGTTGGCGCGCGGGATGATCACACCCTGCTCACCGGTCAGGCCGCGCGCTTCGCACAGGCGGAAGAAGCCTTCGATCTTCTCGTTGACACCACCGACCGCCTGCACCTCGCCGAACTGGTTAATCGAGCCGGTAATCGCAAAGCACTGCCGCAGCGGCGTGCGGGACAGCGCAGAGATCAGCGTGCACACCTCGCCCAGCGAGGCACTGTCGCCGTCCACGTAACCGTAGGACTGCTCCAGCGCGATGCTGGCGGAGATTTCCAGCGGGAACTCCTGCGCATAGCGGCTGCCGAGGTAGCCGGTCAGGATCATCACACCCTTGGAGTGGATCGACTGGCCGAGGCTCACCTCGCGCTCGATATCGACGATGCCGCTGCCACCCGGATAGACCGTGGCCGAGATTCGCGCCGGCACGCCAAACGCCGAGTCCCCAACCTCCAGCACCGTAAGGCCGTTGCACTTGCCCACGGCGGCGCCTTCGGTATCGATCAGGATGATACCGGCGAGCATGTCGTCGAGAATGCGACCGGACACCCGCCCGGTGCGAGTCTCCTTGGCCTTCAGCGCGCGCTCGATGTGTCCGAGGTCGGTTACCGCCTCGTTGGCCAGTTGGCGGATGAAGTCCGCCTCGCTGACCAGTTGGAACAGATCGCTGATGCGCGCAGACAGGCGCCCCTGGTGCTCGGCCAGGCGCGCGCTGTAGGTCGCGAGACGTGCCACGGCGGCGCTGGTCAGCGGCGCCAGCCCTTCTTCGGATGTGCGCGTTTTCAGCAACTGGGCGAACTGCTCCAGGCTGTCCTCGCCCAGCGGAATGTCTTCGTCGAAGTCCACCAGGACACGGAACATCTCCTGGAAGTCCGGGTCAAGGTCCTGCAGCGTGTAATAGATCTGCCGCGAACCGATGATGACCACCTTGATATTCAGCGGGATCACCTGCGGCGTCAGGCTCATGGCGGCGAGGCGGCCCAGTTCGGCCAGCGGCGATTCCATCTTCAACTGGCGCGAGTGCAGCGCGCGCTTGAGAGCGTCCCAGACGAACGGCTCGCTGAGCAGCTTCTCCGCCTCAAGCACCAGGAAGCCACCGTTGGCCCGATGCAGGGCGCCCGGACGCAACTGGCGGTAGCTGGTGTACAGCGCGCCCTGATCGGAAGCGTACTCGATGCGGCCGAAGAGGTTGTCATAGGTCGGATGCGACTCGAAGATCACCGGCGCGCCGCTGGTGGCGTGGTGGCCGATCACCTGGTTGGGTGCGTACTGCTCCTGCAACCCCTGTTTGCGCTGTGGATCGGTGCGATCCGAGTCCACCAACTGGTCAACCACGGTTTTCAGCAGGTTCAACTGCATCGCCTGCAAATAGGCGCTGACACCGGAGTTGTTGTTGTACTTCTCCACCAGCGGCGCCAGCAGCGGCTGCAACGCCAGGGTGATGGTCTCTTCGTTGAGCTGGCGCAACTGATTACTGGACTCGCGCTTCCACTGGGGCAGGCTTGCCAGCTCCTCGTTGAGCTGCTCTTCCAGCTCGGCGATATCGGCGTGGAAGCGCTCGCGTTCGGTTTCAGGCAGTTGGGCGAACTCCGCCTCGTCCAGCGCCTTGCCGTCCTTCATCGGCGTAAAGGCAATGTTCGAACTGTCGCGGTACAGCGCCACTTCCTTCTCCAGCGCCAGCCGCTCGACGGTATCCAGGGCCTTGTCGTAGCGCTGGTTGAAGGCGCGATCGATGGCGCTCTTCTTCTGCTGGTAGGCGGGGTTCTCGAAGACCGACGGGAAGGTGGAAAGCAAGTTCTCGATCAGATGATCGAGATCCGTGCCGAAATCCGCCGCGCTGCCCGGCGGCAACTCGATGGCGCGGGGCTCGCGGGACTCATCGAAGTTATTGACGTAGACCCAGTCCGCCGGAGTGGGCAGGCGCTTGCCTTCTGCCTTCAGGTAGCGCTGCACGAACGAGAAGCGGCCAGTGCCCGATTCGCCCATGACGAACACGTTGTAGCCCGGACGCGGCATCGCCACGCCGAACTGCAGCGCTTCCACGGCGCGCTCCTGGCCGAGCACGCCAAGGAACGGTTCCAGTTCGTCAGTGGTGGAGAAGGGAAACTGTTCGGGGGAGAAGGGGCGGGTCAGTTCATCGGGTGCGAGGCGCAGGCCTGCAGCAACGGAATCGGGCATCGGAAGTCCTTGCTTCGGGCGGCGCGAGGCCGCGGAGAGTTGTCCGCATTCTCGCGCTGCCCGCGCGCCACTGGCAAGGCAGTATTGGTGACAGTTCAGCCCACCTCGCCGGCGCAGCGGAGGCAGTTTTCGGCCGCAGGCAGCGCATGCAGCCGGCGCTCCTCGATCGGCTCGCCGCAACGGGCGCACAGGCCGTAGCTGCCGTCGGCCAGGCGCAGCCGGGCCAACCCGACAAGACGCATGCCCGCTTCCGCTTCGGCCAGCAGGGCGCGCAGCACATCGTCGTTCTGTCGCTGCTGGGCCTGTTCGGCAAAATCCGGAGAATGGCTGCGGCCGAGATCCCGACGAATCGCCTCGGCACGCTTGGAATACTCCGCCGCCAGTTGGTCCAGGGCCGGACGGGGATCGAATTCGGTCATGACAACCTCCTCGCAAAGGGAACTGAATCAAGTGTGGCCGGTTCCAAAGCAACCGCCGCTGATACCGATCAATAACCTGCCGGCGGCCTCGACCCGCCGCACAGAGCGGCACGACTTGCCTTGACACCCACGAGTCATTCCTAAAAGCTGCAAGCGGCGCTGTTTGCTGTCAGCCAACTCCGACTTGTACTTAAGAAAGAGAGAGAAAAAATGAAAAGGATTCTGCTCGGTACCCTCCTCGCCACCGCTTCCCTCAGCGCAATGGCCGACGCTCCCGGTAGCGATGGCTGCGGTTGGGGCAACATGCTCTTCAAGGGCCAGCGTGGCACCGCCACCCACGTTCTCGCCGCCACCACCAACGGCACCAGCGGCAACAACACCTTCGGCATGACCACCGGCACCAATGGCTGCCACACCAACGGCGCCCTGACCTACGGCGGCAAGCCGATGATCGTGCTGAGCAGCATGATGGACGAACTGTCCGAAGACATGGCCAAAGGCAACGGCGAAGCACTGACCACCTACGCCGTAGTCCTGGGTGTGGCGCCGCAGGACCGCGCCCACTTCGCAGAAGTCGCCCACCAGCACTTCGCGCAGATCTTCACCAAGTCCAACGTCACCGCCGAGGACGTCTATGCCAATACCCAGGCTGTCCTGAAGCAGGATGCCACCCTGGCCAAGTACGCCGAACAGGCCTGACGGCCGCACGGGAGCCCGCCACCCCGGCGGGCTCACCCCTCCCCATCCAATAAGCCTTCTTCATGCTCAAACGCCTGTTGCCCTGGATGGCGCTGTGCGCCTGCTCTCCTCTGCTCGCTGCGGCCAATATCCCCCATGAACGTCTGCAGGCACTGGCCGACGAACCTTACTGGCTCGCCCTGGGCCACTACGAACACGCCAGACTGGGCGGATGGCGCAGCTTCGTGGACGATCCGAAGTTCTTCCTCGCCGCCGACGGCGCCGAGCATCCCGCCGCCGAACTGGCCGCGACCCTGAAGGCGCTCTACGCGCCAGCGGAACTCGGCGACAGGCACGCCCAGTGCGTCTACCCGGCGCGCACCCGCTGGCTCCGCCGGCAACTGCAGCTCGACGACCTGCCACAGGTGGCATGCCAGGAGTACCGGACGTGGTACGAAGACATCAACCCGCACAGCGCGGTACTGGTGTTCCCGGCAGCATACCTGAACAGCCCGTCCTCAATGTTCGGCCACACCCTGCTGCGTATCGACCAGGCCGATGTCGACTCCGACAACACTGCCCTGCTGAGCTACGCCCTGAACTTCGGCGCGTACATCGAAGGCATGGACAACAGCATCCTCTACGCCTGGAAGGGCCTGATGGGCGGCTACCCCGGCCTGTTCGCCCTGGTGCCGTACCGCGAGAAGCTGTCCGAGTACAGCCGCCTTGAAAACCGCGACCTATGGGAATACCGGCTCAATCTCACCCCGGAAGAAACCGGGCGCATGGTGGAGCACGTCTGGGAACTGAAGCAGGTTCGCTTCAAGTACTACTTCTTCGACGAGAACTGCTCGTTCCGTCTGCTGGAGTTGCTGGAAATCGCCCGGCCCGGCACCGAACTCACCGATCACTTCCCGCTCACCGCCATTCCCACCGACACGGTGCGCGCAGTGAAGAACGCCGGGATGATCGACCGTATCGACTACCGCCCGTCCCGCGAGCGCGAACTGCTCGCCCGCGGCACGCCGCTGAGCCACGAGGAAAAGCATCTGGCCCGCAGCCTGGCGGATGACGACAGCCTGCTCGACAGCCCCGAATTCAAGGCGCTGCCCGCCGAACGCCAGGCACTGGTGCAAGACACCGCCTTCCGCCTGGTGCGCTACCGCGCCACCGGCCAGGACCGCGACACTGCCGTCGCCTCGCGCAGCTACAACCTGCTGCGTGCGATCAACCGTAATCCGCCGCCGGCGCTCGACGTAGAGCGCCCCGGCCAACCCGAGGACGGCCACGAATCGCGCACCTGGCAGATCGGCGCCGGCAGCCGCGACGGCGAGGCGTTCGCCCAGTATGGCCTGCGCATGGCCTACCACGACCTCAACGACAACCAGTATGGCTTCCCCCTCGGCGCGCAGATCGAAATCGGCCAGATGAAGCTGCGGCAATACGAGGGAAACCGCTGGCAATTGCAACAGTTCGACCTCGTCACCATCCGCTCGATGACACCACGCAACGAGTTGCTGCAACCCTTGTCGTGGCAGGTTTCCGGCGGCTGGGAGCGCGTACCCGGCAAGAACAGTGACGATGATCACGACACCCTGGTCGGTCATCTCAACGGCGGCGCAGGGGGTAGCTGGAAGCTCACCGACGAGTTGCAGGCCTACGCCCTGGGTACCGCGCGAATCGAGAACAACCAGGACTTCGCCGCCACCATCGCCCCGGCGATGGGCTTCGATACCGGCCTGCTGTGGAGCAACCCGCTGGGCAACCTGAGTCTCGAAGGCAAGGGCGACTACTTCCACAATGGCGAGGTACGCCGCACCCTGAGCTTCGGCCAACAGGTGGAACTGAGCCGCAACCTCGGCCTGCGCCTTTCGGCCCAGCGCGAGTTCAGCCACGAAGCCAGCCCGCGCAACGAAGTGATGCTGGAGCTGCGCTGGTACCACTACTGAGGCGCGCCGCGCCTCAACTCTTCAGCGCCGCCCAGTCCAGCCCGAAGCGCGCCAGGTACTTGCGCAAACGGTCGGCATCGTTGGGGTTCTGCTTCTCCTGGCGTGACGCCGCAAACAACTGGCGTCCGGCGTCGGACAGGCTGCGCGCCTGCCGGCAAATGGAGATCACCGCCTCCAGTTGCAGACGATCGAACAGGTCCAGCGCCTCGGCGCCCTCGCCCAGCAGGCGCTCCACTTCGCCTTCTGGCTGCGCCGCGCCCCAGGAGCGACGCAGCCGGCCGATCTCCTCCTCCACCAGCGCCTCGTCGATACGCCCGCTGTCGGCCAGGGTCGCCATGCGCGTGATGGACGCCGACAGCTCGCGGAAATTGCCATTCCACAGCGCCTGCGCCGAATTGGCGAAATCCAGGTAGCGCGTCCGCGCCTCCCGGTTGAAGCGTACCAGACGCCCCTGTTCGCGGGCGTGGCGCTCCAGTTCGAAGTCGATGTTCGGCTCGATGTCCTCGCGGCGCCCAGCCAGCCCCGGCAGGTCGAAAGTCCAGAGATTGATGCGGGCGAAAAGGTCCTCGCGGAACAGTCCGTCGACGACCCGTTCGCGCAGATCGCGGTGAGTACCGGCGATCAGTTGGAAATCGCTGCCCACCTCACGGTCCGAACCCAGCGGAAAGAAGCGCTTTTCCTCGATAGCCTTCAGCAGCATGGCCTGCTCGTCCAGGCCCAGTTCACCAATCTCGTCGAGGAACAGCATGCCGCCATCCGCCGCACGCAACAGCCCCTCGCGAGCACTCTGCGCACCGGTGAAGGCACCCTTGATATGACCGAACAATGCTGACATCGCGCCGTCGCCACGCAGGGTCGCGCAGTTCACCTCGACGAAACGTCCCTGGAACTGGTGCCGTGCCCGCTTGAGTTCATACACGCGACGGGCGAGGAACGACTTGCCCGCGCCGGTCGGGCCGATCAGCAGCATCGGCGCACGGGAGCGTCCAGCGACTCGTTCGATCTGCTCGATGGAGCGGTTGAAATCGGCATTGCGCGTGGCGATGCCGGACTTGAGGAAAGCCAGGCTTTCCTCCTGCTCACGCCGGAAGCGCGTGGCGATGCGGTCGTAGCGCGACAGATCGAGATCGATCAGCGTCACCGTTCCTTCCGGCTGCCGCGCCTCGTCCTTGCGCCGCGACGGCGAGGTCTGCACCAGCCTTGCCGGCAGGTAGCGCGCTTCGGTCAGGAGGAACCAGCAGATCTGCGCAACGTGGGTCCCGGTGGTGATGTGTACCAGGTAATCCTCGTGCTCGGTATCGAAGGCATATCCGCCGACAAAATCGTGCAGCGTGCCGTAGACCTCCTCGAAATCCCACGGATTGCGCAGCGACATGGGCTGCAGCCGAACCTCGGTCTCAGGAGAAACGTGCCGCACATCGGCGGCAATACGCTCGGCCAGGCTGACATCCCGCGCATCCAGGCCGTGGATCAGCTCCAGGCGATCGATCAGCAGGTCCTGCTGCTGGCACAGCCCAACCGTGGGCCGCCATTTCTGCCAGCGCGACGCGCCCTTGCCGACGCGATCCAGCGTAGAGCCGAGAAACCCGATAGCGACAGTCTTGCGTCCTGCTGGCATGAAGTCACCCTCTATCCATTTAGATAAAATCTTATCCATTAATATCTATAAATGGACAGGAAAAGTCCTCCTGGAAATTCGAATACTTTGCCTGAATATAAATTTAATCTTTAAAAATCAAATATTTAATAAAAAGTAAGGTTACCGGAATCAAAACTGGCACGTCGCCTGCTCTATCTCCAGGAATTCTTGGCATTGCGGTGGCGAATACCGGTGGAACTACAGATCGGCAAAGTTGCGGGTTCAACTCCCGCCGGCTCTCTGGGGCCGTAGCTCAAAGGAATGGAGCGCGCCGCCTGTTTCACCACGACTCGTCGCCACGCAGGGCCAGCGACACAGGAAAAAAGAGAGATGAACATGAAAACCTTCCAACTGCTGGAAGTCGCCAACGGCAAACCCATCAAGCTTTGGACCCAGGGCGTACCAGTTGAAGAGGACGCCAAGCAGCAACTGATGAACACCGCGAAGATGCCCTTCATCTACAAGCACCTGGCCGTAATGCCGGACGTGCACCTGGGCAAGGGCTCGACCATCGGCAGCGTGATTCCCACCAGGGGGGCCATCATCCCGGCCGCCGTGGGCGTGGATATCGGCTGCGGGATGATCGCCGCGCGCACCTCGCTGGTGGCCTCGGACTTGCCCGACAACCTCCACGGCCTGCGCACCGCCATCGAAAAGGCCGTGCCTCACGGCAAGACCTTCGGCCGCCGCGACCAGGGCGCCTGGGAAGACGTGCCCGAGCACGCCGACGACGCGTGGCGGGCATTGGCCGGCCGCTTCAAGGTGATTACCGACAAGCACCCGAAACTGGAGAAGACCAACAACCGCAAGCACCTGGGAACTCTAGGCACCGGCAACCACTTCATCGAAGTCTGCCTCGACGAAGCCAACCGCGTCTGGTTCATGCTGCACAGCGGATCGCGCGGTGTGGGTAACGCCATCGGCAACCTGTTCATCGAACTGGCCCAGGCCGATATGCGCCAGCACATCGCCAACCTTCCGGACCGCGACCTGGCCTACTTCGAAGAGGGCAGCCAGCACTTCGACGACTACGTGGAAGCCGTGGGCTGGGCCCAGGACTTCGCCCGGCAGAACCGCGAACTGATGATGCGTGCGGTGATCGCCGCCGCACGGCAAGTCATCCGCAAGCCGTTCGAGGCAAGCCTGGAAGCGGTGAACTGTCACCACAACTACGTGCAGAAGGAACGCCACTTCGGTGAAGAGGTACTAGTGACCCGCAAGGGTGCGGTGTCCGCGCAGAAGGGCCAGCTCGGCATCATTCCGGGATCGATGGGAGCCAAGAGCTTCATCGTCCGCGGCCTGGGAAACGAAGAAGCGTTCTGCTCGTGCAGCCACGGCGCCGGCCGGACGATGAGCCGTACCAAGGCGAAGAAGCTGTTCAGCGTCGAGGACCAGGTGCGCGCCACCGCCCACGTCGAATGCCGCAAGGACAAGGACGTGATCGACGAGATTCCGATGGCCTACAAGAACATCGATGCCGTGATGGATGCCCAGCGCGAGCTGGTTGAAGTACTGCATACCCTGCGCCAGGTGGTATGCGTGAAAGGATGAGGTAAGGACATGCTGCAACCCTTGGAAAACCAGCGCATGCAGGAGCTGCGCAGCCGCCTGGAACAGGAACGCTGTGTCTTCGACTTCCGCGTGCTGACACTCGACCCGACCGCCACGCCCGGCGAAGCAGAACATCGCCTGGCGTTGCAGATGCTGTTCGAATCCATCCAGGAACGTGCGCGCAAGTGGCAGGCGGACGTCATCGCCCGCTACCCGCAATACGCCACCCATAAATGGGCGGACCTGACACCCGACCTGGCCCGGGCCCGCCCGCAGGCACTCGATATCGAGGCGGTGCGCGAGCTGGGCCGCGACGACGGCCCGCTGTGCCGCGCCTTCCGCAACCCGCCCTACGGCACCCAGCTGCAGATCGCGGATTTCCGCGAATGGGTGCAGGCGCTGCGGCTGTATCCGGACGAAGGCCTGCAGGTGCTCGACTGGGTCGGCAATGGCGGTGTCGAACCGCATCGCAGCAACTGGAGCTGCTATTTCGACGACGGCAAGGAATGGTGGGGTATCTGGTGCCTCACCCTGTACAACCCGCGACGACGAACATTGTCCGCGCTGGCCGCCAGCGCGACGGACTGACAACAGACGTCGCCAAGAACAAAGGACTGTGGATGCGCGCCCGCCCATTGAGCGCGCACAGAGAGGGAGATATGAAACAACTCAAACACTGGCTGGAGCGCAGGCGCTCGCCAGACAACCCCACGGACGAGACGACGCAAGCCCTGCGCAACTGGCTGGGCCAGCAGCGCTCCTGCTATGGCGTCAACGAAGCACTGAGCGTGCTGGCGAACGCCACCCCTGAAACGGACTGGCCGGGCTGGAGCCGCAGCTACAACGGATATGTCCGTGAACTGGCCGTGCGCATGCTGGCCCGTCGGCGGTCCGCGGAGGCGCTCGGCATACTGCTCACCCGCGCCAACGACTGGGTGCCGGGCATACGCGAACAGGCTCTGCAAGGCATCGAAGGCTACCTGGCCGATGAGCAGGTTTCGCTGGTCCTGCAGAACTTGCCGCAGTTACTCGCGCTGAGCCGTCAGCAACGTGGCGATCATCGCTTCCTGCTGCAAAAAGTGCAGTCATTGCTGGCCAAACCGGAGCATGCCGCGGAGGTCAAGGCAGCCTGGTTCGGCTTGCGCGGCCAGGCCTCGCACCTGCTTTTCAGCGTACTGGCGGAGGGCGATGGCTCCGCAGCGCTGCTGGAGCAGGCGCTGCGCCATCCCGACCCGGTGGTGCGCACACTGGCAGTGGATGCTGCCCGAAAGCAGCCGCTCGCGCCCCGGCAGGCGCTGCTGCACACGGCCATGACCAATGCTTCGACGACCGTGCGCGGCAAGGCGCTCAGGCTCCTCATGAAAGAACCGATGCCGCCTCTCGAGGCACTTGAATGCGGGCTGCTGGATAGTTCGGCGAGCGTGCGCTCAATCGCGCTCTGGCATGCGCTACGCGAAGGAGTCGAACCGGCACAGGTGCTGCTGCAAAGCACATCCGGGACAATGCCGACGACCACCTCCCGATGGCTGGGAGTGCTGGGCCTGAGTGCAGCCCTTGGCAAGCCGGTGCCGACGGCCTGGCTCGAAGTCGCATTGCGTTCGGCCAACACGCGGACCCGACTGGCGGCCATCGCCCAGTTGGAGGGCGGAGCGCTACCGGCCTTCATCGAACAGTTGGAGCACGCCTCGCCCAAGGTATTCCGCGGCGCCCTCGAACGGCTGCGCAAACTCTCCTGGCAGAGCCTACAGGGGCCGATCGGCCATTACCTGGATCAACACTGGCGGGAGCTGGATGAGACTCGCCGCGAAGCGATCTTCGACCTACTGGCGTATTGGCAACGCCTCGCCTACCTGCTACGGCAGATCGACGACGCACCCGACTCGACCTACTGGATGAAAGCACTGCGCTCATGGAGCTATCAGCGCTACGCAGGCCAGGACCCACTGACACCGCGTGACGAGCGGCAAGCGCTGGCAGAACGAATCCGCCAACTGGTCGCGACCGGTCAACTGCCCAAAGGTAGCCTGACCTGCATTGATTGAACTCGCCGCCTCGGGCCGGCTGAGCGAGCACACAAGGACTACACAAGATGAACAAGCACCTGATCGAACTCGACGGCGCCGACGGCGGCGGGCAGATACTGCGCAGCGCACTGAGCCTATCGATGATCACCGGCAAGCCGCTGCGCATCGTCAACATCCGAGGCCGCCGTTCGCGGCCGGGGCTGTTGCGCCAGCATCTGACCGCCGTGCGGGCGGCGGCGGAAATCTGTGGCGCGGCGGTCGAAGGTATGGAGCTTGGATCGCGCAGCCTGGCCTTCGACCCCGGCGCCATTCGCGGCGGCGACTACCGCTTTGCCATCGGCAGCGCGGGTAGCGCCGTACTGGTAATGCAGACACTGCTGCCAGCACTGCTGTTCGCCGACGGGCCGAGCAGCCTGGCGATCAGCGGCGGCACCCACAATCCGCTGGCACCGCCGGCAGAATTCATCGAGCGCAGTTGGCTGCCGCTATTGCGGCGCATGGGCGGGAAGGTGGATTTCGAGGTGTTGCGCCACGGTTTCATGCCGGCTGGCGGCGGTGAGCTGCTGGTGCGACTGGAGCCCGGTGCGTTGCTGCCGCTGCATCTGCCGGATGCCGGTACAGAACGTTCACGCTCGGCTCGTGCGTTGCTGGCCGCCATTCCCGGTCACGTAGCGGACCGCGAGCTGGAGCGGGTTGGACGGCACACCGGCTGGCATGCCGCCTCCAGACAGGTCGTGCGCCTGCCGGAAGACCAGGGGCCGGGCAACGCCCTGCTGCTGGAAAT
This sequence comes from Pseudomonas triclosanedens, assembly GCF_026686735.1. Classification (NCBI taxonomy): domain Bacteria; kingdom Pseudomonadati; phylum Pseudomonadota; class Gammaproteobacteria; order Pseudomonadales; family Pseudomonadaceae; genus Pseudomonas; species Pseudomonas triclosanedens. The sequence goes on along the minus strand of NZ_CP113432.1, from coordinate 1,001,342 downwards.
CGAATGCGAGCGGCTGACCGCCGTATTCTGCGCCTTCGGACAGTCCGGGGTGAGCGCCGAGCGAGTCGCCGGCCAGGCGTTGCGCCATGCCGAAAACTGGCGCGGGAGCGGCACCAGCGTCGAGGAACATCTCGCAGACCAACTGTTGCTGCCCATGTCCCTCGCCGGCGGCGGAAGCTTCAGCACGCCGCTGCTGAGCGATCACCTGCTGAGCAATCGCGCAGTCATCGAGGCCTTCCTGCCGGTACGCATCGATTGCCAGAAGCGCTCCGAGGGTGGGCAACACATCACAATCACAGCGGCTTGACGCTTTCCTCACACCGAGACGGATAGATTGCCGCCACGTCACCGCCCGGTGGCGTGGTTCAATCATCCGGCGCGTGTGCCCGCCCTTCGGCACACGGGAGTCCTCATGGCGCCTCGCGCCATCTGCATACTGATTCTGTTCGCGGCGCTGGCCGGCTGCGAAACCACCCACCAGACACTTATCGCCCAAGGCTATCCGCCCGCTTACGCCGACGGCTTCGACGACGGCTGTGGCAGTGGCCGGCAGGCCGCCGGCGCCATCACCGGGGAGTTTCGCAAGAACGTGTCGCGCTATCTGGACGACCGCCAATACACCCTCGGCTGGGACGACGGGTTCCAGCAATGCCAGACCCAGTACGTCAGCCGGGAACGCCAACGCTACGACGAGCAGCGCAACAGCGACCGTGACCGCGACTGGGAACAACAGAAGGACCGAGCGCTCAGTCGCGCCCTTCGCGGCGACTGAAGCTGCGGCAAAGGCCCGCACCAGACACGTCCCGCATACTTGACCCCAATCAAGCCAGCCCTTCGCTAGCTGGCCTCTCCTTGAACTCAGAGAAGAAGACCAACAGCCTGAGAAAGGAGAACACCATGCAGCCCATGAAACTGGCCCTGGGCAGTCTGATGCTGGCAGTCAGCACCGCCGCCGCCAATGCTCACGCCGACGCGTTGCGCGACCAGGCCAACAGCATCTTCAAACCTATTCCGGAACAAGCCAGCGAGACGCTCGACGCCAAGCAGGTGGAATTGGGTCGGCAGCTGTTCTTCGAACCACGCCTGTCCTCCAGCCATGTGATCAGTTGCAATACCTGCCACAACATCGGTACCGGCGGTGCCGACAACGTCCCCGCCTCCAGCGGCCACGCGTGGCAGAAAGGTGCGCGCAACTCGCCTACGGTGTTCAACGCGGTATTCAACGTCGCACAGTTCTGGGATGGCCGCGCCAAGGACCTGGCGGAACAGGCCAAGGGGCCGGTGCAGAACCCTGTTGAAATGCACAACACGCCGAAGAACGTCGAGGCCACGCTCGCCAGCATGCCCGAGTACGTAACCGCCTTCGAGCAAGCCTTCCCTGCCGACAAGAAGCCGGTCAGCTTCGACAATATGGCGCGCGCTCTGCAGGCGTTCGAATCGACCCTGATCACCCCCGACTCGCGCTTCGACCTGTACCTGAAAGGTGACGACAAGGCACTCGACGCCAAGGAGAAGAAGGGCCTGCAAACCTTCATGAGCGCCGGCTGCATCAGTTGCCACAACGGCGTGAACCTCGGCGGCCAGGCGTATTTCCCATTCGGCCTGGTGAAGAAGCCCGACGGCAAGATCCTCCCCACCGGCGACAAGGGCCGCTTCGAGGTGACCAAGACGCAGAACGACGAATACGTGTTCCGTGCAGCTCCGCTGCGCAACATTGCGCTGACCGCTCCGTACTTCCACAGCGGACAGGTATGGGACCTGGAGGAAGCGGTGACGATCATGGGTTCCGCGCAGCTTGGCAAGCAGCTCAACACCGAAGAAGTCGGCGATATCGTCGCCTTCCTCAAGACCGTCACCGGCAAGCAGCCCAAGGTGGAGTACCCATTGCTGCCACCGAGCACGGCGACCACGCCACGGCCGATGGAATGAGGCACGCCCGAGGCGCGCGCAGCACAGGACTTTGCCTGCGATAACGGTGCCGGACCAACAGCCGGCCCGCTGACTGGCCTCGGCACGGCGCGCATTGAGCAGAAAGAAAAACGGGCCCACCGGGCCCGTTTTTCATGCGGCAGGCGAGGTCAGACCACGCCCTGAGCCAGCATCGCGTCGGCGACTTTGACGAAGCCGGCAATGTTGGCGCCCTTCACATAGTTGATCCGGCCATTCTCCTCGCCGTAGGCGACGCAGGCATGGTGGATGTTCTGCATGATGCCGTGCAGGCGCTGGTCCACTTCACCGGCGGTCCACAGCAGGCGCATGGCGTTCTGACTCATTTCCAGACCGCTGGTGGCGACGCCACCGGCATTGGAAGCCTTGCCCGGAGCATAGAGGATGCCGGCGTCGAGGAAGATATCCACAGCCTCAAGGGTCGACGGCATGTTCGCGCCTTCAGCCACGCACACACAGCCGTTGGCCAGGAGCGTGCGGGCGTCGTTGGCGTCCAGCTCGTTCTGGGTGGCGCAGGGCAGCGCGATGTCACAGGCGAGCGCCCAGGGACGCTGGCCTGCGAGGAAGCGCAGGCCGGGGCCGGCGATCTCGCTGAGACGGCCGCGGCGGACGTTCTTCAGCTCCATCACCTCTTCCCACTGCTCCAGGGTCAGGCCGCCCTCGGCGAACAGCGTACCCTCGGAATCCGACAGCGAGATGACCTTGCCACCGAGTTCCATGACCTTCTGCGCCGCATACTGAGCCACGTTGCCGGAACCGGAGATGGCCACGCGCTGGCCGTCGAAGCCGCTTTCGCGGGCCTTGAGCATCTCCTGGGCGAAGTACACGCAGCCATAGCCGGTGGCCTCCGGGCGGATCAGGCTGCCGCCGTAGGACATGCCCTTGCCGGTCAGCACCGAGGTGAACTCGTTGGACAGGCGCTTGTACTGGCCGAACAGGTAGCCGATCTCCCGGGCGCCCACGCCGATGTCACCGGCCGGAACGTCGATATCCGCACCGACATGGCGGTACAGCTCACTCATGAACGACTGGCAGAAACGCATGACCTCCGCGTCGCTCTTGCCCTTGGGATCGAAGTCCGAACCACCCTTGCCACCGCCCATCGGCAGCGAGGTCAGGGAGTTCTTGAAAACCTGTTCGAAGGCCAGGAACTTGAGCACGCCCAGGTTCACCGACGGATGGAAGCGCAGGCCGCCCTTGTACGGGCCGATGGCGCTGCTCATCTGTACGCGGAAGCCGCGGTTGACTCGCACCCGCCCGGCATCGTCAACCCACGGCACGCGGAACAGGATCGCGCGTTCAGGCTCGACGATGCGCTCGACGATACCCGCCTGCAGGTATTGAGGGTTGGCTTCGAGGAAGGGCCAGAGGGAACGCAGCACCTCTTCCACCGCCTGGTGGAACTCGGGCTGGTCGGGATCGCGCCGCTTGAGGCGCTCAAGGAATGAGTCAACGGATTGCATCATGTCTACACCGGTACTTTTCTGGTTATGTAATGCTTTTTGCCGGCAGACTCTAACAATCCGCGCCGCACTCAGATAGTGCAGCGTGACGCTTTTATGAATCTTTATGGTGCAAATATATAAAGTTCACCATTGCCGCCCGGGCAGAAAACCAGATTTTTGTATACAAAATCAATACCTGATCGCACCCACTCCATTCGTCATTCCAGGATGATCCCGATGCGCCTTCGCACCGCCATACTCCTCGCCGCCCTTTCCTGCGGCGTCACCCTGCCCACTCAGGCAGCCATGAAACTCGGTAACTTCACCGATTCCGGCGCGCTGCTGGTGGCAGATACATTCGACAGCGAAGTTATCCACAAATCGAGGTTCAGCAGCGACGACCTGCAGCGCATGACGCAACAACTGGAGCAGCAGCAACGAACGCTGCAGGAGCAGGCGCGACAAATCGACTCACTCAAGCGCCAGTTGGAAGATCAGAGCCGCGCCCTGGACGATCTCAAGCGCAGTCGCTGAGCAGGCACGAGCGGACCAAGAAACGAAAACGGGGCCCGAAGGCCCCGTTTTCAAGCAGAAGCGGCTTACGCCAGCTTCTTGTAGCGCACGCGGTGTGGCTGCGAGGCAGCATCGCCCAGTCGCTTCTTGCGGTCTGCTTCGAACTCGGTGTAGTTACCTTCGAAGAAGGTCACCTTACCATCGTCCTCGTAGGAGAGGATGTGGGTGGCGATGCGGTCCAGGAACCAGCGATCGTGGGAAATCACGATGGCGGCACCCGGGAAGTCCAGCAGCGCTTCTTCCAGCGCACGCAGGGTTTCCACATCGAGGTCGTTGGACGGTTCGTCGAGCAGCAGCACGTTGCCGCCCTGCTTCAGGGTAAGGGCCAGGTGCAGGCGGCCACGTTCACCACCGGACAGATCCTTGACGAACTTCTGCTGATCGCCGCCCTTGAAGTTGAAGCGACCGACATAGCTGCGCGACGGAACTTCGTAGTTGCCGATCTTGATCTGCTCGAAGCCGTCGGAAACCTGCTCCCAGACGGTCTTGGAGCCATCCAGGCTGTCGCGGCTCTGGTCGACGCTGGCGATCTGCACGGTTTCACCGATCTCGATGGTTCCCGAGTCCGGTTGTTCCTTGCCGGTCAGCATGCGGAACAGGGTGGATTTACCTGCGCCGTTGCCGCCGATCACGCCGACGATGGCGCCTTTGGGAATGCTCAGCGACAGGTTGTCGATCAGCACGCGATCGCCGTAGCCCTTGCTGACGTTGTGCAGCTCGATGACCTTGTCGCCCAGGCGCGGACCGGCCGGGATGTAGATCTCGTTGGTCTCGCTGCGCTTCTGGAATTCCTGCGACTGCAGTTCCTCGAAGCGCTGCAGACGAGCCTTGGACTTGGCCTGGCGGCCCTTGGCGCCCTGGCGAACCCACTCCAGCTCGGCCTTCATGGCCTTGGCGTGGGAGGCTTCCTGCTTGGCTTCCTGGGCGAGGCGGTTGGCCTTGGATTCCAGCCAGCCGGAGTAGTTGCCTTCGAACGGGATGCCGTGGCCACGGTCCAGTTCGAGGATCCAGCCGGCGACGTTGTCGAGGAAGTAGCGGTCGTGGGTGATCGCTACCACTGTGCCCGGGAAGTCGTGGAGGAAGTGCTCCAGCCAGGCGACGGAGTCGGCGTCCAGGTGGTTGGTCGGTTCGTCCAGCAGCAGCATGTCCGGGGCGGACAGCAGCAGGCGGCACAGTGCGACGCGGCGCTTCTCACCACCGGAGAGGTGCTCGATCCTGGCGTCCCACGGCGGCAGGCGCAGGGCGTCGGCGGCGACTTCCAGCTGGCGCTCCAGGTTGTGTCCGTCGGACGCCTGGAGGATGGCCTCGAGCTTGGCCTGCTCGGCGGCCAGGGCATCGAAATCGGCGTCCGGTTCGGCGTAGGCGGCGTAGACCTCGTCCAGGCGAGCCTGGGCGGCCTTGATCTGGCCGACCGCCTCTTCGACGATCTCGCGCACGGTGGCTTGCGGATCGAGTTTCGGCTCCTGCGGCAGATAGCCGACATTGATGCCCGGCATCGGGCGGGCTTCGCCTTCGATCTCGGTGTCGACGCCGGCCATGATGCGCAGCAGGGTGGATTTACCCGCGCCGTTCAGGCCCAGCACGCCGATCTTGGCGCCCGGGAAAAACGACAGGGAGATGTCCTTGAGGATTTCACGCTTGGGCGGCACTACCTTGCCGACCCGATGCATGGTGTAGACGTATTGAGCCATGGATACCTGACTTCTGGGATGAAAAGTGATCGGGATGGCCACAACTGACTGTGGCAGTGCCGGCGCTGCTGGCCGGGTTGGCGGGCTGCCCCCGCCACCGGGCGCGAATGACCTTTTCGGGGCCTTCGCGCGGATACTGGCGCGGTCGTTTCACCCGCGCGCGTGCGGCAAAACTACCGGAATGCCCCCGGAAGGGCAAACAACGCTCGTCGGGCGTACTGGCACATCGCCGCACTTCCGGGCATCCTAACGGCGCCGAATCCAGCCGTATCGCCCCAGGTAACAGGTCTTTGTCTACAACTCCCCGCCCTTCTCCGGACTCCCTGGCCAGGCCTGGCCGCGTGGCGACCCGGACCGCCCTGTTGCTGCTGGTCCTGCTGATGCTCGGCCTGCTGTTCTGGCAACTGAATCAGGAGTTCCGCAACCAGGAACGCTTCGAGCGCGAGCGGGTCATGCTGCACAGCGAGCAACTGGCCCAGCGCATGTCGCTGACCCTGCAGCTCAAGGCTCTGGCGGCCCAGGCGCTGATCCAGCAGCGCGACGACCGCGGCGAGGCCGAGGGCCAGGCGGCGCTGCTCACCGGCCTGCGCCGTATCTATCCGGCATTCCATAGCCTGCTCAGCCTGAGCGAGAGCGGTTTGCCGCTGCGGGATTCGGCCATCGGATTCAAGGACGCGGCATTCATCGCCACCCTGCGCCAGCGCGCCGGGCACCAGGACTATCACTACGCCTTCAGCGAAGAGAACGGCGGCGTTTTCTACGTCTGGCTGCGCGGCACCGGACCAGGCAAGGGCGACAGCGTGATTCGCCTCGACGAGAAGATTGCCCGCCAGGGCTGGGTCGCACAGATCCGCCCGAACGCGCCGCAATGGATTCTCGAAGACCGGCAGCGGCAGAAGGTCCTTGGCCGCTCCAGCGGTTCCCGCCCAGGCCCGCTCACCGCCGCCTCCCCGCTGGAGCAGGCGCAAAGCCTGGAGGGCCTGCCGATCCAGAATACCGACTGGCAATTGCGTCCACTGTTCGATGCCAAGCACGTACGCGCCACTCTGCTTCCGCGTCTGGGCGGCGAACTGGCGCTGCTCTTGCTGCTCGCCGGAGTGACTGGCGGTGCCCTGCTGCGCCTGCAGCGTGAACAACAGAACCTGCGCGCGCTGACCGCCGACTCCCAGCAACGCCTGCGCCAGGCCGCCCAGGCCCTGAGCGCCATCGATGAGCGAGTGCTGGTAACCCGCGCCGACGGCCGGCTCGCCTACCTCAACCCGCAGGCGGAGCAGTTGTTCGGCATCGACGCGGACAAAGCCTCCGAACACCACCTGCTGGAATTGCTGCCGGGCCTGGGCGCGCTGCTCAACGGCGACAGCACGCTATCCGAAAGCGGCAGTACCGAGCTGGTACGGGTCAACCAGACGGGGCAAGCCCGCTTGTTCGCCGTCAGCCGCCACTCGCTGGACGACAACCCAATCGCCCCGGACCTTCCGTGGGTGCTGCGAGGCAACCTGCCGCAGGGCGGCCAAGTCTGGGTGCTGCGCGACGTCACCGAAGAGCAGCAGGCGCTGCATATCCTCGAAGAAACCCGGCGGCGCTATCAGGACATCTTCGACGGCGTTGGCGTCGCCCTCTGCGTGCTCGACCTCGCGGGGCTCCGGCAGAGCCTGGTCGACCTCAACCTGCGTCGGCAGAACGACCTGAAATCGTGGATCGCCTCGCACCCCGAACACTTGCCGACTCTGCTGCGCCAGGTGCGCATCACCGAGATCAACAACGTCGCCAAGCGCCTGATGGGCGTCAGCACCACCGAACAGGCCTGGCAGGTGCTCATCGGCAGCGCCGGCATGCGCTCCGACGGCGTGCGCAGCAAAGTGCTCGACGCCGTGCTAGCCGGCCACGGCATGGTCGAACTGGAAGCCTGCATCCGTACCCGCCAGGGCGAGCAGCGCCACTTGTGGCTGCAACTGCGCGTGCCGGAGATGATTCAAGATTTCCACGCAGTCACCCTGAGCCTCTCCGACATCACCTCGCGCAAGCAGGTCGAACTGTCGCTGATCGAGCGCGAGAAGTTCTGGTCCGATGCAGTGCGCGCCGTACCCGACACTCTTTATATCCATGACATCGCCGCGCGGCGGGTGATCTTCAGCAACCACAACCTCGGCTATCAGCTCGGCTATGACAGCGACGAACTGCGTGCGATGGGCGAGCGCTTCTGGGAAAAGGTGCTGCACCCCGACGACGCCGAATACTACTGGCGCATCCGCAACCTGCAGCAGGTAGTGGGCGACGGTCTGCTGCTGGACAGCCAGTTGCGTTGGCGCCACCGCGACGGTAGCTGGCACTGGTTCGACATCCGCGAGCAGGCGCTGACTCGCGACGCCGCCGGGCGCGTGGCACGGTTGATCGGCGTGGCCAAGGACATCACCGACACCGTCGAGGCACACAACTCGCTACGCGAGAGTGGCCGGCGCTACCGGATGCTCGCCGAGAGCATCAGCGACGTGATCCTCTCCACCGACGCCCAGGTCAAGCCTGACTATGTCAGCCCGTCGATCCAGCAGGTCTTCGGCTATAGCGCCGAATGGGTGCTGCAGAACGGGTTCCAGCAGGTCGCCGCCAACCCGGCTCAACTGGAACGCCTGAATGCGCTGCTGGAGCGGGTGCACGACGCGATCGGCGAACCCAAGCGGCTCGCCGAGCTACGCGCGAACACCGCGCCGCAACTGTTCGCCCTCGACTGCATCCATGCAGACGGCCACAAGATTCCAGTGGAGCTGCGCATCGCCCTGATGTGGGACGACCACGGGCGCTTCGAGGGGCTGCTCGGTGTCGCCCGCGACATCAGCCAGCAACGCCGCGCCGAGCGCGAGATGCGCATGGCCGCGACGGTATTCGAGCACTCCACGGCGGCGATCATGGTCACCGACCCGGCCGGCTACATCGTACAGATCAACGATTCCTTCACCCGCCTCACCGGCTACACGGCCAACGAGGTGTTGGACCAGTTGCCGCGCCTGCTGACCGCCGACCGCCAGGAGGCCAACCAGCTCAAGCATGTGCTGGACAGCCTGCGCAAGAGCGGCAGCTGGGAAGGAGAGATACTGCAGAAGCGCAAGAGCGGCGAGCTGTACCCATCGTGGGTCGGCATTACCGCGGTACACGACGAGGAAGGCGACCTGGTCAGCTTCGTCTGCTTCTTCAGCGACATCAGCGAACGCAAGGCCAGCGAGCGGCGCATCCATCGCCTGGCCTACTACGATGCACTGACCCACCTGCCCAACCGCACGCTGTTCCAGGACCGCCTGCACACCGCGCTGCTGCAGGCCGAACGGCATCAGCAGTGGGTGGTGCTGATGTTCCTCGACCTCGACCGCTTCAAGCCCATCAACGACTCGCTGGGCCACGCCGCCGGCGACCGCATGCTCAAGGAAGTCGCCGAGCGCCTGAGCCATTGCGTCAGCGACGACGATACCGTGGCGCGCATGGGCGGCGACGAATTCACCCTGCTGCTGCCTGGCCAGCGCGATCGTGAGAAGGCACTGAACCAGGCGATCCAGGTCGCCGAGCAGATTCTCGCCAGCCTGGCGCGCCCGTTCACTCTGGAAGGCCGCGAGTTCTTCGTCACCGCCAGCATCGGGGTGGCCCTCTCGCCGCAGGACGGCGCCGAGCTCAGCCAACTGATGAAGAACGCTGACACGGCGATGTATCACGCCAAGGAAATGGGCAAGAACAACTTCCAGTTCTACCAGGCCGAGATGAACGCCCGCGCACTGGAACGCCTGGAACTGGAAAGCGACCTGCGCCGCGCCATCGAGCAGCAGGAATTCGTCCTGCACTATCAGCCGCAGTTCACCGGCGACGGCCGCCGCCTGACCGGCGCCGAGGCACTGTTACGCTGGCAGCACCCCCGTCGCGGTCTGATTCCGCCCGCCGAGTTCATCCCGGTGCTGGAGGAACTGGGCCTGGTGGCCCAGGTCGGCGACTGGCTGCTGGAGCAGGCTTGCCTGCAACTCAAGACCTGGCACCGCGACAAAGTGCGGGTGCCGAAGATTTCCGTGAACCTGTCGGCCCGGCAGTTCGCCGACGGCCAGTTGGGCGAGCGCATTGCCGGCATTCTCAAGGACACCGGCATTCCACCGGCGTGCCTGGAACTGGAACTGACCGAAAGCATCCTGATGAGCGACGTTTCCCAGGCGATGCAGATACTTTCCGGGCTGAAACGCCTGGGCCTGGCCATCGCGGTGGACGACTTCGGCACCGGCTACTCGTCGCTCAACTACCTCAAGCAGTTCCCCATCGACGTGCTGAAGATCGACCGCAGCTTCGTCGACGGCCTGCCCCACGGCGAACAGGACGCGCAGATCGCCCGTGCCATCATCGCGATGGCCCACAGCCTGAACCTGATGGTGATCGCCGAGGGCGTGGAGAGCCAGGCGCAGCTGGACTTCCTGCGCGAACACGGCTGCGACGAGGTGCAGGGGTTCCTGTTCGGCCGCCCGGTGCCCGCCGAACAGTTCGCCGCGCTGTTCGCCAGCAACGCGATATTCCTGCTGGGCTGATCGCGCAAAGGCACGGAAACAATCTGACCGGCGACCTTTTTGCGGGATGGAGCGCTGCAATGCCCATACTGTCGCAATGCCGAGTCGATGGGTATCGCTTCGCTCCACGCCATCCTACGTCCAGCTCCTCCTGCACCTTCGGCAAGCGGCTCATCACGCCGCTTCGACCACTCGCCCTTCGCGCGATCCTGGCCTTGAACCCCGCTTGTCAGTCACATGACCGCCTTTCATGTGCCAGCACCGGCGCCTTGGGTTAGAATGCGCGCCTTTCCCCAGCACCCGATCCTTAAGAGGACCGCCATGTTCAGCCGTGATTTGACCCTCGCCCGCTACGATGCCGAACTCTTCGCCGCGATGGAGCAGGAAGCCCAGCGCCAGGAAGAGCACATCGAGCTCATCGCCTCCGAGAACTACACCAGCCCGGCGGTGATGGAAGCCCAGGGTTCGGTGCTGACCAACAAGTACGCCGAAGGCTATCCGGGCAAGCGCTACTACGGCGGTTGCGAATACGTCGACGTCGTCGAGCAACTGGCCATCGACCGCGCCAAGCAACTGTTCGGCGCCGACTACGCCAACGTCCAGCCGCACGCCGGTTCCCAGGCCAACGCCGCCGTCTACCTGGCCCTGCTGTCGGCCGGCGACACCATCCTCGGCATGAGCCTGGCCCACGGTGGCCACCTGACCCACGGCGCCAGCGTTTCCTCCTCCGGCAAGCTGTACAACGCCGTGCAGTACGGCATCACCGATGCCGGTCTGATCGACTACGACGAAGTCGAGCGCCTGGCCGTCGAGCACAAGCCGAAGATGATCGTCGCCGGCTTCTCCGCCTACTCCCAGGTCCTGGATTTCGCCCGCTTCCGCGCCATCGCCGACAAGATAGGTGCCTACCTGTTCGTCGATATGGCCCACGTTGCCGGCCTGGTTGCCGCTGGCGTCTACCCGAACCCGGTTCCGTTCGCAGACGTGGTCACCACCACCACCCACAAGACCCTGCGCGGCCCGCGCGGCGGCCTGATCCTCGCTCGCAAGAACGAAGAGATCGAGAAGAAGCTGAACTCCGCGGTCTTCCCGGGCGCCCAGGGCGGCCCGCTGGAGCACGTCATCGCCGCCAAGGCCGTGTGCTTCAAGGAAGCCCTGCAGCCTGAGTTCAAGGCCTATCAGCAGCAGGTCCTGAAGAACGCCCAGACGATGGCCAGCGTGTTCATCGAGCGCGGCTTCGACGTGGTTTCCGGCGGCACCCAGAACCACCTGTTCCTGCTGTCGCTGATCAAGCAGGACATCACCGGTAAGGATGCCGACGCCGCTCTGGGTCGTGCCTTCATCACCGTGAACAAGAACAGCGTACCGAACGACCCGCGTTCGCCGTTCGTCACCTCCGGCCTGCGCATCGGCACCCCCGCCGTGACCACCCGCGGCTTCAAGGAAGCCGAGTGCCGCGAACTGGCCGGCTGGATCTGCGACATCCTGACCAACATGGGCGACGAGTCCGTGGTGGACAGCGTGCGCGAGAAGGTCAAGGCCATCTGCGCCAAGTTCCCGGTATACGGCGCCTAAGCCGAATCCGCGGACCGCAATACGAAAAAGCCCGGCAGATGCCGGGCTTTTTCATTGGCTCAGCGCGCAGGCAAGTTCGCGACTGTGCTCCGGCGCCAGGCAATGTTGCTTCTCTTGGCGTCCGACAGGGTTCTGCTTGTCTATCAATTGCTGTTGCCGATGCACATAGATGCCTATAACGCCCAGAAGAATCGCCACGCTCGCCACCGCCAACAGCACGCGCGAGTGCCGACGCACTGGATCAAGGATCAATTCAGCACCGCGCGCCAGTAACTGCGTGCGCAGTGCCAGATGAATCAGCAGCAATAGAGCACTCGCCAGCACAAGGCTTGCCAGCCAGAACCCAGCTCCCTGCAGATCGCAAGCGTGAGCAATCAGCAGGCCGCCGCCAATGGCCGGCACACCATGTCGTAGCGGCCGGATTCCTGCACCGTATTGGTGCCAGCCCGGCGGCAAGTACCCACTCAACCGGTAATCCAGCTTTTTCAGGTCATGGCGCAGCGTGAGGTCATACAGCACCAGCAGCTTGTCGAGCCCCACGGCAAGGATCGTAGAGATCAGCGGTATGCCAACCAGCAATGCAGGATCGAATTTTCGCGGCTCCAGGCTGTAGACGAGGCCGTACATTAAGATGAAGCCAATCCACAGCAACTTCACTCGCGTCAGGATCGGCCCGCTTCGCGCCAGGTCGCGCCAGAACGTCTCGTCCAGTGGCGCCCCCGGAAGGCGGGGCAGTAACTGCGGATAGCGATGGACCAGGCTCGCGGCAACATCCCTGCTGCTCTCCTGTTCCTCCTTGGCAAAATCTCGGCTGAAACGACGCCTCTGGAAACGATCCCACGGCGCCAGCACCAAACGCGCCGCACGGCATTCGGGCGTCAGCTCCCAGCACTGCGCATCGGCGGAAATCCTCGAATAGAAGCGCTCCGCATCCCAGCGCTCGAGCAGCGCCCGCCACTGATGTTCGGGACAGCTTGCCTCCCGGGAGCCCTCGCGCCAGCCGAACACCTCGGCGATCGCATCAAGCGTTGCGCAGGACCAATAAGGCATCTCCAGCAGCATCGATACCACGGAGCCTTCCAGTAAGGCGCGACCGTCATAGCTCTGCAGCCAGGGCTGGTTGAGCAGCGACTTCAAGCCGTCGACCAACTCCAACGGCTCGCTGCGATTGTGCAGCGCTCGCATCTGGAGCAGATAGCTTTGCAGGATCTGCTCGTATAAAGGAAGCAGCTCCGCAGCTTTCAGACTTCGAGTCTCGCGTACCTCCAGCCAGCCGTATTCGGCGCAGGCGGCATCGCGCAGGATGGACTCCCATTCCTCCTTCAGGCACAGGCGCAGCACACCACGCTCAAACTCCACTGCCACTCCAGCCGCTTCAGCCTGCAAGCGACGTTCAGTGAGCAGCGAGGGGCGCAGTTCCGTGAGCAGCTCGGCCAGCTGACGAGGGCGATGATCGATCGCAGCCACCGGCACGGCAGATTCCGTCAGCGGCTGCACAGCCTGCGCTACATCGGCGGTTTCGGCAGCAGCAACCAGCGCCTCGACCGCTTCCCCTTCCGCGTCTGTCCGCCATTGCGCCAGGCGCAGCGCCTGTTCATAGGCTTCACGCAGCGCCTGGAAGGCGACCGGGTCTTCATCGGGACGAGTGGTCTTCAGCAGGCGGGCATAGTGGCGCTTGATCGTGCGTTCATCCGCCCCGGCATCGAGACCGAGAATCTCCCAGCAGTTCATGGGGTCCTTCCTTTTATTGCCAGGGCGAGCCTTCCAGCTCGTCGAGTCGCTGTGCGATCTCCACCCGCATCTGCTCGATGCGTTGCAGATCCTGGGTCGCGAGCACTTGCTGGAAACTGCCAGCCATATTGCCGAGCATTTCCCGCAGCTCGCCCAGATGCTCCTGGTAGAGCCGCTCCAGGCGCGCCAGCAGCGTTGTATTGGCCATCTGCTCGCGCGGATGGACCTTCAGCTCCGCCAGTTCCGCCAGCCGCCGGCGCACTTCCTCCGGCGCCAGCACACCAGGGTTCTTCTCGATCACCAGATGGTGCAGCTCGCCGGTTGCCGGGACCTTTACCTCGGCCTCGAGGATGCCGTTGTTGTCGTAGGTGAAGCGCACATCCAGCTCCACCTCGCCCGCTGGCCGGGGCGGCACGGGAATGCTGAGCTCGCCCAGGGCAATGTTGTCCTTCACCAGGCGGCTTTCGCCCTGGAACACCTTGAGCAGCACATGGGTCTGGTTGTCGTGCAGCGTCTGGATGGTCTTCACCCGGCTGATCGGCACCACACAATTGCGCTCTATGATCGGCAGGTAATGACCGCCTTCGTACACCCGGCCGAATTGTTCGGTGGTCTCGATGCCCAGGGTATAGGGGCAGACATCGGTGAGCACCACCTCTTCCAGCGCCTCAGCACGCTGCTTGAGCGCCGCCTGCACGGCGGCACCCAGGGCCACCACTTCGTCGGGGTTGATGTGCATGGAGGGAAAACGTCCGAACAGCACGGCGGCCAGCTTGCGGACCAGGGGCATCCGCGTGGTGCCGCCAACCAACAGTATCTCGTCGAGATCGGCCACACGAATGCGTGCATCGCGCAGGGCTCGCTCGATGGGGACGCGCAGCCGCTCAAGCAAGGGGGTAGCGACTCTCTGCAGCTCATCCTGGCTGATCGTCAGCTCCCACTGCCGCCCCGCATGGCTGAAGCTGAAGCTGGTAGCGGCTTCCTGGCCGAGCGCCTGGCGCACGCGCTCAGCCTCCCGGCGCAGGCGATTGCGCAGGCCGGGCGAGTCGAAGTCGGGAGTGGCCTTCTCCTGTCGCAGGCTGGAAATGAAGTGCTGCACCAGCGCGGCATCGAAGTCCTCGCCGCCAAGGAAGTTGTCGCCGGCACTGGCACGAACCTCCATCACGCCTTCGAAGAGCTCAAGGATCGAGACGTCGAAGGTGCCGCCGCCCAGGTCAAAGACGAGGAAGGAGGTTTCCCGGTCCTTCTGATGGACCCCATAGGCCAAGGCAGCGGCTGTCGGCTCGTTGACCAGCTTCTCGACCTTAAGCCCGGCCAGCTCACCGGCGATACGTGTGGCCTTGCGCTGGGCATCGCTGAAGTAGGCCGGCACGCTGATCACCGCTTCCGTCACGGGCTCACCGAACGCTCGCTCGACATCGTCCTTGAGACTGCGCAGCACCAGCGCGGAGAGTTCCTCGGGGCGGAACTTGCGAGTGCCGAGGCTGATCTCGCGGGCGCTGCCCATGTGACGCTTGAACAGCGCTGCAGTCAGTTGCGGGTGCGTCTGCAGGCGCTCCCGAGCGGCCTGCCCGACCAGAACCCGACCTTGCTCGTCCAGGCTCACCACGCTGGGGGTAATTACGTCGCCCAGGGCGTTGGGCACCAACTGCGGCGCAGCATTGCGCCAAACCGCGACGAGGCTGTTGGTCGTACCGAGGTCGATGCCGACTATCACGCTGGCGCTCTCCTTGCTGGGCATGGCGAACCCTGTCGCCTCGCTGCCCGAACCATCGGAATGTAACGCCGCTATTACAGCGATTCGCCCCTGGCGGGTAAAGCCCAACGAGTTCGCATCAAGGCTGCCCGCCAGACTTCTGCTCCGGTTGCACCGGTTTGTTGCGCAGTGCATTGAGCTGGCGCACCAGCGTTTCGGCTTCCTGACGGCTGGCGAACCCCGTCAGCAGTACACGCCCGTCGTCCACCGGGCGGTCTACCTTCGGCATCAGTTTCAGTTGCCCATCGATCACCACAGCCAGGGCCTTGCCCTGTTCCGCTCGGGTCAGGCGTGCCAGGCGCTGGCTGGCATCGGGGCTGAACTGCACCTGCACGGCCGGCTCGCCGCCAGCGACGCTGGCCAACTCGGCCCGCTGTACGTCGCGCTGGGTCAGTTCCGGGCGAGTCGCCACCAGCACCGCCTGGCCCTGCGGATCGGCCAGCGTGCGGGTACTGGCCGACGGGCGTTCGGCCAGGGCGTGGACATCGAAGCTGTGCTGCGGCGGCGCGACCGGGCCGCCAGCGCAGGCGCTCAACAGAGCGGCAAGAAGCAGGGGTATCGAAGGTTTCATCGGTGTGGACAAGGTTTCGGCCGCCACGGCCGTGGGTAGATGCAGGGTTGGACAGCATAAATGCAGGAAGGATTGCATCCATTGATCTGCACTTGGCGTCTACGCTTCCTACGGACGGTTGCTGTCCGTCTGGTCAGAAATACTCCGACTCCGGGCAAGCTGGTATCATGCGCGCCTTTTTGCCGGCCACAAGAAAAGTGCACGCTCCAAGTGGGCATGTGCTTTGCTTTTCCCGGCCAGAACGATAACGGCGCATCACGCGTCACGGGGAGCCAAACATGCTGGAAAAGCTGTTCCAACTCAAGGCGCACAATACCAATGTGCGCACCGAGATCCTGGCGGGTATCACCACCTTCCTGACCATGGCGTACATCCTGTTCGTCAACCCGAGCATCCTCGGCGAGACCGGCATGGATAAAGGCGCGATCTTCGTCGCCACCTGCCTGGCTGCCGCCATCGGATCGGCTGTCATGGGCCTGATCGCCAACTACCCGATTGCCCTGGCTCCCGGCATGGGCCTGAACGCCTTCTTCACCTACACCGTAGTCCTGCACATGGGACACACCTGGCAGGTGGCCCTCGGCGCGGTATTCCTCTCCGCGTGCATGTTCTTCATCATTTCGATCTTCCGCATCCGCGAGTGGATCATCAACAGCATCCCCCTGGCCCTGCGCTCGGCGATCGCCGCCGGTATTGGCCTGTTCCTGGCGCTGATCGCACTGAAGGAGTCGGGTATCGTCGTCGCCAACCAGGCAACCCTGGTCGGCATGGGCGACCTGGCCAAGCCCGCGCCTCTGCTGGCGATTCTCGGCTTCATCCTGATCGTCGCCCTGGAAGCCCGGCGCGTGACCGGCGCGGTGATGATCGGCATCCTGGTGGTGACCTTCATTTCCATCGCCATCGGCGTCTCCCAATTCGGTGGCGTGGTGTCGATGCCGCCGTCCCTGGCGCCGACCTTCCTGCAGTTGGATATCAAGGGCGCGCTGGATATCGGCCTGTTCAGCGTGATCTTCGCCTTCCTCTTCGTCGACCTGTTCGACAACTCCGGCACCCTCATCGGCGTGGCCAAGCGCGCCGGCCTGATGGGCAAGGACGGGCACATGCCGAAGATGGGCCGTGCCCTGATCGCCGACAGCTCCGCCGCCATGGTCGGCTCGCTGCTGGGCACCTCCACCACCACCAGCTACATCGAGTCGGCGGCGGGCGTTTCCGCCGGCGGTCGTACCGGTCTGACCGCCATCGTGGTCGCCGTGCTGTTCCTGCTGGCGCTGTTCTTCGCCCCGCTGGCGGGCAACGTGCCGGCTTTCGCCACCGCGCCCGCGCTGTTCTTCGTCGCCGTGCTGATGGCCTCGGGCCTGGCCGAGATCGACTGGGACGATCTGACCGTCGCCGCCCCGGTGGTGGTAACCGCCCTGGCCATGCCGCTGACCTTCTCCATCGCCAACGGCATCGCCTTCGGCTTCATCACCTGGACCGCCTGCAAGCTGTTGTCCGGCCGCTTCCGCGAACTGAACCCGGCGCTGGTCATCCTGTCGATCCTCTTCGTGATCAAGCTGGGCTGGTTCAACGCTTGAGTTAAGGGGGCTGCTGCGCGTCGGCCATACTGCGTTGCCAGGTCAATCCGGAATGCTCATTTACAGTCGTAAACTCCGCTTCCGAATCGACCTGGCGCCTTGTCTGACCTAGCTCGCACGCCCCGATGGTTTCGACTTGTCCTTAGATGAAAAGCGGTCCGGCAAGTCCGGATCCTTTGAAGAGTTTTCCCATGAGCAGTCCGCGTTTCGATCCCTCCCAATACGACAGCCAACTGGCCGACAAGGCCGCGCGCCTGCGCGAGCTGCTGGCGCCCTTCGCCGCGCCTGAGCCGGAGGTGTTCGACTCGCCGCGCGAGCACTACCGCCTGCGCGCCGAGTTCCGCCTGTGGCGGGAAGGCGACGCGCGTCATTACGCAATGTTCGAGCAGGGCGACAAGCACACCCCGATCCTGATCGAAGACTTCCCCATCGCCAGCCGGCGCATCAACGAGCTGATGCCGCGCCTGAAGGCCGCCTGGGCGGAGCCGACGCTGGGGCACAAGCTGTTCCAGGTGGAATTCCTCACCACCCTGGCGGGCGACGCGCTGATCACCCTCTGCTACCACCGCCCGGTTGACGCTGCCTGGCAGGCTGCCGCCGAGAAGCTGGCTGGCGAACTGAGCGTGAGCATCGTCGGCCGCTCCCGCGGCAAGCGCCTGGTGGTTGGTCGCGACTATGTGAACGAGGAACTGACCATCGCCGGCCGCACCTTCCGCTACCGCCAGCCGGAGGGCGCCTTCACCCAGCCCAACGGCGAGGTCTGCCAGAAGATGCTCAACTGGGCTTACGAAGCCTTGGGCCAGCGCGACGACGACCTGCTGGAGCTGTACTGCGGCAACGGCAACTTCACCCTGCCGCTGGCCACCCGCGTGCGCAAGGTACTGGCCACCGAGATCAGCAAGACCTCGGTGAACGCCGCCCTGGCGAACCTCGCCGACAACGCCGTGGACAACGTCACCCTGGTGCGTCTCTCCGCCGAGGAGCTGACCCAGGCGCTCAACGAAGTGCGCCCGTTCCGCCGCCTGGCCGATGTCGACCTGAAGTCCTACGCGTTCGGCAGCGTGTTCGTCGACCCGCCGCGCGCCGGCATGGACCCGGACACCTGCGAACTGACCCGGCGCTTCGACAACATCCTGTACATCTCCTGCAACCCGGAGACCCTGGCGCAGAACATCGCCCAACTACACGACACCCACCAGGTCAGTCGCTGCGCACTGTTCGACCAGTTCCCCTACACGCACCACATGGAAGCCGGCGTGCTGCTGACCCGCCGCTGAATGCGCCACGCCCAACCGAGAGTTGGGCGGCAGGCGCCGCGCAAAGGGCTAGTCTGGTGGGACAATGACAAGAGTACCGTCCATGTCCCGCCTGACCTCACCTCTGTTTCTATCCGCGCTGTTTCTCCTGCTGGCCGGTTGCGCCAGCGATCCCGACAATATCAGCGTCTCGCCGAACGCCGACGGCCACCAGAGCACCTTCTTTATCCAGGCCGTGCGCGCGCTGGGGCACCGCGAAGACCTCGAAGGCCGCTTCGACCTGGCCGTACGCCGGGCGCTGGAGGCCAAGGGCTATCGTTTTCAGGATCGTTCAGGGGAGTTGCGGGTGATCTACGCAGTCGGCCTGGATACCCAGACCAGCGTGATCCAGCGGCCGGTTTCCACCGAGGCAGGTGTGGTCACCCAGACGCAGATCGCAGACTCCGAGCAGGCCCGGGTAGCCCTTAGGATCATCGACGAAGCGTCGGGCGAAGTGCTTTTCCAGGCCTTGGTAGCGCGTCATTTGCACGACCCGTCACTGAACCAGCAAGCTTTCGACGAGGGCATCGCCCGACTGCTCAAGGACTTTCCACCCCGCGCGGGGCGCTGAGGGTCAACTGTAGTTGGACGGCGACTTGCGGACGAACTTGATGCTGTACTTGAAGTCCGCCTTGCGCGTGACGCTGATGGCGCGGCGGGTAACGGTATCGATGGTGACGTTCCAGTAGCCGGTGCTGGGCACCTTGATCTTCGCCGGGAAGCGGTCGAACGCGCCGCCGTGGTAGGAGTGCCGGCCGCCGTTCTTGAAGCTGCGGAAGTTGGCGTCGGTCATCAGGCGGATATTGCAGGTCATGGAGCATTCGATGACCACCAGATCGCCTTCGTTCAGGTGTTCACGTTGATGTACGAACTTCATCTTCAGCTCCGCGCCGGTTTTTCCGCAAAATCAATACGATAGCACGTCGCGCCGGGTACTTCGGCATTGCCGGCGTCCAAAGTGCCCCGCTTGTCAGAAGAGACAGCGCCGCTTGCAGGCGATCACCGCGCACCAGCCCCGCCGGCAAGGACGGCGACGCAGAAAGGCGCGCTGAACCATGCGCCTGCCGCATGGCCATCTCCGCTGGATACGGACAAGACGTACTCGGGCCATCCCGCATTTCACGCCCAGCCGGGATACTTTAAAAAACAGTGAATTGGCATCACGGCTTCAACAGAGGCCGAACCAACTCAGGACGCGCACTCATAGGCCTTCGAAATCCGCGCGTTGCTGTTCCGGCTCATCCACCACCCGCTGCGCTGCCGCCAGCGAGCGTACCCGTGACTGCCGCTCCAGCCAGTAGAGAGCGAAGATCGCCAGCGCGGAAATCACGCCTCGGTAGATCACTCCGGCGAGTTGGGCATCCACGTCCATGCCGCCTTCGGTCCAGGCGATCAGCAGGCGCGACAGGGTCAGCGTCAACTGCACCAGAATTACCAGAATCAGCGCCGGACGCACCAGCAGCCGACGGCGCAGGGCGAATACGAGGAACAGCGCAAGAGCGAACTGGTGTCCGCCGTAGAACACCCGGGCATCGCTCACCGAGGACGGCTCCATCAGCAACATGCCGCTGAGGTTGGCCATTTCGTAGGGACGAATCCAGTAGAGCAGCCCCAGACCACCCCAGACCAGCGCCTGAACCAGCAGGACGAGACGGGCGAATAGCATCCGATTTCTCCTTGGCAGCAGCCATTGCCGAGCGTCCACCGCTGCGACCCAGTGCCGCGGACGCACCACCGATCAGCTAGAGACTCCGGCTGGCGCGGCAAGTTCGCTGGCGTCGTCATATATGGAAACAGGTCGCCGATGGGGAGGCCGCAGCAACCGGGAGTATCCTGCGTTTCGTCTGGATTCCGAGGTTTCCCCAATGCGTACCCTGCTTCTGCTCACCGCCCTCGTCGCCGGCGCCGCCCAGGCCGCCGAGCCGCTGACCATCGACGTGCACCGCGACGCCAATTGCAGTTGCTGCAAGGACTGGATCAAGCATCTGGAAAATAACGGCTTCGCCGTCAACGACCATGTCGAAGCCGACATGAGCGCGGTGAAGACCCGTCTGGGCGTGCCCTACAGCATGGGTTCGTGCCATACCGGAGTGATCGATGGCAAGTTCGTCGAGGGCCACGTACCGGCCGCCGACGTGCTCAAGCTACGCGAACGCGCGGACCTTGCAGGCGCCGCGGTGCCAGGCATGCCGGTCGGTTCGCCGGGCATGGAGATGGGCGACCGCCACGACGCCTACCAGGTAGTAGGTCTGACCAAGACCGGCAAGCGCGAAGTGCTGGCGGACTATCCGGCCCACTGAGACGTTCCTCGCCCCGGCGTTCCCGGGTTGGCGATGCGGTGCTCTCCAGGTTCCCGCGGCCAGCCCTGCGGAGCGCCGGGAACGAGGGGCTCCACATACGAAAAAGGGGCGACCGGCAGGCCGCCCCTTTTCATTCGTCGCCCGGACTATTCGGCCGGCTTGGCCGGCAGCAGCCCGTCGGCGCGGAACATCGCCTTGATACCACGCACCGCCTGGCGCAGGCGGTCGCGGTTCTCGATCAGGGCGAAGCGCACATGGTCGTCGCCGTAGTCGCCGAAGCCGATGCCCGGCGATACCGAAACCTTGGCGTCCTGCAGCAGCTTCTTGGCGAACTCCAGCGATCCCAGGTGCGCGTAAGGCTCGGGAATCTTCGCCCAGATGTACATGGACGCCTTCGGGTTCTCCACCATCCAGCCGGCCTCGTGCAGCCCCTTCACCAGCACGTCGCGGCGCTTCTGGTACTGCTCGGCGATATCCCGAACGCACTGCTGGTCGCCTTCCAGCGCGGCAATGGCAGCCACTTGCAGCGGGGTGAAGGTGCCGTAGTCGTGGTAGCTCTTGATCCGCGCCAGAGCCGAGACCAGCTCCGGGTTACCGACCATGAAGCCGATGCGCCAGCCGGCCATGTTGTAGCTCTTGGACAGGGTGAAGAACTCCACCGCGATGTCCTTGGCGCCGGGCACCTGCATGATCGACGGCGCCTTCCAGCCATCGAAGGTGATGTCGGCGTAGGCCAGGTCATGCACTACCAGCACGTCGTAGCGCTTGGCCAGGTCGACCACGCGCTCGAAGAAGTCCAGTTCCACGCACTGCGCGGTCGGGTTGGAGGGGAAGCCGAGAATCATCATCTTCGGCTTGGGAATGGATTCGCGGATCGCCCGCTCCAGCTCGTTGAAGAAGTCGATCCCCGGAACCAGCGGGACCGAGCGCACCTGGGCGCCGGCGATCACTGCACCGTAGATGTGGATCGGATAGCTGGGGTTGGGCACGAGGATGGTATCGCCGTGGTCCAGGGTCGCCAGCATCAGGTGGGCCAGGCCTTCCTTGGAGCCGATGGTGACGATGGCCTCGGTTTCCGGATCGATCTCAACGTCGTAGCGGTCGCGGTACCAGTGCGAGATGGCGCGGCGTAGGCGCGGAATGCCACGGGAGGTGGAGTAGCCGTGGGTGTCCTCGCGCTGGGCGACCTGGCAGAGCTTCTCGACGATGTGTGGCGGCGTTGGCCCGTCCGGGTTTCCCATCGACAGGTCGATGATGTCCTCGCCACGACGGCGGGCGGCCATCTTCAATTCGGCGGTGATGTTGAAAACGTAGGGGGGCAGGCGATCGATGCGCGCAAAGCGACGAGCTGAACGGGGTTCAGTCATGGTTTCCTCTGAGTAACGTAGGCGCCCGGAACCGTCCGAGCGACGCCGGCCACTGCGGTGGCCTGGAAAGCACGGCACCCGCTCGGGGCCACGCTTTCTTGTCGGCGAACATATAGCTCGCTAGGCTGGCTGTCGAGTTTTTCTTATTGAAGCCGCTCAAGCGCGGCTCCCTGGAGTCCCATGTCCCTTCTTCAGTACTGGCAGCTCGACGTCTTCGCCGAACAGCCACTGACCGGCAACGGCCTGGCGGTGTTTCCCGATGCGCGCGGTCTCTCGGCGCAGTCCCAGCAAGCGCTGACCCAGGAACTGCGGCAGTTCGAATCGATCTTCCTGTTCCCGTCGGCGTCGCTGGACACCTATGCCGCGCGAATCTTCACCGTGGATGAGGAACTACCCTTCGCCGGCCACCCGGTGCTGGGCGCCGCCGCGCTGCTGCATCATCTGCATCAGCGCGGCGAAGAAGAGCGTTGGACCCTGCAACTGCCGGCCAAGGACGTACGCGTTGCGACGCGCCGCCGTGGTGCCGGCTTCCACGCCGAAATGAACCAGGGCAATGCCGATTTCGGCGCGGTGCTCGACGAGGAGGCGCGCCGCTGGTTCGCCGATGCGTTCTCGCTGGTGCCGGGCGACCTCGCCGACTACCCCGCAGCCGTGGTCAGCACCGGCTTGCCCTACCTGCTGCTACCGGTACGCGGCGAAGCCCTCGCCCGCGTGCGCCAGCGCACCGACCTGAGCTCCGAACTGGCAAAACTCAACGCCGCCTTCGTCTTCGTGCTGGATGTGGATAACCGCGAGGGCCGCACCTGGGACGGCGCCGGCGTGATCGAGGATGTCGCCACTGGCAGTGCGGCCGGCCCGGTCGCCGCCTATCTGGTGGAGTTGGGCAAGGCCCGTCGTGGCGAGCTGTTCCATCTTTCCCAGGGCCGCTTCGCCGGCCGCCCAAGCCGTCTCGATGTGCAGGTCGGGCAGGACGGCGAGGTCCGCGTCGGCGGTGACGTACAGTTGCTCGCCCGCGCCGAACTGCTGCACCGCCTGGCCTGACGACCGGGCTGGCGACGAAGGCCGCTGGCAGCAACACTGAACCAACCCGTTCGAAGGAGGGGCCGCCATGCTCTGGCGCAAGGGACGACGCAGCGACAACGTAGTGGATGCCCGCGATGAAACCGGCGGCGGAATGGGCGGTGGCGGCCTGCGTATCGGCGGCCGCGGACTGGGCCTGGGTGGAGTGGCCATAGTCGTAGTGGTGGGGCTGCTGATGGGCCAGGATCCGATGACCATCCTCGGCTCGCTGCTCGGCCAGATGGATGTCTCCCAACAGGCACCCAGCCGCCCGGTACAGGGCAAGCCCGCCAGCGGCAACGACCCGCAGGTGGAATTCGTCCGCTCGATCCTCGGCGACACCGAAGACACCTGGGGCGAAATCTTTGCCCGCAGCAACGCCCGGTACGAGCAGCCCAAGCTCATCCTGTTCAACGGTGGAGTGAACTCGGCCTGCGGCTTCGCCTCATCGGCGGTCGGCCCCTTCTATTGCCCGGGCGACCACCGCGTCTACCTCGACCTTGGCTTCTTCCGCGAGATGGAGCAGAAGTTCTCCGCCGCCGGCGACTTCGCCCAGGCCTACGTGATCGCCCACGAAGTCGGCCACCACGTACAGAACCTGCTGGGCATCTCCGCCAAGATCCAGGCCGCCCGCCAGCGCGGAGCGCGCATGGAAGGAGCCAATGGCCTGTCGGTACGCCAGGAACTGCAGGCCGACTGCTTCGCCGGCGTCTGGGCCAATCACGCGCAGCAACGCCTGAACTGGCTGGAACCAGGCGACGTGGAGGAGGCGCTGAATGCCGCCAACGCAATCGGCGACGACCACCTGCAACGCCAGGCACGCGGCACCGTGATGCCCGACTCCTTCACCCACGGCTCGTCGGCGCAGCGCGTACGCTGGTTCAAGATCGGCTTCGAAAGCGGCTCGCCGGGCAAGTGCGATACCTTCAAGGCACAGGCGCTCTGAAGTAGCCGTGAGTGACCTGGCGCAGCCCATCCTGCCAACGCCTCGGGTATAGAGAACGCGGCACACCACTTCCGGAGCGCCTGTCGTCATCTCGCGGAGCGCCAATGGCCCAGCCCGATCCCCGGTCTTCCTCGGCCCGCAGACACCGTGGGGCTGGCTCGGCCTGGTGCCCCTGGTCACCGGATCGCTTGGCGCCTGCCCGGTCTACCGGCTGCTCGGCCGCGGGAGTTGTAGCCGATAGTACCTAGCCGAGGTTGCGCCGCAGAGCGCCGAGCAGGTAGTCCGGATCCACCGGCTTGAGCATGAAATCCAGCACGTTCAGGCGCATCGCCTCGATCACGTCACGGGTGTCGGCCTGCCCCGAGAGGACGATGATAGGCAGGAAGGTGCCAATGTCATTGAGTTCGCGGATCAGCTCCAGGCCGGAGCCTTCACCCTCCATGCGCAGGTCGGTGATCAGCAGGTCGATGTCCGACTCGTCCCGGTGGATGCGGCGCAGCGCCTCGGCGGCGCTGCCGGCGGTCAGGCACCGGATGCCGGCGCCTTCGATCAACTCGCACATTTCCGCCAGCACGTCGCGGTCATCGTCTACCAGCAGCACTACCGGCCTGCGTGCCGGTGGCGCAGTGATCTCCCGCAGCGCCTGCAACTCCTCCTCATCGAGGATGACCTGGTTGACCATGAGCGCGATACCACTGGTAGGGGCCGATGGCCCCAGTATAGAAGCAGTTTGCCAGCTCCCCAGGCAATCGACCTGATGGACAAAAAAAGGACCGCGCGAGGCGGTCCTGGAAAGACGCCGGCATTGCCGGCGCGTGGGATCAGCTTGCCTTGGCCAGTCCGGCCGCACCCAGGC
This sequence comes from Pseudomonas triclosanedens, assembly GCF_026686735.1. Lineage (NCBI taxonomy): Bacteria > Pseudomonadati > Pseudomonadota > Gammaproteobacteria > Pseudomonadales > Pseudomonadaceae > Pseudomonas > Pseudomonas triclosanedens. The sequence goes on along the minus strand of NZ_CP113432.1, from coordinate 976,130 downwards.
GGCCGGCGATCTCGCCGAGGATGGCCGGGTCGTCGATGGTCGACGGAGGTGCGTACTCCTCACCATCGGCGATCTTGCGCAGCACCGCGCGCAGAATCTTGCCGGAGCGAGTCTTGGGCAGGCGCTTGACCATCACCGCACGCTGGAAGCAGGCCAGCGCACCGATACGCTCGCGCACCAGCGCCACCAGTTCGCGCTGGAGTTCGTCCTCACCGATGCGCGCATCGTCCTTGAGTACCACCAGCCCCAACGGCACGTGCCCCTTGAGACTGTCCTGCACGGCGATCACCGCGCATTCGGCCACCGCATCGTGCAGTGCCAGCAACTCCTCCATCTCGCCAGTGGATAGCCGATGGCCGGAGACGTTGATCACGTCGTCGGTACGACCCATGATGTAGACGAATCCCTCTTCATCGACATAGCCGCCATCGCCGGTGTGGTAATACCCGGGGAATGTCTTCAGGTACGCCTGCAGATAGCGCGGGTGATCGTTCCACAGAGTCTGCGCGCAGCCGGGCGGCAACGGCAGGGCGATGACGATGGAGCCCTGCTCGTTCGGCGCCAGTACACGGCCTTCATCATCCACCACCTGCACGTGGTAACCCGGCACTGCCCGGTTGGTGGAACCCGCACGCAGGTCATGGCCGCCGAGGCCGGTGCAGGGCGCGGTCACCGGCCAGCCGGTCTCGGTCTGCCACCAGTGGTCGTGCACCGGCTTGCCGGTAAGTTCCTCCAGCCAGTGCTGGGTACTGCTGTCGAGCTTCTCGCCCGCCAGGAACAGGTGCCGCAGCGAGCTCAGATCGTGGCGCTTGAGCAACTCGCCGTGGGGGTCCTCCTTGCGGATGGCGCGGATCGCGGTGGGGGCGCAGAACAGGCTGTTGACCTTGTGCTCCTCGATCACCCGCCAGTAGCTTCCGGCATCCGGCGTGCGCACCGGTTTGCCCTCGTAGAACACCGTGGTGCAACCGTTCATCAACGGGCCATAGACGATCAGCGAGTGGCCAACCACCCAGCCGACGTCCGAAACGCCCCACCAGACATCCCCAGGCTGCAGGCCGAAGATGGTCGGCAGCGCGTAATGCAGCGCCACCGCATGGCCACCATTGTCGCGCACGATGCCCTTGGGCTTACCGGTCGTGCCGGAGGTGTACATGATGTACAGCGGGTCGCCGCTGGCCAGCTCCACCGGTTCGACCGCCTGTGCATGCGCCAGTGCCTCGCGCCAGTCCACGTCGCGGCCAGCGTGCAATTCGGCCATTGCCTGCGGGCGCTGCAGCACCATCACGTGCGCCGGCTGGTGCAGCGCCAGCTCCAACGCCTTGTCCACCAGCGGCTTGTATTCGATGACCCGATCGAACTCCAGCCCGCAGGACGCGGTGAGTACCAGCCTGGGCTTGGCATCGTCGATGCGCAGCGCCAACTCGTAGGGCGCGAAGCCGCCGAACACCACCGAGTGCACCGCGCCGATCCGCGCGCAGGCCAGCATCGCCATCGCCGCCTGCGGCACCATCGGCATGTAGATGATCACTCCGTCCCCCTTCCCTACGCCCAGCGCGCGCAGGGCTCCGGCCAGGCGCGCCACCTCGTCGCGCAGCTCCAGATAGGTGAAGCGCTGCTGGGTGTTGGTGACGGGAGAGTCATAGATCAGAGCGGTCTGTTCGCCGCGGCCCAGCTCGATCTGGCGATCGAGGGCGAGATAGCTGGAGTTCAGCCGGCCATCGGCGAACCAGCGGTGACTGCCATCGGGCAGGCACTGCAGGATGTCCTGCGGGGCGCGGTACCAGGCCACTCGACCGGCCTGTTCGGCCCAGAACGAAGACGGATCTGCGATGGCGCGGTCGTAGCACTGCCGGTAATTCATCATCTGAGCCTCTTATTTGTTGTTATCGAGGTCGAACAACGAGTATGGCCGGGCTTTGCTACCCGACCATCAACCTTTGGTCGTACAGTGGCCGGATATAGGCAGCAGCCGGCTTTTATTGCGCAGGCAACGGCAGAACACCCCACGCAAGGCAAAGCTATCACCGGCACACAGCACTAGAGATCGACTAAATTGTGGTCTTGCTGGATTAAATTGCTGAGCGAGCTACCCGTATGTCGAGAACCTCGGACTGGCCTCTCCCGCCCGACAGCCTGCGCCTGGCGCTGCCGCCGGCACTGCTGCAGAAGCTCGCCGGCCACCCGCTGAGCCGCGACCTCTACCCCAGCTCACTGGGCCATTACCGGCGCGCCCACGGCCACCAGATGAGCCGCGAACAGCACGACGACCACCTGCTGATCTACTGCAGCGAAGGCCAGGGCCGCCTGCGCACCGGCGACAACGAACAGGCGGTTGGCTGCGGCGACCTGATCTGGCTGCCTCCAGGGCAACCCCACGCCTACCAGGCCGACGCGACCAGCCCCTGGAGCATCTCCTGGGTCCACCTGCGCGGCGATAGCGCCAACTGGCTGCGCAGCGCCGCAGGCTACAGCGACGGCGCGGTCCGCCATTGGGGGCTGCAACACGCGCTGGTCGGCGGTTTCGCTCAACTGCTGGAAGCCCGCCACAGCGGCTATCGCTTCCAACCCTTCCTTCTCGCCGCCAGCCGGCTGCGCGCCCTGCTCTGCCAGTTGCCGTTGCTGAGCCCGGTACGTGACGCCGGCATGGATCTCGACGGCCTGCACGCCTACATGCGCGACAACCTGCATCAGCGCCTGGAACTAGCCCAGTTGGCGGCCTTCTGCAACCTGTCCAAGTTCCACTTCGTCAACCGCTACCGGGCCCAGACCGGGCGCACGCCGGTCCAGCACTTCCTGCATCTGAAGATCGAATACGCCTGCCAACTGCTCGACAGCAGCGGCTGCGGCATCGCCCAGGTCAGCCAGGCAGTGGGATATGACGACAGCTATTACTTTTCAAGACTTTTCAGCAAGGTCATGGGGCTTTCCCCCAGCGCCTATCGGAAACGCCTGAGCCAGGGCCGCGGCGGCGCCTGACAAGGTTGCGGGCCGATTGTCGGCGACCCTGGGTCGCATCCTTGGAGATCCGACGGCGGGTCTACACTGAAATTCCTTCAAACGACCGTTCAGGGTGCCCAGTCATGAACATCCTCGTTCGCCCGTCCAGCGCCAACAAGAACCAGCCGTGGGAAGTCTGCCTGGACAAGCAGTCCGTCAGGTTCCGCAGCGAGCTGGAAGCCCGCAGCTTCGTCGCCACTCTGGAAGCGCGCCTGAATGCTCCGCACAGGCTGCCGGAGCTGAAACAGCGCGCTGCCGGCTGAGGTCGATCAGGCCGAGCGCCCGGTGATCTGACCGCTCGCCCACCCCAGCAGCGCGGCCACCAGGCCACACACGGTGATCACCACCGCCATCGGCAGGGCGGTGCCGTCGTGAAGCGCACCGACCAATGCCGACGCCGCAGCCGCAACGCTGAACTGCAGACTGCCCATCAGCGCCGACGCGCTTCCGGCATGCCGCCCCTGGCTCGCCATCGCGCAGGCCGACGCATTGGGCAACAGGAAGCCCAGGCAGGCGATACAGCCGAACAGCGGGACCAGTAGCGGCCACAGCTCCGCCGGCCTGGCCAGGGTGATGGCCAGCAGCAGCGCACCACAGGCGAAATACACCCATACCGCCCGACGCAGCCAGAACCCCGGCCCGCGATAGCGCAGCAAGCGCGCATTCACCTGCGCCATGAGGATGAAACCGGCCGCGTTGCTGCCGAAGATCCAGCCATAGTGCTCGGGCGGCACGCCATACAATTCGATGAAAACGAACGGCGACCCGGCGATGTAAGAGAACATCCCGGCGATAGCCACGCCGCCGGTCAGCGCATAGGTGAGGAACGAACGGTCGGCGAACAGCGCCAGATACTGCCGCCCCGCCCCGCGCAACGGCGGCCGCGGCCCGCTCGGAATCGTCTCCGGCAACCACAGCGCAATCGCCAGGCCCGCCAGCGCGCTGAACACCGTCAGGCAGTAGAAGATCGAGCGCCAGCCGGACAGGCTCAGCAGCATTCCCCCCGCCAACGGCGCAAGGATCGGCGCCAGCCCCATCACCAGCATCAATTGCGAGAACGCCTTGGCGGCGGAAATCGGGTCGCACAGGTCGCGCACCACCGCGCGGGAAATCACCATCCCCGCGCAACCGCCCAGCGCCTGGACGAACCGTGCGCCGATCAGCCATTCCAGGCTCGGCGCAAACGCACAGGCCACCGAGGCCAGCGTGAAGATACTTACCCCAAGCAACAACGGCAGGCGCCGGCCAAAACGATCAGCCAGCGGCCCGTATAGCAGTTGCCCGATGGCCAGCCCCGCAAAATAGGCGGACAGACTGAGCTGTACATGCTCGACATCGGTACCGAAAGCCTGCGCCAGCATCGGGAAACTGGGCAGATAGAAATCGATGGCCATAGGCCCGAAGGCGCTCAACGCGCCGAGGATCAGCAGGATGCGGAAGTTCATGGGGTCCCTAGTCGACTCATGTGGGACGAGAGGGGCTGACCTTAAACAACGCCAGATGCATCTGTAGCGGAAGCCGCCCCGAGTTCCACCGAAGCCCGCGAGAATACCACCGCCCACTGCACTGGTAACTCGAACAACCGGGATAAAGCATCCCCACCCGAGAAATAGCGCCATTCGATGCGGAAATTTCCCAATCGCCAACCAGCGAAGATTGTCGCTTCGTCCAGATCGAGCGCAATTCAGAGATGTACGCCACGCCCACCAACCAGCCCACCTCCGACGAACTCACTCGCCGTGTTTTCGCCTGCACCCTGCTTGCAACGCTGGCCAGCAAGGGATTCGCACTGTTTCCCGCACTCACGCCCGATGACTACCTGCTCACCTACGATGAAGCCGGTGAGGCGATGTACCTGAGCCAGGGGCGCTATACCGAGGCCCTGTTACAGCGCTTGACCCACCTGATGGGACTCCACTGGAGCGATATCTACTTTCCGAACACCGCCCTCCTGCTGCTCGCATACGCGATTCTGGCAAGCCTCGCGGCCATCTCGCTGTGCCCCAACCCACGCTCGCCGGCGATACCATGCCTGGGTGGCGCACTCATTGCCTGCCACCCGTTCTTCGCCGCACTACTGGCATTTCGCGAGGCTGCGCTGAATACGCTTTGCTGCGTGCTCCTCCTCATCGGCTTTCTCGGCGGATGGTTACGGCTGCTGGAGGACCAGCGGCAATGGCGGACACACCTGCTGTCGGCACTAGCACTGATCGGCGCACTGGGCTGTTACCAACCGGCGATCAGTATTGCGCTGTGCATTACCCTGCCAATTCTCGTCCAGCGTGCCTTCATCGAAACGAATCGGCCGCTACAAGAGATCCTGCGCCGCTGGCCGCTTGTTCTGCCGTTGCTGTTCGCCCTGCTCGGATATGCCCTGCTCAATGCGGTGCTGGTGCCTGCTGGAAGTGACGCCGGAGATCCCAGGGCACAGATCATGCCGTGGAGCGGATTGTTCACGCGTACGGAGCAGGGGTTCGCTCTGCTGCGAAAGCTGCTGTTCGACGGGACTGCCATAGAATCAGGACTACTGGTCAAGGCGCAGAGTGCGCTGCTGGTCATCGGGGGGCTTTGCGTCGGTCGCCGACGCCCTGTATTCGCCCTGACGTTGCTGGCCGTATATCTGCTGCTGCAATTGCTATCGATCCTTCCCCTCGCACTAACCAAAGTGTGGTGGCCCGTATTGCGTGCCGCTAGCGCTGCCGGATTCGCCGTAGGCCTGCTCGCGATGCTGACGCTCCTGAATTGTGGTCGCGCCATGCGGCCGTTGATGGTCGGATGGCTGTTCGTCTGCTGGGGGCTCGCGCAGCACAGCGCGATACTGCTTGGCGATCAATGGCGTCTGAATCGCTGGGACTTCGGCCAGGCACTTCTCATCACCCAGGCGATACACGAACAGTTCCCCAGTATCGCCACTCCCCGAGTCAGCCTTGTCGCAGAAGGATGGCGCTACCCAGCAACGCTGACCTCAAACATGCCCGACCACGGTACTTCAGCGTTCACCGTTCCTTGGGCGATCCAAGGCCTGCTGCGCGAAGCAAGCGGTCAGGACATGCCGTTCGTCTATCCGAGCGAAGCAGATGTGGCGCGCTGCGCCCACTCGCCCCATTGGCCAGCGCCTGGCTCATTGAGCCGTGAGGACGATGTCATCCATGTCTGCCTCTAGGACCTGCACCCCACTCATCTCGTTAGTCGTACCTTGCTACAACGAGAGTGCGATGGTCGGCCTGTTCCACGAAGAAGTGTCACGCCAATTGCGGTCGTTGCAGGGGGTTGGCTACGAGCTCGTGTTCGTCAACGATGGAAGCCGAGATAGAACACTCGACCACCTGCGCGAGCTTGCAGAACGGGACCCTCACGTCATCGTGATCGACCTTGCCCGAAACTTCGGCAAGGAGGCAGCCTTGACGGCTGGGCTCTTCGAAGCCGTCGGCGACGTCGTTGTGCCGATGGATGCCGACCTGCAAGACCCGCCAGAACTACTGGTGGAGTTTCTCGCCCATTGGCGCAACGGCTACGACGTCGTTCTCGCTCGGCGAGTCGATCGCAGTGCGGACGGTCTACTCAAGCGCTCCACTGCGCATTGGTTCTACAGGCTGCACAGCCGCATTTCCGACGTCGCCTTGCCCGAGAATGTAGGAGATTTTCGCCTGATGGATCGGAAGGTGGTGGATGCCCTGAAAGCACTGCCCGAACGCCATCGCTTCATGAAAGGGCTGTTCGCCTGGGTTGGGCACCGCACGACCGTCATCGACTATGTCCGCAGCCCAAGAGCAGCCGGCACTACCAAGTTCTCCGGCTGGAAGCTCTGGAATCTTGCCCTGGAAGGCATCACCAGCTTCAGCACCCTGCCACTACGAGTCTGGACGTATCTCGGAGCCCTGATCGCCTCGGTATCAATACTGTATGCAGGCTTCATCGTCATTCGGACCCTGCTTTTTGGAGCAGACGTTCCGGGCTACGCCTCACTGCTGACCTCAATCCTGCTGCTCTCCGGCATTCAACTGATCGGCATCGGCGTGGTCGGCGAATATGTAGGGCGCATCTACACGGAGTCGAAGCAACGTCCGCTCTACCTCATCCAGGCTCGTTACGGCAGAGGTCCATCTTCTGCGCTGCCTCAGACTCAGGACGAGGTCTGAAAAAGCGATGCAGCTGAAGAGGCTGGCGCTGTTCGCCTTGGGCGGTACGCTGGGCTTCATGGTGGATGCCACGGTACTGCAACTGCTGATCTCGCAGGGGCTGAGCGTCTACGCAAGCCGCGCCGTGTCATTTTTCTGCGCGGTCTGGGTGACCTGGCGATTCAACCGTCGCCGCACTTTCGGAAAGCGCTCCCATCACGACGGGCAGTTGCGGGAAGGTCTCCGCTATCTGGCTGCTGTCAGCCTGGGCGGCACGGTCAACTGTCTGGGCTACGCGCTGGCGCTGCACTATTGGAGCCTGGCCCGTGAATGGCCTGTCGGAGCAGTGGCTCTGGGGTGTTTGCTGGGAATGCTCGTCAACTACGGGATGTCTGCACGCTGGGTATTCCGCCCTCCAGCGTGAAACGGAGACCGGGCATCCTGGCACTGGCAGGACACCCGGCCACCATTACGTCACGCCTCGTGCACCTTGCCGTCGTCCGGCTTGGCTTTCTTGCGATTGCCGAGCTTGTCTGCGGCCGATTCAACCAGCATGTAGAACATCGGGATAAGGAAGGTCGCCAGCAGGGTCGCGGCGAGCATCCCGCCGATCACGCCGGTACCGATCGAGTGACGGCTCGCGGAGCCGGCGCCGGTGCTGATCGCCAGCGGTACGCAACCGAGGATGAAGGCCAGCGAGGTCATGACGATCGGGCGGAAACGCAGCTTGGCCGCCTCCAGCGCCGCCTGCACCGGGCCCATGCCCTGTTCCTCACGGCATAGCACGGCGAACTCGATGATCAGGATGGCGTTCTTCGCCGCCAGGCCGATCAGCGTCACCAGGCCCACCTGGAAGTACACGTCGTTGTCCAGGCCGCGCAGCCAGATCGCCAGGATCGCCCCGAATACCGCGAAGGGTACCGCGGTGACCACCGCCAGCGGCAGTGTCCAGCGTTCGTACTGGGCCGCCAGGATCAGGAATACCAGGACCAGGCCGAAAATGAACGCGGTACTACCCGAACCCTGGGTGGCGAGCTCCTGGTAGGCCGAGCCGATCCAGGCCAGCGAGTAGTCCTCGCCCAGCACCTGGTCGGCCACTTCCTGCATCGCCGCCAATGCCTGGCCGGAGCTGTAGCCCGGCGCCGGACCGCCAAGCAGCTTGGCCGCCGGGAACACGTTGAAGCGCGCGTAGGAGTCCGGCCCGAGGGTGCGTCTCACGGAAACCAGGGTCGACAGCGGGACCAGGTCGCCGGTGGAAGCACGGACGAATACCTGGCTCAGGTCCTCCGGTTTGCGGCGGAACTCGGGCTCCGACTCCAGGGAGACCTGCCAGGTACGGCCATACAGGGTGAAGTCGTTGACGTAGTAGCTGCCGAAGGTGGACTGCATCGCAGTGAACACGTCATTGATCGCTACGCCCAGCGAACGCGCCTTGGTGCGGTCCAGGTCGATGTAGTACTGCGGCACGTTGGCGTTGAAGGTGGTGTTCAACCCAGCCAGCTCGGGGCGCTTGGAGGCGGCAGCGAGGAATTTCGTCACCACGCCCTCCAGTTGCTCGGAGGTGCCACCGCTGCGGTCCTGGATGTATGCCTCGAAGCCGCCGGTGGTACTCATGCCGGTGATCGGCGGCGGGTTGAAGGACATCACCACGCCGTCCTCCTGCGCCGCGCCCATCTTCATGAATTCATGGGTGAGGTTGCGCGCATCCAGCTCCGGCGTGTTCCGCTCCTTCCAGTCCTTCAGGGTGACGAAGGACACGCCGGCGTTGCTGCGGGTACCGAAGGTGAGGATGTCGAAGCCGGCGAAGGTCACCACATCCGCGACCGCCGGATGCTTCATCAGCTCCTGGGTCACGTCGCCGGTGAGCTTCTCGGTACGGCTGAGCGACGCCGCCGGCGGCAGGAAGTAGGCGTTGAGCACGTAGCCCTGGTCTTCGTCGGGCACCAGCGAGCCAGGCACCCGGCCGAACAGGATGACCAGCAGGCCGATCATGCCGCCGAACAGCACCAGGCCCAGGACCGCGCGTTTGAGGAAGAACTGCACGCCCGCGCCATAGCCGTTGGTGATGCGCTCGAAGGTGCGGTTGAACCAGCGGAACGGCGCCGCTGGTTCCTTGTGCTCGGGCTTGAGGATCAGGGCGCAGAGCGCCGGCGAGAGTGTCAGGGCGACGATGCCGGAGATCACTACCGACACCGCGATGGTGATCGCGAACTGCTGGTACATCTGGCCGGCCAGGCCGCCGAGGAAGCCGACCGGAATGAATACCGCGCAGAGTACGAGCACGATGGCGATGATCGGCCCGGTCACTTCTTCCATCGCCTTGATCGCAGCTTCCTTCGGGCTGAGCTTCTCGGTGCGCATCACCCGCTCGACGTTCTCCAGCACCACGATGGCGTCGTCCACCACGATGCCGATCGCCAGCACCATGCCGAACAGCGACAGGAGGTTGATGGAGAACCCCAGCAGGTACATGCCGGCAAAGGTACCGACCAGCGATACCGGGATAGCCAGCACCGGGATCAGCGTGGCGCGGATGTTCTGCAGGAAGACGAAGACCACCACCATCACCAGGATCAGCGCCTCGATGAAGGTGTGGACCACCTCCTCGATGGAGACCTTCACGAAGGTGGTGGTGTCGTAGGGAATCTTGTAGGTGATGCCCTGCGGGAAGCGCTTGGCCAGCGCCGCCATGTGGTCACGCACGGCCTGGGCGGTGTCCAGGGCGTTGGCACCGGGCTGCAGGTAGATACCGAACGCCGCGTTCTGCTGGCCGTTCAGGGAGGTCACCAGGGAGTAGTCCTGCGCCCCCAGCTCGACCCGCGCCACGTCCTTGAGCAGCAGGCTGGCGCCGGTCGAGTCGCTGCGCAGGATGACGTTCTCGAACTCCTTGGGATCGGTGAAGCGCCCCTGGGCCGTGGCCATGTAGGTGAAGTCCTGCGGCTCATTCATCGGCTGCTGGCCGAAACTGCCGGCGGCGAACTGGGAGTTCTGCTCGCGGATCGCACTGACCACGTCGGACGGCGTCAGGTTGTACTGCGCCAGCTTGTCCGGGCGCAGCCAGATGCGCATGGAGTAATCCTTGGAACCGAACTGGCTGACGTCGCCGACGCCGGGGATCCGCTTCAGGTCGTCGATCACGTTGATCAACGCATAGTTGCTGATGAAGATCGGATCGCGGGAGTTGTCCGGCGAGAACAGGGTCACCACCTGCAGGATGTCGGCGGATTTCTTCTCCACCTGCACCCCTTGCCGGCGCACCTCTTCGGGCAACTTGGCGAGGGCCGCCTGCACCTTGTTGTTGACGTCGATGGTGGCCTGGTCCGGGTCCGTGCCTACCTCGAAGTACACGGTCAGGCTCATGGCGCCACTGCTGTCGGAGTTCGACAACTGGTAGATCATGCCCTCGACGCCGTTGATTTCCTGCTCCAGCGGCGCGGCCACGGTTTCGGCGATGACCTGCGAGCTGGCCCCCGGATAGGAAGCCGTCACCGAGACCTCCGGCGGCACGATCTCCGGGTACTGGGCGACAGGCAACGCACGCATGGCCACCAGGCCGGCGAGCAGGATCACGATGGAAATCACCATCGCGAACACTGGACGTTCGATGAAGAAGCGCGAAATCACGATAGGCGCTCCTTACGACTGGGTCTGGTCGGGTTTGGCCGCAGGCTCCTGCGCGCCGCCTTCCACGACCCGCACCGGCTGATCGGGACGCACCTTGATGACACCGTCGACGATCACCCGGTCGCCATCGTCCACGCCGGCCTCGATGATCCATCGGCCGTCGACCGTTTGCCCGGTGGTGACCTGGCGAACGCGGGCGAAACCGTCCTTGTCCACCACGTAAACGAAGGTGCCGCGCGGGCCCTGGGCCAGCGCACGCTCGGGCACGGTAACCGAATCCTTGCGGGTGATGCCCTTGATCAGGATGCGCACGAACTGGCCGGGGATCAGCAGGTTCTGCGGGTTGGGCACCACCGCACGGGCATTCACCGTACCGGTGCCGGTGTTGACGAAGCTGTCAGTGAAGTCGACCACACCGTCGATGGGGTACTTGGAGCCGTCGCCGAAGCGCAGCTCGGCGCTGAGCTTGCCATCCTTGGGCAGCACCAGCTTCCCACTCTTGACGCCATCGTTGAGGCTGGCGGCGGCGGTGTCCGGGTAGGCGAAGTTGACGTAGACCGGATCGAGCTGGGTGAGCTTGGTCAGCAGGCTGGAATTCGGATCGTTGGCGGCCACCAGGCTGCCCTCGGAACGGGTTTCCTTGCTCGCCATGCCGGAGATCGGCGCGGTCACCGTGGTGTAGTTGAGGTCGATCTGCTTGGCCTGTACGTTCGCCTTGGCCGCCTCGACATCCGCCTTGGCCTGTTCGAAGTCGGAAATGTAGCGATCCAGCTCGCTTTCGCTGGCGAAACCCTTCTTCTGCAGTTCGCGGATACGCTTGAGGTCGCGCTCGGTCTGTCGATAGCGCGCCTGCGTCTGCGCCAGCGAGCCCTTGGCCTGCCCCAACGCGGCCTCGTAGGGGCGCGGATCGATGCGGAACAGCACCTGGCCTTCCTTAACCGGACGGCCTTCCTCATAGGTGCGGCGCTGCAGGATGCCACTGACCTGCGCGCGAACCTCCACCTCGCGGTAGCCGGCGGTCCGCGCCGAGTACTCGAAGGTCAGCGGGACGGGAGAGCTGTGGGCGACCTCGACCGTCACCGGCGGCGCGGGAGGCGCAGCGGCAGCGGGCTTGTCCTCAGCCTGTAACGCAGCGGCAAATAGAGCCGGCAAGCCAACAACGGCAAGCACAACGGGCAAGCGACGGACGAACAGCATGTAACCTCTCCATGGAATGACTGACAGCGGGACGTAGGAATATTCACTGAGTGACAGTTACCTGCGCCAGTGTCTGTAAAGCACTGTTCGCGCACCAAAATCAGTAAACTGCCAATTGATTAGTGATCCTAGCCTGTATACCAGCAAGCGCCATGAGAAGAACTAAAGAAGATTCGGAAAAGACGCGACAGACGATACTCGACTCGGCCGAGCAGCTCTTTTTTGCCAAGGGCGTCTCCAATACGAGCCTCGAAGAAATCGCCAGAAGCGCCGGTGTGACACGCGGCGCGGTGTACTGGCACTTCCAGAACAAAGCCCATCTGTTCAACGACCTGCTCAACCAGGTGCGCCTGCCGCCGGAACAGTTGGCGCAGCGGTTATCCGGCTGCGATGACCACGACCCGATCCAGTCGCTGTTCGAGCTGAGCGTCGAAGTCATCGAGAGCCTGGCGCGCGATCCGCAACGCCGGCGCATCCTCACGATCCTGCTGCAGCGCTGCGAATTCACCGACGAACTACGTGACGCCGAGGAGCGCCACAATCACTTCGTCCGCCAGTTCATCGAGCTGTGCGAGCGCCTGTTCGCCCGAGAGAACTGCCGCAACCGACTGGTGCCTGGCGTCACGCCACGGATCGCCTCGCGCGCGGTGCATGCGATGCTCGTCGGCCTGCTCAGTGACTGGCTGCGCGATCCGGAACTGTTCGATGCGGAGCGGGACACACGCGTACTGTTCGATGCGCAGTTCCGTGGCCTGGTGCGCGACTGGCGCACGCCGGCATGACGAGGCCGGCATGATGCCGGCCCGGGGGGAGAGCTCAGGCGACCTGGGCTTCGTAGCCTTCCTCGCGGATAGCCGCGAGAATCGCCGCATCGTCGAGACGGCTGGCTACCCGTACTTCACCCTGGCCAAGATCGACCTGCACCTCGGCAGCGGCGTCCAGTGCCTGAACCGCCTGGGTAACGGCTCGTACGCAGTGGCCGCAAGTCATGCCCTGAACCTTGAAGGCTTGCATGGGGAATCTCCTGTCGTTTGATTGATCGTTGGGCAGAGTTTCGACCTTCCCCTAATGGCAAGGTCAACCCCTCGCCCGTGATTTCTCAACCCATGCTTGTTCCAGATCATCCTGTAAGCCAAGCTGCGGACATGATTCCGTAAAGGAGAACGCACCGTGCGTCGTTCCCTCGTTCTGGCTCCCGCCCTGTTGCTCGCCGCCCTCGCCCTGGCCGACGGCATGCCCGACGAACCAGCCCAGCCACCCCAGCCATCGCCGCCGCCCACCTCGCCCGGCTCCTGGCCAATGCCCGACGCCCAGCCCGTAACCTACGCGGTGCTCGTCGTCAGCCGCGAGCGACTGGATACCGGTACCGCCTGCGACATTGATGTCTATGTGCAGGACCAGAAGGTTTCCCGCCTGCAGCCCGAAGGCGAAATCGCCCTGAACCTTCCGCCAGGGGAAACCTCGCTGCGCCTGCAGACCGCAAACTCCGGCCTCTGCCGCGGCGGAATGGAACCACTGCGCGGGCAGTCGGTGATGCTGCACGCCGGTGAAGTGCGCAAATTCCGCATCGCCAACAGCGAGAGCGGCCTCTACCTGATGCCTGTGCCCGGGGGGAGCTGACACAGGTTTTCCTGGCTGCGGCAAGGAACCGAACAAAAGCTATTGACCTTGCCACAGTGTCAAGGTTGATCCTGTTCGGGAACATCAGGGAGAACCCCATGAACACTGCAACCCTCATCGAACTCGATCTCCCGGTTTCCGGGATGACCTGCGCCAGTTGCGCCGGCCGTGTCGAGCGCGCGCTGCGCGCGGTGCCTGGCGTACAGGACGCAAGCGTCAACCTCGCCAGCGAACAGGCGCGTGTCCAGCTCAGCGCTTCCAGCGGCGATACCCTGCCCGCCCTGGTGGCCGCGGTGGAGCATGCAGGCTACGAAGTACCCGCGCACAGCCTGGAGCTGTCCATCGAGGGCATGACCTGCGCCAGTTGCGTCGGCCGTGTAGAACGGGCCCTGCGCAAGGTGCCTGGCGTGAGCGACGTGAGCGTCAACCTTGCCAGCGAACGCGCCCACCTCGACCTGCTCGGCGCGGTGGATACCGCCGCACTGATCGCCGCTGTCGAAAAGGCTGGCTACACCGCCCGCCCGATCGAACCCGACCAGCCCGTGGCAGACCGCCAGGCGGCGCGTCTTGCCCGTGAACGCTGGTGGCTGGCCGCTTCCATCGTGCTTTCGCTGCCGCTGGTTCTGCCGATGGTCGGCGACTGGTTCGGCATGCACTGGATGCTGCCGGCCTGGGTGCAGTTCCTGCTCGCCACGCCTGTGCAATTCCTTATCGGTGCGCGCTTCTACATCTCCGCCTGGAGAGCCGTGCGTGCCCGCAGCGGCAACATGGATCTGCTGGTGGCACTGGGCACCAGCGCCGGCTACGGCCTGAGCCTGTACCTGTGGTACGACGCAGCGCCAGGGCAGATGCCGCACCTGTACTTCGAAGCCAGCGCCGTGGTGATCACCCTGATCCTCCTCGGCAAATACCTGGAAAGCCGCGCCAAGCGCCAGACCGCCGCGGCCATCCGGGCACTGGAAGCCCTGCGTCCGGAACGCGCCACCCGTGTGCGTGACGGCATTGAGGAAGACGTCGCCATCGCCGAACTGCGCCTGGGCGACGAAGTGCTGGTACGTCCCGGCGAACGTTTCCCGGTGGACGGTGAAGTCATCGACGGCCAGAGCCATGCCGACGAAGCGCTCATCACCGGCGAGAGCCTGCCGGTCGCCAAGGGTATCGGGGATGCGGTGACCGGCGGCGCCATCAACGGCGAAGGCGTGCTCCGCGTGAAGACCACCGCGCTGGGCGGCGAAACCGTGCTGGCACGAATCATCCGCCTGGTGGAGGACGCACAGGCTGCCAAGGCACCGATCCAGAAGCTGGTGGACAAAGTCAGCAACGTGTTCGTCCCGATCGTCATCGTCATCGCGCTGGCCACCCTGGTCGGCTGGCTGATCACCGGCGCGGGCTGGGAGCACGCGCTGATCAATGCCGTGGCGGTACTGGTGATCGCCTGCCCGTGCGCCCTCGGCCTGGCAACTCCGACCGCGATCATGGCCGGCACCGGCGTAGCGGCCAAGCACGGCATCCTGATCAAGGACGCCGAAGCGCTGGAAGTCGCCCATGCGGTAAGCGCCGTGGCGTTCGACAAGACTGGCACGCTCACCTCGGGCCAGCCGAGCATCACCAACCTCGCCGCCAACGACGAGAACCAGGCACTGGCCCTGGCTGGCGCACTGCAGCGCGGTAGCGAACACCCGCTGGCCAAGGCCGTGCTCGATACCTGCACCGAACGCGGTCTGGCCCCGGTCGCCGCGCAGGACACCCAGGCGCTGACCGGGCGTGGCATCCAGGGTCGCGTGGATGGCCGCCTGCTGGCGCTGGGCAACCGTCGCCTGCTGGACGAACTGCAACTGCAGCCCGGCGACATGGCCGAATCCGCCCGTGCCTGGGAAGACGAAGGACGTACCCTGTCCTGGCTGATCGAGCGTGAGCCGCAGGCCCGCGTGATAGCACTGTTCGCCTTTGGCGACAGCCTCAAGGAGGGTGCAAGAACCGCCATCGACACCCTGCGTGAGCACAGCATCACCAGCCACCTGATCACTGGCGACAACCGTGGCAGCGCCAAGGTGGTCGCCAAGGCGCTGGGACTGGACGATGTCCACGCCGAAGTGCTTCCCGGCGACAAGGCCGACGTAGTCGTCGCCCTGCGCAAGCAAGGCAAGGTGGTCGCAATGGTCGGTGACGGCATCAACGACGCCCCTGCGTTGGCCGCGGCCGACGTCGGCATCGCGATGGGCGGTGGCACCGACGTGGCCATGCACGCAGCCGGCATCACCCTGATGCGCGGCGACCCGCGCCTGGTACCGGCGGCACTGGACATCTCGCGGCGTACCTACGCGAAGATCCGCCAGAACTTGTTCTGGGCGTTCATCTACAACCTGGTGGGCATCCCGCTGGCCGCCTTCGGCCTGCTCAATCCGATGGTCGCCGGCGCGGCAATGGCCGCCTCCAGTGTCAGCGTGGTGAGCAACGCGCTGCTGCTCAAGCGCTGGAAACCCAGGGACCAACAGTGAAATCGGCGCCCCCGCCCAGGCGGGGGCTTCCAAATGAAGAGGAGTCCGCCATGAACATCGGCGAAGCGGCGAAGAAAAGTGGCCTGACCGCGAAGATGATCCGCTACTACGAATCCATCGGCCTGCTCGCCCCCGCCGGGCGCAGCGCCAGCGGCTACCGCCACTACACGGACCAAGACCTGCACACCCTGGCCTTCATCCGCCGCTCGCGGGACTTCGGTTTCTCGCTGGAAGAAGTCGGCCAACTGCTGGAGCTCTGGCAGGATCGCCAGCGCGCCAGCGCCGACGTGAAATCCCTGGCCTCCCGTCATATCGACGAGCTGAACCGCAAGATTTCCGAGCTCACCAGCCTGCGCAACACCCTGCAGGAGCTGAGCGACCACTGCCAGGGCGATCACCGGCCGGACTGCCCGATTCTCAAGGACCTGGAGTCGGGGAACTGCTGCAAGTAAGTGACCGCAAACTTACTTCAAGCGACCTTCAAGCGCTGTCACTGCCTGATCTGCATGCTCGCAACCTCGATCCCTTGCATTTCGCAGGTAGACCAGTTTTCTGTCCTGCGAAGCGCGATCGACCTCTTTCGTACGCAGTGCAAGATCGTAGTAAGCCTCAACTTCGAGCTCTTTCTGCGTCAGCTCGGGAAGAGGAAATGCAGCATGCGGGTTACTCCCACAAAGGCGATAACCAGGAAACTGTATCGGATAATACCCGGCATCACGCGATGCCTGCTCTAGCGCTTGAACCAGCCCATCTTGGATATCCAGTTGCGCCATCTGCTCCTGACAGATAGCGGGACCGACCAGCACCGCCGGCAGAAAGTGCTGCGCCGCGCTGCGTATCATTTGATCGCAAACCTCTTCCCGCTCAGCCAAGTTGTCCGCTATGGGAATTCTTAGTGTCAGCGCCAATAGATACTGACCCGCAGCATTTCCTGCAGCAGCGGAGCGCCGCAAGGCAGGCAATGCTTCTCGTGCGAAGGTCACATAATTGACAAACTGAGCCTGCACAGCAGGATCAGTCCCTCCATTTGCAATCAGGAGGTCGTAGTCCTTGATCGAGCTCTGTGACATAGCCAGAAGCTCACGCGCCTGTTTAAGGTCACTGTCTCCAGGCGCAGATTGCGCCGCCAATGGAAGCAGCGCGGTCAAACAAGCCACTGATACGAAAGCTGATCGCATCTACAGATATCCCTTCCAGAATTTGGAACAGGAGTCTCCACTGCTCGATCAGTTGCAGCAATCCAATCAGTTGCCTATTGCTGCACGTCGACGCCACAACGAGCCTGGCAACACATTTACAGCCAGACCACCAAACACCAGCCCGCACGCCACCCAGTCCTGGGCGGTCAGCGCTTCGCCAAGGAACAGCCAACCCGACAGCAGGCCGGACACCGGCACCGCCAGCGCGAAGGGCGTCACCTGGCTGGCCGGATAGCGGCGCAGCAGGAAGCTCCACAGGCCGAAGCCGACGGTGGTGGCAAGGAAAGCGATATAGAGCAGCGCGCCCGCCCCGCCCCAGTTGATGTTCAGCACGGCATGCCCGATGGTCTCGGGGCCTTCGAAGAACCACGACAGCACCAGTAGCGGCAACGGCGGGATCAGGCTGACCCAACTGATCAGGCGCAGCATGTCGCTGGCACCGGAGCGCTTGGTGGCGATGTTGGAGAACGCCCAGGCCAGCGCCGCGGCGATCACCAGCAGGAACGCCAGCAGGCTGTCGCCCAGCGGCCGCTCCAGGCCGATCAGCAGCAGGCCGCCAGCAGCCAGCGCCAGACCCGCCAGGGCACGCGGCGTCGGACGCTCGCCGAGGAAGGCGGCGGCGATCAATACGGTGAAGAACACCTGGCTCTGTAGCACCAGCGAAGACAGCCCGGCCGGCATGCCCAGGTGCATGCCGACGAACAGCAGGCCGAACTTCACCACGCCCAGCAATACGCCGATCTGCACGATGCGCCAGAACGGCGCGGGCAACGGGCCACGCAGGAAAATCAGCGGCAGCGCCGCGAGGGCGAAGCGCAGGGCGCAAAACAGAAGCGGCGGAAAGTCGTGCAGGCCGACCTTGATCACGACGAAGTTGACGCCCCAGATCAGAGTGACCAGCAGGGCAAGGAGAACATGGCGCAGCGGCATGGCGGATGGCTCGGAGTGGGATGAAGCAACGCTAACAGCCCGCGCCTGAAATGTATGGATACAGTTGCGGCCTTACAGTTGCCCCGCAAAATCGGGAAGAAGCCTTGGGCAGCCCGCACCCAGGTCGCGGGAGAAGCGGTTTGCAGGATGGGTGGAAGCGATACCCATCCTAGGGCCGCTGGATTGATGGATCCGCCGAGTTGATGGGTATCGCTACGCTCCACCCATCCTACGACGAGCAGGACGGCGGGATTGCGGCTAGAGCGACTCCACGCGCAGCTTCGGCCAGCGAGCCGGCCAGTTCTTCGCGGCGAGGCGCTCGTGGTAGAGGTGCGGCTTGGCACGGAAGCGTTCGGTGGGCCGAACACGCATCCCAAACAGGTCGTCGGTCCCCTGCGGCGCCAGTTTGTAGGATGGGTGGAGCGCAGCGATACCCATGCTGGGGCCGCTGGATTGATGGGTATCGCTACGCTCCACCCATCCTCCGACGAGCAGGGCGCCGGGAGTGCGGCTAAAGCGGCTCCATGCGCAGCTTCGGCCAGCGTGCCGGCCAGTTCTTCGCGGCGAGGCGCTCACGGTAGAGGTGCGGCTTGGCGCGGAAGCGTTCGGTGGGCCGAACACGCAGCGCCAGCAGGTCGTCGATCCCCAGCGGCGCCAGCAATTCCAGCCGTTCGCCACACAACCGTAGCGCCACTGCGGTACAGGTTTCCGGCCAGTGACGCATCGCATCGCCGCAGTCCGAATAGGCCGAGTCGCCATTGCGCAGGTGCATGCGCGCCTGGTTGCGCACGGACCACGGCGCGCCGGGGCAGGCCTTCCGCAGATGTCGTTCCCACGCCTCATCGGTCTCGGCGGCAAGATCATCAGCGACGAAGTACAGGACGTCCACATCCGCCAGCGGCGTAGCCTCGGCATAGCCGTGCAGCGCATCCCACACGGTGTTGCGCACGAAGCCGGCGCCGATCCAGGCGCCTTCCGGGCCGTGATCGCGCACGCCGCGCAGCCAGCACATGCGTTCAGGCTGCGCGGCGATCAGGGCAAGGATGTCCGCCTCGCCGCGCAGTGTGCTCAAGCCTGTTCCCACGGTGGGGGTGGCGGTTCGTCCCGGTTTGAGGGGCCATCCTGGGCAGCGCGTCCGGCCTCGCGGCGCTCCTGTTCGCGCAGGGCATCGGCGATCTCGCGCAACACGGCGTCGACATCCGCTTCATCCTCGGGATCGTCGAAATGCCCGGTGAGCGGCGTGTCGGGCTGCAGTTTGCCGTCCTCGTAGAGCGCCCACATTTCCTTGGCGTAGCGGGTATACCGGAGCTCCGGCGCAAAGCGGCCGAAATAGGCGGCCATGTTGCCCACGTCGCGTTCGAGCATGCGGAAGGCGTGGTTGTTGCCGGCGGCATCCACCGCCTGGGGCAGGTCGATGATCACCGGGCCGTTGGCATCGACCAGCACGTTGAACTCGGACAGGTCGCCGTGCACCAGGCCCGCGCAGAGCATCATGACGATCTGGCGGATCACGAAGGCGTGATACTCCCGCGCCAGTTCCGGCTCCATCACCACGTCGTTCAGGCGCGGCGCGGCATCGCCATCCTCGTCGGCGATCATTTCCATCAGCAGCACGCCGTCGAGGAAATCATAAGGCTTGGGCACGCGCACGCCCGCACTGGCCAGGCGGAACAGCGCGGCCACTTCGGCGTTCTGCCAGGCTTCTTCCTGCTCCTTGCGGCCATACTTCGAACCCTTGGCCATCGCCCGCGCCTGGCGGCTGTTGCGCACCTTGCGCCCTTCCTGGTACTCGGCGGCCTGGCGGAAGCTGCGCTTGTTCGCTTCCTTGTAGACCTTGGCGCAACGCAGCTCGTCGCCGCAGCGCACCACATAGACGGAGGCTTCCTTGCCGCTCATCAGCGGTCGCACGACTTCGTCGACCAGCCCGTCTTCGATCAGCGGTTCAATGCGTTTCGGGGTCTTCATCAAATTTCCTGGCTTACCTCTGTCCGGCGCTGTCGCACCTTATACGGCAATACCCCGGAGCCGCCCAGCGCGATCATGGCTCCGGAGGTGTCAATTCGATGCTCTCGGTAACTGCGTCCTCCAGCCGCTGCAATTCTGCGCCAAGCGCCTCGTCGCTGTCGGCATAGCGCAGGGCTATGCTGGCGAAGCCTTCCGCCGCCTCGCAGAAGGCTTCCACCAGGCGCGGATCGAACTGGCTGCCACCGCCCGCGCGGATCCGCCCCGCCGCGTCTTCGGGCGACAACGGTGTGTGGTAGGCGTGCCGGCTGGTGAGCTCGTCGTAGCAGTCGATCAGCGTCAGCATCCGCGCCGCCAGCGGAATCCGCTCGCCGGAAAGGCCCTCGGGGTAGCCGCCGCCGTCCCAGCGTTCATGGTGGCTGTAGGCGATCTCCTTGGCATAGCGCAGGAAATCCGCCGGATAGCCGAGCTTGCGCTCCGCCGCCGCCAGCGCGTCGCGGCCCACCGTGGTATGGCTCTGCATGATCAGCCGGTCGGCCTCTTCCAGTTGCCCGGGGCTGTGCAGGATGCGGTCGGGCACCGCGACCTTGCCGATATCGTGCAGTTGCGCCGAGCGCGCCAGCAGCTCGATGTTCTCCACCGACAGCTCGGCGGCAAACTCGTCCCGCAGCGCCAGCGTGCTGCCGAGCAGACGCATGTAGTGTTCGATCCGCGCAAGATGATGGCTGTGGGGGTTGTCTCGCAGGTCGCAGAGCGTCGCCATAGCCTCCAGGGTGGCATCCTGGATCGCCTGCAGCTCGCGGGCGCGGCGGCGCACTTCCAGTTCCAGGTACTCGCTCTTGTCGCGCAGGAAATCGGCATTGGCCTTGAGGTTCAGGTGCGCGCGGATGCGCGCCAGGGTTACCGGCGGGCTGATCGGTTTGGTGATGTAGTCCACCGCGCCCAGATCCAGGCCCTTCTGCTCATCGGCGCCATTGACCATGCCGGTGAGGAAGATGACCGGGATGTCGCGGGTGTGCGGGTCGGCCTTGAGCTGTCGGCAGACTTCGTAGCCGTCCATCTCCGGCATCATGATGTCGAGCAGCACCAGGTCCGGTCGCGGGTCGCCCTGCACCAGGCGCAGCGCCTTGACGCCGCTGGATGCGACGCGAACCTGATAGCGGTCCATCAGCAGTTCGCTCATCAGCATCAGGTTGTCCGGCTGGTCATCCACCACCAGGATCAGCTCCTGTTCCGGCCGGTCCAGCATGCTATCCATTGCATTCCCCTCATCGATCAGACTGCCACACGGCACCGGATCGGACCTTGCGGTCGCGCCGGCGTTCAGATCCTGATGTCGCGCTCCCTCGCAAGATTCACCAGGCTTTCCAGGGCATGCTCGAACTCGAAGCGGCGCACGTTGTTCGAGATGCCCTCGTACCCCTCATTGAAGACGCTGCGCAGCAGGCTTGCACGCTCGCCCAACAGCCGCCCGGCACGCGGGTCGTCGGCGGCCAGTAACTGCGCCAGACGGCGGCAGACGCGCTCGACCTCCGCCACGTCGGCGCCGCTTTCCACGGCTCCCGGCGCTGCGACCGGCGGTGCCGGCAGCGCGGCGGGTACCGTCGACACGTGGCTGATGCTTTCCAGGCTCAGCCCCTGGGCATCGTCCACCCGCCCCATCGGCAGGCGGCACCAGAACAGGCTGCCCTGCCCCTCCACACTTTCCACGCCAACGCTGCCCCCCATCGCCTCGGCCAGCCGCTTGCAGATCGCCAGCCCAAGGCCCGAACCGCCGTAGCGCCGGGTGATCGAGCTGTCGGCCTGGCGGAACGACTCGAACAGGCGATCCTGCTGCGCCGGGTCGATACCGATCCCGGTATCGCGCAGGCCGAAGTACAGCAGCAGGCTGTCTTCGTCCTCCTGCTCCAGCTCGACAATCAACACCACCTCCCCGCGTTCGGTGAACTTCAGTGCGTTGTTGGCGTAGTTCATCAGGATCTGCCGCAGGCGTAGCGAGTCGCCCACCACCTGGGCCGGTACCCGTGGGTCGATCTCGCAGCGCACCGCCAGCCCTTTGCTGGCCGCGCGGATGCTGAGCAGGTCGAACAGCTCGCCGAGCTGGCGTTCGAGGTCGAAGGCGATACGCTCGAACTCCAGCTTGCCCGCCTCGACCCGCGACAGGTCGAGGATGTCGCTGATCAGCTCCAGCAGGTACTGCCCCGAGCCCTGAATCTTGCCCAGGTAATCCAGTTGCTGCTGGTCCAGGGTGGTCTCCTGCAACAGGTGCGCGAGGCCGATGATGATGTTCAGCGGCGTACGGATCTCATGGCTCATGTTGGCCAGGAAGTCGCTCTTGAGCTGCGCGGCCTCCTCGGCGAGATCGCGGGCCTGGGCCAGCGCCACCTCGGTGGACTTGCGGGCGGTGACGTCGCGGCTCACCCCAACCAGCCCCAGCAGCCGGCCGCGGTCGTCATGGAAGGCACTGCGCAAGGTGTCGAACAGCACCCGCCGGCCATCCGGGTAGACCACCCAACCCTCGCTGCCGTAGGGGTCGCTGCCGGTCAGCGCCTGGTGATCGCGTTCCTGCCGGCCAGCCCCGGCGGCGCGGCTGAACAACTGGCGGTCGTTGCGTCCGATGATCTGCTCCGGCCGCCGCCCCAGGCAATCGGCGAATGCCTGGTTGACGCCCAGGTAGCGGCCCTGGGTGTCCTTGAACCAGATCGGGTCGGGAATTGCGTTGATCAGCGCCAGCAGCGTGCTGCGCTGCCGACGCTCCTCGGCTTCGGCGCGGGCGCGTTCGGCCACCTGGATCGACAGGCGCCGGTTCCACACCAGCACGAAGGTCAGCAGCGCCAGCACGCCGACCACCCAGGGCCAGGCGATGCGCAACAGGTTCATCCAGTCGAACATATCCAGCGACGGCAGCCAGCGCGCCTGGATTTCCTCCTGCTCGCTGCGCGCGATGTTGCCCAGCGCGCGATCGATCAGCGGCACCAGCGGCGCCAGCTCCTTGCGCACCGCGAAACGTACCTGGCTGTTACCCAGGCCGCTGTCGCCGCGTACTTCCAGGTTGCTCAGGCTCAAGCGTTCGATCAGGTAGCTGGAAGTGATCAGGTTGCCCACATAGGCATCGGCCTTGCCGGTGGAAACCGCCTTCAGCGCACCGGCCGAGTCGTCGCTGAGCACGAAGGCGACACCCGGCACGGCCTTGCTCAGCAGCTCCTGCACGGCATAGCCCTGCTCCACTGCCACGCGCCGCCCGGAGAGGTCGTCGAGCACACGGATGGTACTGTCGCGCCGGGCGAAGATCAGGCTGCTGGTCAGCAGATACGGCTGGCTGAAACTGAGGTAGCGCTGGCGCTCCTCGGTCATCGCCATCGACGGCAGCAGGTCCACCTCGCCGGCCTGCACGGCGGCCTGTACCTCGTCCCAGGTATTGAACAGCACCGGGCGGACCTTCATGTCGAGCCGGGTGGAGATCAATTGCAGGTAGTCGGCACTGATGCCGTGGAACTGGTCGAACTCGTCGATCACCTCGAAGGGTGGCCAGCCGGCGCGAAAAAGCCCTACGCGGATCGGCTCGTGGGCACGTACGAACGCTCGCTCCTGCTCGGTCAGCGCAAGGCTAGCCGCATGCAGTGGCGCACACAGCACGACGAGCAGCAGGCAGCAGAAGCGAAATCGGGGCAAGGCAAGCACTCTCGAAACGGACTCCGGCAAGCGTAGCCCGCAGTTTGAAAACGCGATGCGGATTGCCGGCCCGAGCTGCCGGGCCGACAATTTCCCCCAACGTAGCATTCCCTGGAGGCTCGCCATGATGAGCATCGAACTGAACCCCGAGCGCTGCTGGCAGGCCATCTGCGAGCGCGATCCGCGTTTCGAGGGCCGTTTCGTCTTCAGTGTGCGCTCCACTGGCGTCTATTGCCGTCCCAACTGCCCGGCGCGCCGGCCGTCGCGAAGCAACGTCGCCTTCCACATCGACCCGGCCGCCGCCGAGGCCGCCGGTTTCCGCCCTTGCAAGCGCTGCGCGCCCAATGGGCCGAGCCCGCGCGAACAGATGGACGCGCTGGTGGCAGCCGCCTGCGAAATCCTCGACCGGGCGGAGAAACCGCCAACCCTGGACGAGCTGGCCAGCCGCATCGGCCTGTCCGCCTCGCACCTGGCCCGCGCCTTCAAGGCCCGTACCGGCCTCACTCCGCGCGCCTGGGCCGAGTCACGCCGCGAGCAGCGCCTGGCCGCCGCCCTGCCGCAATCACGCTCGGTACTGGATGCCGCGCTGGAGGCTGGCTACTCCGGCACCCGCGCGCTGTACGAGAACGCTGCGCCACTGACACCCGCGCAACGCCGGCAAAAGGGCGCAGGCGAACGCCTGCGCTACGCGATCGCGCCGTGCCCGCTGGGACAGATGCTGCTCGCGGCGACCGACAAGGGTATCTGCGCCCTGCTCTTCGCGGACGATGCCGACGAGCTGGAGCGGCAACTGGGCGAACGTTTCGCCGCCGCCGAGCGGGTGCGCGACGATGACGGGCTGGGTGACTGGCTGCGGCAGGTGCTGGCTCAACTGGACGAACCGGAACAGGCCGCCCACCTGCCGCTGGACCTGCACGGCAGCGCCTTCCAGCTTCGCGTCTGGCGCGCGCTCACGCGCATTCCCAGTGGCGAAACACGGCGCTACGGCGAGCTGGCCGAGCAACTGGGCAGCCACCCGCGGGCTATCGCCCGTGCCTGCGCGAGCAACTCGGTCGGCCTGCTGGTGCCCTGCCACCGGGTGGTCGGCGGCGCAGGCGAAGGTGGCTATCGCTGGGGGCTGCCGCGCAAGCGGGAACTGTTGCGCCGCGAAAGCGCCTCAGGCAACGCCCGCGAACTCCCCGGCAATGCCGATCAGGATCAGGCACCAGAGTAGGCCGCCGGCGATCAGGAACGGCACGTTGTAGCGGGTCATCTTCGCGTTGCTCTCACCCAGCGGATCGCCGGCGGCCTCGTTGGCGCGGCGCTGGATGTTCGCCAGCGGAATCAGCGGCGCGAGCCCCAGCAGAAGCAGCGGCAGGCTGTACTGGCTCAACACCGGGATGTGGCTGGAGAACCGGTCGAGGACATTCGAGGCGATCAGCAACACCACCGCCCAGGTGGCATCCTCGCCACCGCTCCAGGCACGGCGCGACGTCTCCGACAATGCCGCGCGCACGCGCCGGGCCAGGGAGTGGATGAAGAAGATGAAGAAGATGCTGCGCATCGCCGGGTAGATCTTTTCCTGCATCTGCGGCTGCTGGATCGACCAGTGCCTGTACATCCAGTAGAGGTTGTACAGGCCGAGGGTCAGCACGTAGAGCACCGCCATCTTGCCCAGCGAGGTGACGAAGAACGAGCGCGCCCGCGTCGCCTCGCTGCTCTCGACCAACGAAGCCTCCGGGGCGCGGTAGGGGTTGTCCATCTCCATGACACATCGTTCCTTTGCAGTCAGGCGCGCATTGTCGGCGATTGACGAGCTCTGGCCAATACGACCGACGGCATTCCCCACGCGAATTCGTTCGGATTTCCGAACAAAAATATGCCGACTGTCCGGCCAGCCGAACGAGAGGCCACGCCGAGATCGCCAAAAGATCAATTAAAAGCCTTTAAATTCAACAGGTTGCGATCAACTCGAGAAGTTGGCACAGAGCCTGCTCCTGCCTACCTCGAACATGCGACGGCCTGAGTGAGACACGCCGCTCGCAGGACTGAATAACAAACACAACCAGTCGAGGTAGATTCCATGCGTTTCGCACCCCGTGCGCTGGGCGCCGCCATTGTCGCAGCGCTGCTCGCCACTCCCGTCGTCGCCGAAGAACTGACCGGAACCCTGAAGAAGATCAAGGAATCCGGCACTATCACCCTCGGCCACCGTGACGCCTCCATTCCCTTCTCCTACCTCGCCACCGACCCGCGCCAGCCGGTGGGCTACTCCCACGACCTGCAACTGAAGGTCGTCGAAGCCCTGAAGAAAGAGCTGAACCTGCCCGACCTCAAGGTGCGCTACAACCTGGTCACCTCGCAGACCCGCATCCCGCTGGTACAGAACGGCACAGTGGACATCGAGTGCGGCTCCACCACCAACAACCTGGAGCGCCAGAAGCAGGTCGACTTCTCCGTCGGCATTTTCGAAGTCGGCACCCGCCTGCTGACCAAGACCAGCTCGGGCATCAACGACTTCCCGGACCTCAAGGGCAAGAACGTGGTGACCACCGCCGGCACCACTTCCGAGCGCCTGCTCAAGTCGATGAACGCCGAGCAGAAAATGGGCATGAACATCATCTCGGCCAAGGACCACGGCGAGTCCTTCCTGATGCTCGAATCCGGCCGCGCGGTGGCGTTCATGATGGACGACGCGCTGCTCTACGGCGAAATGGCCAAGGCCAAGAAGCCGGACGACTGGCACGTGGTCGGCAAGCCGCAGTCCTACGAGATCTACGCCTGCATGGTGCGCAAGGGCGATGCGCCGTTCAAGAAGGCGGTCGACAAGGCCATCTCCGACACCTTCGCCTCGGGTGAGATCAACAAGATCTACGACCAGTGGTTCATGCAGCCGATTCCGCCGAAGAACCTGAACCTCAACTTCCCGATGAGTGATGAGCTCAAGAAGCTGATCGCCAATCCGACCGACAAGTCTGCCGAGCAGATGTAGGAGCCGGTTCAGTATCTCGCGAGCTAGAGCAGAACCATGCGCAACGATCAACGGGAGCACCGGCCTTCAGGCTGGCCCGAAGCGGGCGCAGCGAGTCAGTGGGTGAGGGAGCTGAGGTGACAGCGCAGCATCCCGGACCTGCCTTCAACGCAGTTCTGCCGATGCGCAGCAGATCCTGACCTGGTTCCGCAGGTCGCGCGCGCTCCGCCCACAAGGCGGCAACGCGCTGGGGATCGGGAGCGCCAGCCAGGCGCTCCCGGCCCACGACTCCTTCTGAAGAGCCCGGAGCATCCGCTATCCGCGGGTGGCGGGCGGTCTTGCGCCCGCTTCCGGCTCCGTACCGTGCACTGCAATCGAGGGGAAACCCGACATGAACTACAACTGGGACTGGGGCGTCTTCCTCAAGTCCACCGGCATCGGCGACGAGCGCTACCTGGACTGGTACATCACCGGCCTGGGCTGGACCATCGCGGTCTCGCTCACTGCATGGCTCATCGCCCTGGCGCTCGGCTCGCTGCTGGGTGTGATGCGTACCCTACCCAACCGCTGGCTGTCGGGGATCGCCACCGCCTACGTGGAAATCTTCCGTAACGTGCCGCTGCTGGTGCAGTTGTTCATCTGGTACTTCCTGGTGCCGGACTATCTGCCGCAGCCGATCCAGGACTGGTTCAAGCTGAGCCTGGCACCGGAAACCTCGGCTTTCATCAGCGTCGTCGTGTGCCTGGGGCTGTTCACCGCGGCACGCGTCTGCGAACAGGTGCGCACCGGCATCCAGGCGCTGCCCAAGGGCCAGCTCGCCGCCGCCAGCGCGATGGGCTTCCGTCTTCCGGCGATCTATCGCCACGTGCTGCTGCCGCAAGCCTTCCGCATCATCATTCCGCCGCTCACCTCCGAGTTCCTCAACGTCTTCAAGAACTCCTCGGTTGCATCGCTGATCGGCCTCATGGAACTGCTGGCGCAGACCAAGCAGACCGCCGAGTTCAGCGCCAACCTGTTCGAGGCCTTCACCCTGGCCACGCTGATCTACTTCACCTTGAACATGAGCCTGATGCTGACCATGCGCATGATCGAGAAGAAGGTCGCGGTACCGGGCCTGATTTCCGTGGGAGGCAAATGATGGACTTCAGCCAGATCGTCCCGGCCCTGCCGGGCCTGTGGGAAGGCATGGTCACTACCCTGCAGCTGATGGTGCTGGGCGTAGTCGGCGGCGTGGTGCTGGGCACCGTGCTGGCGCTGATGCGCCTGTCGCACAACAAGCTGCTGTCGAACATCGCCGGCCTTTACGTCAACTACTTCCGCTCGATCCCGCTGCTGCTGGTGATCACCTGGTTCTACTTCGCGGTGCCGTTCATCCTGCGCTGGATCACCGGCGAGGACACCCCCGTGGGGGCGTTCACCTCGTGCCTGGTGGCATTCATGATGTTCGAGGCGGCTTACTTCTGCGAGATCGTCCGCGCCGGCATCCAGGCCATCCCCAAGGGCCAGATGGGCGCCGCCTACGCCCTGGGCATGACCTACCGCCAGTGCATGCGCCTGATCATCCTGCCCCAGGCGTTCCGCAAGATGACCCCACTGCTGCTGCAGCAGAGCATCATCCTGTTCCAGGACACCTCGCTGGTGTACTCCGTCGGCCTGATGGACTTCCTCAATGCCGCCCGCTCCCGTGGCGACATCATCGGCCAGCCCCATGAGTTCCTGATCTTCGCCGGTCTCGTCTACTTCGTCATCAGCTTCACCGCCTCGTTCGCGGTCAAGCGCCTGCAGAAAAGGTTAGCCCTATGATCTCCATCGATAACGTCAGCAAGTGGTATGGCGATTTCCAGGTCCTCACCGACTGCTCCACCCAGGTCGCCAAGGGCGAGGTCGTGGTGGTCTGCGGACCGTCCGGCTCGGGCAAGTCGACCCTGATCAAGTGCGTCAACGCGCTGGAGCCTTTCCAGAAGGGCGACATCACCGTCGATGGCACCTCCATCGCCAACCCGAAGACCGACCTGCCGAAGCTGCGCTCGCGTGTCGGCATGGTGTTCCAGCACTTCGAGCTGTTCCCGCACCTGACCATCACCGAGAACCTCACCATCGCCCAGCGCAAGGTGCTGGGGCGGAGCAAGGAAGAGGCGATGGACAAGGGCATGAAGCTGCTCGACCGCGTTGGCCTGAAGGCCCATGCGCACAAGCATCCCGGTCAGCTTTCCGGCGGCCAGCAGCAGCGCGTGGCGATCGCCCGCGCACTGGCGATGGACCCGATCGTGATGCTGTTCGACGAACCCACCTCGGCGCTCGACCCGGAGATGGTCAACGAGGTGCTCGACGTGATGGTCCAGCTCGCCCACGAAGGCATGACCATGATGTGCGTGACCCACGAGATGGGCTTCGCGCGCAAGGTCGCCGACCGGGTGATCTTCATGGACCGCGGGCAGATCGTCGAAGACTGCGCCAAGGAAGAGTTCTTCGGCGACCTGCAGGGCCGCGCCGAACGGACCCAGCAGTTCCTCGCCAAGATCCTGCCGCACTGATCCCCCGAACGCCCCGTCCAGCCGGGGCGTTCGACCTCACCGCAAACACAAGAACAACTAAGGAAGTTCCATGCGCGTGCTCCACTTCAGCAAACTGCCTCTTGGCGTCGCGATCATCGCCGCCAGCTCCTCGGTCTTCGCCGCCACCCTGGACGGTGGCGCGGTCGCAGCGCCTGACCAGTACGGCGCCAAGGTCGCCGCCGACATCCTCAGGAAGGGCGGCAACGCGGTCGACGCAGCAGTCGCCACCGCCTTCACCCTTGCCGTCACCTACCCCGAGGCCGGCAACATCGGCGGCGGCGGTTTCATGACTCTGTACGTCGACGGCAAACCGTACTTCCTCGACTACCGCGAGATCGCGCCGAAGGCCGCAACCAAGACCATGTACCTCGACGACAAGGGCGAGGTGATCGAGAACCTCAGCCTGGTAGGCGCCAAGGCTGCCGGCGTACCGGGTACCGTGATGGGCCTGTGGGAAGCCCACAAGCGCTTCGGCAAGCTGCAATGGAGCGAGCTGCTGACCCCGGCCATCGGCTACGCGCAGAGCGGTTTCAAGGTCGCCGACCAGCAATACCAGTATCGCCAGGACGCCATCGCGCTGTTCAACGGCAAGACCAACTTCGGCGACTACTTCGGCACCATGAAGCCGGGCGAGACCTTCAGGCAGCCGGAGCTTGCCAAGACCCTGGAGCGCATCGCCGACAAGGGCCCGGACGACTTCTACAAGGGCGAGACCGCCAGGCTGCTGGTCGCCCAGATGAAAAAGGACGGCGGCCTGATCACCGCGCAGGATCTCAGCGAATACACCACCAAGTGGCGTGAGCCGATGCGCGTCGACTGGCAGGGCAACACCCTCTACACCGCGCCGCTGCCCAGCTCCGGCGGTATCGCCCTGGCCCAGTTGCTGGGCATCAAGGAACAGCGCGCCGCCGACTTCAAGGGCGTGGAACTGAACTCCGCCAAGTACATCCACCTGCTCTCGGAAATCGAGAAGCGCGTGTTCGCCGACCGCGCCGACTACCTGGGCGACCCGGACTTCTCCAAAGTGCCGGTCGCCCAGTTGACCGACCCCGCGTACATCGCCAAGCGCGCCGCCGAGGTCAACCCCAACGCCATCTCGCCAACCGAGAAGGTCCGTCCGGGCCTGGAGCCGCACCAGACCACGCACTTCTCCATCGTCGACAAGGACGGCAACGCCGTCAGCAACACCTATACCCTCAACTGGGACTTCGGCAGCGGCGTGGTGGTCAAGGGTGCCGGCTTCCTGCTCAACGACGAGATGGACGACTTCAGTTCCAAGCCCGGCGTGGCCAACGCCTTCGGCGTGGTCGGCAGCGACGCCAACGCCATCGAGCCGGGCAAGCGCATGCTCTCCTCCATGAGCCCGAGCATCGTCACCCGCGACGGCAAGGTCAGCCTGGTGCTGGGCACACCCGGCGGCTCGCGCATCTTCACCTCGATCTTCCAGGTCCTGAACAACGTCTACGACTTCCACCTGCCCCTGGAGAAGGCCGTGGCAGCGCAGCGTGTGCACCATCAGTTGCTGCCCAAGGACACCATCTACTACGACGCCTACGCACCGCTCACCGGCAAGGTCGCCGACGAGCTCAAGCGCATGGGTTACACCCTGGAAGACCAGGGCTGGAACATGGGTGACATCCAGGCCATCCGTGTGAACGGCAAGGCCCTGGAAACCGCCTCCGATCCGCGTGGCCGCGGCGTCGGAATGGTGGTTGCCCAGTAACCCGCGCGAGACGCACCGTGTGGTACCCGAGCCAGTCCATCGCCGCCCCCCGGCGTCGGGCTGGCTCGGTCCCGGCGACTGTGCTGCAATGCGCGTCCAGCCCATTGCCATCATCGCTGACCGTGAAGCCACGCCTGCTGCGCAACCTCCTGTTGCCTATCCTGCTGCTCCTGCTCACCCTGGGCTTCGGCTACGGTGGCTATCTCATCAGCGAAGGCGCCGGCACCCGCGCCCTGATCGAGACCGGCGAACGCCAGTTGGAGCTGCACGCCCGCGGCGTGGAAAGCGAGATCAGCCGCTACACCTACCTGCCCAGCCTGCTGGAGCTGGAAAGCAGCGTCACGCGTCTGCTGCTCGACTCGACACCCGCACACCGCGAGCGGGTCAACCAGTACCTCGAAGGACTCAACCGCCGCGCCGGCAGCCGCGCGGTATACCTGCTGGATACCTCTGGCCGGGTGCTGGCCACCAGCAACTGGCAGGACCCGGACAGCTACCTGGGCGAGGACCTGTCGTTCCGCGCCTACTTCCAGGACGCCGTGCAGGGCCGCCCCGGCCGTTTCTACGGCATCGGCAGCACCACCGGCGAGCCCGGCTACTACCTGGCCCACGGGCTAGTGCACGGCGGGCGGATCGTCGGCGTCGCGGTGGTCAAGGTGAAGATGGAAGCCCTTGAGGAACGCTGGGAAAAGGCGCGCCTGCAAGCCTTCGTCAGCGATGAGAACGGCATCATCATCCTCTCCAGCGATCCCACCCTGCGGCTGAAGGCGGTGCGCCCGCTCAGCGACCAGGACAAGGAACGCCTCGCCCGCAGCCTGCAGTACTACTGGTGGGCGCTCAACGAATGGCAGCCACTGTCGCGCCAGCGCCTGGCCGACGGCGTGGAAGCGATCAGCTTCCCGCCGCAGTCCCCCGAAGGCGACGGCCACCGGCCCGTCAGCTACCTGATGCAGAGCCGCCAACTGAACGACACCCCGTGGAACTTCACCCTGCTCACACCCGTGCAGGACCTGCGCCGCGAAGCCATGATCCACGGCATGCTCGCCGCCCTGGGCTTCGCCGTTCTGGCCTTCCTGCTGATCGCCTGGAACGAGCGGCGCAAGGTGATCGCCACCCGCCTCGCCGCCCGCGAAGCGCTGGAACAGGCCAACAATGCGCTGGAGCGCCGTATCGCCGAGCGCACCAGCGACCTGCGCGCCAGCAACCAGCACCTGCGCGAACAGATCCGCGAGCGCCGCCAGGCCGAAGACACGCTGCGCAAGGCCCAGGACCGCCTCGTGCAGGCCGGCAAGCTGGCGGTGATCGGACAGATGTCCACCAGCATCGCCCACGAACTCAACCAGCCGCTGGCCGCGCTGCGCACGCTCTCCGGCAACACCGTGCGCTTCCTCGCCCGCGGCAGGCTGGACGTTGCCAGCAGCAACCTCGAAGCCATCAACGACATGGTCGACCGCATGGGCCGCATCACCGCCAGCCTGCGCGCCTTCGCCCGCCGCGCCGACGACCACGGCCAGGCTCGCCTGGGGCAAGCCGTGGACGCCGCGCTGATGGTCCTGCAGGTACGCCTCAAGCAGGTGCCGGTAAACCTGCACCGCGACTACCCCGACGCCCGCCTGGCCATCGACCAGACCCGCCTGGAGCAGATCCTGGTCAACCTCATAGCCAACGCCCTGGACGCCATGAGCAGCCAGGAAGATCGCCAGCTCTGGCTGGAAGGCCGCACCGAAGGCACCGACCGCTACCGCCTGGTAGTACGCGACAACGGCCCCGGCATCCCGCCCGACACCCGCCGGCACCTGTTCGAACCCTTCTTCACCACCAAGCCCGGCGAACTCGGCCTGGGCCTGGGCCTGACCCTCTCGGCCAGCCTCGCCACCGCCGCCGGCGGCAACCTGAGCGTGGCCTACCCGGAAGCCGGCGGCACCGCCTTCGAGCTGTACCTCCCGCTGCTGCCGGACATGGAGCCCCCCGCATGAGCGAAGAATCCCTGCGCGTCCTGATCGTCGAGGACGACCCCCACGTACTGCTCGGCTGCCAGCAGGCACTCTCCCTGGAAGACATAGAAAGCGACGGCGTCGGCAGCGCCGAGGAAGCGCTGAAGAAAGTCGGCGCGGACTTCCCCGGCATCGTCGTCAGCGACATCCGCATGCCCGGCATGGATGGCCTGCAACTGCTGGAGCGGCTCAAGGCGCTCGATCCGAGCCTGCCGGTGGTGCTGATCACCGGTCACGGCGACATTGCCATGGCCGTGAAGGCCATGCGCGACGGCGCCTACGACTTCATGGAAAAACCCTTCTCCCCCGAGAAGCTTGTGGACACCGCGCGCCGCGCCCTTGCCCAGCGCGCGCTGACTCGCGAAGTCAGCCAGTTGCGCCGCCAACTCGCCGGCCGCCAGGCTCTGGAAGGCCGCCTGATCGGTCGTTCGCCGGCCATGCAGGCACTGCGCGAGTTGATCGCCAACGTCGCCGACACCTCCGCCAACGTGCTCATCGAAGGCGAGACCGGCACCGGCAAGGAACTGGTCGCGCGCTGCCTGCACGACTACAGCCGGCGCCAGGCCAAACCCTTCGTCGCGCTCAACTGCGGCGGCCTGCCGGAAAGCCTGATCGACAGCGAGATATTCGGCCACGAAGCCCACGCCTTCACTGGCGCCGGCAAGCGCCGCATCGGCAAGATCGAGCACGCCGACGGCGGCAGCCTGTTCCTCGACGAAATCGAGAGCATGCCGCTGAACCTGCAGATCAAGCTGCTGCGCGTGCTGCAGGAGCAGCAACTGGAGCGCCTGGGTTCCAACGAACTGATCCGCGTGGACTGCAGGGTGATAGCCGCGACCAAATCCGACCTTGCCGCAATGGGCCGGGAAGGCAGCTTTCGCAGCGACCTTTACTACCGCCTCAACGTCGTCACCCTGAACCTGCCACCGCTGCGCGAGCGCCGCGAAGACATCCTGATGCTCTTCGAACACTTCCTGCAACAATCCTCACTACGCTTCGACCGCCCGGCGCCGACCATCGACAACGCCACCGCGGCGACCCTGATGGCCCACGACTGGCCAGGCAACGTGCGCGAACTGCGCAACGTCGCCGAACGCTTCGCCCTCGGCCTGCCGGTGCTGGCCGGCGGCAACCTCGGCCCGGATGCCGGCGAGCCGCGCTTCGCCGAAGCGGTGGAAGCCTTCGAGAAGAGCCTGCTGGTCACCGCCCTGGAACGCCACGCCGGCAACCTGAGCCAGGCGGCGCATGCGCTGGGAATGGCCAAGACAACGCTGTTCGACAAGGTGAAGAAGTACGGGCTGAAGGGCGAGTGACCGGCAGAACCCCAGGACGGGTGATGCCTCCGTTGTGTTGCGTAGCCGCGCCGACGGTTCTCGTGGCAGGCGTCGCCCCGTACATCCGAGCCGTCGCGGGAACGGACGCGGCCCGCTCCGGCAAGAGCATCCCGCGACTACAGCGCCCATTGATCTGACGCCAGCGGCCCCCGACACTATCACCCTTTCCACCGGCCGCACGAGCGGGAGCCATCATGTCCACCCAAGCCGAAACCCTCTGGAACCAGCTCTGCGCCGACGCAGGCGTCGACCCTCAGCAACGCCTGGCCTCGCGCCGCGCCATCCTCGCGGACGAGCAGGCGCTGGACGCCACCGTCTACCGCCCGGACGACAACGACCCGGACGCCGAGGAACTGGACATGGGCGACGCCAAGGTTCTCTTCCTCGGTCCCTTCGAAGCCCCCCAGGAGTGGGACGCAGCCGAGCGCGAAGACTTCTTCGACGACGCTGACCCGGCGCTGTTCTTCAGCGCGCGCATCGAGGCCGAAGGCGAACCCGGCACTCCCGGCTTCTTCGTTCCGGAAGTGGGCGACTACCTGGCAGTGATGGATGGCGGCAAGATCCAGATGTACTTCCTGCATGACTGGCGCGAAGACGAATCCGGCTGCACCTGCGTGCTGATCCGCGACGACATCCAGCTCTGATCCGCCGCGCCCGGCTCCATCCTGCGAAAGCGCCGATGCAGCGCTTGAGCGGGATAGCCGGGGCGCTCGGCCAGTTCCGCTACGCCGCGCAAGCAGCTCGGCGCCAGGAGCACGCCACACACCGCAGTCGCCGCACACGCCGGCGACGCTGCGCGAGGCGGGCTGCCCCGCCGCCCTCTCAGTGCCTTGTATGGTGCTGGCCCAAGCCACGCCTGCGGGCGGGAGCGCATCGCCCGGGCACCTGAACCGGAAGGAAGCCGGGGTCAGTCCGCCGTGCCACGGTACACGTAGGTCATCGGACGCGGGCCCGGCAGGTAGTCGTGGACCAGCTCGCGAATCGCGAAACCGCCGGACTCGATCAGTGCCGGCATGTCGCGGTCCAGGTGGCAGCCGCCGGCCAGCGGCCTCCAGAGGGGCGTCAGCCGATGCTGCCAGGCGCGCACACCGGCATCCGGCGCCAGCCCGTGCTCGCAGAAGAGGAATTCGCCGCCGGGCTTGAGCACCCGACGCATTTCCTTCAGCGCCGCCACGGCGTCGGGAATACTGCACAAGGTGAAGGTGCAGACGATGCTGTCGAAGCTGGCCGCATCGGCGCGGATCTCGCCCAGCTCCAGCGCCACCATCTCCACCGGGACACCGATACGCGCGACGCGTTCGCGCGCCAGGCCCTGCATCTGCGCAGCCGGGTCGACGCCGACGATTGTCGACACTTTCTGCGGATCATAGAACGACAGGTTCAGCCCGGTGCCCATGCCGATCTCCAGCACCCGCCCGCGCGCGCGCGGCACCAGCAACGAGCGCTGCTTCATCACATCGCCCATGCCGCACGCGAAGTCGATCAGGCGCGGCAGCAGGTAGCGGTCGTAGATTCCCATGACAGAACTCCCGTTCTTTTTCCGCCGATGCTAGCGGGGTTGCGCCTCGCCGGGATACCCGCGGACGAAGGGATATACGCCAATTCCACGGGCTTGCCTGCCGCACCGCCCGATAGAGGTATAAGCAGGGGCCCGCATTATACGATTGTCGACAATTCACGTTTTCTTCATTGACCAACCCCATCCGGGAGGGTAGCTTTCGCCACACATCAACAAGATTGTCGACACCATGAGCGATAGCCTGATTCTGACGAGCCCTGTAGAGGACGATAGCGAGACGCTCTCGGAACACGTGTTCCGCAAGATCCAGTCCGCCATCGTCAAGGGCGAGATCGCCCCCGGCAGCAAGATTTCCGAGCCGGAGCTGGCGCGCACCTACGGCATCAGCCGCGGTCCGCTGCGCGAGGCGATCCACCGCCTGGAAGGACAGAAGCTGCTGGTGCGCGTGCCGCATGTCGGCGCCCGGGTGGTCTCGCTGAGCCACGAAGAGCTGCTGGAACTCTACGAAATCCGCGAGTCCCTCGAAGGCATGGCCTGCCGCCTGGCCGCCGAGCGCATGAGCCAGGCCGAGATCGACGAGTTGCGCCGGGTGCTCGACACCCACGAGCGCGACGAGGCGTTCCAGGCCGGGCGCGGCTACTACCAGCAGGAAGGCGACTACGACTTCCACTACCGCATCATCCAGGGCAGCGGCAACCGCACCCTTACCCGCATGCTCTGCGGCGAGCTGTACCAACTGGTACGCATGTATCGGCTGCAGTTCTCGGCCACGCCCAACCGGCCGCACCAGGCCTTCGCCGAGCACCACCGTATTCTCGATGCCATCGCCGACCGTGACGGCGAACTGGCCGAGCTCCTGATGCGCCGTCACATCGGTGCATCGAAACGCAACATCGAGCGTCACTACCTGGACGCCCAAGCCAAGACAGCCAAAGAACGAGGTGAGCAATGAGCAACAAGACCGCCGGCCAACGTTTCCGTGACGCCCTTGCCGAAGAAAAGCCGCTGCAGGTGATCGGCGCGATCAACGCCAACCACGCCCTGCTCGCCAAGCGCGCCGGCTTCAAGGCCATCTACCTGTCCGGCGGCGGCGTGGCGGCTGGCTCCCTGGGCCTGCCGGACCTGGGCATCAACACCCTGGACGACGTGCTCACCGACGTGCGCCGCATCACCGACGTCTGCGACCTGCCGCTGCTGGTGGATATCGACACCGGCTTCGGCCCCAGCGCGTTCAACATCGAGCGCACCGTGAAGAACCTGATCAAGGCCGGTGCCGCCGCCGCCCACATCGAAGACCAGGTCGGCGCCAAGCGTTGCGGCCACCGTCCGGGCAAGGAAATCGTCTCCACCGAAGAAATGGCCGACCGCGTGAAGGCCGCTGCCGACGCCAAGACCGACCCGAACTTCTTCCTGATCGCCCGCACCGACGCCATCCAGGCCGAAGGCGTGGACGCCGCCATCGAGCGCTGCCAGCGCTACATCGAGGCCGGCGCCGATGCGATCTTCGCCGAAGCCGCCTACGACCTGCCGACCTACAAACGCTTCGTCGACGCGCTGAACGTGCCGATCCTGGCCAACATTACCGAGTTCGGCGCCACCCCACTGTTCACCCGCGACGAGCTGGCCTCGGTCGGCGTGGCGATCCAGCTCTACCCGCTGTCGGCCTTCCGCGCCGCCAACAAGGCCGCCGAAGCCGTGTACACCGCGATCCGCCAGGACGGCCACCAGCAGAACGTGATCGAACTGATGCAGACCCGCGCGGAGCTGTACGACCGTATCGGCTACCACGCCTTCGAGCAGAAGCTCGACGCACTGTTCGCCGCTGGCAAGAAGTGAGCGCGCGAGCCTGAACCTTATGCAGGGTGCATGACGCCCCAGGCGTTATCCACCATTGGCGGTGACGGCGGATAACGCTTCGCGTTATTCGCCCTACGCCAGACTTGATACACCGTAGGGCGCATAACGCCACAGGCGTTATCCGCCGACCAGATTCGAACCGAGATCCCGGCCACGCCGGGGGACAAGAACAAGCAACCGGATTTGATGAGGAGACACGCGATGAGCGCTACCGCAGAAACCACCACCGGCTTCAAGCCGAAGAAGTCCGTGGCCCTGAGTGGCACCGCCGCCGGCAACACCGCGCTGTGCACCGTCGGCCGCACCGGCAACGACCTGCACTACCGTGGCTATGACGTCCTGGATTTCGCCAACCGCTGCGAATTCGAGGAAATCGCCCACCTGCTGGTCCACGGCAAGCTGCCCAACGTCGCCGAACTGGCCGGCTACAAGGCCAAGCTGAAAGCCTTGCGCGGCCTGCCGGCCGGCGTCAAGGCCGCCCTGGAAACCCTGCCGCCGTCGGCCCACCCGATGGACGTGATGCGCACTGCCGTGTCCGTGCTCGGCTGCCTGTCGCCGGAGAAAGACGACCACAACCATCCGGGCGCCCGGGACATCGCCGACAAGCTGATGGCGTCGCTCGGCTCCGCGCTGCTGTACTGGTACCACTTCAGCCACAACGGCAAGCGCATCGACGTGGAAACCGACGATGACTCCATCGGCGGCCACTTCCTGCACCTGCTGCACGGCGAGAAGCCCCGCGAATCCTGGGTGCGCGCCATGCACACCTCGCTGAACCTGTACGCCGAGCACGAGTTCAACGCTTCCACCTTCACCTCCCGGGTGATCGCCGGCACCGGTTCGGACATGTACTCCTGCATCGCTGGCGCCATCGGCGCGCTGCGCGGCCCGAAACATGGCGGCGCCAACGAAGTGGCCTTCGAGATCCAGAAGCGCTACGACAACCCGGACGAGGCGGAAGCCGACATCCGCGCCCGCGTCGAGCGCAAGGAAGTGGTGATCGGCTTCGGCCACCCGGTCTATACCGTGTCCGACCCGCGCAACAAGGTGATCAAGGAAGTCGCGCACCAGCTCTCGGCCGAGCAGTCCAACACCAAGATGTATGACATCGCCGAGCGCCTGGAAAGCGTGATGTGGGAAATCAAGAAGATGTTCCCCAACCTCGATTGGTTCAGCGCCGTGAGCTACCACATGATGGGCGTACCCACCGCCATGTTCACCCCGCTGTTCGTGATCGCCCGCACCGCCGGCTGGTCCGCCCACGTCATCGAGCAGCGCATCGACGGCAAGATCATCCGCCCGAGCGCCAACTACACGGGCCCCGAAGACCTGAAGTTCGTGCCGCTCAAGGATCGCAAATGACCATGAACACTCAATTCCGCAAACGCCTGCCCGGCACCGCGCTGGACTACTTCGACGCCCGCGAGGCAGTCGAGGCGATCCAGGCCGGCACCTGGGACAAACTTCCCTACACCTCCCGCGTACTGGCCGAGCAACTGGTGCGCCGTTGCGACCCGGAAAGCCTGACGGCTTCGCTGGAGCAACTGGTCTACCGCAAGCGCGACCTGGACTTCCCCTGGTACCCGGCGCGTGTGGTCTGTCACGACATCCTCGGCCAGACCGCGCTGGTCGATCTGGCCGGCCTGCGCGACGCCATCGCCGAGCAGGGCGGTGATCCGTCCAAGGTCAACCCGGTGGTGCCTACCCAACTGATCGTCGACCACTCGCTGGCCGTTGAAGCCCCCGGCTTCGACCCGGACGCGTTCGAGAAGAACCGCGCCATCGAGGACCGCCGCAACGAGGACCGCTTCCACTTCATCGAGTGGACCAAGACTGCGTTCAAGAACGTCGACGTGATCCCGGCCGGCAACGGCATCATGCACCAGATCAACCTGGAGAAAATGAGCCCGGTAATCCAGGCGCGCGGCGGCGTGGCCTTCCCCGATACCTGCGTCGGCACCGACTCGCATACTCCGCACGTGGACGCCCTGGGCGTGATCGCCATCGGCGTTGGCGGCCTCGAAGCCGAGACAGTGATGCTGGGCCATCCGTCGATGATGCGCCTGCCCGACATCGTCGGCGTCAAGCTCACCGGCAAGCGCAAGCCGGGCATCACCGCCACCGACATCGTCCTGGCGATCACCGAGTTCCTGCGCAAGGAGCGCGTGGTCGGCGCCTATGTCGAGTTCTTCGGCGAGGGCGCGGACAGCCTGTCCATCGGCGACCGTGCGACCATCTCCAACATGTGCCCGGAATACGGCGCCACCGCCTCGATGTTCTACATCGACGACCAGACCATCGACTACCTCAAGCTCACCGGCCGCGAGCCCGAGCAGGTGGCGCTGGTGGAGAACTACGCCAAGACCCTCGGCCTCTGGAGCACCGCCCTGGAAACCGCCGAGTACGAGCGCGTACTGGAGTTCGACCTGGGCACCGTCGTACGCAACATGGCCGGCCCGTCCAACCCGCACCGCCGCCTGCCGACCTCGGCACTGACCGAGCGCGGCATCGCCGACGAAGCCAAGCTGCAGGCTGGCAAGAACGAAGAAGCACAGGGCCTGATGCCCGATGGCGCGGTGATCATCGCCGCCATCACCAGCTGCACCAACACGTCCAACCCGCGCAACGTGGTCGCCGCCGGCCTGGTGGCGAAGAAGGCCAACGCGCTGGGCCTGGTACGCAAGCCGTGGGTGAAGACCTCCTTCGCACCGGGCTCGAAGGTCGCCAGGCTGTACCTGGAAGAAGCCGGCCTGCTGCCGGAGCTGGAGAAGCTCGGCTTCGGCATCGTCGCCTACGCCTGCACCACCTGCAACGGCATGTCCGGCGCGCTGGACCCGGCAATCCAGAAAGAGATCATCGACCGCGACCTGTACTCCACCGCCGTGCTCTCGGGCAACCGCAACTTCGACGGCCGCATCCACCCCTATGCCAAGCAGGCTTTCCTCGCATCGCCGCCGCTGGTGGTTGCCTACGCCATCGCCGGTACCGTGCGCTTCGACATCGAGCAGGACCCGCTGGGCACCGACCGGAACGGCAACCCCGTCACCCTGAAGGACCTCTGGCCGTCCGACGAAGAGATCGACGCCATCGTCGCCTCCAGCGTCAAGCCCGAGCAGTTCAAGCAGGTCTACATTCCGATGTTCGACCTGGGCAGCGTGCAGGAAGCGGAGAGCCCGCTGTACGACTGGCGCCCGATGTCCACCTACATCCGCCGCCCGCCGTACTGGGAAGGCGCGCTCGCGGGCGAACGCACGCTCAAGGGCATGCGTCCGCTGGCGATCCTGCCGGACAACATCACCACCGATCACCTTTCGCCATCCAACGCCATCCTGGCCAGCTCCGCGGCTGGCGAGTACCTGGCGAAAATGGGCCTGCCGGAGGAGGACTTCAACTCCTACGCGACCCACCGTGGCGACCACCTCACCGCCCAGCGCGCTACCTTCGCCAACCCGCAACTGGTCAACGAAATGGCCGTGGTGGACGGTGAAGTGAAGAAAGGCTCGCTGGCTCGCGTTGAACCGGAAGGCAAGGTGATGCGCATGTGGGAAGCCATCGAAACCTACATGAACCGCAAGCAGAACCTGATCATCGTCGCTGGCGCCGACTACGGCCAGGGGTCGTCCCGCGACTGGGCGGCCAAGGGTGTACGCCTGGCCGGCGTCGAAGTGATCGTGGCCGAAGGTTTCGAGCGCATCCACCGTACCAACCTGGTCGGCATGGGCGTACTGCCGGTGGAGTTCAAGCCGGGCACCACCCGTCTGACCCTCGGCCTGGACGGCACCGAGACCTACGACATCAAGGGCGACATTTCGCCGCGTTGCGACCTGACGCTGGTGGTCCACCGCCGCAATGGCGAAGTGGTGGAGGTACCCGTGACCTGCCGCCTCGACACTGCTGCCGATGTCAGCGTGTACAAGGCCGGCGGCGTGCTGCAGCGCTTTGCCAAGGACTTCCTCGAGTCGTCCGTGGCGTGATGTAAAGACTCCGGCCCGCTTCATGGCGGGCCGGAACATACTCCGAGGGAGCGGGCCTTGCCTGCGATCGATTTCCATAAGGGGATGGTCGCGGGTATCGCCCTCTCCTGCACCGATCTGCCAGGACCATATCCCATGTCCCACGTACCCCAAGTGAAGATCCCCGCCACCTACATCCGCGGCGGCACCAGCAAGGGCGTGTTCTTCCGCCTGCAGGACCTGCCCGAGCGCTGCCAGGTGCCCGGCGAAGCGCGCGACAGGCTGTTCATGCGCGTGATCGGCAGTCCCGACCCCTACGGCGCGCACATCGACGGCATGGGCGGCGCGACCTCCAGCACCAGCAAGTGCGTGATCCTGTCGAAAAGCACCCAGCCGGGCCACGACGTCGACTACCTTTACGGGCAGATCTCCATCGACAAGGCCTTCGTCGACTGGAGCGGCAACTGCGGCAACCTCTCCACCGCCGCCGGCTCCTTCGCCCTGCATGCCGGGCTGGTCGATCCATCGCGCATCCCGGACAACGGCACCTGCGTGGTGCGCATCTGGCAAGCCAACATCCAGAAAACCATCATCGCCCACGTGCCGGTCACCAATGGCCAGGTGCAGGAAACCGGCGACTTCGAGCTGGACGGTGTGACCTTCCCCGCTGCCGAGATCGTGCTGGAGTTCCTCGACCCGTCCGACGATGGCGAGGATGGCGGCGCCATGTTCCCCACCGGCAACCTGGTGGATGATCTGGACGTTCCCGGTGTCGGTACCTTCAAGGCGACCATGATCAGCGCGGGGATCCCCACGGTGTTCGTCAACGCCGAAGACATCGGCTACACCGGCACCGAGCTGCGCGAAGCCATCAATGGCGACCCGGAGCAACTGGCTCGCTTCGAGAAGATCCGCATCGCCGGCGCCCTGCGCATGGGGCTGATCAAGACCCCGGAAGAAGCGGCGACCCGCCAGCACACACCGAAGATCGCCTTCGTCGCGCCGCCGAAAAACTACCGCACCTCCAGCGGCAAGGAAGTGCAGGCCGGCGATATCGACCTGGTAGTCCGCGCACTGTCGATGGGCAAGCTGCACCACGCCATGATGGGCACCGCCGCCGTAGCCATCGGCACCGCCGCCGCCATCCCCGGAACACTGGTGAACCTCGCCGCCGGCGGTGGCGAGCGCAGCGCCGTGCGCTTCGGGCACCCATCGGGCACGCTGCGCGTTGGCGCCGAGGCGAAGCAGGTGAACGGTGAGTGGACCGTGACCAAGGCCATCATGAGCCGCAGCTCGCGCATTCTCATGGAAGGCTGGGTACGGGTGCCGGGCGACTCGTTCTGATCGCTGGTTTTCCCCGTGAAAGCACAAGGCCCGCCGATGCGGGCCTTGTCGTTTCGGCTCTCGTGGGGGGCGGCGTGGAGCGGCCCGGGAGCCTGTTGATGGGTATCGCTGCGCTCCACCCATCCTACGGCTGGCTTCAATTGCGGGAGGGGATGCTCGGCCAATCGCCGACAAGGCCCGCTCCTACCGGGTAATACCGGCGCAAGCCCGATCCGTAGAAGCAACCGTCCAGGTAGGTTTGTAGGATGGCGTGGAGCGGAGCGATACCCATCGAGATTCGCGCGACCCTGTTGATGGGTATCGCTGCGCTCCACCCATCCTACGGCTGGCTTCAATTGCGGGAGGGGATGCTCGACGCATCGGGG
The DNA here is from genome assembly GCF_026686735.1 of Pseudomonas triclosanedens. Lineage (NCBI taxonomy): Bacteria > Pseudomonadati > Pseudomonadota > Gammaproteobacteria > Pseudomonadales > Pseudomonadaceae > Pseudomonas > Pseudomonas triclosanedens. The sequence continues at coordinate 932,719 of NZ_CP113432.1, read as the reverse complement.
GCACCAATGCCTCAGGCGATGAAATCGCCCTGCAATTGCTCCAGCAACACCTGAATGCGCGCCAGGCGCACGGTCGGGTCGTCCATCTCCAGCAACACCTGCTTCTGATCCCGCTCGAACGGCAGCAGGTAGGCGAGCTGACAGGCCAGTTCCTGCTGGCCGTTGACCTCCCCGCCCATCTCCAGCGCGGAGACCATCGGGTGCATGGACAGTGCCTCCAGCAACGCGGCAAGATCGTCGTGCTCTTTGGTCAGCGGTTGGTCGGGCTGCTCATCCAGCCACTCCACCTCGGCCACGGTCAGTTGGTCCGGCTGCACATTGGCAGACACGACGCGAAAGCGCCGGCCACCCTCGACGCGAATTCCCAGCAAACCATTGGGCCGTTGCTGCCAGTCGCGGATACGTGCTTCGCAGCCAACCAGGCTGTAGCGCTCCGGCGCGTCGCCGACCTCCTCGCCCTCGACGATGCCCACAACGCCGAACCCGCAGTTCTGCTTCATGCAGCGGCCGATCATGTCCAGGTAGCGCGCCTCGAATATCTGCAGATCGAGGCGGCAACCGGGAAACAGCACGGTGTTGAGGGGAAACAGCGGGAAACTCATGGACACTCCCTTTGATGATCAGAGCCCGCTGACGATCTGGCGGGCAAGCCGCAGCAGATCGTCAGCAGGCCCCTCAGGCGATAAGCGCTACAGCCAACGGTAGCAGCACTGCCGTGGCCACGCCCATCAGGCTCATGGCCAGCGCAGCGAAGGCGCCGCACTCCTCGCCTTCCTGCAATGCACGAGAGGTGCCCACCGCATGGGCAGTCATGCCCAGCGCCATCCCCTGCGCAGCCGGGTGATGGACACCGACGCGGCGCAGCAGCTCCGGACCGAGGATGGCGCCGAGCACGCCGGTAATCAGCACGAACACCGCCGCCAGCGCCGCCACGCCGCCAATCTGGCTGGCCACCAGCATGGCGATCGGCGATGTCACCGACTTGGGCGCCAGGCTCATGAGCATCTCGTGATCGACGCCGAACAGCCAGCCCAGGCCGATGCCCAGCCCGGTGGCGAACAGGCCGGCCACCAGCAAGGTGATCAGTGTCGGCCAGAACAACTGGCGAATGCGCCTGAGATTGAGGAACAGCGGCACCGCCAGCGCCACGGTGGCCGGGCCGAGCAGGATGGTCAGCACCTTCGCGCTGGCGCTGTATTCGGCATAGTCGATGCCGCAGGCGAGCAGCACCCCAATGACGATCAGCATCGACACCAGCACCGGCTGCAGAAATACCCAGCGCGTGCGTTCGTATGCGGCCAGCGCCAACTGGTAGGCGCCTAAGGTGACGCCGACGCAGAACAGCGGATGGTGGATGACCGAAGACACCGCGCCTTGCCAGTCGAACATCACGCCTCCTCCTTGTGCTTGCGCTGGCGGTCGATGAGCTTCTGCATCAGCCAGCCGGCGAAGACGAAGGACACCAGCAGCGACAGCGCCAGGGCGCCGACGATGGCCCAGAAATCGGCTGCGATCTGCTTCGCATAGACCATCACCCCGACCGCCGCCGGCACCAGCAGCAACGGCAGGTAACGCAGCAGCGAACTGGCGGCCTCGTTTACCGGCGCGCTCACCTCGCCGTTCCACACCAGGAACGCGAAGAGCAGCACCAGCCCAATGATGGGGCCGGGAATCATGTGCAGGATGAGAGCATTCAGACCCGTGCCGAGCAATTGGAACAGCACCAGCCAGGTCAGGCCGCGTAACAGCATGGGAACATCTCCAGCGCAAGGAGACACCATTATGCCCAGCCGGGCACTGCTATGGCACGGCATTCGCCCAAAGCATGAAACGCCGGGGTGGCTTGACCACACCCTGCCCGCATGCTGATCTACAGGCGGCTCCTAGCCCCGCAGGCCGCATTAGAAGAACAACGTATTCCCCGGAGGAAACATGGCATTCGTACCTGTAAGCGCACTGAAGGACTACATCGGCAAGGACCTGGGCCATTCGCAGTGGATCACCGTCGATCAACAGCGCATCAACCAGTTCGCCGAGTGCACCGAGGACCACCAGTTCATCCACGTCGACCCGGAGAAGGCGAAGAAGACCCCCTTCGGCGGCACCATCGCCCACGGCTTCCTGTCGCTGTCGCTGATCCCCAAGCTCTGCGAAGGCCTGCTGGTGCTTCCGGAAAATCCCAAGATGGTCGTCAACTACGGCCTGGACAGCGTGCGCTTCATCCAACCGGTGCCGGTCGACTCACGCGTGCGCCTGCAGGTGACCATCACCGACATCACCGAGAAGAACCCAGGCCAGTGGCTGATCAAGGCGCGCTGCACCCTGGAGATCGAGGGCCTGCCCAAGCCGGCCTACATCGCCGAGTCTCTGAGCCTGTGCTTCGTCTGAAGACTCGTCATCAGCGTGCAACGCACGCTTGAGAAAAAAGCCCGCGTACGCGGGCTTTTTTGCGTCACACTCATGCGCGCCCACCAAGCCACTCGAGAACCCAATGCTGCGCAACTGCCTGCCCCTCGGCCTCGTCCTGCTCCTTGCCGCCTGCGGTAATGGCGAACCGCTGACCCCGCCCGACGGCCGCCTGCCCGACGGCGCCCGCTACCGCGGCACACTGGTCGACGGCCAATTGCAGGGCAAGGGACGACTCGACTACCCCAACGGCGCCTGGTACGAAGGCGGCTTCGACAAGGGCCTGCAGAGCGGCCACGGCGAGTGGCACGGCGGCGACGGCAGCATCTACGTCGGCGAGTTCCGCGAAGGCCTGTTCGATGGTCGTGGACGCCTGCAGTTCGCCGACGGCAGCGTCTACGACGGCCAGTTCAAGCGCGGCGAATTCGACGGCGAGGGCCGTCTGAGCCAGGGCGGAACCACCTACAGCGGAGGCTTCCGCAATGGCTTGTTCAACGGCCTGGGCAGCCTCGAACAGCCTGACGGAACCCGCCACCAGGGCTTCTTCGCCAAGGGCCAGGCCAACGGCGAAGGCGCCCGCCAGGACAGCCTCGGCAACCAGTACAGCGGGCAGTTCAGGAACGGCGTGCTCGAAGGCAAGGGCACCTTCCGCGACGACGCCGGCGACCACTACGCCGGCGAGTTCCGCAACGACCAGTTCGACGGTTCGGGGCGTTTCCAGAACGCCAGCGGCGACGTGTGGCTCGGCCGTTTCAGGGAGGGCTCGCTGGATGGTCCGGGGGAGTTCATCGGCAGCGATGGCAGCCGCTACAAAGGCGAATTCCGCCGCTGGCGATTCCACGGCAAGGGCACGCTCACCCAGGCCGACGGCCAGGTCTACAATGGCGGCTTCGCCCACGGCCAATACTCGGGCGAAGGTACTCTCACCCGCAGTGATGGCAGCGTACTGCGCGGCAACTGGAACGCCGGCCAACGGCTGCGCGACGAAAACGGCAAGCTGCTGCCCAGCTCGCTGGAAGTCGGCCTGCTGGAACAGGGCGCATTGCTCGACAAGGCGCTGGACGCCATCCCGCAATCGACGCCCGCCATCGAACTCTATGGCCTGAGCGTAGGCGGCGATGGCAAGCAGAGCGTATTCCTGCGCGAAGCCGACTATGTCGCCAGGCTGCTCGGCGAACGCTTCGGCAGCCGCGGCGTGGTGACCCTGGTGAACCATCGCGACCACCTCGCCGACCGGCCGATGGCAACTCGCGAAAGCCTCGCCCGCACCCTGCGCACGCTAGCCGAGCGCAGCGGCCCGGAAGACCTCATCTTCATCTACCTGACCAGCCACGGCTCCCATGATCACCAACTGGTGCTGGACGTGCCGGGCCTCAAGCTCAATGACCTGCCGGCCAGCGAACTGGCCACCCTGCTCGCACCGCTGAAAGACCGCCACAAGATCCTGGTGATCTCGGCCTGCTACAGCGGCGGCTTCATCCCTCCGCTCAAGGATGACAAGACCCTGATCATGACCGCCGCACGCAGCGACCGGGTATCCTTCGGTTGCTCCGAGGAAGCCGACTTCACCTACTTCGGCGATGCGCTGTTCGCCAAGGCGTTCCAGCAGACCGATGACCTCAAGGAGGCCTTCGCGCAGGCCACCGCCACCGTCGCCCGGCGCGAGAAAGAGGAAGAGTTCGAAGCATCCGAGCCACAACTCTGGGCGCCGGCGGAGGTCCTAAGCCGCTGGCAGGCCCTGCGTGCGCAGCAGGCGCATGTCTCGACGAAAAATGCCGCCATGCAGGCAAAACAATAGGCCGGCAACTAAGCTTGTCCGTGTGTCAGGGAGAAACACAGATGTACTCAACACCGACGAACATTCTGCTTGCGGGCGCTACCGGTCTGACCGGCGAGCACCTGCTGGACCGCATGCTCAACGAACCCACGGTCAAACGCGTGGTAGCACCGGCTCGCCGCGCGCTGGCCGAACACCCACGCCTGGAAAACCCGATCGGCCCGCTGGCCGAACTCATCCCGGCACTGACCCGGCCGATCGATACCGTGTTCTGCTGCCTGGGCACCACCATCAAGGAGGCAGGCTCCGAAGAAGCCTTCCGCAACGTCGACTTCGACCTGCCGGTGGCTCTTGGCAAGCGCGCCCTGGAGCTCGGCGCACGGCACTACCTGGTAGTCAGCGCGCTGGGCGCCGATAGCAAGTCGTCGATCTTCTACAGCCGGATCAAGGGTGAACTCGAAGACGCCCTGCGCCAGCAAGGCTGGCCACAACTGACCATCGCCCGTCCTTCGCTGCTGCTCGGCCAGCGCGAAGAAGTGCGTCTGGCCGAGCTGCTCGCCGCCCCCTTCGCCCGCATCCTGCCGGGCAAGCTGCATGGCATCGAAGCCTGCGCCCTGGCCCGCGCCCTCTGGCGCCTGGCGCTGGAAACCGGCAAGGGCACGCGGATCGTCGAGTCGGACGAGTTGCGCAAGCTGGGCAAGTAATCCCGCCGGATCCCACTCGACTGCTCTTGCAGGATGCCCCCTGAGCGATCTTCGGGCTGTTCAGCAAAAGGGGGGTCAATTCCCGCCGCGCACCTGCAACCCGACACCCAGCTCCGCCGCGACGGAGAACGGCAGCAGCAGGGTGTCCAGCAGCGCGCTACCAGGCAGGTCCAGGCCCGGGTAGGCTGGCGCCTCAGTACCGAAGCGGTCCATCGGGCAGCAGCCGCCATGCAGCGAATACCAGTCCAGCCGGGTGCCGGCGTAGATCAGGGGCGCATCGGGCTTGGCTGCGTTGAGAGTCTTCACGGTGGCGCAACCGCCCAGTTGCAGCAGCAACAGGGCGACGAAAAGCTTATTCGTCACTGACAAGATGGTGTTCGCCCCAGCGCGGCAGCATGTCCTGGGGAATGCCCAGTTGATTGAGGATACGCGCGACGACGAAGTCGATCAGGTCGTCCACCGTCTGCGGCTGATGATAGAAACCCGGAGCAGCCGGCAGGATCACCGCGCCCATATTGGACAGCTTGAGCATGTTCTCCAGATGGATGCTGGAGAACGGCGTCTCACGCGGCACCAGGATCAACTGGCGGCGCTCCTTCAGGGCCACGTCGGCGGCGCGCTCGATCAGGTTGTTGCAGGCACCGGTGGCAATGGCGGACAGGGTACCGGTGGAACAGGGCACCACCACCATCGCGCTGGGCGCGCCGGAGCCGGAAGCCACGGGGGCCATCCAGTCTTCCTTGCCGTACACGCGAATCTGCCCAGGCGCGGCCCCGGTGTACTCGCTGAGGAACGCCTGAATCGCCTGCGGCTTGCCCGGCAGGGTCACGTCGGTCTCGGTGGCCACCACCAGTTGCGCGGCCTTGGAGATCAGGAAGTGCACTTCGCGGTCCTCCTGCACCAGGCAGTCGAGCAGGCGCAGGCCATACTGCGCGCCGGAAGCGCCGGTCATGGCCAGGGTGATGCGTTCGGCTCCAGCCATGCTCAGCCCTCCAGCGCCTTGGCGAGCTTGCCGTGCAGGCCGCCGAAACCGCCGTTGCTCATGATCACTACCTGGGTGCCCGGCGTGGCGATCGCCTTCACGCCCTCGATGATGGCATCCAGCGAATCGCAGACCTGCGTGGGCACGGTGGAGCTGGCCACGGTGGCGGCCAGGTCCCAGCCCAGGTTCGGCGGCGCGTACCAGAACACGTTGTCGGCCTGCACCACGGACTCCGGCAGGCCGTCGCGGTGGGCGCCGAGTTTCATGGAGTTGGAGCGTGGTTCGACCACGGCGATCATCGGCGCATCGCCCACGCGCTTGCGCAGGCCGTCCAGCGTGGTGGCGATGGCGGTCGGGTGATGGGCGAAATCGTCGTAGATGGTCACGCCGTTGACCTCGGCGACCTTCTCCATGCGCCGCTTGACGCTCTTGAAGGCCGACAGCGCGGCGCAACCCAGCTCCGGCACCACACCGACATGCCGGGCCGCCGCGAGGCAGGCCAGGGCGTTGGCGACGTTGTGCTGGCCGGTCAGCTCCCAGTCCACGGTGCCCTGCGGCTTGCCGTCGAACAGCACCTCGAAGCGCGAGCCATCCTCACTGAGCAGGCGCGCCTGCCACTGGCCGCCTTCGCCGGTGGTCTGTACCGGGGTCCAGCAGCCCATCCCGATCACGCGCTTGAGCGCGGTTTCGGAGGTGGGATGAATGATCAGGCCCTCGCCGGGAATGGTACGCACCAGATGGTGGAACTGGCGCTCGATGGCGGCGAGATCGGGAAAGATATCCGCGTGGTCGAATTCCAGATTATTCAGGATCGCCGTGCGCGGGTGGTAGTGGACGAACTTGGAGCGCTTGTCGAAGAAGGCGCTGTCGTACTCGTCGGCCTCGACCACGAAGAACGGGGTGCCGCCCAGGCGCGCGGAAACGCCGAAGTTCTGCGGCACGCCGCCGATCAGGAAGCCCGGGCTCATACCGGCATGCTCCAGCACCCAGGCCAGCATGCTGCTGGTGGTGGTCTTGCCGTGGGTGCCGGCGGCGGCCAGGACCCAGCGGCCTTGCAGCACATGGTCGGCCAGCCATTGCGGGCCGGACACGTAGGGCAGCCCCTTGTTCAGCACATGCTCCACCGCCGGATTGCCGCGCGACAGGGCGTTGCCGACGACCACGAGGTCCGGCGCGGGGTCGAGGTGCGCCGGATCGTAACCCTGCATCAGTTCGATGCCCTGGGCTTCGAGCTGGGTACTCATGGGCGGGTAGACGTTGGCATCGGAGCCGGTCACGCGGTGGCCGAGCTCCTTGGCCAGGACGGCCAGCGACCCCATGAAGGTGCCGCAGATGCCGAGGATGTGGATGTGCATGCAGACTCCTGCAATCAAGCCGTTCAAGGCGCTTCGAATGGGCGGCAGAGTAGCACAGCGCACCCTCGCGCGGCCCGCTGCCGGGGCATCAGACGACGAGGTGAAAGGGCGGTTCCCGGTGGCCCGAGAATGTTGTCACGGATGCGAACCCGCAGCGATACCCATGCCGATCCTACCCGGCATCGATGGGTATCGCTGCGCTCCACGCCATCCTAGGAAAGGCTCTTCCTGCTCAGGCCGTGGCGGTTGAGCTTGCGGTAGAGGGTATTGCGGCTGATACCCAGTTGCTGCGCGGTGCGGCTGATGTGCCAGCGCTGCGCTTCGAGCACTTCCAGCAGCGCATTGCGCTCGGCCACGCCGAGGGTGTCACCGCCCTCCTCGGCCATGACGGCGGGGGTCGCAGCGGGAGCCAGCGCACGGCGCAGGTCCGGCGGCAGATCGGCCATCTGGATACGCCCGCCCTCGCACAGCGCGCAGAGCGTCCGCAGCACGTTGCGCAACTGGCGCACGTTGCCCGGCCAGGAGTAGTCCAGCAGATGCCGACGCACATCCTCGTCCAGGCGCACGAGGCGGCCCTTGCTTTCGTCGGCGAGCAGATGGTCGAGCAGCGCGCCACGGTCCTCGCGCTCGCGCAGCGGCGGCAACGCGACCACCAGGCCGTTGAGGCGGTAGTACAGGTCCTCGCGGAATTGCCCGGCGGCGACCAGCGCTTCCAGGTCACGGTGGCTGGCGCTGATCAGGCGGATATCCACCTCCTGCGGCTCGCCGCCGATGGGCACTACCTGGCGCTCTTCCAGCACGCGCAGCAGACGCGTCTGCAACGCCAGCGGCATATCGCCGATCTCGTCGAGGAACAGCGTGCCGCCGTCGGCCTGTTGCAGCTTGCCGCGCATGCCTTCCTTGCGCGCACCAGTGAAACTGCCGCCGCGATAGCCGAACAGTTCGCTCTCGATCAGGCTCTCGGGGATCGCCGCGCAGTTCAGCGCGACGAACGCCTTGCCAGCGCGCTCACCGCCCTGGTGCACGGCACGGGCGAAGGCCTCCTTGCCGGTGCCAGTTTCGCCCTGAAGCAGCAGCGGCACGTCGTGGGCGTAGACCTTCAGGGCACGTCGGAAGTCATGGGCCAGGCGCTGGTCGGCGATGCACAGCCCGGCGGCCAGCGGCGCTCGCGGCAACACCGGCGCGGCCGCCACCGGGCGCTCACCGCGCAGCAGGGCATACAGAACGCGCCCGGAATGCGTGCGCAGCGGCCAACCGGCATTGGGACGCGGATCGGCTCGGCCGAGCAGGTCGTCCAGATGACAGTCGAAGAACTGCTCCAGCGAACGGCCGACGAGGCTCTCGCGATGGCTGCCAAGCAGGTTGATGGCGCTCTGGTTGGCCGCCAGGATGCGGCCGCTCCCGTCGAAGGCGAGCATGCCTTCGCTGAACAGGCCGAGGCCGTCCGGTTGCAGGTGGAACCGCAGCAGCCACTGATCTTCGAAATGACGCAGGAAATAGCAGCCCTCGATGGTCTTGGCCGAAAGGTTCACCAGCGCCATCGTGTGGAACTGGCTTTGCCGCGAAACCTCGCGGCGTGCGGAGGAAACGTCGAGCACCGCGAGCAGTTCGCCCTGCGGGTCGAACACCGGGCTGGCCGAGCAGGTCAGGCCGGTATGGCGGCTGCGGAAGTGTTCGTCCTGGTGGATGGTCAGTGCCTGGCGCTCGACCAGGCAGGTGCCGATGCCGTTGGTGCCTTCGTGCGCCTCGCTCCAGTCCGCGCCGAGCCACAGCCCGGCCTGCTCGAAGGTGCGCCGTTCGGCGTCTTCGCTGACGCAGTTGAGGATGATCCCGCGCGAGTCGGTGAGCAGCACCGCATGGCCGGCGCCGGAAAGCTGCTGGTGCAGGCTGTTCATCTCGCCGCTGGCGATCTCCAGCACCTGCCGCAGGTGCTCGCGGCGCTCCAGCATGCAGGCATGCTCCAGGACCGTCGGCGCGCGGTTCTGCGCGGGATCGAGATGGTACTGCTCCAGGCAACGCAGCCAGGAGCGGGCAATCGAAGGATCGGCACCCGGCGCTCCGGCGCGAACCCTGCCCTCGGCCACGGTCATGACCTGGCGGGCGTGGCGGCTCATATCGTTGGCACGCATTCTTGTTGTTCTCCGCAGAGGGGACGGGAGGCAGTCCCGAACGTCCGCCACGGTCATGGATCGGCGGCGAACTTCCACAGCATCCCCCACGCCCCCAGGCATTGCAACGCCTGTCCGACCGTCAGGTCACGACTGTCACGGATACGGGACAAAGTGTCACCGGGTACTGTCCCGCAGGCGCTACAGCGCGCCTTGCGGACAAACCGGCCAGCGCCCCCGGAGCCTTGCCCGGCGGGACTTGCGCTGGCATGGCCCGGCCCTTGCTCTACGCTTGATCAACGTCCTCCCCAACAAGCACAAGACCCAGGAGATTCGACCATGCGTTACGCCCATCCCGGTACCGAAGGCGCCATCGTTTCCTTCAAGGCGCGCTACGGCAACTACATCGGCGGCGAGTTCGTCCCGCCAGTGAAGGGTCAGTACTTCACCAATACCTCGCCGGTGAACGGCCAGGCGATCGCAGAATTCCCCCGATCTGACGCCTCGGACATCGACAAGGCGCTGGACGCCGCCCACGCCGCAGCCGATGCCTGGGGCCGTACCTCGGTGCAGGACCGCTCGCTGATCCTGCTCAAGATCGCCGACCGAATCGAGCAGAACCTGGAGTTGCTGGCCGTCACCGAAACCTGGGACAACGGCAAGCCGATCCGCGAAACCCTCAATGCCGACATCCCGCTGGCTGCCGATCACTTCCGCTATTTCGCCGGCTGCATCCGCGCCCAGGAAGGCTCCGCCGCCGAAATCAACGACAGCACCGTGGCCTATCACATCCACGAGCCGCTGGGCGTGGTCGGGCAGATCATCCCGTGGAACTTCCCGTTGCTGATGGCTGCATGGAAACTCGCCCCGGCCCTCGCCGCCGGCAACTGTGTCGTGCTCAAGCCGGCCGAGCAGACGCCGCTGGGCATCTGCGTGCTGATGGAGCTGATCGGCGACCTGCTGCCCAAGGGCGTGCTCAACGTCGTCCAGGGCTTCGGCCGCGAAGCCGGCGAGGCTCTGGCCACCAGCAAGCGCATCGCCAAGATCGCCTTCACCGGCTCCACCCCGGTGGGCTCGCACATTCTGAAATGCGCCGCCGAGAACATCATTCCGTCCACCGTGGAACTGGGCGGCAAGAGCCCGAACATCTACTTCGAAGACATCATGCAGGCCGAGGAAACCTTCATCGAGAAGGCCGCCGAGGGCCTGGTGCTGGCGTTCTTCAACCAGGGCGAAGTGTGCACTTGCCCATCCCGCGCGCTGGTGCAGGAGTCCATCTACCCGCAGTTCATGGATGTGGTGATGAAGAAGGTGAAGGCGATCAAGCGCGGCGACCCGCTGGACACCGACACGATGGTCGGCGCGCAGGCGTCGCAGCAGCAGTACGAGAAGATCCTCTCCTACCTCGACATCGCCCAGCAGGAAGGCGCGCAGGTGCTGGTGGGCGGCGCGGTGGAGAAGCTCGAAGGCAACCTCTCCAGCGGCTATTACATCCAGCCGACCCTGCTCAAGGGCAGCAACAGGATGCGCGTGTTCCAGGAGGAGATCTTCGGCCCGGTGGTGGGCGTCACCACCTTCAAGGATGAGGCCGAGGCGCTGGCGATCGCCAACGACACCGAGTACGGCCTGGGCGCCGGCGTATGGACCCGCGACATCAACCGCGCCTACCGCATGGGCCGTGGCATCAAGGCCGGCCGCGTGTGGACCAACTGCTACCACCTGTACCCGGCGCACGCCGCGTTCGGCGGTTACAAGAAATCCGGCGTGGGCCGCGAGACCCACAAGATGATGCTCGACCACTACCAGCAGACCAAGAACCTGCTGGTGAGCTACGACATCAACCCGCTGGGCTTCTTCTGACCGCCCGCCCGGCCCGCCGGGCGGCTTCAACGTTCACTACTTTGCGCGGCCCACGGGCCGCGCTTTTTTGTCTGCGAAACGGTTTGGATGGCTATCTTTCGCAGGAGCAACCCACCCAGTCAGATCGGCAGGCTGGGTGGAGCGAAGCGATACCAGATCAAACGCTCGCTTGGATTGCGCTTTCCACAATTTCTGGTGCAGCATCGGACGAGATGGCTATCCGCTGGCATAGCCCCTGCATTGCCATACCAGCCCATTCACATCACGCCGAGGCCCGCCCATGCGCATCGTGCAAGCCACGCTCGACCACCTCGATCTGCTAGCCCCGCTGTTCGTCAAATACCGCGAGTTCTACGGCATGCTGCCCTACCCCGAGTCGTCGCGGAAATTCCTCGAGAAGCGCCTGCGCCGCAAGGAATCGGTGATCTACCTGGCCCTGCCGGACGACGATGACGGCAAGCTGCTGGGCTTCTGCCAGCTCTACCCCAGCTTCTCCTCGCTGTCGCTCAAGCGCGTGTGGATCCTCAACGACATCTACGTCGCCGAGGAGGCTCGCCGCCAACTGGTCGCCGACCACCTGCTGCAAACAGCCCGGCAGATGGCCCGCGAGACCCAGGCAGTGCGCATGCGCGTCTCCACCAGCGTCAACAACGAAGTGGCGCAGAAGGTCTACGAGTCCATCGGCTTCCGCGAAGACAGCGAGTTCAAGAACTACATCCTGCCGATCAGCGACGACCTCGTCTGAGGCTATCAGCGGCCCGCTGGTCTCGGCGGGCCAGACGCACTAGAGTGATGGCCGGCCATCGCATCGCCGTCTTCGCCGGCCGAGGGTTCCCCATGCGTCGTCCCCTGATCGTCAGCCTCCTCCTCACGCTCGCCTGTTCCGCCGTCCAGGCCCAGACCCTGCGTATCGCCACGCTGGACTGGGCCCCCTACGTCGGTCCAGACCTTCCCGGCCACGGCCTTGCCAGCCGCATTCTCGACGAAGCCCTGGCGCTCAACGGCGACAAGGCCGAACTGGTCTTCCTGCCCTGGCAACGAGCGCTCAACGAGACCCGCGAAGGGCGCTTCGATGCGCTGATGCCAGCCTACCTCTCGGCTGACCGCAGCGCGGACTTCTATACTTCCATGCCGCTGCTGGATTCCCAACTGGGCTTCTTCCGTCGCCGCGACCATGCGCTGCCGATAGAACCGAGCAACCTCGAAAGCCTGCGCCCCTATCGCATCGGCGTCGTGCGCGGCTACGTCAACCAGACTGCCTTCGACCAGGCCGACTACCTCACCAAGGACGTGGTCAGCAGCGACTGGCAGAACCTGGAAAAGCTTCTGCGCGGACGCATCGACCTGGCGGTGGCCGACCGCTATACCGGCTATCAGTTGCTCGCCCAGAATGCGCCGGCGCTGCGCGACCAAGTGGTCTTCGTGGAACCGCCGCTCGACATCAAGCCACTGTACGTCCTGGTACCCAGGAGGCGCGCCGAGGGCGAGGCCCTGGCCGCCAGCCTCGACCGAAGCCTGCGCACCCTGCGCCGTAGCGGGCGCCTGCAACAACTGATCGCCGAAGCGCACCTGGAGACGGCCATGCGCTCGCGGGAAGTAGCTACCCACCCGGTAGCAGAACAGTCACCGTCCTCGGAGCAGAAATCCGATGAGCGTCTGCAGCCGGGCGGCATCACCGCCAGCCCCCTGCTGAGCTGGCAGGCCAGCCTGCTCTGACGCCCCGGCGGCTGCGCCTTGCGCATTTGTCACAGCGAATTTCAGCGCTCCTCCCAACCGAATTTTCACCTTCGACCTGTAATATCCTGCTGGCCGATGTTCGTCGCAGGACGCGACGATGCGCGCCCCGATGGCGCATCCGCCCCTATAATGCGCACCCCGGCCGTTCCCTCGTTGTCAAAACAGGCTCTCCATGGATTTCAACCCGATCGACCTCGTTCTGCACCTCGACACCTACTTGTCCCTGCTGGTGACCAACTACGGTGTATGGATCTACGCCATCCTGTTCCTGGTGATCTTCTGCGAAACCGGCCTCGTGGTGACGCCCTTCCTGCCCGGCGACTCACTGCTGTTCATCGCCGGCGCCATCTGCGCCACTGGCGGCATGGACCCTTGGCTGCTCGGCAGCCTCCTGCTGGTTGCGGCCATCACCGGCGACAGCACCAACTACGTGATCGGCCGGACCCTGGGCAAACGCCTGTTCAGCAACCCGAACTCCAAGATCTTCCGCCGCGACTACCTCGACCAGACCCACGCGTTCTATGAGCGTCACGGCGGCAAGACCGTGACCCTGGCGCGCTTCCTGCCCATCGTGCGCACCTTCGCGCCCTTCGTCGCCGGCATGGCCTACATGCCCTACCTGCGCTTCCTGTTCTTCAGCGTGGCCGGCAGCGTGGCCTGGGTCGGCGGCCTGGTCACCCTCGGCTATTTCTTCGGCAACGTCCCCTTCATCAAGCAGAACCTTTCGCTGATGATCATCGGCATCATCGCCTTCTCGCTGCTGCCCATGATCATCGGTTTCATCCGCCACAAGATGCGTCCGGCCGCCCCCAAGGCGCCGACCTCGGAGCATTGACCTGGCGATGTGGTCGTTCAGAGCCTGGCGGCGCCGGCGCTTCCTGGCCCGCCATCCGCTCGACCCGAAGCTCTGGGAGCGGGTACGCCAGCACCTGGCGATCCTCGATGGACTGAGCGACGACGAATTGCGTCTGCTCGGCGAGCGCGCGCGGCTGTTCCTGCGCGACAAGCATCTCTCCGCGCTGCCAGGAGTCGAGCTGGACGACTTCCGCCGCCTGCTCCTCGCCACCCAGGCAGAGCTGCTCCTGCTGCATCTGCCCGACCTCAACTGGTACCAGGGTTTCCATGAGCTGGTGCTCTACCCGGACGACTTCGTCAGCCCGCAGAAACACCGCGACCCCGCAGGGGTCATCCATGAATTCGACGACGAGCGCGCCGGGGAAACCTCGCTGCAAGGCCCGGTGATCCTCGCCTGGCCGGGCGTGGAAAACGGCGGCGGCTGGGACGCCTACAACCTAGTCATCCACGAGCTGGCGCACAAGCTGGACATGCTCAACGGCGACGCCAACGGCCTGCCGCCGCTGCACCGCGATATGCGCGTCAGCGACTGGGCCGCCGCCATGCAGTCGGCCTACGACCAGATGAACCGCCAGCTCGACCGCAACCCGCAGGCGCATACCGTCATCGACCCATACGCAGCCGAAAACCCCGCGGAGTTCTTCGCCGTCACCAGCGAATACTTCTTCACCGCGCCCGACCTGCTCCACACGACCTATCCAAAGGTCTATGAGCAGCTCGCACTGTTCTACCGGCAAGATCCGCTCTCGCGCCTGCACAAGCTCCAGCGCGAGCATCCCGAATATCAGGAAACTCAGGCGCACTAGCGGATGTCTGTGGCTTGGCCACGGCAATCTGCCTATAATCCGCCGCACTTTTTCGGCCCGACCAATACCTGGAGTCGTCCATGAGCTACAGCAGCATCCCGGCTGGCAAAGACCTGCCGAACGACATTTACGTCGCCATCGAGATCCCGGCCAACCACGCGCCGATCAAGTACGAAATCGACAAGGACACCGACTGCCTGTTCGTTGACCGTTTCATGGCCACCCCGATGTTCTACCCGGCCAACTACGGCTTCATCCCGAACACCCTGGCCGACGACGGTGACCCCCTGGACGTACTGGTCGTGACCCCCTACCCGGTCGCTCCGGGTTCCGTGATCCGCGCCCGTCCGGTTGGCGTGCTGAACATGAGCGACGAAGCCGGCGGCGACGCCAAACTGATCGCCGTGCCGCACGACAAGCTGACCGTTCTGTACAAGGACGTGAAGGAATACACCGACCTGCCGGCCCTGCTGCTGGAGCAGATCAAGCACTTCTTCGAGAACTACAAGGATCTCGAGAAGGGCAAGTGGGTGAAGGTCGAGGGCTGGGGCAACGCCGCACAAGCTCACGACTACATCACCAAGGCCGTCGCCGCCTTCCAGGCCAAGTGATGGCTGCGGGGTAGCCCGCCGCGAAAAGCCCCGTCTAGACGGGGCTTTTTTATGACCGGTAATAGGTTTTTCGTCGCAACTTTGCTACGATCAGCTCCCCGCACGCAGAGCCCTGCGCTGCCACAGAATCAAGGCGGTCTGCTTTACCAGAAGTAAGGTTGGACCACCCCCTGAAAGCCGGCCACAAGCCGGCTTTTTTAATGCCTGCGAAACGCCGCTACCGCTCGCCGGCCACTGCGCAACCGTCGAGCAAAGCGCATAAGATCGGGCTACTACCTCATTCCGGCACCTGCCATGAAGCCCGCTCCGTTCCTGCTCTCCCTGCTACTGTCGATCCCCACCGGCGCCCTCGCCCAGAGCGAGGAATGGCAACTGGCGAAGGAAGAGGATGGTGTGCGCGTCTACCTCAGCCACGTGCCCGGCTCGCGCTACAAGAGTTTTCGTGGCGTCACCCTGGTGAAAGCCGATGTCAGCACCCTGGGCCACCTGCAGGAGAACCTGCGTGTGTCCTGCGCCTGGCTCTACGCCTGTGCACAGATGCGCCTGCTCAAGTACACCGACGAAGCGATTTGGGTCTACCTCGACACCAAACTGCCCTGGCCCGCAGCGCCACGCGACCTGGTGCTGCAAGTGAGCACCGAAGAAACCCCTGACGGCGGCATGATCCGCCGTCTGCAAGCCGCGCCCGACTACATCCCGCCAGTGGAAGGCCGCATCCGCGTCCCGATGCTCTCCGGCACCTGGCAGCTGGTGCCCAAGGGCCCGAAGCTCACCGAGGTCATCTACCAGATGCGTGCGGACCCCGGCGGCAGCGTACCGTCGTGGCTGGCGAACCAGTTCGTGGTGGACGCACCGCTGGTAACGCTGCGGACATTGAGGGTCGTCGCGGAACACCAGGAAATCCAGGCGCCTGGCTACTGAGCCGCAAACCCGCCACCTGCACCATCTCCCGGGTTTTAGCGGAACCGGCTAAAGAGCTGGGGGGCACAGCCCGCCTCAATCCGAATACTCGACATGGCCCGTCATCACACTGGGTCTACTGAAGGTGTCGATGGAGTCTATTTTCGCCGCCATTTCCCGGCACTTCGCCTTGAACGCTTCATCATCCATATCGATCCAGTAACGCGGATTGCGACCAGTCTTGCGGTCATGTTCGGCGGTCACCGGGTCCTGGGCGCGGTATTCCTCCAGTGCCGGCGTATCGGGCAAAGGGCGGCTGGTATCCATGTAGTTCTGAAGCAGATCCCACAACGCCAGCACCTCGTTGTGAGGCTGATCCGCACTGAGCAGGGCTCCGACCTTGATACGAATATCGCGGTAACGGTGCATCAGGTAGAGCACATTGAGGGGGGCGCCCTGACGATCAGGGCTGGTGTGGATATAGGCGTCGAACTCGTAGAAAGGGGCGCTGACTTCGCCAATTACGCCTGTTTTCTTGAACTTCTTGTAGTCATAGAGGGTGGCAAGGCCAGTACGTCGGCTCAACTTCCATAGCGGCCCGTGAGAAGGCTTGAACCAAAATTTTGGAAAGTAGCTAGAAACAAAATGCCCAGCCATCCACATTAAAGCCGGAGGAAGAATCAATATTAAAAACATATCAAAATACGACAACAAAAGTTCAAACCACCCTCCCCCCTTGTGGGCCAGATCAAATAAATACCCACTTAAAACAAGAAAAATACCTAAAAAAAACCAAACCTTTCCAACAGGGCCAATCAAAAGCCAGAACTGCGACTTAAACGAAAGCATCGCCATCGTAAGACTTTCATGGTCGTATCGTTGATGCAGGTCTATACCATCGAAAGGAGTCGGCTTATAAGTGCCATTGGCAATCTGCTCGGCCTTTTCCTTTGCCCTCTGCTCATGCCTGCGCATTGCTTCGGGCGTCAGGAACTCAAGCAGACTTGCAGGTATGACATCTTGCGTGCTTCCCCACGGCAGTCGGGTGCAGGAGAACTTCTGGTACAGACTCCGAGCCTGGGACGCAGGTTGGTCGGGAATTCGGTCCGGGCGATAGCTGGTGGGCAAGTAGTAGTCTTGGCTTGTCATCCGTTGGTTGCCTTTTGATTGCCTCGTCCGCCCGGAAACACGACCACAGAGCGCCGCCCGCTAACCCGCGAAATCGACATGCTGGGCAATCAGGTTCGGGCGTGAAAACGTATCGATAGCATCGATCTTCGCCGCCATTTCCCGGCACTTCGCCTTGAACGCTTCATCATCCATATCGACCCAGTAACGCGGATTGCGACCAGTCTTGCGGTCATGTTCGGCAGTCACCGGGTCCTGGGCGCGGTATTCCTCCAGTGCCGGCGTATCGGGCAAGGGGCGGCTGGTATCCATGTAGTTCTGAAGCAGATCCCACAACGCCAGCACCTCGTTGGGAGGCTGGTCCGCACTGAGCAGGGCTCCAACCTTGATTCGTATATCGCGGTAACGGTGCATCAGGTAGAGCACATTGAGGGGGGCGCCCTGACGATCAGGGCTGGTGTGGATATAGGCGTCGAACTCGTAGAAAGGTGCGCTGACTTCGCCAATTACACCTGTCTTCTTGAACTCCTTGTAGTCATAGAGGGTGGCAAGGCCAGTACGTCGGCTCAACTTCCATAGCGGCCCGCGAGAAGGCTTGAACCAAAATTTTGGAAAGTAGCTAGTAACGAAATACCCAGCCATCCACATTAAAGCCGGCAGCACAATCGCCACCAGAATCATATCTCTAAATGCCCACAGAGTATCAAACCAACCTGAACCCGTTCTGAAAACTCTTAAAAGATAGACACACGGAACAATAAATAAATCGACAAAAAAAACAACCTTTCCAAAAAAGCCAATTAGAAGCCAGAACTGGGACTTAAACGAAAGCATCGCCATCGTAAGACTTTCATGGTCGTATCGTTGATGCAGGTCTATACCATCGAAAGGAGTCGGCTTATAAGTTCCATTGGCAATCTGCTCGGCTTTCTCCTTTGCCCTCTGCTCATGCCCGCGCATTGCTTCGGGCGTCAGGAACTCAAGCAGACTTGCAGGTATGACATCTTGCGTGCTTCCCCACGGCAGGCGGGTGCAGGAGAACTTCTGGTACAGACTCCGAGCCTGGGACGCAGGTTGGTCGGGAATTCGGTCCGGGCGATAGCTGGTGGGCGAGTAGTAGTCTTGGCTTGTCATCCGTTGGTTGCCTTATTGGTTTCCTCATCCGCCCAGAAGGGGCGCCCTGTGCTGCCAAAGTCGGCCTTGGCGTACTCCGGCCCGTAGACCACAGCCGCCTTGATGCCAGGAGTCGGGAATATACGGGTTTGACCACTGCCTTGTAGGACGAACTGCGCACGAACAGCCCAGCGCTGGCTCAGAAACTGGCTGGGCTTGGCCAAAGGTTGCACCACATTGGCCGCGGGCGTCTGGAAGTACAGCTCCAGGGCATTGGGGAAAAGCCGCTGCGCCACGGGTAGCTGGGGGGCAGCCGTGGTTGCCGGCAGTGGCTGGGTGAAGGCCGGCTCCCCTTTGACATTGACCGTGTGCAGGGGGCGCAGCCTGCACTCCGCACGAATGGCGACACTGCCCAGATTCGCCAGCAGGCCGGGCAGCGCACTCTCCAGGCGAATTATCGTGTTGGCCTGGCGCACGCTGAAAGGCGTCTGCTCGTTGATGTCCAGTTTGGCGGTGGGCTCGAAGAGCGGATTCGGCTGGATAGCGATGCGAATATCGGCGAGTACACCCACCAGTCGATAGAAGGCTTCGTCCGGCCTGCGCAGATGAGCAGTTTTCTCGCCGCCCCCTTCGCCGAACGGGCCATTGCTCAGCCAGTCCTGCAATGGCGTGGATGACAGCATATAGACCAGGCCAGCCCCTATGCCGACAAGAAGCAGCCCCAGCCAGCCTGCCGGGGTCAGCCCCATGAAAGTTGCGCTGCCCGCCAGCCACCCGCCCGCCGTTCCGATCAATGCCCCGCTTGCGATCAGCAGATAGCCATACATGGCTTGATCGTTCCATTGCCAGGCATACCAGGCGTCATAGAGACTGACGCCGCAGAATACTAGCCCCGCGAATGACTGCAGAACCAAGCGCGCAGTTGCTTGCTGGATAATCGAAACACCAAGCTTGCCCATTGTCTTAACGATGACTGTGGGTATCCGGAACGTAGCCTTGCGGGCCATCGCTAATACAGACTGATTACCGACCAGCTTGACTGTCAGAGCCTCTAGCGCGATCAACAAGTCCAATACCGCACTTACTCCCCCCCAGTCAGTACGAGTCGACCCCTTCTCAAGATCATTCTGATACTGATTGTTAATCTCCGCCCTCACGTTCCACAATTCGAGCATCAGCACCGCGACTGGGAACGGTGTCGAGTTGAGTATGCGGAACGCCCGCGCACTCTTCTGCCCCTGCAAAACGCCTACCGCTTCGGTCAACGCGGCGCCACGCATTCGTGCTTCCTCGGTTGCAACTTCCGCGGCGGCATCAGCGGCCAGTGCTGCTGTGAGACGCTTGTTCATCTCGCCCACCAGGCGCGCTGTCGACTTGTCGCGCGGGATGGCTATGACCCAGTGCTCGCTCCTCTCGACCCCTGTTCCCGTGACGCGCTTTCGGTCCGTACTGCCCAGTAAGTTGCCCTTGGGATCGAGAAACTCACCGTAGTAACGGGTAGCCATCTGGGTGCGGGTCGGCAGGTCCTCCATGCCGAATAAGTAGTGTGTGCTGCTGTTGAACTGGTTGCGGCGCACGAAGATGGAATAGCCGAACGTCTCCGGCATCATGCTGCGCAACTGCTGGAGCCCCCGCCCATGCAGGTCGACTGTGATCGGGCGCCCCTGCTGGCCCAGCCGCTGTTTCGTCTGGGCCAGGCGGTCGCTGGCGCGCTGGGCACTCTGTTGAGCGGCTCCGGACGCGGCACTGGCCTGGCTCTCACGCTGCCTCGCGCCGTTCACGGCATCCTGGGCGACCTCTACGGCGCCTTGCAGGGTGTCGAAGACACCCATCAGTGCACCGTTGATGTTCTTGCCGCTGAGAGTCAGGAAGCTGTCTAGGCTGGCCCCGGCAGTCAGGGCGCCAAGCATTGCTTCGTCGATGGTGACCATCTGCGCAGCCGCCGGAACCTCGGTGTTTTCCAGCTTGGCCAACTCATCGCCACGGAACTGCCCGGTTCCGGGGTTGGGTGTGCCCGGTTTCGCCTCGTATATCTTGCAGACCAGTGCCTCACTGGCTTCGGGCCAGAGCATTCGATGAAGGGCAGACTGGGTGTCCTGCTGGAGTTTGGCCAGGAACTTCTGCCCTTCGCTGACTGCCGGGCATATCGGGCTTCCTCCACCCGTCGCATCGTGCAGGTCTCCGGTCGGTGCGAGGGGATCGATCTGCGAGGGGTTGAGCGCCAGGCAGGCCAGTGTGCGAACGGTGGCATGCAGGGCACCCAGGTACTGGAAGCCGTCGAGGCTCAGATGATCAGCTAGCGTCGCAACACTTCGCGCCTGCTCCAGCGACTCGCGCAACAAGCCCTGCGCAGACATCACGCCCTGCCATGCCTCCATGCGTTCGAGCACTGCGGTATTGCGATTGATGTCGCAAAGGCCCTGCCGGCTGATTCTGCTGATTTCCTTGTGCAGTGGATTGCTCTTGCCCTGAATGGTGCGGGCGATGACCAACTGCTGGATGAGCAACGCGCTTCCGTGATTGGGTTGCAGAGCGGCGTGCCGGGCACAGAGCTTAAGCAGATGACGATGGTTATCGATGCGGCTTTCGAGATGGCGCATGCGATACCGTGCATCGTCGAGAAGCACCCCGCAAAGCTGGCGCGGCCTTACCGATGCGAGTACGTCAGCCGAGGCTGGCTGCGCCTGCCAGACGTTTTCCTCCGCCGTCGGCTCTCCGCCGGTTGGAGAAGCGGGCGGCTTCTGGCTACGCGCAAGGGCATCCGCGACAGCCCCCAATTCCAGCAGCAGGGTCGAGCCCGACTTTTCCCCCAGCATGCCCTGGTTGAGGAAGGCCATCGCCCGGCGGTACTCCTGATCCGGGAACTGCCCGCTCAGGTCACAAACGTAGCGGCCGGGATGTTCCAACAGGTACTCGAACACCTGCGCCCGCGCCCGTTGCGGTGCAACCAGCGCCAGAGGGAATGCCCGGCCATCGAGATTGAGCCGTGCGACCTGGGCGGGGCCGCTGTTGGATACGGCAACAATGTCGCGGGCGTCGTACTGCGAGAAGCGTTCGAGCATTGCGGCGCCATTCGGCTTGCCGTGATAGACGTCCCTGAAGCTGCGCGCACCTACCTGGAGCCCGAAGGCCTGACAGCGCCGGGCCAGCTCGCCGGGATTGCGCTCCAGGAAGTTCAACCGCGCGGCGCCAAGCTGGACCTCCGAATAGCAGAGCAACAGGTCATGGACGTTCTGGTTGTTCCATCTGGCCGGCAGCCAGATTTCCTCCAGCCCCTGTCCCGTGGCCTGCCGCACCTCGGCCTTGATTCCCTGGGCCGTCCGGTAACGTGCCACGTCGATGTCATGGAACAAGGTCTTGCTGCTGTCGGTGCGGATTTCCAGCTCGCGCCACAGCCTGTTTCGATAGAAGGCGTACAGGTAACCCGGACGGCAGAGCACCGGAGTACCGAGGTCATAGGGGCTCCTGGCACCTCTCAGGGCGGTGAACGGCAATACAGGGACGATCTGGTTCCATTGTGTATCCGCCTGCCGGGGCGTTACCCGCAGGTCATCGCACAGGGGAACGCGGATAGGGCCGCCGGTTTGCGCAGCGATCTCCAGCCATAGGTGTCGCTTGGGCTGACCGCTCCAGTCCCACAGGTGCAATACGCTGCTGCAGAGTTCATCCGCGATGACTTCCTGCTTGCCCTGCTTGGTAAGCCACTCCTGTTGCTCGCGGTCCTTGTCGTCGTAGATCACCAGCTTCTGGCCGGCGGGGTGGTCCTTTCCCACCACCTGAACGATGAGTTTCCCGGCTTCGCACGCCGGGCGCCCGCCCAGCTTGCCCACAGAACTGCTCATGCTTGCTCATCCTTGTTCATGCAGCCTCGCTGCAGGCTTTCTTCCAGGTAGGCCAGGCGCTGGTCCGCAGACTCCCCCGGAAGGTTCGCGGGTACCCTCTGACCGCGGAATGCTTCTCGCAGTTCGAGGTAGCGCAGCAGTTGCTCGCTGTCGTCAAAACCACTGGACGCACCATCACAGAAGTACTGCCAGGCTTCGCCGAAAGGCATCCTGGAAGACCCCGGCCATTGGTAAACGAAGTGCTCCTGCTGCTGACGCAATAGCACGGCCTCCTGCCCCTCATCGAGGCACATTGGGCTGCGTTCAGCGGGTGGAAGCCAGTGCTCGGCGAGGGGATTTTCCAAGCTTTTCCAAGTCTCGATGCTCTCGGCTTTCTCGCGCCAGGTACCGCCATGCCAACTGATCTTGTGTATCGGCCCGAACCAGCGCAGCCGCTGTTTGGACTCTGCCGGAAAGAAGTAGCTCGCGGTGCGCGGGCTCCAGTAGCGCAGAACCCCTTTTCGCTGGCCACCGTCGAAACGTACCAGGAGGATGCCGCGCAGGTGATCAAGAAGAACGCGCTCGTCGGCCACGCTCTGAATCAATAACCCAGGCCAACATTCGGGCGCATTCTGAATAGCACTCAGCAAGGGTTGGCCGGCTGCAACCAGAACCGGGCTCTGGTCTGCATAGAGCGCGAGCTCGGTCTGCTGGAAAAGCATGCGCGGGACTGCCTCACCCCCAGTCGCGCCGAGCCGATGGAACAGATCATGGGAATGATCCAGCAGAACGAAAGTCATCATGTTCAGCGCTCCGCCATCATGGCCTTGCGGCACGGGCAGTCACTGAGAGGACACTGCAGCGGAGTACCGCCCTTGGGCTTCTGGCACAGCTCGACAATCGGCACTTCAGACTTGAGGCGGTGTTGCAGGACGGGATTGGGTACGCCTTCATCGGCGGCCTGCAATGGCCCGGGCAACAATGGCGCTGCAGGTGTGCCTACACCGGGGCTACCTCCGCTGTTGATCTTCACCGTCGCCCCGCTGAGGGTCACTCCCCCGCCGTCCAGTTTGACGAAACTGCCACCGGCCTTGAGGGTCAGCTCGCTACCGGCCTCCATCACGACCTTCACGCCGCCGGACAGGTGAATTTCCTGACCGGCCTCGACGAACTGACCAGTGCCGATCTTCACATGCTGGTTGTTGGCGACGGTCAGGTGATCGTCCGCGCGTAGTTCGGTCTTGCGGTCGGCGTGAGTGGTGTGGTGCTCTTCAGCCTTGAATTCGCTATAGGCGTTGGCTTCGACCGTGTCGTGGCGTTCATGGCCGATACGGATGCGCTGGTCGTTCTCGACGTTCTCATCCCAGTCGCGCTGGGCATGGATGAATATCTGTTCCTGGCCCTTGCGGTCCTCGATACGCAGCTCGTTGTAACCGCCGCCACCGGGATAGCTATTGCTCTTGAATACGCTGCGGGTCTTGTTCCCAGGCAGCGCATAGGGCACCACGTTCTCGGCGTGATAGAGACAGCCGCTGACCAGAGGCTGGTCAGGGTCGCCCTCGAGAAAATCCACCAGCACTTCCATCCCGACACGCGGAATGGATATGGCGCCGAACCGATTTCCAGCCCAGCCGGAAGCAACCCGTAACCAGCAACTGGTCTTGTCATCGGCCTTGCCTTCACGGTCCCAGAAAAACTGGACCTTCACCCGCCCGTACCTGTCGCAGTGGATTTCCTCGCCGGCAGGGCCGGTGACCACTGCGCTCTGGCTGCCGAGAATCCGTGATTTCGGATGCCGCAGCGCTGGGCGGTGCAGGGTGCTCCACGGCGTCGCACTGAAGCTGTTGCGATAGCCCTGGTGGAATTCACCCTTGCCATCGTGGGTATCGCTGGTAATGGACTCCTCCAGAACCTGGGGCTGCTTGCCCTCGTGCACTATCTCGGTGAGCAGCCACAGATCGTTCCACTCGCTGCGCGGATGCCGGGTCAAGGATAGGAAATGGCCGCAGCGCAAGGCGGGCTCGTCGCTGCGACCTTCGGCAACCTGATAGTCGCTGCGGTGGCGCTCCAGCGCTCGCTGCGAAAGCAGCTTGCCGCGCTCGCGGTCAGTGTACCGGCCTGGATAGTCGTAATCCTCAAGGTTCGGCTGGAAGCCGCTGTTGGCGGCGCTATCGAGGCTGACCCTCGGCTTCTCGAAATCGTAGTCACGCCGGCTGACACGGCTGGTGCGCGTTTCCAGACGCTGGCCGAAGCGCTTCACCACCGGCACATCGGCCACCATTCCGGAATCCTGCTGGTATGCCGTTGGTGCCAGCTTCGGGAAGGCGGTCTGGTCATCGCCGAAAACGAGGGTGTGTCCGTCGCTGCTGTGCTGGAAGTGATAGTGAATACCCTCTTCCTCACACAGACGCTGAACGAAGTGCAGATCGGACTCGTCGTACTGGGTGCAATACTCGCGCTGGGGATAGACCGCAGGGCCGAGCTGGAAGCGGTAGGCATCGGCCAGGATCCCGTGCTCCTCAAGCACCTTGGCGATGATCTGCGGCACGGTCAGATGTTGGAAGATTCGCTGGTTGTGCCGATGCGCGAGGTAGGAAAGACGCGGCCGCAGGCTGACTCGATAGCGCGTCAGGCGCTTGCCGGAATCGCCCTGGGCAACCCAGTAGATCTGCCCGTGTATTCCCGCCCCCGTCTGCCCGATAGCCAGGTAGGCAGGCTGGTGAAGGACACGCTCCAGATCCAGGGATGAATGTTCGCTGACCAGTTCCAGATCGAAATGAAAGGGCTGGTCGAGCGCCTCGCGCCCGTGGAACCCAAGCACCTGAAAATCGCTGCTGATACCGTCAAGGTGCAAGCTGAATTGGATCTGGTTGGCCGGGGCGAACATCCGTTGTCCTCTGTTCGGGTAGCCGATTCGCAGTTCCTGACGCCCTGGTCGGTCCATGCAGGAGTTCGAATCAGCAAAAACAGACATCGGCCAGGAAGCGCCTGGCCGATGTGCTTGGCGACGATCGATGCCGGATCAGGCAGAGATCGGGGTACGCCAGTCGTCGGAGCCGGAAGTGCCGGAGACTTCATGAGTCCAGACGATCTTGCGGTAGGTGAAGTAGACGTCTTCCAGGTGAGTGAAGTGCGCCATGTTCGGGTCCTGGCAGTTCGGCATGCGCGACTGGACGTCGACGATCACCGCATCTTCCAGTTCGATGGTGAAGTAATGCTCCTGGGTGCCGGTAGAGGAAGTGCGGTACCACTCCAGGCGACATTTGTTCAGACGCTCACCGGAGGTCAGCGCGTTGAAGATCAGCGGCGAGGATTTGTCGAACACCTTGGTGATCATCAGCGGCTTGTGTACGCGCTGGCCGGTCGGCTGACCGGACTGCGGATCACGCGGAATGATTACCTGGTGGTTGAAAGCCTGGACCAGAACCTGATCCTCATGGCCTTCCTGGAAGATGTTGCCGACCGAGTCCTCGGTGAAAGTGCCAGCAGTGATCAGACCTTGCTTGGTGCCTTCGAGGGACAGGTATGCGGGTGTTGGCATGAAAGCTCTCCTTGCCGTGATGAAGTGAATGGCCCCGGCCAGATGTCGCCGTGGGTGAGACACCTCAAACAAGTTGTATGCCAGAAACTATGAAAGTTCCGAAACACGGGCGCTCCAGACGATTAAAAACAAATATTCAGCCTCGGAAAACTGAAACCACTGTAAATCCCAGCAACAACTTGCCAATAACTGCGCAACTTTTTGCCAGCCCCACAGAGGACCGCCAATCCGCTAGCAGCAGCGTATCAAAATCCAATTTTCCACATGGCAAAAAGTTGCACAGCACCACACAAGGAAAACTCGATCAAGATGAACAGAACCAAGAAATCCGCCTTATAGAAAATGGTACCGACACAATTATTTCTGGAACGATAGTTCGAGAAATACATCACAACAAATCCACAGAAAAAGCCAAAACAGCCGTTTTAGAGCCATCCGAAAAATAGCTGCATTTTGCCGAAAGGCTCACACTCAACTTGAGAAACAAGCCTGGACCACAAGCTGAATAGCAAATTTCCTACACGCCCCTCTATGCAAAAAATTGCACTATGCGCGCCGTTCCATTCATTTATCTCGAATTCGGAAAACTTCATTTCGAGTTAATTTTCTGCATAGAAAACCAGACTCTTCTTATATCCAATCCCCGCCGCATCAGGGATGATCGCAGGAATGAACAACTCCAGAAAGCTTGCATCGCATTATCTCGATCTGGCCTGCCAGCCCATCTCCACGGGTAATTACGCAGGCGAGGATGTACGCTATTCTTCCGAATACGAAAGTCTCGAAGAGGAACTGGGCAAGGCGTCGTCCCTGCACGGCAATGGCCTGGTCGACTGGCAGAAGATTCTGGAGCTCGGCGAAGAAATTCTGCGCACCCAGTCCAAGGACCTCCGTGTAGCGGCCTGGTTGGCCTGGGCGCTACAGCAGCGGGAGTCGTTCGCCGGTCTGCAGGCAGGGCTGGCGATGATGCTGCAGCTCTGCGAACACCACTGGGATGACCTGCATCCCCGCAAGGACCGCACCCGGGCCGCCGCCGTCGGCTGGCTGGTACCCAGGCTGGAGCCGCTGTTCACCGAGAGCCTGGCAATCAAGGACCAATTGACGCTGTTCCGCCAGTTGGCGGAAACCCTGCGCAGTCTCGATGAGCGCCTGAACGCATGCCTTGGCAGCGATGCGCCGCTGCTGCTGCCGATGTGCCGGCGCCTCGACGAGATGATTCAGCGCGCCGCCCAGGACCAGCCCAAGCCGGGCTCGGTCAGCGCCGTGGTGGCATCGGTCAGGCAGGCAGCGACCAACCTGATCAATCCGGCCGCCATCATCGAGAACGAGAAGGACGCCCACAAGGCACTCCGTGCCCAACAGGACGGCGCCCGCCCCCTTTGTGCCTGGTGGCTGCGCCAGAAGGCCACCGACCAGCGCGCCCTGCGCCTGAACCGTACGCTGCTCTGGCTCCCCATCGACACACTCCCCGACCGCAACTCCGAACAGATCACCAGCCTGCGCAACCTGCCCGCCGACAAACTCAGCAACTATCGGGAGCGCTTCGAAAACGGCCAGTATGCAGACCTGCTGGTCGACCTGGAGGCCAGCCTGGCCCGCGCACCGTTCTGGTTCGACGGCCAGCGCCTGGCCTGGGAATGCCTGCAGGCCCTGGATGCCGAGCAGGCCATGCGCGAGGTGGAAATCCAGTTTGCGCTGTTCCTGCAACGGCTTCCCGGCGTGGTCGACCTGCGCTTCTTTGACGGCGCACCATTCGCCGAGCCCGCCACCCGCGGCTGGATCAGCAGCCACGTACTGCCACACATACAAGCCCAGGCCAGCGTGCGCGAGGCGCCGCCCAGCACCGAAGCGTCCATCTGGGAGCAGACGCTGCAGGAAGCTGCGCCGATCCTGCGCAAGGAGGGCCTGAAGAGCGCCGTGCAACTGCTCAAGCAGGGACTGCAAAGCGCCCAGGGCGGACGCCAGCGGTTCTTCTGGCAACTGAGCATGGCCCGTCTTTGCCTGCAGGCGAAGAAGTACGAACTGGCCAGGACCCAACTGGAATCTCTCGACCAGGAACTGCAGGCATCGTCCCTGCACCTCTGGGAACCGGATCTCGCCTTGCAGGTACTGCACCTGCTGCACACCTGCTGCGAGCTGCTGCCGCAGAACCACAGCGTGCGCGAGCGCAAGGATGAGGTCTATCGCAGGCTGTGCCACCTCGATCTCGAAGTGGTGCTCGATTAGGCCTTCGGGCCGTAAATGCAAAGGAGAAATGCCATGGCCAAAGAAGGCTCGGTAGCCCCCAAGGAACGCATCAACATCACCTTCAAACCCGCGACCGGCAATGCCCAGGAAGAGATCGAACTGCCCCTGAAGCTACTGGTTCTGGGTGACTTCACCCAACGCGCCGACGGCCGCAAGGTCGAAGACCGCAAACCGATCGGAATCGACAAGAACAACTTCGACGAAGTGCTGGCCAAACAGGAGCTGGGCCTGACCCTCAACGTACCGAACCGTCTTCAGGAGGAAGCCATCGACGAGGATCTGGCCGTTTCCCTGAAGGTCAACTCGATGAAGGACTTCAATCCGGCGAGCCTGGTCGAGCAGGTGCCGGAGCTGAAGAAGCTGATGGAGCTGCGTGATGCCCTGGTCGCCCTCAAAGGCCCGCTGGGCAACGCACCGGCCTTCCGCAAGGCCATCGAAAGCGTGCTCGCCGACGACGAATCGCGTGACCGCGTACTGGGTGAGCTGGGCCTCGCGGCCAAGCAGGACGCCTGAGCCAGGAACTGAGAAGGAAGCCAACACATGAGCACGAGTGCAGTACAGGAAAACACCGGGGCTGGCGTCGAGTTCGGCATTCTCGACCGCATCATCGCCGAGACCAGCCTGACCCCCGACGACGAGGCCTACAGCATCGCCAAGCGTGGAGTTTCCGCCTTCATCGAGGAACTGTTGAAGCCGCAGAACCAGGGTGAACAGGTAAAGAAGGCCCTGGTCGACCGCATGATCGCCGAGATCGATGCCAAGCTCAGCCGCCAGATGGACGAAATCCTCCACCACGCGGAGTTCCAGGCGCTGGAATCGTCCTGGCGCGGCCTGAAGCTGCTGATCGACCGCACCAACTTCCGCGAGAACATCAAGGTCGAGATCCTCAACGTCTCCAAGCAGGACCTGCTGGACGATTTCGAGGACTCTCCGGAAGTGGTCCAGTCCGGCCTCTACAAGCACATCTACACAGCGGAATACGGCCAGTTCGGCGGCCAGCCGGTAGGCGCCATCGTCGCCAACTACTACTTCTCGCCGAGCGCGCCTGACGTGAAGACCATGCAGTACGTCGCCAGCGTATCGAGCATGTCCCACGCGCCATTCATCTCCGCCGCCGGCCCGAAATTCTTTGGCCTGGAAAGCTTCACCGGCCTGCCGGACCTCAAGGACCTGAGGGACCACTTCGAAGGTCCACAGTTCGCCAAGTGGCAGAGCTTCCGCGAGCAGGAAGATTCCCGCTATGTCGGCCTGACCGTGCCGCGCTTCCTGCTGCGCAACCCGTACGACCCGGAAGACAACCCGGTGAAAACCTTCGTCTACAAGGAGAACGTCGCCAACGACCACGAACACTACCTGTGGGGCAACACCGCGTTCACCTTCGCCAGCAAGCTCACCGACTCCTTCGCCAAGTTCCGCTGGTGCCCGAACATCATCGGCCCGCAGAGCGGCGGCGCGGTGGAAGACCTGCCGCTGCACCACTTCGAGAGCATGGGCGAGATCGAGACCAAGATCCCGACCGAGGTACTGGTTTCCGATCGCCGCGAATACGAGCTGGCCGAGGAAGGCTTCATCTCCCTGACCATGCGCAAGGGTAGCGACAACGCTGCGTTCTTCTCCGCCAATTCGGTGCAGAAGCCCAAGTTCTTCGGCATCAGCGAAGAAGGTAAGACCGCAGAGCTGAACTACAAGCTCGGCACCCAACTGCCCTACCTGTTCATCGTCAACCGCCTGGCCCACTACCTGAAGGTCCTCCAGCGCGAGCAGATCGGCGCGTGGAAAGAACGTACCGACCTCGAACTGGAACTCAACAAGTGGATCCGCCAGTACGTGGCCGACCAGGAGAACCCCAGCGCCGAAGTCCGCAGCCGCCGTCCGCTGCGCGCCGCACAGGTGCTGGTCAGCGACGTCGAGGGCGAACCGGGCTGGTACCGCGTCAGCCTGAGCGTGCGCCCGCACTTCAAGTACATGGGTGCGGACTTCACGCTGTCGCTGGTCGGCAAGCTCGACAAGGAATGAGCAGGAGCTGAGTGATGAAAGGATACGGCAGTCTGTTCGAGCGCCTGGGCGGTGAAGCCGCCGAGCGTTCCGGCTGGAGCCCGGAGGTGGCCGCCATGGCCTCGGTGGCTGCCCATCTGGCCAAGATGCTCAGCACCCGTGCGGGCAGCGTGCAGACGCTGCCCGACTACGGGCTGCCCGACCTCAACGACATGCGCCTCAGCCTGCACGACTCGTTGAATCAGGCGCGCAAGGCCATCGAGCGCTTCATCGAAGCGTACGAACCACGGCTGTCCGGCGTACGCGTCATTTCCATGCCCCGCGACCACGACCCGCTGAAACTCGCCTTCGCCATCGAAGGCCTGCTGGAGGTCGAAGGCCTCCGCCGCCAGGTCAGCTTCTCCGCGAGCCTGGATGGCAGCGGACAGGTCAAGGTCCAGTAAGGAGAAACACTATGTCCGGAAAACCCGCCGCCCGCGTCAGCGATCCAACCGCCTGCCCATTGCCGGGCCACGGCACCAACCCGATCGCTGCCGGTTCGCCCGATGTGCTGCTCGACGGCCTGCCCGCCACGCGCCAGGGCGACCCGTCTGCCTGTGGTGGCGCCATGGCGAGCAATGTGATTCCCACCGTGCTGATCAACGGCATGCCAGCGGCCACGGTCGGGACCGTAGGTAGCCATGGGAATGTGGTGGTGAGCGGGTCGGGGACGGTGTTGATTGGAACGGCACATTCGCCGGCGCCTTTTCTGCCTCCACTGCCGATCCCTGGCGGATTCGATGAACAGTTCAGGATCATGGATGCAGAAGGGCGCCCACTGGCCAATGTACCGTTCCATATCCTTGAGCCATCGGGAAAGACCCATCAAGGGTTCTCCGACGCCGAGGGCAGAACACCGCGCATCTTCACTCACCGTGAAGAGCCACTGGAAATCACCACAGGCGTTGCGGCACTCGAGAAGTGGGGTAGTGCATGAGCGAGTTCCAGTGCAGAGCACCGACCAACCAGTCGCCCAACTCGGTAAGCAATGTGCCCGGCTATTTGATGCCTGCGCGCGCTTTCTTTTTCGTCGTGGTTGAGGAGGTTGGCAAAGACGGATTCCTGGTCAGGAAAATCTATGCCTCGAACAAGAGCCCTTACTTGCGGGACATGAACCTGTCTCCTCTCCAGCAGCTCTCGGAGCTCAATCCGGAGCGCTATGGAATGCTGCCGAAAGACCCTGTCGCACCGTACTCGGTAGCCGAGCATGTCATGGGGGGCGGCAAGAATATCTCGCCGTACATTTCCACCAGTTCGATATTTCCAGAGGGCTCCCCCCGGTTCGACGGCCGAAGCATATTCATCGACATCAGCAAGGCACGGCAAGCAGGCCTGAGACTGATCTCGACCCAGGAAATTCTTGTCGAACTGGAGCAGTACAAAACGACGAACCCGCACCTCGCCAAACGAGTTGACAAGATCGCAAGTTATGTTCGCGACATTGACAAAGAAGTACTGGTTCAGGGGAAGAAGGTTCCCGCCAGTGCCATCTTCAACAAGGACAGTCTCAAGTTCACCCAATCGGTAGCCAGGACTGCACGCGTGGTCCAGGTAGTCGGCATCGTTTTTACCGCTTACGACATAACCCAGGCCTCCCGAGAGTCGGTGCGGTTAGGCAACGCAAAACCAATCACCGCCGAGTTGGTACGCCAGGCCGGTGGTTGGGGGGCGGCCTGGGCCGGATTAAAGATGGGTGGCGCCGTGGGCGCTGCCGTAGGAATCGAAACCGGCCCTGGTGCCGTATTGACCGGGCTCGTCGGAGGGATTGTCTTCGGCGCAGCGGGATACTTTGGTGCCGACTGG
This sequence comes from Pseudomonas triclosanedens, assembly GCF_026686735.1. Classification (NCBI taxonomy): domain Bacteria; kingdom Pseudomonadati; phylum Pseudomonadota; class Gammaproteobacteria; order Pseudomonadales; family Pseudomonadaceae; genus Pseudomonas; species Pseudomonas triclosanedens. Next base: position 900,931 of record NZ_CP113432.1, on the reverse strand, counting down.
GTCGCCGACCACATCTATGAAAACTAACGCCACGGCCGAGCGGTGAAATAGAGATGCCCTTGTTTCGATTTCTCCTAGACAAACTCCACCTCAAAAGGGAAAGCCCGAAGTTCCCTGAATGCCCTGACAACCCGATCATCGTTAACGGGAGCGAGTCCTTCCTGAGCTATCCCGCCAAAACGTATCTGGGGGCGCAAGGCGCGAACGCATACTACATGATTGCGGTGCTTAGGAACGCAGAGCTACCGAAGCTGAAAGCCCTGGTTCAGTCGCGCTTTCACTCTCAGGAGCCGGTCAACGACTCCATAGTTCAGAGCGAACTCCAAGAGGCGCTGGCGATGTCCTATCGCGAAGAATTCGGTGGAGTGCTTGTCGAGCTGACGACCAACTCCGTTCCGCTGCTGCAATCCATCGACAAGCTGTTCGATAGTCCACCTGCACCCTGGCTGGCTTTTCCACACCTGGAGCCCATCGAAGTCATTCTGCCCAAACAAGGCAGTCTCGAATATTGGTGGGACCACATCTGGCATCCGTACTGGTCAAGCCTGTCTCCGAATGAAAAGGAGCAATACCGCCAGAGCGCGCCTACGGCATGGCGGGAGGTTCTGTTGTGAACTTTGTTCACGAGGCCCGCTGTCGCATGGGCAACGGTGCGTCCTGCGAGGCGCTTTGGGCGAAGGAAAACCACCGCCCGGTTGCACGTGAACTGACCACGATGGGCAAGGATTACCCCCAGACCTACAAAGTGAACAATGCCATCTTCGCCCCCACCGGCAATGCTCGTCTGACCGGCCCCGTCGATGCGGCATCGGTCAGCCTCTATGGGATATGGAAACAGAAGAAATGAAGCGTTCCACCTTGCTCTTCATCGCCCTTGGCTGCCACCTGCTGGTCAACGATCTTGGCCTGTTTCTCTACAAGCAACTGCGGGGTGCCACCGACTCCCGTGGATACGCTCCCGGAGCCATCACTCGCCCTGCTCTCCTGCCCATCGTGGTCGCCAACCTGTGCATGGCATTCGCTTCCCGGCGGGCTTTGAAAATCGGCGTTGCCGCGCTGGCGTGTGGCTCGCTGGCCTGGTTGCTGCTGCCGTATCACCCATTGCGCGCCGCGTTCTATTGCGGGGTGCTCCTGGCACTGAGCCTGGGCGCGATGATGACGGCGACCTGGCTCGGCCGATGGCAGGACCGCCGTCGTACCGCCTGACAGAACCACGCAAGCCCTAGCGTCAAGGATCGCCCCATGTCATTCAACCACTACTACCAGAGCGAACTCACCGCCCTGCGCCAACTGGGACGCCGCTTCTCCGAGCGCAGCCCGGCGCTGGCGCCGTTCCTCGCCCAGCCTGGGCGCGATCCGGATGTCGAGCGCCTGCTAGAAGGCTTCGCGTTCCTCACCGGGCGCCTGCGGCAGAAGCTCGACGACGAGCTACCGGAGCTGACCCATTCGCTGATGCACCTGCTGTGGCCCAATTACATGCGCCCGTTGCCGGCCTTCAGCATCCTGCAATTCGACCCGTTGCCCAACTCCGGTCCGGCACTGCTGGTGCCACGCGATACGCCGGTGGAGAGTAAACCGATCGATGACGTGCGCTGCAGCTTCCGCACCTGCTTTCCCACCGAAGTGCTGCCGCTGCAGACCTCCGGGCTGAACTACTCGGTCAAGGGCGAAGGTGCACTTCTCAGCCTGCGCCTGAAGATGAGCTGCACCGGTCATCTGGGTGAACTGAACCTGCAACGCCTGCGCCTACATCTGGCGGGCGAACGCTACATCAGCCAGATGCTCTACCTTGGGCTGCTGAACAACCTCGACAGCATCGAACTGGTACCCCTCGACGACCGCCAGCAACCGCTGAACGGTGCCGACGGACGACCGCTGAGCATCCGCTTGCCGGGCGAACGCCTGCAGCCGGTGGGCTTTGCCGAAGACCAAGCACTGATCCCCTACCCGCTCAATACCTTCCGCGGCTATCGGCTCCTCCAGGAGTACTTCGCCTTCCAGGACAAGTTCATGTTCGTCGACCTGCACGGCCTGGACCGCCTGAACGAGCTCACCGAAGAACAGCTGCAGCAGACGTGCGGCCTGGAGCTCCGCTTCGATATTCACCGCAGCGGCATCCAGCGGCTGCGCCCGACGCTGGACAACCTCAAGCTGCACTGCACGCCGATCGCCAACCTGTTCAGCCATGACGCACTGCCGATCCGCCTCGACGGCAAGCAGGACGAATATCTGCTGCTGCCCGCCGAGTACGACGTCCAGCATTGCGGCGTGTTCTCCGTCGAAAACGTCACCGGCTGGAGCCCCGGCGGCCTCGGGCACCAGGATTACGTGCTGTTCGAATCGTTCGAGCACGACGCCAGCTTCGACGTCCCCGGTGCGCGCCCGCACTACAGCGTGCGCCAGCGCAGCTCGCTGCTGCACGAAGGGCTCGACACCTACCTGAGCTTCGGCACCCGCGATCACGAGTCGCACGAAACGCTGTCCATCGAGCTGATCTGTACCAACCAGAACCTGCCGCGCCGCCTGAAGCTCGGTGACATCTGCCTGCCCAGCGAGCAGACGCCGGAGTCGCTGCGCTTCCGCAACATCACGCCGGTCACGCCCAGCTACGCGCCACCACTCAACCGCGACTTCCTCTGGAAGCTGATCAGCAACATGTCGCTGAACTACCTGTCGCTGGCCAACGTCGAGGCGCTCAAGGTGATTCTGGAAACCTATGACCTGCCGCGCTACTACGACCAGCACGCAGAGAAAGTGAGCCAGCGCCTGCTCGGCGGCTTGAAGTCGATCAGCCACCAGCACGTCGACCGCCTGCATCGCGGCCTGCCGGTACGCGGCCTGCGCACCGAACTGACCATCGACCCCGAAGGCTACATCTGCGAAGGCGACCTGTTCGTCTTCGCCTCGGTCCTCAACGAATTCTTCGCGCTCTACGCCAGCCTCAACTCGTACCACGAGCTGAGAGTCAAAAGCACACAGGGAGAGGTGTACCAATGGACGCCGCGCATGGGACAGCAACCCCTGCTCTGAGCCGGCTCAGCCGGGACATCCGCGAGTACTCGCTGTTCCAGGCAGTGCAACTGATCATCGAGCGCCTGCGCGATGCCGATGAGTTGCCGGACGACGAGTCGCTCTATGATCGCCTCGAATTCCAGGCCAATCCGAGCCTCGGCTTTCCCGGCAGTGACATCCAGAGCGTGCAGTTCTTCGAGGAGAACGGCACCCTGCGCGCACGCCTGAGCATCAATCTGATTGGCCTGTTCGGCTCCGGTTCGCCGCTGCCGGCCTTTTACGGAGAGCAGGCCCTGGGAGACAGCGAGGAAGGCAATCCCACGCGGGAATTCCTCGATCTGTTCCACCATCGCCTGCAGCGGCTGCTCCTGCCGATCTGGCAGAAGTACCGCTACCACGCGCGCTTCAAGAGCGGCGCCATCGATGCCTTCTCCCATCGGTTGTTCGCCCTCGTCGGACTGGGCAGTGCCGAGCTGCGCCAGTCCGGGGAGCTGAACTGGAAGCGCCTGCTCCCCTACCTGGGCCTGCTCAGCCTTCGCGCTCACTCGGCGGCGCTTATCGAGGCGGTGCTGCGCTACTACTTCAAGCACGCCGACCTGTTCATTGAACAGTGCATCGAACGCCAGGTGGAGGTTCTCCAGGAACAGCGCAACCGCCTTGGTCTCGCCAACAGCCGCCTGGGTGAAGACCTGGTGCTGGGCGAGCAGGTGCGCGACCGCAGCGGCAAGTTCCGCGTGCATATCCGCGAACTGAACTGGGAGCGCTTCCACGAATTCCTGCCAATCGGCAATGGCTACCAGCCGCTCTGCGCCCTCGTCCGCTTCACCCTTCGCGATCCCCTGGACTACGACCTGCGCCTGGAGCTGCGCCAGGACGCCATCCGCGACCTGCGCATCGGCGCCGAGAACCCATGCCGGCTGGGCTGGACCAGTTGGCTTGGACGAGAGCGCGCCGACGGCATCGTCACGCTCGGCAGCCGCATTCATTAAGGAACGATGAGCTCATGATCAACCTCGACCTGCAACAACTCGTCCAGGCGCTGGACGCCGAAACCCGCCGCGACCTCGAAGGCGCCGCTGAACGCTGCGTTGCGCGTTCCGGCAGCAAGATTCTGGTGGAAGACCTGCTGCTGGCCCTGCTCGAACGCCCCTTGGGCCTTCTGCAACGCGCCCTGCAGGATGCAGGCGTGGATGCCGGCGAACTCGCCGCCGCCCTGCAACCGCGCGCCGAAAACAGCGCTTCGCGCAATCCGGTGTTCGCCGCCGAACTCATGCAGTGGCTGCAGGACGCCCTGCTGGTCGCCAACCTCGAACTGCGCCAGAACCAGATCGACCAGGCCGCGCTGATTCTTGCCCTGCTACGCAATCCGCTTCGCTACGCAGGCAGCCACTACCAGCCACTGCTGGCGCACCTGAACGCCGATCGTCTGCGCGACTTCGCCCTTGCCCAGCAGCCGGAGCAAGGCACCAGGGGACCCGCAGCGAACAAGGGTGAGTCGATGCTGGAGCGCTTTACCCACAACCTTACCCGCCAGGCACGCGAGGGCAAGCTCGACCCAGTGCTGTGCCGCGACAGCTCGATCCGCCAGATGATCGATATCCTCGCGCGGCGCAGGAAGAACAACCCGATCGTGGTTGGCGAAGCCGGCGTGGGCAAGACGGCCGTGGTCGAGGGACTTGCCGCGCGCATCGCTGCCGGTGAAGTACCGCAGGCGCTGCTGGGCATCGAGCTGCTGTCGCTGGACATGGGGCTGCTACAGGCCGGCGCCAGCGTAAAGGGTGAGTTCGAACGACGCCTCAAAGGCGTGATCGACGAAGTGAAAGCGTCTGCCAAGCCGATCATCCTGTTCATCGACGAAGCCCACACCCTGATCGGCGCGGGTGGCCAGGCCGGCGGCTCGGATGCGGCCAACCTGCTCAAGCCGGCACTGGCTCGCGGCGAACTGCGCACCATCGCCGCCACCACCTGGACCGAATACAAAAAATACTTCGAGAAAGACCCGGCGCTTGCCCGGCGCTTCCAGCCAGTGCAACTGCACGAACCCACAGTGCCAGAGGCGGTCACCATCCTGCGTGGCCTCGCGCGTGTCTACGAAGGTAGCCACGGTATCTATCTGCGCGATGATGCGGTCGTCGCCGCCGCTGAACTCTCGGCCCGCTACCTAGCTGGCCGGCAGCTTCCCGACAAGGCCGTCGATGTACTCGACACCGCCTGCGCCCGAGTGCGCATCAGCCTCGCCGCCGCCCCGGAAAGCCTGGAAAGACTGCGCGGCGAGCTGGCCGAAGGCGAACGCCAGCGCCAGGCCCTGCGCCGCGACCGCGAGGCGGGGCTGGCCATCGATGAAGATGCTCTCACTACCCTGGAGGCGCGACTCGAAGAAGCAGCCGCACAGCAGGCGGAGCTCGAACAACACTGGCAACGCCAGCGGGGTCTCGCCAGCGAGTTGCTGGAATTGCGCCAGCGACTGGCCGCCGCGCGTATCGAAGACGAGCGGCAGGAAGATGCCTTGGCGCTGGAGGAGCGGCTGCATGCCGTACACGCCGAGCTGCGCGAGGCGCAGGAGCTTGAAAGGCTGGTCAGCTTCGAAGTGTGCCCACGCCTGGTTGCCGAAGTGATCAGCCACTGGACCGGCGTTCCGCTGTCGCAACTGGCCCGCGAACACAACACCAAGGTCGCCAGCTTCGCCGCCGACCTGCGCGTGCGAGTGCTCGGCCAGGAACAGGCGGTCCAGGCGCTGGACCGCGCCATGCGCGCCACTGCAGCCGGTCTGAACAAGCCGGATGCACCGGTGGGGGTGTTCCTGCTGGTCGGGCCCAGCGGCGTCGGCAAGACCGAGACGGCGCTGGCCCTGGCCGACCTGTTGTACGGCGGCGAGCGCTTCCTCACCACCATCAACATGTCCGAGTTCCAGGAAAAGCACACCGTCTCGCGCCTGATCGGCGCACCGCCCGGCTACGTCGGCTACGGCGAAGGCGGCATGCTGACCGAAGCCGTACGCCAGAAGCCATATTCGGTGGTGCTGCTGGACGAAGTCGAGAAAGCCGACCCCGACGTCCTCAACCTCTTCTACCAGATCTTCGACAAGGGCATCGCCAACGATGGCGAAGGCCGCGAAATCGACTTTCGCAACACGCTGATCCTGATGACCTCGAACCTGGCCAGCGAGCGCATCTCCGCTCTTTGCGAAGAGGGCCGGCGGCCCAGCGTGCAGGACCTGGAAGCAGCCATCCGCCCGGCTCTGAGCCGCCATTTCAAACCGGCGCTGCTGGCGCGCATGCGCGTGGTGCCCTACTACCCGATAGGCGGTGATGTACTCCACGAACTGATCCGCCTAAAGCTGGCGCGCCTGGGCGACCGCCTGCAGCGCCGTCAACTGGGCTTTAGCCATTGCGACGCTCTGGTAGACCATCTGGCCGAACGTTGCACCCAGAGCGAAAGCGGCGCACGTCTGATCGACCAACTGATGGACGCTCACCTGCTGCCGCAGATCGCAGATCGCCTGCTGCAGGCGATGGCCGCTGGAGAAAGCCTGCGCCACGTGCACGCCACCCTGGATGGCGACGCCAGCCCAACCTGCGAATTCGCCTGAGGTGGCCGACATGTTCATGCGTGTCCCCCAGCCACTGCACTATGCGGAGGCGCTGCTCGAACACTACACCGATCTGGCACGCGCCGCCGACGGCGGCGCACTGCTCGGCGGCTTCGTCCAGGCAGCCGCGCGACTGGCCGACTGTGAGCTGGCCCAGCTCTATCTGCTCGATGCGGGGCACACCAGCCTCGGCCTGAGCGCGGAATGCCTGGAAAGCCTGTTGCAGCCACGCGAAGCGGAAACGCTACCCGCCGACTACAAGGACGAGCAACTGCTGCAATACAGCCTCTGCCAGAATCGCGTGCTCAGCCTGAGCGAGCTGAACGGCAGCCTGCACGACACCAGCTTCCTGCCGGCCAGCCACCGACCCTGGCGCGCACTGCTGTGCCTGCCGCTGCTCGACCAGCGCCAGGCAGTGCAAGGTCTGCTGCTCTGCGCCAGTCATGCGCCCAGGGAACTGATCGGCTTCGCCAAATCCCTCGGCCTGCTTGGCACCTTCGTGCACGCACAGCTGCAATTGCTGCAACGGCTGCGCCGCCCGCAGCAGCACAGCGCTCCCGCACCGGTGACACCATGCGCCAGCGGCTACGGCATGATCGGCGAGAGCCCCGCCATGCGCCGCACCTACCAGTTGATCGGCAAGGTACTGCACAGCCCGTACACCGTGCTGGTCACCGGCGAAACCGGAACCGGCAAGGAGCTGGTCGCCCGCGCCATCCATGACAGCGGGCCGCGCCGCGGCGCACGCTTCGTGGTGCAGAACTGTTCCGCGCTGCCCGAGCATCTGTTGGAGAGCGAACTGTTCGGCTACCGCAAGGGTGCCTTCACCGGCGCCGACCGGGACCGCCAAGGACTGTTCGATGCTGCCGACGGCGGCACGCTGTTTCTCGACGAGATCGGCGACATGCCGCTATCGCTGCAGGCCAAGCTGCTGCGCGTCCTGCAGGAAGGCGAGGTGCGCCCACTGGGCAGCAACGACACCCACCGCATCGACGTACGCATCGTCACCGCTACCCACCGCGACCTCCAGGCGATGGTGAGCGCCGGCGAGTTCCGCGAAGACCTCTACTACCGGCTGGCGCAGTTCCCCATCGAGCTGCCACCGCTACGCCAGCGCGGCGAAGACATCCTCGAACTGGCCCGGCACTTCGCCGACAAGGCCTGCGCCTTCCTCCAGCGCGATCCCTGCAACTGGTCCGTCGCCGCGCTGGACCGCCTCGCCGGCTACGCCTTCCCCGGCAATGTTCGCGAGCTCAAGGGCATGGTAGAGCGCGCCGTGCTGCTCTGCGAAACCAGCGAACTGCTGCCGTCGCACTTCAACCTGCGCGAATTGCCGGCCAGCACCGAAGCCACCTCCAACCTGCGCGAACGACTGGAACAGGTGGAGCGCGCGCTTCTGCTCGACTGCCTGCGCAGGAACGGCGGCAACCGCACTCTCGCCGCGCGCGAGCTGGGCCTGCCACGACGCACCCTGCTGTACCGCATGGAACGGCTCAACATCCACGCCAGCGAGCTATGAGGTCACACCACCATGAGCCATCCGCAAACACCTGTCTTCCCTTGGTCCAACCCCACACCGGAGGTCGTCTGATGTCCCCTCTCGCCCGACGCTCAGCCCTGCTCGCCCTCGCCGCCCTGCTCGCGCTGGGTGGGTGCAGCGGCAACTACAAATTCAACGACAAGGAATACCGCCCGCTGGGCGAGCCGCAGACGGTCAATCGCGGCAACTGAGGCCAAGGAGCACACGACCATGGAACTGGTATTCGAAATGGTGAACGTTCCGCAAATCACGCGCGAGCTGCTCACCAGCAAAACCTTCAAGGAGACTGGCGGCATCATCGGCCGGGGCGAGGACTGTGATTGGGTGATCCCCGACAGCCGCCGCCACCTGTCCGGCCATCACGCGCAGATCAGCTATCGCGACGGCGCGTTCTTCCTCACCGACACCAGCAGCAACGGCGTCCGCCTCAAGGACAGCGGCGCCCGCCTTCGCCGCGATGAGCCGCAGCGTATCGAGCATGGAGCGGTGTACTGCCTGGGCGAGTTCGAGATCCGCGCCCGCCTGGTGCAGGACCCGGCACGATTCGACGACGAGATTGGCCGTCCGCGCGCCGCCGGCAGCATCATTCCCGATGACGCCTTCCTCGACCTCGACCCGCTCGTCGCCATCGACCAGCAGGAGCGCATCTACGCCGAGAGCGACGACTTCAGCATGCTCGGCAAGACCCAGGCGAGCACCAGCCTACAGGCTGACTACGCCCCCATCGACATGGAAAGCCTGCCGCTGCCGCAGTTGGTACCGGCACCGCCTGCTCCCCAGCCCGCCCCGGAGCATGCCGTGGAGCGTCAGACCGAAGGCTTCTGGCAACGCTACGGCGCGGAGCTGGGAGTCGACCTCGACACTCTCGACCACGACGTTCGCGAGGCGCTCGCCCTGCAGGCCGCCCGTCTGCTGCGCCAGTGCGTCGCCGGCCTGCAGCAGAGCCTGCGTACCCGCACCGAGCTGAAGAACGAGCTGCGTCTGGCACTCACCACCGCCCAGGGCCCCAGCGCCAATCCGCTCAAGCAGAGCACCGACAGCCGCGAAGCACTCGCGACTCTGTTGCGCGGCAAGCAAGGCCAGCCGTCGGCCGAGCTAGCCGTCGCACGTGCCTTCCGCGACCTCCAGGCACACCAGGTCGCCCTGCTCAGTGCAAGCCGCGCGGCAGTACGCAGCACGCTCGAACACTTCGCACCGGAACAACTATCCCTGCGCTTCGAACGCGACGGCCAGGTATCCCGCCTTTCCGGCGCCAGCGGCCGCTGGCGTGCCTACGGGCGCTACCACCAGTCCCTGCGTCAGGACGAAGAATGGAGCGAGCGCCTGCTCGCCCGCGATTTCGCCCAGGCCTACGAGGAACAGGTCCGGCTGATCGGCACCCTCAACAGCGATACCCAAGGATGACCCGCATGTCCCCAGTCAAATCCATTGCCCTGCTGGCGCTGGTCCTGCTGACCAGCGCCTGCTCGGCGTTGTCGCCCTACTCGAAGATGACGAAGCTCGACCTGACCCTCACGGCCAGCGACCAGCTCAACCCGGACCTCGACGGGCGCCCCTCCCCCATCGTCGTACGCCTGATGGAACTGAAGAACCCGGTGGCCTTCGAGAACGCGGATTTCTTCAGCCTCTACGAGCGCGCCAAGGATTCGCTGTCCCCCGACCTGGTGGTCAGCGAGGAGCTGGAGCTACGCCCCGGCGAAACCCGCGAACTGAAGCTCAGCGTCAAAGAAGGCAGCCGCTACGTCGGTGTGCTCGCCGCCTATCGCGACCTGCCGGAAACCCGTTGGCGCTATGTCGTCGCGCTGACGCCGGTGAAGCTCACCCGAGCCGAGCTGCGCCTGGAGCAGAACGGCATCCAGCAAGCCGAAACCGCGAAGAAGGATGACTGAACATGGCCGCGCATAAAGTCATCTGGCGCGAAGGCATGCTCCTGCGCCCGCAACACTTCCAGCAAAGCGACCGCTACCACGACCATCAGCTCAAGACCCGCACCCGCCTTCTGGGCCGCTACAACTGGGGCTTCTTCGGCCTGGAAATCGACACGCAGTTCCTCGCTACCGGCAAGCTGGTGATCAGCCACGCATCCGGCGTCCTCCCCGACGGCTCGCTGTTCGACCTCGGCAGCCGAGACGAGCCACTGGCCCTGGACATACCGCCGAACACCAGCAGCACCCCGGTGTACCTTGCACTGCCGCTGGTCACCGGCAACCACATCGAGGCACGCCGCCCGGAACAGCTCGACGTCCTGGCGCGCTACACCACCAAGGAACAGGAGGTCGCCGACTGCAACGCCGGCGACAGCTCCAGCAGCCAGGTCACCTGCGGCCACGCCGATTTCCGCCTGCTGCTCGGCGAGCAGCGCAACGACCAGGCGTATGTGCGACTGAAGCTCTGCGATGTGCTCGATACCTCGCCCGACGGCCGGATCACCCTCGACCCGGACTTCATCCCCAGCCATCTGCACTTCCACGAAAGCGCCTATCTGCTGTCGTGCCTGAAGGAAGTCATCAGCATGCTCGGGCATCGTGGCGACACCCTGGCCGATCGCATTCGCTCCACCGGCAAGGTGGGCGGCGCGGAGGTCGGCGACTTCATGATGCTGCAGTTGATCAACCGCACCGAACTGGTACTGCGCCACTGCCTCGATCTGGAGCAGGTCCATCCGGAAGAGGTATACCGCACGCTGCTGGCCATGCTTGGCGACCTGGCGACCTTCTCCAGCGACAGCAAGCGCCCGCGCCTGGACGGCCGCTACCAGCACAGCGACCAGGGCGCCAGCTTCCGCAAGCTGATGGAAGCAATTCGCCAGGTGCTGTCGATGGTGCTCGAACAGCACGCCATCGAACTGGTCCTGCAACAACGCCAGTACGGCATCCTGGTTTCGCCGCTGCACGACCACAAGTTGCTCACCAGCGCCTCTTTCGTGCTCGCCGCCAGCGCGCAGTGCGAGGCCGAGGAACTGCGTCAGCGATTGCCGGCGCACCTCAAGGCCGGCCCGGTGGAGCGCATCCGCCAACTGGTCAACCTGCACCTGCCAGGGATCCGCATCAAACCGCTGCCCGTGGCGCCAAGACAGATCCCGTTCCACGCCAACAAGACCTATTTCATCCTCGAACTCAGCCAGGAAGAACAGACGCAGCTGGAACGCTCCGGCGGCTTCGCCTTCCACGTATCCGGCGAATTCGCCGGACTCGAACTGAAGTTCTGGGCCATCAGGAACTGAGCGCATGATCAAGGAAATGGATTACCGCCAGGATGACAAGACCGTCCTGCTCGACCACGAAGGCGACAGCAACTCGCGTAGCCCTCTCACCGACTTCGCCGAGCCGCCACGCTTCGAACAGCTCCAGGAACGCATGATCTACGCCGCCCGCCTGCGCCCGGAGGAAAGCTTCAACATCAGCCTCAACCCGCTGGTGGCCGCCGCCGCCGAACTGCTCTCGGAGGTGGTACGGCTCAAGCACTCGTCCAAAGTCGAGGAGTTGCAGCCACTGAACCGCCGCCTCGCCACAGGCATCAAGCAGTTCGAGCTGCGTGCACTCCAGGAAGGCGGGGAAAGCAGCCAGGTGATGGCGGCCCGCTACGTGCTCTGTACGGTCCTCGACGAAGCGGTGGTCTCCACCTCATGGGGCAAGGAAAGCGAGTGGTCGCAGATGAGCCTGTTGAGCAATTTCCACAACGAGACCTTCGGCGGCGAGAAGTTCTTCCAGTTGCTCGAGCGCCTGTCGAGCAACCCGGTGAAGCACCTGCCCATGCTGGAGCTGATGTACCTGTGTCTGGCGCTGGGATTCGAGGGCAAGTACCAGGTGAAGCAGCGCGGAATGCTTGAACTCGAAGCCATCCGCGACAGCCTCTACCGGCAGATTCGCCAACTGCGCGGTGACGTGCCCCGCGAACTGTCGCCGCATTGGGAAGGCCTGCGCGACAAGCGCCGCAGCCTGGTGCGAATAGTGCCGTGGTGGATGGTGGCGCTGTTCACCGTGGTCTGCCTGGGGGTGATGTATTCGGGCTTCGCCTGGGTGCTCGGCGAACAGCGCGACAACGTGCTGCAACCCTATCAGCAACTCGACCCGGCAGCGGTCGAATCCAAGTCGTAACACAGGGACTGGTGTGATGAAGAACTTCCTCAAGAAGCTGGGCGTCATCCTGCGCCGAACCTGGGTCTGGAGCCTCCTGCTAGTGCTGGTCCTGGCATTGCTGGTGTGGTTCGCCGGCCCGCTGCTGGCAGTCGCCGAGCACAAGTTCTGGGCGAGTACCAGCTCTCGTCTGCTGACTATCGCGGCACTGTTCCTCTGCTGGGGCCTGTTCATGGTCTTCGTCAGTTGGAACGCACTCCGCAACCGAGAAAAGGAAAAGTCCACCGACGATGGCCGGGAGCGCCTGCGCCGTCAGGAACAGATCAGCGAAGAGCAACAGGAACTGCGTGTGCGCTTCAAGGACGCCATGCACACGCTGAAAACCTCCAGTCTCTACCGTGGACGCAGCGAACGCTGGCGCAACGACCTGCCGTGGTACCTGCTGATAGGCCCGCAGGGCAGCGGCAAGACCAGCCTGCTGGACTTCTCCGGGCTGGACTTCCCGATCAACAAGATCGAGCGCCAGCTCACCCGCGACACCAGCGGCACCCGCCACTGCGACTGGTACTTCGCCGAGCACGGCGTCCTGATCGACACCGCTGGCCGCTATCTCACCCAAACCGACGGCGAAGTCGACACCAGCGCCTGGAATACCCTGCTCGGCCTGTTGCGCAAGCGCCGCCGCACTCGGCCGCTGAACGGCGTGCTGGTCAACCTGCCGGTGGAGCTGCTGCAGGGCGGCAGCGAGCAGGAGCTGACTGAACTGGCCCGCCAGACCCGCAGCCGCCTGCAGGACATCCATCAGCGCCTGCACGTCGACGCGCCGGTGTACCTGGTACTGAGCAAAGCCGACCAGATCCTCGGCTTCGACGAATTCTTCGACCAACTGTCGCGGGAGGAAAGCGACCAGGTCCTCGGCGTCAGCTTCCGCAAGGAACAGAACGGCACCGACATCGGCGTCCTGCGCCAGGAATTCGAAGAGCTGCTGCGGCGCCTGAACAGCCAGGTGATCCTGCGCATGCACCAGGAGCGCGACACCCAGCGCCGTGGCCGCATCCTCGACTTCCCACACCAGCTCGCGCAGATCGGCGATCGCCTGAACCTGTTCGTCGACGCCGCCTTCACCGGCAACCGCTACCAGCGCGCCAGCCAGTTGCGTGGCTTCTACCTGAGCAGCGCTCCGTACCTGGTCCAACAGGTGGACGAAGACACCGCCGGCATCTGCGCAAACCTGGGCATGGCCAACGTCAAGCTGCCCACCTTGCGTCACGGTCGCTCGCGCTTCATCCACCACCTGTTCTCCCGGGTGATCTTCCCCGAGGCGAACCTCGCCGGGCTGGACAAGCGCGAAACCCGCCGCATCCACTGGGGCCAGCGGGCGGTCTACGCCGGAGCCCTGGCATTCCTCGGCATCTTCGGCCTGCTCTGGGCCAGCGGCTTCTCCGCCAACCATGCACGCCTGGAGCAGGTGCGCGACCTGAGTCAGCAACTGCAACGCCAGCACACCGCGCTGACGCCCCAGGACGACGCCCGAACCGCGCTCAAGTCTCTGGACACCAGTTACGCGGCCAGCCAGGTCTTCCCGCCCAAGGGCGACGTCTCGCTGCATGAGCGCGGCGGCCTGTACCAGGGCGACGACAGTACGCCGGTCCTTCAGGCGGCCTACCAGCGCGAGCTGGAAAGCCAGTTGCTGCCCCGCGTAGCGCTCACACTGGAAGGACAGATCCGCGCCAACCTGAATGACCGCGAACGCCTGCTTGGCAGCCTGCGCGCCTACCTGATGCTCAACCTTCCCGAGCGCCGTGATGCCGACTTCCTGAAGGACTGGATGGGCGCCGACTGGTCGCTGCGCTACAGCGGCGAAGCCGTCGTACAGAACGGACTGGGCACGCACTTCGCGCGTCTGCTGGAGCAACCCTTCGTCTACCCGCTGAACGAGCCACTGGTCGCCCAGGCGCGCCAGGTCCTGCGCAGCGAGTCCCTGGCCAGCGTGGTCTACCGCGTACTGCGCGAACAGGCCCGCAGCCTGCCGGAGTATCGCCTGGGCCAGCACCTCGGCCCGCAGGGCGCACTGTTCTCAGGCACCGACTACGTGATCCCCGGCTTCTACACCCAGCGTGGCTACCAGCAGTACTTCGTCGCCCAGGGCGCACCGATGGTGCGCGACATCCTGCGCGACAACTGGGTGCTCGGCGAAGGCAGCAGTCTCAGCGGACAAGACCTCAGCCGCCTGATGGTCGAGTTGCAGCAACTGTACTTCCGCGACTACGCCAACTTCTGGAGCGAAGCGATCAACCGCGTGCAACTTCAGCCGGTAACCGAAGCTGACAAGGGCGCCGAAGAAGTGGCCGGCCTCACCGCCGCCAACTCACCGCTGCTGCAACTGCTGGTCGAGATCCGCGACAACACGCGCATCCCGGGCCTTGCCGAAAGCACCGAGGCCGCAGGCGACGTGGCCAACGCCGCGGCCGAAGCCGGCGGCAAGGTGGGCAAGGTCGGCAAACTCGCAGCCGCCGCTGCCGGACAGGCGCAGGACGCCCTGGCCAAAAGCCTGCCGGACACCGCCCGGCAAGCCATGCAGCGCCGCTTCGAACCGCTGCATCGCCTGCTCGACGACAATGGCGGCCCGACGGCCGACCTCACCTCGCTGATGCAGGCGCTCAACGACCTGCAACTGCAACTGGCCGGTCTCGCCCGCGCCAGCCAGCCAGAGCAGATGGCCTTCGAGATGGCCCGTGGCCGGATGAGCGGCCAGACCGATGCGCTGGCCAACCTGCGCAACGCCGCCGCACGCCTGCCGCAACCGATCAACGGCTGGTTCAACCTGCTGGCCGAAGACAGTTGGACGCTGGTGCTGGGCGACGCCTACCGCTACCTCAACCAGCGCTATCAGGCCGAGCTATACAGCTTCTACTTCAAGGCCATCAACAAGCGCTATCCGTTCAACCAGCAAAGCAGCAGCGATGTCGCCATCGCCGACTTCCGGGAATTCTTCAAGGCCCAGGGCGTCGCCGACCGCTTCTTCGAAACCTACCTGCACCCCTTCGTCAGCGGCGATCCGGGCAACTACAAGCTGCGCAGCGTCGACGGCCACACCCTGCCCATGTCGCGCGCCTTCCTCGAACAGATGGGGTACGCCCAGGCGATCCGCCGCAGCTTCTTCGCGGAAAACCCGGCCGAGCCACAGGTGCAGTTCAAACTGGAGCCCTACTCGATCGACTCCAGCCTCAGCCGGGCCGACTTCCGCTTCGGCGACCAGCAACTGGAGTACCGCCACGGCCCCATCGTGCCGGTCGCCTTCAAGTGGCCCAGCGACGCCAACGACGGACGCACCAGCCTGGTACTCGAAGAACTCGGCGGCCGCCGGGTGAGCCTGGAGAAGAACACCGGCCCGTGGTCACTCTTCCGCCTGTTCGACCAGATGCAGAGCGAGTACCTGCGCGGCCGCGACGTGCTGATGCTGAAGGCCGATCTCGGCGGCCTGCGCGCCAATTACCTGGTGCTTGCACAGCGTTCGCCGAACCCATTCGACCTCGGCAACCTGCGCAACTTCCGCCTGCCGGTGGCGCTCTGATGCAGGTCGCAACACGCTGGCGCAGTGCCGCACGCACGGACCCGGGCAAGGTCCGTGCGCGCAACGAGGATGCCTTCCTAGACATCCCAGAGCACGGGCTATGGGTCGTAGCCGACGGCATGGGCGGCCACCTGCGCGGCGACCGTGCCAGCCGTCTGATCGTCGAAAGCCTCGCCGAGTTGCCGATGGAAGGCGGTTACGAACTGCGTGTCCGCCAGTTGCGCCAGTGCCTGCACTGGCTCAACCGCCGGCTGGGCCAGGAGCTGACCGTCCCCCATGACCGCCCCCCACAGATCATGGGCAGCACCGTCGCCGCCCTGCTGCTGGAAGGCGATCGCGCGGCATGCGTCTGGGCCGGCGACAGCCGCTGCTACCTTTGGCGCGGCAGCCGCCTCTATCAGCTCACCCGCGACCACTCCCTGCAACAGCAACTCATCGACGAGCAGGGCGTCAGCCCGGACGAGGCACGCAAGCACCCATCGGCGCACGCCCTCACCCGCGCCGTCGGCGCCAGCGACGAACTGGCGCTGGAAGTCCTCGAGCTCAAGGTTCATCCCGGCGACGTCTTCCTGCTGTGCAGCGATGGTCTCTACCAGGCCATCACACAGGAAGCGCTGGGACTCTCCATGAGTCTCGCCTCGCCCCGCGCGGCCCTGGAGCGTCTGTTCGACCACGCCCTGCAAGGCCCCGCCCGCGACAACCTGACCGCCGTGGTGATCCGCCAATGACCAGCCAGAACCAGCCCCTGGCCTCCACCGCGCTGGAAGGCGTCGCCGAGGCTGGCAACCTCACCTACTTTGCCTTCCTCGAACAACCTCAGGAGCCACCGCAGCCGACCGCCGCCGAAACCGAGCCACTACCGCCCCTGCCCGACGTTCTCGGCGGGCGCTACCGGCTCGAACGGATGATCGGCGTCGGCGGCATGGGCGCCGTCTACCGCGCCCGCGACCTGCTGCGCGAACAGTTCGGCGATCCCGATCCCCACGTAGCGGTGAAACTGCTCAACGACGAATTCGCCGAACACTGCGACGCCAGCGCGTTGCTCTACAGCGAGTTCGCCCTCACCACGCGACTGCGCCATCCGCACATCGTGCGCCTGCACAGCTTCGAAATGGACATCGCCTGCCGCCGCGCCTTCATCACCCTGGAACTGATGCGCGGCCTGACGCTCGACCAGTTGCTCTGCGAACGCCCGCAAGGCCTGCCGTGGAACGAGTGCCGTGACATCGCGCTCGCCCTGCTCGACGCCCTGGCCTATTCGCACCAGCGCGGCGTGCTCCACGGCGACCTCAAGCCCAGCAACGTGATGCTCGCCGACGATGGCCCGCGACTGTTCGACTACGGCCTCGGACAGGCCCAGGAAGGCTTGCTGGAAGGGCTGCCGCGTCTCTCCCGCGAGCGTTTCAGCGCGTGGACTCCGCGCTATGCCGCGCTGGAGTTGCTCGATGGCGCCCCGCTGTCGCCGGCCAGCGACCTGTTCGCCGTGGCCTGCGTGCTGCATGAACTGGCCAGCGGCCATCACCCCTATCGCCGGCTCAACGCACGGCAGGCCAAAGCCATGCAACTGGAAGCGCAGCTCAAGGCACCAGACCAACTGCCGGCGCCAACCTGGCAAGCACTGCGTACCGCATTGGCGCTGGAAGAAAGTAGGCGCCACATAACCGCCGCCGAACTGCGCAAAGCATTTCTCGCGCAACCAGCCAGACGTTTCAGCCACTGGTTCCAGCGGCGCAAAGGATGACTCGGACAGGGAGCACCAGCATGTTCAACCCGGCCAACCAGACTCACTTCAGCCTCAGCATCGACGGCATCGAGCACGACCTGCAAGTCCTCGAATTCCACGGTAGCGAGGGCATCAGCCAACCCTACCGGTTCGACGTCGAACTGGTCAGCGAACGTCCGGACCTGCCGCTCGCCGAGTTGCTGAACAAGCGGGCATTCCTCGCCCTCTCTCCCGGCGGCGCCGGCATCCACGGGCAGATCCACCGCATCGCCCAGGGCGACGCCGGAAAACGCCTGTGCCGCTACCGGGTAACCCTGGTGCCGCAACTCGCCTACCTTGCACACCGCATCAACCAGCGCATCTTCCAGCACCTGACGGTCCCGCAGATCATCGCAGCGGTACTCGAAGAGCACGGCATCCTGGCTGACGCCTACCGGTTCAGCCTCGGCCCGACCGTCTACCCCAAGCGCGACTACTGCACCCAGTACGACGAGTCCGACCTGCACTTCATCCAGCGCCTGTGCGAGGAAGAGGGAATTCACTACCACTTCCAGCACAGCGGCGAGGGACACATCCTCGTGTTCGGCGACGACCAGACCGCCTTCCCGCGCCTCGGCCAGCCCACGCCCTACATCCCCGATACCGGCATGGTCGCCGACCTGCCGGTGATCAAGCGCTTCAACCTCGGCGTGGAAGCCCGCACCAGCCGCGTCACCCGCCGCGACTACGACTTCGAGAAACCCCACGTACTGATGGAGGCTGCGCACAAGCCATCGGCGAAAGGCGAGCCTGACCTGGAAGACTACGACTACCCCGGCCGCTTCACCGACCGCGAGCGCGGCAAGCACCTCAGCCAGCGCGCCCTCGAACGCCATCGCGCCGATCATCGCCAGGCCCGTGGCGAAGGCGATCAGCCAAAGCTGGTCAGCGGCCACTTCCTCGAACTCTCCGAGCACCCGCGCGGCGAATGGAACGACCTCTGGCTACTTACCGAAATCCACCATGAAGGCAAGCAGCCGCAAGTGCTGGAAGAGTCCGCCACCAGCGACACCACCGAGCACAAGGACGACTTCCACCAGGGGTATCGCAACCGCTTCGTGGCCACTCCGTGGGATGTTCCGTTCCGGCCACCACTCGTCCATCCCAAGCCCAAGGTGCTCGGCAACCAGAGCGCCGTGGTCACCGGCCCGGCCGGCGAGGAGATTCACTGCGACAAGTATGGCCGGGTGAAGGTGCAATTCTTCTGGGACCGAGAGGGTCAGGCAGACGACAAGACCAGTTGCTGGTTGCGGGTCGCTTCCGGCTGGGCTGGCAACCTCTACGGCGGCATCGCCATTCCCCGCGTGGGCATGGAAGTGCTGGTCACCTTCCTTGAAGGCGACCCCGACCAGCCACTGATATCCGGGTGCCTCTACCACGCAGAGAACCAGGTGCCCTACCCGCTGCCAGCCAACAAGACCCGCAGCGTGTTCAAGACCAACAGCTACCCCGGCGGCGGTGGCTACAACGAACTGCGCATCGAAGACCGCAAGGGCCAGGAGCAGATATTCCTCCACGCCCAGCGCGACTGGGACGAGAACATCGAACATGACCAGCGCATCCGCATCGGCCATGAGCGCCACGATACCGTCGAGGCCAACACCTACAGCGAATTCAGGGCCGAGGAACACCGCATCACCCACGCCGACCGCAAGACCGAACTGCGCGCCGACGACCACCTGACCATCGCCAACAACCAGCACGTGAAGCTCGGCACTGGCCAGTTCATCGACGCCGGCCAGGAAATCCATCTCAAGGCCGGGCAGAAGCTGGTCGTCGAAGCCGGCATGGAAATCACCCTCAAGGCCGCTGGCAGCTTCATCAAGCTCGACCCGAGCGGCGTCACCCTCGTCGGTCCGATGGTCAAGATCAACGCCGGCGGCTCGCCCGGCAACGGCTCAGGCATCGGCATCAAGGCACCGCTGCAACCCAACGCGGCGGATGCGGACAAGGCAGGGAAAGAGATGGAAGAGGCACTGATCAATGTGCCGCTGGACCTAACCAGTCCCAGGCGCCGGATAGTCAATTTCTCCTTCTGAACGCAAAGCAAGGCTGGCCCCACCTCACCGGCACAATGGAACTGATTACGGAACATCAAGATGGAAAAGCAGAAGAAAGTCGAACGCTGGTCCTACCCCTTCAAGGCCAAAGGCGAAGGCGGCGCCGCCAGCACCGAAATCATCGATCCACAGGTCTACTACGACGCCCTGGCGACCGCCGAAAGCGGCTACTACCCGGTCTCCAGCAACGGCCTCTGGCATGGCGGCGTGCACTTCGACCAGAACACCGCCGGGATGCTCGACCAGTCCTCCGTGCGTTGCATCGCCGATGGCGTGGTGGTCGCCTACCGCATCGACGAGAGCTACAAGAAGCTGACCTACACCGGCAGCGGCACGCCCAAGGAAGTCATCTACTCGACAGGCTTCGTGCTGGTGAAGCACCGCCTGGAACTACCCCCTGCGCCTGCCGCCGCTCCGCCCGCCGGTGGAACTCCCGCACCGGCAACGCCGCCAGCTCCGGAGCCCGACCTGACGTTCTACAGCCTGTACATGCATCTCAAGGACTGGGAGAGCTACAAGCAGGAGGGGGCGCCGACGCCACCGGCGTTTCTTTGTCCCACCCAGTACGCAGTCAGCGCAGAACACGCCACCAATGACTTCGCGGGCCTTTACGTTCGGGGCGGCGCGCCAGGCACTCCGGCACATGCGAACAAGGTCTCGATCATTCCCAAAGGCTGCAAGGTGCAGGTTGGCGCCGCATCGCCCATTAACGCTAACTGGCGGAAACTCGTCAGCATTCTGGAAGGACAGCCCTTTCCGGCGTTGGCCGCGGAAATCGAGCATTGGGTCTTCACCGGCGAAATGACTCCCACCGAGAGCGACGACGTATTCCTGATTGGACAGAAAGCCAACGACGTCCAGGCGTCGTTGTTACCAGGCAAGGGGCTCACGGTACGCAAGGAAGCCAAGCACAACTCGGCGGCAATGGCAGTGCTACCTGTTGGTACTGAACTTCAACTGGAAGACGGAACCGGTATATACCGCAAGATCAAATCGATCACGGCCTCCAGTCTGAGCGCGCCGGTGAGCCCTGAATGTGCCGCCAATATCCAGGGTTTCGTTCACTTCGATTCACTGAAAGCCGTACCGCTGCCGCCAACACTCAATACAGTACATGTGCTGCCGGAGCCGGCGCCCATTACCGCTGGCGCCCTGATCGGCCACCTGGGCAAGTACCAGGCGGCATCGCAAGGCCAGGCCCACGATCTGCTGCACCTCGAAGTCTTCACCTGCGACGACATCGAAGCCTTCATCACCAAGAGCCGCGCCCGCGCCGAACAGCTCAAGCCCGAGCAGAAGACACTGCTGAAGATTCCGTCCGAGACCAAGGTCATCGACAAGCCAGGCGCCAGCAAGGACAACCCGCCGCAACCTTCCGACCCCGGCAACCCCACCGCGTACGACATGATCTTCCCGCTGGCGGTGCTCAACGCCCTCCCGGCTGACCGCAAGATCACCCTGTCCACCACGGCAGGCGGCACCACCACCACACAACAGTGGTGGAAGCTGGACAACCTGCCCGGCAAGGACGGCAACCCACTCAGCGGCTGGGTGAAGGAAGACGAGATCATCACACCGCGCCTGCATCCCTGGAGCTGGGAGGGCTTCGACTTCATCAAGGAAACCAGCACCCTGAGCGACCAGTACGTATGCAAGCTCAGAGCGGACGGTGTTCTGGATGACGGCGAGAAGACCAACTACAAGGCACAGGTCAACGAAAACGAAAGTTTCATAGGCGGACCAATTCAAAAGCGGCTTTTCGAGATCATTGATATCAAGGAAAAGGATGGGAGGCTAACTCCTGAGGAAATCCGCGATGCTCTATCAAAGCCTTGGCACGCCCAATCCATCAGCAGATTGATCGCCCAGTATGAAAGTGAGTGGTACGCTGACGAAGGATTGAGTAAGTGGGAAGCACTTAATTTCTATATGGCAGATGAAGGCGAAAATGATTGGGTGAAAGAGAAAAAAAGAATAAATTCCCTACTATGGTGGAGAAATTTCAGTGACGACAAAAAGAGTCAAGAATCGGCTGACGCGTGGCATTTTCAGCCGATAGCACTAACAAGCAGCTTTTCACGCCCACAGAAACAAATAATCACAGTAGAATTAATTGAAAAAGTATTCAGCAAGACTGGGGACTGGTTTACAGGGAGAGGAGGAAGCAACTCTTTTATGCAAGAGTTCCCTACCAACTATCCTGACATATATAAATATGACAAAGAAGAGTTCGTTGCAATTTTAAACTCCTGCTTAGAAAAGTACCAAATCAACACCCCATATTATCAGGCTCACTTTTTGTCGCAGTGCTTTCATGAGTCAGCTCGATTTGAAACAACTCTCGAATTTGGCTCCGGTGCGAACTATAACCCTGGAGTACATCCTAGCGCCGTAGCAAATGAAAACACCGAAATAGGCGACGGCCCAAAGTATCGAGGAAGAGGCTTGATACAGTTGACCTGGAAGAAGAATTACAGAAAATACTCTGAATACAGAGGAATTAATTTCGTATCCCACCCAGAATTGGTCGCCACCGACATGCACAACGCTATCGATGCGTCCTGTTGGTTCTGGCGAAATGCCGGCGCATTTTATCAAAAGTACGATTGCAAAGGCGATATAAATATATTAATAGACAACGAGAAGGACAATGTCGAGCTGATAACAAAAGCAGTAAACGGCGGATCAAACGGTTTAAGCGAAAGAGCAGAATTCTTCCATAAAATCAAAACAGAGTGGGAACTCAACTGATGAAACGAAAATTAGCATATATTGCATTAGCAATTTCAGCTCTGGCATATCTTCCTCTAGCAAACTCATCGGAGGACAAACTGGCATTCTCTCAGAGAAGCGGCACTCCTATATTAGAAATATGCAACACCCAAGCGTGCCAACCTATAACGCTACCAGAGCAATTTAAATCCGACATAAAAAATGGCTATGTAAATATCACCACCAGCAACATAGACAATGAAACCAAAATCGTGGCCGCCACGGCATCCACAGAGGGATCGCCGAACATATGCTCAAAGCTCTACCGAACCGACAAACTCAACTCAACCTTAATAGCACTAACGCCGAAAAATGAAGTGTGCAACTATTCAATAAAGAACAAAAAAATAATAAGCAAATATAAAGATGCAGCGATCTGGACCGAGGAAATATACCGCATAAAAGCCAATAAATTAATCTTGGAAATAAGGGACAAATGCGCTGATTGCGACCAGGTTTTCCGAACAAAATTCGAAAACTCATCCACAACAAAATCCCTGGTAACACCCAGTCAAGACTACGAATTAAGGAAACAAATAATATCCACAATAAAAGCAACAAAAGCACCGCTTTACGCGGAGCCCAACGAGCAAAAAAAAACCAAGATGTACCTTATAAAAGACGATCAAGTTGAGCTTATTGACTACACAGACACAGACACAGACACAGACACAGACACAGACACAGACACAGACACAGACACAGACACAGACACAGAAGAATGCTGGTACTTAATAAAGTATAAATCCCCCAAAAGAAATATAGAAAAATGGCTAAAATGCTCTGATCTTGATCTTTGAAATAAAATCAGACAGATCTATTTTTTAGATCTTCCCAAAAGAACAGCAGTAGCGCTAAAGATAAAGCCTCTATAGCGTCCAGAGTCAATCGTCGTGATCAATGATCACTGCGAATCGAAAAGCCGACATCTGACAAGCATGGGATGACCACTTCCAGAACATCTAGCAAGAAAAGAATAATGAATTCTAAAAGAATCCTCGCAATCGAAATAATCTCTTTAGGCTCAAACAATTCACTCGCGGAAGGTCCTTACGTCGACTTTAGCGACACCATGTATGTGAAAGGAGAAGCCATATATATAAGCTGCACCCTTTACCCTCCCATACCGAAGACCGCATCGATTTATGCCAAAGGGAACACATCGCCAAACTCCGGATACATTCAGTACCGATACGGGACCCCAGGGAAAAATGTGGAGCCAAAGTCCCCAAAAAAAGAAACAACACCAAATGGGAAATTTAAATTATACAAATCAAACGACTCCAACGGTATAAATCGCGCACTGAGACTCACCAACGGACCTTATACATATTCATTCGAGAAAACAGGGCTTTCAAGCCACCACCAAACAGTTAGGAACAACGGAAAATAAATATTCAATGGAACCTGCGAAGACCCCGGAAAAATATACGTCACCGATGAAGCCTATATCGGAATACAATCTGTAAAACTCAAGGACAGTGAGATTTCAAATCTCTAACAAATGATGTCCTCAGACAAATCGAGCGCCCCGTGTCACCAGGAAGAAACATAAAGGGCATCGAGAAAAATTTTGAATATTTCGACCTATGGTCCGATCTATCGCTTTAAGATGGAATTAAGCAAGAGACATAGCCATGCGCAGCTATTTCAAACGGCAAGACTGCCCGCCGAACGCTCCGCATACGGGAGAGTGAAATAAATATTATGCCTAGAGAAAAAAATCACTTAGAGAAAATTTATTATTACCTTTATAAAAAATATCACCAACCACTCGGACAAGAAAAAATAGAGCGCACTTCAGCACACTTCCTGACCATGAGGAGTTTCACATTAGCGAAAATCCTCATGACTCTGACAGTTACCAGTGCCGAAGCTGCGACAGGATGCCCGAGCATCCAAGGCCTAACTGTCCACAGCGGGATAACTGTAGATGACTCAACCATCTGTATCTTAGGAAACGAAAAAAAAGCGGAACTGATCATTACAAACTCGTCGTCCGGCCTCGTTATCCAAAATGAAAAACTAATCGAGGCATCGGACATAAGCGAAGGAGTAATTTATCTAGAGAAAAATGAAAACTTGGCGAACCTGTATTTTGAATATCCTAGCAGTGCATTCCTAATCACTATTAACGCAAACACTGGAAAACTGGAGTCATCCAGTTACTCAATAAGAACAGAAGA
Organism: Pseudomonas triclosanedens; assembly: GCF_026686735.1. Taxonomy (NCBI): domain Bacteria; kingdom Pseudomonadati; phylum Pseudomonadota; class Gammaproteobacteria; order Pseudomonadales; family Pseudomonadaceae; genus Pseudomonas; species Pseudomonas triclosanedens. The sequence goes on along the minus strand of NZ_CP113432.1, from coordinate 876,360 downwards.
AGTAGGCATCGATTCAGCAGGGTTGCCGCTTACATTAATCACAAAGCAACAGATCATTAGATCATCCAGCATTTCACAGGTCACAAAAAAGTCCCTATTTGGCCAAAACAAATTGGAAATCGCATCCAGAGCAAAATTAAACATCACCTCGCCAAAGGCATATCTCTGGAGCAATCCAAACGATTCATCTCCTACCAAACTCTATCTAGTGCGGGGAGACAAGATAGAGGCAAGTCAATATAAAGATGGAAAACTAAAAATCATTTACACCACAAAATCAGGAAAGCGGATTGAAAAGTGGATCGAAATATCATCAGCCCTCTAAAAGCATCATGGCATCCCATCTCAGATATGCAAAAGGGAACACAATTGAATCGCTTGTCTTTCCCATTTTTAACAAATAATCCAGTAAAAAACTACCATTTTTTCTGCAGAAATTTCACAACCGGTTACCACTAAAAAAACCTCCAACAATTAGCATATTTAACACTCACAATAAAGATAGTGACACTAACAGCACTTGTATCCACCCCCACTAATATTTTCCAGTTATATGACTGCGGTAGAGACTTCCAACCCTGTTTGGCAGGCCGGGGGGCGGATCGGTCTCGGGAAAAACACTTCAATACACCCAAATGCGGGATAGTCCCTGTATAGAACTGAGTATCCTGCAGTCCAGCAGCGCGACCGTCTCAGAGCCCACTAGAAAGCTCTGCGAGCTAGACGGCAAGAGCTTCAATGACGGATTCTCTGAATTTACGCTACTTACCGCAGAGTTCCGAAGCGCACGGCTTTTCCTGACTTTCAAAGTCATCCCTTTAAATTTAGTTCCAACTTTAGAAGTCGAGTGCATAACTGGAGTCTCAAGCCAAGGCATAACAGCCCCGGAATGCCAAGAAGTGGCAAAAATTCCGGATTCCTGTCTACGGGTGATAAATAGTCTCCAATTATCCGAGTGCTTCAGGGCGCGTAAAGACGATGCCGATAGCCGCCTCAACCAGACCTATCAGGCCCTGCTTCAGCGAATAGGAAATGCTTACCGATCCAGTCCCGAGAAGAAAGACTTATTGAAAAGCCAGTTAAAGAACGCGCAGCGTCAATGGATTTATCTGCGGGATGCGGATTGCGAGCTGATGGCTTTTGAGGCCGAACCAGGCAGTCAGGCCCATGAGGGAAACGTGAATCAATGCGTCACCGCGGCTACGCAGTTCCGTTCCCGGCAATTGCGCGAAATGTCCTCTCAGCTGACGCCACAAGAAATGATCGAGCAATGACCATTGCTCGATTCTGCCTGGCAACAGAGGTGACGTGGCTGCGTATCCGTCATCTCGCGAGCTGGGGGACTAAAGCTCGAATACTCAACACAGCCCGAGCCGGCACCCGCATTTGCCCACAACCCCCGTCTCTGCTAGTGTCCCGAGGTTTCCGAATACCCCCGCCGAGATGTCCGCATGGCCCGCAAGAAAGCTTCCCTCGACTTCGAACAGTCCCTCACTGAGCTGCAAACGCTAGTGGAGCGCCTGGAGAGCGGCGAACTGTCGCTGGAGGATTCGCTGGGGGCCTTCGAGCAGGGCATCCGCCTGACCCGCGACTGCCAAGCCGCGCTGACCCAGGCGGAGCAGAAGGTGCAGATCCTGCTGGAACGCGACGGTGAGCTGAGCGAAGCGCCCTTCGATCCGGAAGGCGAAGACGCATGATTGCCGAGTACCAGGCGCGCTGCCAGGCGCGTGTCGATGCTGCGCTGGAAAAACTCTTCGTCGCCCCTCGTGAAGAACTCACCCGCATCTACGCCGCCATGCGCTACAGCGTGGTCAACGGCGGCAAGCGCGTGCGGCCGCTGCTGGCCTATGCGGCCTGCGAAGCCCTGGGTGGCGAGGCGGAACGTGCCGATGGTGCGGCCTGCGCGGTCGAGCTGATCCATGCCTACTCGCTGGTCCACGACGATCTGCCGGCGATGGACGACGACGACCTGCGCCGCGGCCAGCCGACCACTCATATCGCCTACGACGAAGCCTGCGCGATTCTCGCCGGTGATGGCCTGCAGGCGCTGGCCTTTGAGGTGATCGGTAACGCCGGGCTGAATCCGCAGGATGCCCAGACCCGTCTCGACATGCTGATGATCCTGGCGCGCGCGGCCGGTTCCGCGGGAATGGTCGGCGGCCAGGCGATCGATCTGGAATCGGTCGGCCGCAAGATCGACCAGGCTGCTCTGGAAACCATGCACCGACACAAGACCGGCGCGCTGATCGAGGCTGCCGTGCAACTCGGCGCCCTGGCCAGCGGGCGTGCCGATGCCGCGTCGCTGGATGCGCTACGCCGCTACGCCGAGGCCGTCGGCCTGGCGTTCCAGGTGCAGGACGACATTCTCGACGTGGAAAGCGACACCACGACTCTCGGCAAGACCCAGGGCAAGGACCAGGCCCACGACAAGCCGACCTACCCCGCCCTGCTCGGCCTCGACGCCGCCAAGACCTACGCGCTGACACTGCGCGACCAGGCGCTGGCTGCGCTGGAAGGTTTTGGCGACTCCGCCGAGCCGCTGCGTGCGCTGGCCCGCTACATCGTCGAACGCCGTAGCTGACCTCCCCTCGGGCACGCGCCTTGCGTGCCATTTGCCATGAGACGCCGATCACCGGGGCTTCCCAGCGCCTACGCCGTTTCGTATACCATATCCGACACCAACTCTCTGACCGGACTGCATCGTGCCGCTACGCAACGCACCCAACCTGGGTATCGTTCCCTCCGCATCGGAGACCATCGCCAAGCATCTGCGCGAAGCGATCATTTCCGGCCAGTTGGCGGAAAACGAGCCGATCCGCCAGGACGATATCGCCCAGGTATTCAACGTCAGCAAAATCCCGGTGCGTGAGGCACTCAAGCGCCTGGAAGCGGAAGGCCTGGTGGAGTTCCAGCGCAACAAGGGCGCGCTGGTGACGAAGATTTCAGAGCCGGAACTGGCGCAGATGTTCGAAGTGCGGGTGATTCTCGAAGCCCAGGCAATCCGTCTCGCGGTGCCGAACATGACGGCGGAAACCTTCGAGCGCGCCGAACGCATCTGTGCCGAATTCATCGGTGAGGATGATGTCGGCCGCTGGGCCGAGTTGAACTGGCAGTTGCACGCATGCCTCTACGAGCCGGCGCAGCGGCCGTATCTGATCGGCCTGATCCGCTCGATCCACGACAAGCTCGAACGCTACCTGCGTATGCAGATGAGCCTCTCCGCCGGCAAGGACCGCGCGGATCACGAGCACCACGACATCCTCGAAGCCTGCCGCGCCGGCGACGGCGAGCTGGCCGCGCGCCTGCTCGAGGAGCACATCAACGGCGTCTGCCGGACCCTCTACGAACACCTGCCGAATCGTCCTTCGCCGAGCTGAGAGGCCACGCGCACGCATGGCACCTGTGCCGATTTCATCATCGGCGCAGGGGAAATTCCTCAAGCGTCCGCCCTCTCCTTGACGCCACCCTAGGGTCAACAACAAGACCACCCGAGGGGGCAGCATGAAACGCATCCAGGTTCTCGATACCCATACCGGCGGCGAACCCACACGCCTGGTGCTCGACGGCTTTCCTGAACTGGGTGGCGGCAGCATGGCCGAGCGTCGCCAGCGGCTCGCCGAACGGCACGATGAATGGCGCGCCGCTGCGGTGCTGGAGCCACGCGGCAGCGACGTGCTGGTCGGCGCGCTGCTCTGCGAGCCGGTCGATCCCGGCGCCTGTGCCGGGGTGATCTTCTTCAACAACACCGGCTACCTCGGCATGTGCGGCCACGGCACCATTGGCCTGATAGTCTCGCTGGCGCACCTGGGGCGCATCGGCCCCGGCGTGCACAAGATCGAAACGCCGGTGGGCACGGTCGAAGCCACGCTGCACGATGACCGCTCGGTGAGCGTGCGCAACGTTCCCGCCTACCGCTATCGCAAGCAAGTTCCACTGGACGTGCCCGGCCACGGGCGGGTGCACGGCGACATCGCCTGGGGCGGCAACTGGTTCTTCCTGATTTCAGATCACGGCCTGCGTGTGGCCGGCGACAACCTCGATGCGCTGACCGCCTATACCGTCGCCGTGCAGAAGGCGCTGGAAGACCAGGGCATCCGTGGCGAGGATGGCGGGCTGATCGACCATATCGAACTCTTCGCCGACGATCCCGACGCCGACAGCCGCAACTACGTGCTCTGCCCAGGAAAAGCCTACGACCGCTCGCCCTGCGGCACCGGCACCAGCGCCAAGCTGGCGTGCCTGGCGGCCGACGGCAAGCTGCAGGCGGGCATGCCCTGGCACCAGGCCAGCGTGATCGGCAGCCAGTTCGAGGGGCGCTTCGAATGGGCCGGCGATCCGGCCGAGGGACGCATCATCCCGACCATTCGTGGCCGCGCCCACGTCAGCGCCGAGGCGACGCTGCTGCTGGAAGAGGACGATCCCTTCGCCTGGGGCATCCGCCCGTGAGCGATGCCGACATCATCGTCATCGGCGCTGGCATCGTCGGTGCCGCCTGTGCCCATGCCCTCGCTGGCCGCGGCTTCGACGTGCTGGTAGTGGATGCGCGCCTGCCCGGCGCCACGGCGGTGGGCATGGGGCACCTGTTGGTACTCGACGATAACGCCGCCGAACTCGCCCTGAGCGACTATTCGCTGCAACGCTGGCGTGAGTGGGGCAACGACATGCCGGCCGGATGCGCCTACCGCAATAACGGCACGCTCTGGCTGGCGGCCAATGAGGCCGAACTGGCCGTGGCCGAGCGCAAGTGCGAGGTATTGCGCCAGCACGGAGTGGCGGCGCGCATGCTGAGCGCCGCGCAACTGCACGAGGCTGAACCGGAACTGCGCGCCGACCTCCACGGTGCGCTGGCAATCGATGGCGACGGCATTCTCTACGCACCGCGCGCCGCCGCCTGGCTGCTGGAGTCGGCACGGCTGCCGATTCGCCAGCGGCAGGCGAAGGTCGTGGAACTCGACGAGCGCCGCGTGCGCCTGGACAACGGCCAGCGGTTGACGGCGCAGGCGGTGGTGCTGGCCAACGGCATCCAGGCCAGCGAGCTGTGTCCGGAACTGCCCATCGAACCGAAGAAGGGCCACCTGCTGATCACCGACCGTTACCCCGGCAAGGTCAGCCACACACTGGTGGAGCTGGGCTACGTGACCAGCGCGCACAACGCCAGCGGCCCGTCCGTGGCGTGCAACATTCAGCCGCGCCCGACCGGCCAATTGTTCATCGGCGCATCGCGGCAGTTCGGCAACACCGACCCACAGGTGGAAGGCTGGATGCTGGCGAAGATGCTGCGCCGAGCCGTGGACTACATGCCCGGCCTGGCCGGCCTCAACGTCATTCGCAGTTGGACCGGCTTCCGCGCCGCCAGCCCCGACGGCCTGCCGCTGGTAGGCGAGCATCCGCAGCGACCCGGCCTGTGGCTGGCGGTCGGCCACGAGGGTCTGGGCGTGACCACCGCGCCGGGTACTGCCGATCTGCTTGCCGCGCAACTGTGTGACGAGTCGCTGCCGCTGGCCGCCGAACCCTATTCCCCGCACCGTTTCCTCGGAGTCGCCGCCCATGCCTGATCTGTTCCTCGACGGCCGCCCGCTGCGGGTCGCCACCGGCACCACGGTAGCGGCTGCGCTCGCCCTGGGCGGCGACGGCACCACGCGCACCTCGGTCAGCGGCCAGCGCCGCGCTCCATTGTGCGGCATGGGTGTCTGCCAGGAGTGCCGGGTGAGCATCGACGGCCAGCGCCGCCTGGCCTGCCAGACACTCTGCCGCGACGGCATGCAGGTGGAGACCCGCCCATGAGCATGAGTGCCGATATCGTCATCGTCGGCGCCGGTCCGGCGGGCTTATCTGCCGCCCTCGCCGCCGCCCCCAGCGGCGCCAGCATCGTCATTCTCGACGATAACCCGCTGCCCGGCGGGCAGATCTGGCGCGACGGCCCCAATGCCCATTTGCCGCGCGCCGCCACGGAACTGCGCGAGCGCTTCGCCGCCTGCGCCAATATCCGCATTCACAGCGGCACCCGCGTGGTGGCACTGGCTGGCGAACGCGGCCTGCTGCTGGAAGATGCCGAGCAAGGCTGGCGGCTCGACTATCAGAAACTGGTGCTCTGCACTGGCGCTCGCGAGCTGCTGTTGCCATTCCCTGGCTGGACTCTACCCGGCGTGACCGGTGCCGGTGGTTTGCAGGCACTGATCAAAGGCGGCATGCCGGTAGACGGTCAGCGCGCGGTGATCGCCGGCAGCGGCCCGTTGCTGCTGGCCAGCGCCGCCACCGCCCGCGCCAACGGTGCACGCATCCTGCGCATCGCCGAGCAGGCGTCCTGGCTCGCATTGGCAGGGTTCGCCATGAAGCTGCCGCGCTGGCCGAACAAGCTGGCACAGTCCTTCGGCCTGTACGATCCGGGCTACCGCGCCGGCAGCCATGTGGTCGCCGCGCTGGGCAGCGAGCACCTTGAAGGCGTGCGTCTGAACCAGGGCGGCAAGCTGGTGGAGATCGAGTGCGACCGGCTGGCCTGCGGTTTCGGCCTGGTCCCCAATATCCAGCTCGGCCAGGCGCTGGGATGCGCGGTGGACGACGATGCGATCCGTGTCGATGCCTGGCAGGCGAGCAGCCGTACCGATATCTACGCGGCGGGCGAATGCACTGGCTTCGGCGGCTCCGAGCTGGCACTGGTGGAAGGCCGGATCGCCGGTCACGCGGCGGTGGGCGACCACCACCACGCACGTGAACTCTGGCCGCAACGCAAACGTTGGCAGGGCTTCGCCGGCGCGCTCGCGCGCAATTTCGCCCTCGACCCGCGACTCAATCACCTGGCGCAGCCGGACACCCTGGTCTGCCGCTGCGAAGACGTGCCCTACTCGGCACTCGCCGACAAGCCGGACTGGACCGCCGCCAAGCTCGCCAGCCGCTGCGGCATGGGTGCCTGCCAGGGGCGAGTGTGCGGCGCGGCGGCACGGCAACTGTTCGGCTGGCAGGCGCCCGCACCGCGCCCGCCGTTCAGCCCGGCGCGAGTGGAAACCCTCCTGCAACTCGCCGAAGACTGATCCCCACGCGCGCCCGGTGGTTGCGCGTGGCTTCCCCCCGACCTTTGCGTCCCGTATCTTCAGGGTCTGTCCAGGAGCTTGCCAGCGACGCCCGAAGATCAGGCACATATGCGCCTGCGGCCCACGCGCAGCGACTCGTAGACAGGTTCTCAGCCGTGTTCCGACAACAGACCCGCCTCCCGATGCACGACCTGATTCCCCAGGGCGCCCGCGACCTGGACAGCCTGCTGAACACCCTCGCGCAGATCGCCCCGCTGCTCGATGCCATGCCCGGCGTGGTGTTTTTCATCAAGGACACCGACGCGCGCTACGTGCTGGTCAACCAGACCCTTGCCCGGCGCTGCGGCGTGAAGGATGCCAACGAGTTGCTCGGACGTACCGCCGAGGACGTTTTCCCGTCGCGCTTCGGCCCGATCTACACCGAGCAGGACCGCCGCGTGCTGGAGAGCGGTGGCCAGCTCAGCGACCAGCTTGAGCTGCACCTGTACCCCGGCCGTCAGCCCGGCTGGTGCCTGACGCACAAGCTGGCACTGCACAATGACGAAGGCCGGGTGATCGGCATGGCCGGCATTTCCAGCGATTTGCAGGCGGCGCAGTCCACGCACCCGGCATACCAGCGCCTGGCAGCGGTGGACGCCTATATCCGCGAGCACTACGACAAGCCGATCAATCTCGGCGAGCTGACCGAACTGGCCGGCCTCTCCGTTGCCCAGTTGGAGCGCCACTGCAAGCGCATCTTCCAACTGACACCACGCCAGATGATCCACAAGGCGCGCCTCGGCGCCGCCACCCGCCTGCTCGGGGAAGACCTGCCAATCACCGAGATCGCCCTGCGCTGCGGCTATACCGACCACAGCGCCTTCAGCCGCCAGTTCCGCGCACTTACCGGCTTGTCGCCAACGCAGTACCGCGAGTCCCGCATCGCCACCCGCTGATACGGAGCGCCCCCATCCGGGGCAGCGGAACACATCCGTGCTTCATTTGGTAACAGCCGCGGCGCCACGCTCCAACCCACCTCCACCTGCATTGCCAGCGTTCCCCCTCAACTGCGCGGCCTGCGACCGTCCGGTCATCCACAAGCCGTTTATGGCATACGCCTTGCTCTAGAAAATATCGTATACGAAATCCCTAATACAAAATCACTGCACAACACAGACTCAGAGAGGCCCCCATGAAATTCAATCGAATCGCCGTCGCCCTCACCGCTGTTGCCAGTACCTTCCTCGTTACCCAGGCCCAGGCCGACAAACTCGACGACATCATCGAATCCGGGAAACTGCGCTGCGCGGTGACCCTGGACTTCCCGCCGATGGGCTCGCGCGATGCACAGAACAACCCGGTCGGCTTCGATGTCGACTATTGCAACGACCTGGCGAAAGTCCTCGGCGTTACCGCCGAAGTGATCGAGACGCCTTTCCCCGACCGAATTCCCGCGCTGGTCTCCGGTCGCGCCGATGTCATCGTCGCCTCGACTTCCGACACCCTCGAACGCGCCAAGACCGTGGGCATGACCGTGCCGTACTTCGCCTTCCAGATGGTGGTGCTGACCCGCGACGATACCGGCATCAACAGCTACGACGACATCAAGGGCCGCCCGGTGGGCAACACCAGCGGCACTTACGAGGCCATCGCCCTCGAAAAGGATGTGAAGAAGTGGGGCAACGGCAGCTTCCGCGCCTACCAGACCCAGAACGACACCATCCTCGCCGTCGCCCAGGGCCACATCGACGCGACAGTGGTCACCAATACCGTCGCAGCCTCCACCCTCAAGTCCGGCAAGTACAAGGGCCTGAAGGTGGCGGGTAACGCACCCTACGTCATCGACTACGTGTCGCTGGCCGCCCAGCGCAGCGAGTACGGCCTGATCAACTACCTCAACCTGTTCGTCAACCAGCAGGTGCGCACCGGCCGTTACGCCGAGCTGTACGAGAAGTGGGTCGGCGGCACCCCGGTCGACCTCACCGTTCCCCACGTGTACTACTGACGGCGGGCCTACGATGTCTTCGATGCACGCATCAGACGTTATGGACGCGGGCCACACTGGCCGCGTCCTGATGGGCGGCAGTGCCGAAGGGCCGCTGTTGTACGCCGGAACCGGGCTGAGTTTCTGGGGTGGCGTCGATCCTTTCAGCGGCGAGGTGATCGACCGCCACCATCCGCTGAGCGGCAGCCTGCTGCCTGGCCGGGTGCTGGCGATCCCCAGCGGGCGCGGCTCCTGCACCGGCAGCAGCGTGATGCTGGAAATGCTGCTCAATAGCCACGCGCCAGCGGCTTTGCTGCTGGCTGAGCCGGATGAAATCCTCACCCTCGGCGTGCTGGTGGCGCAGGTGCTGTTCGGCCAGGCGATCCCGGTGCTGTGCCTGGGTCGCGAGGGTTTCGAGCAACTGGCGGAGGGCGGCTGGGCGCGTATCGAAGACGGCGTGGTACGGCTTTATTCCCAACGCCCCGCCGATGGCTGGCGGGGCACGATGGCCAGCGATGCCGGCGCGCTGCCCGAAGGGCTGGCGCTGGACGCCGACGACCGCGCGCTGCTCGACGGCCGGCACGGCAAGGCAGCCCAGGCCGCCATGCAGATACTCCTGCGCATGGCAGACTTGCAGGGCGCCCGCGAGTTGCTGGACGTCACCCAGGCGCACATCGACGGCTGCATCTACACCGGCCCGGCGAGTCTGCGCTTCGCCCGCCAACTGGTGGACTGGGGCGCCCGAGTACGGGTACCGACGACACTCAACTCGATCTCGGTGGACCACCGCCGCTGGCGCGAACTGGGGGTCGACAAGAACTTCGGCGAACCCGCCAGTGCGCTGGGCGACGCCTACATGGCGATGGGCGCGCAACTCAGCTACACCTGCGCGCCATACCTGCTGGAAAGCGCGCCGAGCCTGGGCGAGCAGGTGGTGTGGGCCGAGTCCAACGCCGTGGTGTACGCCAACAGCGTGCTCGGTGCGCGCACCCTGAAGTACCCCGACTACCTCGACATCTGCATCGCCCTCACCGGCCGCGCGCCGAATGTCGGCAGCCACCGCGACGAAGGCCGCCTGGCCACGCTGCGGGTGGATGTGGAGTTGCCGGCGCGGCATGACGAATCGCTCTACCCATTGCTCGGCTACCACATCGGTTCGCTATGCGGCAGCCGCATTCCGGTGGTCGTCGGCCTGCAGGCGCTGGCACCGGACAGCGACGCACTGAAAGCCTTCGGCGCGGCCTTCGCCACCACCTCGGCGGCGCCGATGTTCCATATCGCCGGGGTAACGCCGGAAGCGCCGGACGCTGCCACCGCCCTCGGCGGCCAGGCGCCGCGCCAGCACTTGCGCATCACACCGGCGGACCTGATTTCCACCTGGCACGAACTGGATCGCGCGGAGGAGGCGCAAGTGCAACTGGTGTCCCTGGGCAACCCGCATTTCTCCGCCAGTGAATGCGCGACGCTCGTGGCCTTGCTGACCGGGCGCAGCAAGCATCCCGATGTGGCGCTGGTCATCACCCTCGGCCGTGCAGTGCAGGAACAGGCGCGCGCGGCGGGCCACGTACAGGCGCTGCAGGACTTCGGCGCCCTGCTGGTCAATGACACCTGCTGGTGCATGCTCGGCGAACCGATCATCCCGCCGCATTGCACCACACTGATCACCAACTCGGCCAAGTACGCTCACTACGGTCCCGGCCTGGCAGGCCGCCAGGTGCACTTCGGCAGCCTCGCCGCATGCGTCGAGGCTGCCTGCAGCGGGCGTGGCGATGGCGGGGTTCCGGCCTGGCTGAGCGAGGGGGTGCGCTGATGTTCAACTACAGCTTCCACTGGCGCACTGCCTTCAAGGCGCTGCCGGACATGCTCGCCGGCGCCTGGGTGACCCTGGAAACCGCAGCGCTGTCGATGATCCTCGGAGTGCTTATCGCCCTGGCGCTCACCGTCATGCGGCAGATGAAGAACCCTCTTCTGCGCGGCTTCGCCAGCACCTGGGTATCCATCGCGCGCAACACACCGTCGCTGTTCCAGATCTACATCCTGTATTTCGGCCTGGGCTCCTTCGGCCTGCACGTCAGCTCCTGGGTTGCGCTGCTGGCGGGGATCACCTTCAACAACGCCGGCTACCTGGCGGAGAACTTCCGCGGCGGTCTGAAAGCCGTGCCGGACACCCAGATGCGCGCCGCGCGCTCGCTGGGCATGAGCGCCTTCCAGGCGTACCGGATGATCATCATTCCGCAACTGCTGCGGATCGTCTTCTACCCGCTCACCAACCAGATGGTCTGGGCAGTGCTGATGACCTCGCTGGGGGTGGTCGTGGGGCTGAACAACGACCTCACCGGCGTGACCCAGGATTACAACGTGCGCACCTTCCGCACCTTCGAGTACTTCGCCCTGGCTGCGGTGCTCTATTACCTGATCGCCAAGGTCATCGTGGCGGCCGCCCGCCTGCTGGGCTGGCGTCTGTTCCGCTACTGAAGGAGAGGCGCACATGTTCGAAACGAGCTTCACCATCAACGACCTGATGTTCCTGCTGCAGGGCGCCTGGGTCACCGTCAAGCTGACCGTCGCCGCGATGCTCATCGGCACCCTCGCCGGCGTGCTGCTGGGCTGGCTGCGCGCCACCCTGCCGCGCACCACGCTTCCGCTGGGCTGGTTCCTGGACATCTTCCGCAGCGTGCCGCTGCTGATCCAGTTCGTCCTGTTCAACTCGCTCAAGAGCATCGTCGGCCTGAACTGGAGCGCCTTCTCCGTCGGCTGCCTGGTACTGGGCATCTATGCGGCGGCGTTCTGCACCGAAATCATCCGCAGCGGCATCCTCGCCGTGCAGCCCAGCCTGCGCCGCGCCAGCCGCTCGCTGGGCCTCTCGTACTGGCAGGACCTGCGTTACATCGTCCTGCCGCTGGCCGCCCGCGTGGCCTTCCCCGGCTGGCTGAACCTGGTGCTGGGGGTGATGAAGGACACCGCGCTGGTGATGTGGATCGGCATTGTCGAGCTGCTGCGGGCATCGCAAACGATCGTCACGCGCATTCAGGAGCCCCTGCTGGTGCTGTGCATCGCCGGGGTCATCTATTACCTCATGAGCTGGGTGGTGGCGCGCCTCGGCACCCGACTGGAAAGAAGGTGGCAGGAAAATGATTGAAATCGACAACGTGCACAAATCCTACGGCGACCTGGAAGTGGTCAAAGGCGTAAGCCTGACCGTGAACAAGGGCGAAGTGGTGTCGATCATCGGCGGCTCTGGCTCGGGCAAATCCACCCTGCTGATGTGCATCAACGGCCTGGAACCGATCCAGAAGGGCAGCATCCGCGTCGACGGCACCGAGGTGCACGCCAGGACCACCGACCTGAACAGGTTGCGGCAGAAGATCGGCATCGTCTTCCAGCAGTGGAACGCCTTCCCGCACCTCACCGTGCTGGAGAACGTGATGCTCGCCCCGCGCAAGGTGCTCGGCCAGAGCAAGGAGGAAGCCGAGGCGATGGCGGTGAAGCAGCTCAAGCACGTAGGCCTGGGTGACAAGCTCAAGGTCTTCCCCAACAAGCTCTCCGGCGGCCAGCAGCAGCGCATGGCGATCGCCCGCGCACTGGCCATGTCGCCGCACTACATGCTGTTCGACGAAGCCACCTCGGCCCTCGACCCGCAACTGGTCGGCGAGGTGCTCGATACCATGCGCCTGCTCGCCGAAGAGGGCATGACGATGGTACTGGTCACCCACGAAATCCGCTTCGCCCGCGATGTGTCCGACCGCGTGGCGTTCTTCCGCGACGGTCTGGTCCACGAGATCGGCGCGCCGGAACAGGTGATCGGCAATCCGCAGCGGCCGGAAACGGCCGACTTCTTGAGATCGGTGCTGTAACGGCGCCCGCAAAGGGAGACAGACATGCGTTCGAGCAAGATCATCCATGTGGTCAGTTGCCACGCAGAGGGCGAGGTCGGCGACGTCATCGTCGGCGGCGTCGCCCCGCCGCCGGGCGACACGGTGTGGGCACAATCGCGCTGGATCGCCAGCGACAACACGCTGCGCAACTTCGTCCTCAACGAACCGCGCGGCGGCGTTTTCCGCCACGTGAACCTGCTGGTGCCGGCGAAGGATCCGCGCGCGCAGATGGCCTGGATCATCATGGAGCCGGCCGACACCCCACCGATGTCCGGGTCCAACTCGCTGTGCGTGAGCACCGTGCTGCTCGACAGCGGCATCCTGCCGATGCAGGAACCGCAGACGCGCCTGACCCTGGAAGCCCCCGGCGGGCTGATCGAGGCGGTGGCCGACTGCAAGGACGGCAAGGTGCAGCGCGTGGAAGTACGCAACCTGCCCTCCTTCGCGGACAAACTCGACGCCTGGATCGAGGTGGACGGCATCGGCTCGCTGCAGGTCGATACCGCCTATGGCGGCGACAGCTTCGTTATCGCCGATGCCCATGCCCTGGGCTTTACCCTGCACGCCTCGGAGGCCGCCGAGCTGGTCGCCACCGGACTGAAAATCACCCAGGCCGCCAACCAGCAACTGGGCTTCGTCCATCCGCAAAACCCCGACTGGGCGCACATCTCCTTCTGCCAGCTGGCCGCTCCGGTGGAGCGCCGCGATGGCGTGCTGCACGGCCGCAACGCCGTAGTGATCCGCCCCGGCAAGATCGACCGTTCGCCCTGCGGCACCGGTTGTTCGGCACGCATGGCGGTGCTGCACGCCAAGGGACAGTTGCAGGACGGCGAGCGCTTCGTCGGCCACTCGATCATCGGCTCGCAATTCCACTGCCGCATCGACGGGCTTACCGAAGTCGGCGGCAAGCCGGCCATCCACCCGCGCATCGCAGGCCGCGCATGGATCACAGGCACCCACCAGCACCTGCTCGACCCGGACGACCCTTGGCCCGAAGGCTACCGGCTCTCCGACACCTGGCCCAACGGCTACTGACAACCCAACCCCTTTTCGCCGCGTAGCGGCACCCAACGGACTCGCACGGCGGGTCGAATGACGAAATGCAGTGGAAATCTCCCAGCCATTTCGTATACGAAATACGACGATTGGAGGCAACATGAGCAAGAAGGTCAATTGGAGTGGCGTATTCCCCGCGGTAACCACCCAGTTCAACGCCGATTACTCGGTCAACCTGGAAGCCACCCACAAGGTGATCTCCAACCTGGTGCGCGACGGCGTGTCCGGGCTGGTGGTGTGCGGCAGCGTGGGCGAGAACACCTCACTCTCCATCGAGGAAAAGATGGCCGTCACCGAAGTCGCCAAGGACGCCTCCGGCGGCCGCGTGCCGGTGATCTGTGGCATCGCCGAATTCACCAGCCACGGCGCCTCGCAAGTGGCCAAGGCAGTGCAGAAGGTCGGCGTCGACGGCATCATGGTGATGCCCGCGCTGGTCTACTCCTCCAAACCCCACGAAACCGCGGCGCATTTCCGCAGCGTGGCCACCAGCACCGACCTGCCGGTGATGGTCTACAACAACCCGCCGATCTACAAGAACGACGTCACCCCGGACATCCTCATCTCCCTGGCCGACTGCGAGAATATCGTCTGCTTCAAGGACAGCTCCGGCGACACCCGCCGCTTCATCGATGTGCGCAATGAAGTGGGCGACCGCTTCATCCTCTTCGCCGGCCTCGACGACGTGGTCCTGGAGAGCATCGCGGTGGGCGCCGAGGGCTGGATCTCAGGGATGTCCAACGTCTTCCCGCAGGAAGGCGAAACCATCTTCCGCCTGTGCAAGGCCGGACGCTTCGAAGAGGCCATGCCGATCTACGAATGGCTGATGCCGATCCTCCACCTCGACGCCCGCCCGGACCTGGTGCAGTGCATCAAGCTGTGCGAAGAGATCGCCGGCCGCGGCACCGCCCTCACCCGCCCGCCGCGCCTGGCGCTGCAAGGTGCGGACCGCGAGCACGTGGAGAAAATCATGGCCAAGGCGCTGGCCAGCCGGCCAAAACTGCCGGACGTGGGGTTGTAATCGCTGCGCCGTCCCCTCTCCAGCAGGAGAGGGGACCGTCAACGCCAACGCACCGACCAGGACGCCCCAGCATGACCGCCCAGAACTTCATCGCCGGCCGCCGCAGCGGCGTCGGCACTATCCGCCTGCAGAGCCTCGACGCCAGCACCGGCGAAGCCCTGCCCCGGGAATTTCTCCAGGCAACGGCGGAGGAAATCGACGCCGCCGCCAGCGCCGCCGAAGCCGCATTCCCAACCTACAGCACGCTGGCGCCGGAGCGCCGCGCACAATTCCTCGACGCCATCGCCAGCGAACTGGACGCTCTCGGCGATGACTTCATCGCCACCGTCTGCTGCGAAACCGCCCTGCCCGCCGCGCGCATCCAGGGCGAACGCAGCCGCACCAGCAACCAGATGCGCCTGTTCGCCAAGGTACTGCGCCGTGGCGACTTCCTCGGCGCGCGCATCGACCGCGCACTGCCCGAGCGTCAGCCGCTGCCGCGCCCGGACCTGCGCCAGTACCGCGCCGGCATCGGCCCGGTGGCGGTATTCGGCGCCAGCAACTTCCCGCTGGCATTCTCCACCGCCGGTGGCGACACCGCCGCCGCGCTGGCCGCCGGCTGCCCGGTCGTGGTGAAAGCCCACAGCGGCCACATGGCCACCGCCGAACAGGTCGCCGAAGCCATCGTCCGTGCAGCCGAAACCACCGGCATGCCGGCTGGCGTGTTCAACATGATCTACGGTGCCGGCGTCGGCGAAGCACTGGTGAAGCATCCGGCGATCCAGGCGGTCGGCTTCACCGGCTCGCTCAAGGGCGGTCGCGCACTGTGCGACCTGGCCGCCGCGCGCGCCCGACCGATCCCGGTGTTCGCCGAGATGAGCAGCATCAATCCCGTGCTGGTGCTGCCCGCCGCCCTGCACGCGCGCGGCGAGAAGATCGCCGGTGAGCTGGCCGATTCGGTGGTGCTCGGCTGCGGCCAGTTCTGCACCAATCCCGGCCTGGTGATCGGCATCGCCTCGCCGGACTTCAGCCTGTTCGTCGCCAACCTGATCGCCGAGATCGGCCAGCGCCCGGCGCAGACCATGCTCAACGCCGGTACGCTGAAGAGTTACCAGAACGGCCTCGCCCGCCTGCGCGCCCACACCGGCGTGCGGCACCTCGCGGGCCTGGCACAGGAAGGCCGCCAGGCACGCCCGCAACTGTTCCAGGCCGACGCCAGCCTGTTGCTGGAAGGCGACGAACTGCTGCAGGAAGAAGTCTTCGGGCCGGCCACCATCGTGGTCGAAGTAGCCGACGAAGCCGAACTGTTCAGCGCCCTGCACGGCCTGCACGGCCAGCTCACCGCCACGCTGATCGCCGAGGCCGACGACCTGTCGCGCTTCGCCGCGCTGGTACCGCTGCTGGAGCGCAAGGCCGGCCGCCTGCTGCTCAACGGCTACCCGACCGGCGTGGAAGTCTGCGACGCGATGGTTCACGGCGGCCCTTACCCGGCGACATCCGACGCACGCGGCACCTCGGTCGGCAGCCTGGCCATCGACCGTTTCCTGCGTCCGGTGTGCTACCAGAACTATCCCGACGCGCTGCTGCCCGATGCGCTCAAGGACGCCAACCCGCTGGGCATCGCGCGCCTGCTGGATGGCGAAATGACCCGCGAGCCGCTGGCGCGCTGAGCGTTCGTCGGTGAGGGAGTGAATGTCGGCCAGTCCCGCACCGACGATCAGCCCCGGCCTTGCGCCGGGGCTTTTTTATCCACGTACCCCGAGCATCCCGTACCGGAATCAACGCGAGCCGCAGCCGTAGGATGGGTGATACCCATCAACAGATTCACGCGCCGCTCGATGGGTATCGCTACGCTCCACACCATCCTACGAACGTGCCAAGGCAATGCCTCTGCGGCTCGGGGTTGCGCTCATAGAAGCAGACGTCTTCCTCGATCGGATCCACAACGAGGCAATCGCGGACAAAGTCCACCACCACGCAAACATCCCATGCCGGAATCGACACGAGCCGCAGCCGTAGGATGGGTGGAGCGCAGCAATACCCATCAGCCATGTTCGTACGCCGCTCGATGGGTATCGCTACGCTCCCCCATCCTGCGGACCTGCCAGCACAAGTTTTCTGACCGCCCCGGCAGCACGCCGACAGGGAGCACCACTATTCGAGCAGCGCGCGCAAATCGGCATACAGCGAATCGCTGATCTCCACGCCCTCGGCAAGGCTGCGGCGGCGCGCCGCAAAGCGGCGCTGCGATGGCAGGCGTGCGCCCATGCCGACGATGGACTCGAACAGTGTCTCGGCCCGCGCCAGATGCCGTGGCGCATCCGCACCGAGGAACCGTGCCGGGTCGAAGGCGATCAGCAACTCGCCGTGATAGGGCGAGGACTTCGTCCCCTCATCGAAGACGGAGGCTTCGGCGCTGGTCAGGTCACCGATCAAGGGGCCGGCGATCAGCTCGACCATGGTCGCCAGCGCCGAGCCCTTGTGCCCACCGAAGGTCAGCATGGCGCCGTCGAGCACCGCGCCCGGGTCGGTGCTCGGGTTGCCCTGGGCATCGATGCCCCAGCCCAGCGGAATTTCCTTGCCCTCGCGTTCGTGCAACTGGATCTCGCCGCGCGCCACCACCGTGGTGGCGAAATCGAAGACATACGGATCGCCCGCCCCACGCGGCCAGCCGAAGGCAATGGGGTTGGTGCCGAACAGAGGCCGGGTTCCTCCCGCCGGCGCCACATAGGCCTGGGCCGGAGTGACCGCCAGGGCGACCAGGCCGTGGGCAGTGATCCGCTCGATCTCCACCCACAACGCAGAAAAATGCACGCAGTGGTTGATCGCCAGCGCGGCAAGCCCCTGACTGCGCGCCTTCTCCACCAGCTTCGGCAGGCCGAGGTCGAAGGCGCATTGCGAAAAGCCCCCCCTGGCGTCCACCCGCACCAGTGCCGGCGCGGGTTCCGACAGCTCCGGCACGGCATCGGGCACCACCTTGCCGGCGCGCACCGTGTGAATGCAGCCAAGCAATCGCCATACGCCGTGAGAAGTACACCCGTCGCGCTCGCCGGCCAGCACGGTGTCGGTCACCGCCTGTACGTGCGGCTCGCTGAAACCGTTGTGGCGCAGGATCGCCACCGACAATTCACGCAGTTCGTCCAGGGACAATCGAGTCACGCAATCCTCCTCAATCCATACCAATCGTTTCCACGCGCTGCGGCAATCCGCCGCCCATCGGGCAACGTATCTACAGTGGCCGCTGAGGCCCCGTACCGCTTGCGTGCAATCGGCAGTACCGACGACGATTTCGGCACAGCCGGGCAGCAGGCTTCCGACCATCCGGTCAGCCCAAGGATTGGCCCTGCGTTGCTTGGGCCAATCCGGCGCTTCGGGTAAACTGCCGCATCTTTGCCTTCCAATAACGATCAGCCTGATGCCCACGACGTTCCACGAGATTCCCCGCGAGCGCCCTGCCACGCCCCTGCTCGACCGCGCCAGCACGCCGGTCGAACTGCGCCGGCTGGGCGAAGCGGAGCTGCTGACCCTCGCTGACGAGCTGCGCCAGTACCTGCTCTATAGTGTTGGCCAGACCGGCGGTCACTTCGGCGCAGGGCTGGGAGTGGTCGAGCTGACCATTGCCCTGCACTACGTCTTCGATACGCCAGACGACCGCCTGGTATGGGACGTCGGCCACCAGGCCTATCCGCACAAGATCCTTACCGGGCGCCGCGAACGCATGGGCAGCCTGCGCCAGAAGGACGGCCTGGCCGCCTTCCCGCGCCGCTCGGAAAGCGAGTACGACACCTTCGGCGTCGGCCACTCCAGCACCTCCATCAGCGCCGCCCTGGGCATGGCCATCGCGGCCCGCATGCAGGGCTCCAGCCGCAAGTCGGTAGCGGTGATCGGCGATGGCGCGCTGACCGCCGGCATGGCCTTCGAGGCGCTCAACCACGCGTCGGAAGTCAAGGCCGACATGCTGGTGGTGCTCAACGACAACGACATGTCGATCTCGAACAACGTCGGCGGCCTGTCCAACTACCTGGCCAAGATTCTCTCCAGCCGCACTTACAGCAGCATGCGCGAAGGCAGCAAGAAGGTGCTCTCGCGCCTGCCCGGCGCCTGGGAAATCGCCCGCCGTACCGAAGAATACGCCAAGGGCATGCTGGTCCCCGGCACACTGTTCGAGGAACTGGGCTGGAACTACATCGGCCCGATCGATGGCCATGACCTGCCGACCCTGATCGCCACCCTGCGCAACATGCGCGACCTCAAGGGCCCGCAGTTCCTGCACGTGGTGACCAAGAAGGGCAAGGGCTTCGCCCCGGCGGAGATCGACCCGATCGGCTACCACGCCATCACCAAGCTGGAGCCCGAGGGCGCAGCCAACGCCGCGCCGAAAAAAGCCGGCGGACCGAAGTACTCCAGCGTGTTCGGCCAGTGGCTGTGCGACATGGCCGCGCAAGACCCGCGTCTGGTCGGCATCACGCCGGCAATGAAGGAAGGCTCCGACCTGGTGGCCTTCGCCGACAGGTTCCCGGAGCGTTACTTCGATGTTGCCATCGCCGAGCAGCATGCCGTGACTCTCGCGGCCGGCATGGCCTGCGACGGCGCCAAGCCGGTGGTGGCGATCTACTCCACCTTCCTGCAACGCGGCTACGACCAACTGATCCACGACGTCGCGGTGCAGAACCTCGACGTGCTGTTCGCCATCGACCGCGCCGGTCTCGTCGGCGAAGACGGCCCGACCCATGCCGGCAGCTTCGACCTCTCCTACCTGCGCTGCATCCCCGGCATGCTGGTGATGACGCCCAGCGACGAGAACGAACTGCGCAAGCTGCTCACCACCGGCCATCACTTCGAAGGCCCGGCGGCGGTGCGCTACCCGCGCGGCACCGGCCCCAACGCAGCCATCGAGCAGGAGTTGCAGCCGGTGGAAATCGGCAAGGGCGTGGTGCGCCGCGAAGGCAAGGCCGGCAAGGTCGCCTTCCTGGTATTCGGCGTGCAGTTGTCCGAGGCGCTTAAAGTGGCCGAGCAGTTCGATGCCACGGTCGCCGACATGCGCTTCGTCAAACCGCTGGATGAAGAACTGGTGCGCCAGCTCGCCGCCAGCCACGAACTGCTGGTAACCATCGAAGAGAACTCGGTGATGGGTGGAGCTGGCGCTGCCGTCAGCGAATTCCTCGCCCGCGAGAACATCCAGCGGCCGATCCTGCACCTGGGCCTGCCGGACTACTACGTCGAGCATGCCAAACCGGCGCAGATGCTCGCCGAGTGCGGGCTGGATGCCGCCGGTATCGAAGCTTCCGTACGCGCACGACTGGAAGCGCTGGGCAACCGCTGACACCGATCGGCGCATCCCTCCTCCGGAGTATTGCCAGCGACGGGCGCACCGACTAAGGTGCGCCCGTTTTCGTTCGAGGTAACGGGAAGCAGGTGAAAGACCTGCGCTGCCCCCGCAACGGTAACCGACCGCAGGCCCAGGGCCTGCCGCACTGCGTACCGCCACTGTGCATTGCATGGGAAGGCCGCAGTCGTGGGTGTCGGCAGCCCGGAGACCGCCCTCGACACGCCCCGACAGGTGTTGCGGAGGGCCGCACCGTCAAGCGCGGCCGGTCCGCCCTTGCCCACGCCCTCCTCGAAAGTCATCCAACCGCTTTTGAGGACGCTCGATGAAATTCACCCGACTCGCGCTGGCCGCCAGCCTGCTCCCCGGCATGGCCGCCGCCGATGCCACAGCACTATCCGACGACATCTACGCCTTGCCGGCGCTGGTGATCACCTCCGGCCGCCAGGCCCAGCCGCGCTTCCAGGCTACCTCGGCCAACAGCGTGTTCACCCACAAGGACATCGAACGCCTGCAGGTACGCAGCGTGCCCGAGCTGCTCGCCCGCGTGCCCGGCGTGCAGATGGGCAGCTCCGGCGGGGTGATCTCCTACTCCGTGCGCGGCACCAGCACCGCCCAGACCCTGGTGCTGGTGGATGGCCAGCGCGTGGCCTCGGCCAGCACCGGCATCGCGCGCCTGGACTACCTGAACATCGACAACGTCGAGCGTGTGGAAGTGACGCGCGGCCCGCGCTCCTCGCTGTACGGCGCCGACGCCATCGGCGGGGTGATCCAGATCTTCACCCGCCGCGGCAAGGCAGGCCTGCACCCGGAAGTCCGCCTGGCAGCCGGCAGCCACCATACCTTCGAGCGCAGCCTGGCGCTGGCGGGCGGTGACGAGCGCACCACCTTCAACCTCGGCGGCAGCCTCGACGAAAGCGCTGGCTGGGACCGCACCAGCGACAACGTCGGGGCCGACAGCGACCACGACGCCCAGCGCAACAAGGCCGTGCACCTGAACCTCGACCACCACTTCAGCGACGACTGGAAGGCCGGGCTCAACCTCAACGACCAGCGCGGCAAGAAGGAATACGACGACGCCTATAACTTCGAACCGGGCTCGCCCCGCGACGAATTCCGCGTCAGCAGCTACAGCGCCTACCTCGACGGTCAGCTCACCGATATCTGGAACAGCCGCCTGGAACTGGGCCGCAGCTTCGACCGCAACAAGGCGCTGGGCGCCGCCGACAGCTGGAACAACGGCACGCTGGAAACCACCCGCCACTCCGCCGGCTGGCTCAACCGGCTGCAACTGGACGCAGCCAACCAGCTCGCCCTGGGCGCCGACTGGTACGAGGACCGCGTCGAGGGCACGACCGTCTTCGCCGAAGATCAGCGCGAGAACCACGCCTTCTTCGCCCAGCACAGTTTCAAGGGCGAGGACTTCGCCACCGAGCTTGGCCTGCGCCACGACGACAACCAGATCTACGGCAGCCAGAACAGTTGGAACGCCGCCTTCACCCTGCCGGTGGGCGACAGCCAGAGCTGGATTGCCAGCTATGGCGAAGGCTTCCGCGCGCCGACCTTCAGCGACCTCTACTACCCCGGCGCCGGCAACCCCGACCTGAAGGCGGAGACCTCGAAGACCTACGAGCTGCAATGGCGCGGCGATTTTTCCGGCACCCACCTCGAAGCCTCGCTGTACCGCACCGAAGTCGACGACATGATCACCTGGGACAACGACACCCAGCAGACCGAGAACATCGCCAAGGCGCGCATCGACGGCTTCGAAGCGAACATCGCCCGCCAGGTGCTGGGCTGGCACGCCAACCTCGGCCTGAGCCTGATCGACCCACGCGACCGCGACAGCGGCCACACCCTGCCCTACCGCGCACGCCGCACCCTGAGCCTGGATCTCGACCGGCAATTCGGCCCATTCGGCGTCGGCGGCTCCTGGCGCGCAGTCAGCCAACGCTACGACGATGCGAAGAACACCCGGCAACTCTCCGGCTACGGCGTACTCGACCTGCGCACCAGTTGGCAGAGCACCCCGGAACTTCGCTGGGACCTGAAGCTGGATAACGCGCTGGACCGCGACTACACCCTGGGCGACTACATGCGCCCGACCAGCCCGATGGACTTCACCGGCGAAGCCCGCCCCTACCGCGAGGCCGGTCGAACCGCGCTGCTGGCGGTAACCTGGACGCCAGAGCTGTAACGCAAGCGACACGCCACGGGAGAGAAGAACATCGAGCGCATCGGTCGCGCGCCCCGGAGGACTCTGCTCCTGCGGGGGCGACACCCGCTCAAGCCAGATTCACACCTTGGCAGGTCGTAGGATGGCGTGGAGCACAGCGATACCCATCGAGCAGCCTGTGACCCCATTGATGGGTAGCGCTGCGCGCCGCCCATCCTGCGGCGCGCCAACTCGATAGCTGTTGCAGCCTAGACCAGAACGCCCGCCATCCGTCCCAGCTCCGCGCAATCGCGCGCGTGCCAGTCGGTCAGTTCGGGCCAGGGGTTTTCCGGCAGGTTGACCAGCGCGCTGTGCACTCCGGCGGCTCGGGCGCATTCGAGGTCGAAGTGGTAGTCGCCGACCATCAGCATGCGTTCAGGCGCGACGCCCCAGCGTGCTGCGAGGCGCAACAACCCGTCGGGGCTGGGCTTGGGGTCGGCTTCGCCGCGTCCGAGGATGTCTTCGGTGTGGAAGCAATCGGCAACACCGATCGCCGCCAGGGTGACCAGCGCCAATTCATGGGCGTTGCGGGTGAGTATGCCCAGGCGATACCCCGCATCGTGCAGCGCACGGATCAGCGCCACCGCGCCGGGCGCCGCCGTGGAGGCCACCGCCAGCTCGCGCTCGTGCTCCAGCAGCCAGGCATGCTTGGCCGCCGACTCGGCCTCAGGCAGCGCGGCCAGATGCCTGAGAATGTCGTCCTCCTGGGGGATGCCCAGCGCCCGCTTGATTGCCGGGAAGTCATGCACCGCCAGGGTCAGGGTGCCGTCCATGTCGAACACCCAGTGGCGGATCTCGGCAAGCGTCACGCCCAGTCCTCGCGCTTGCGGATCAGCCCTTCCTGGGTCGCCGAGGCAACCAGTTGGCCATCGCGGTTGAAGATGCTGCCGCGCACGAAGCCGCGACCGTTGCCGGCCCACGGGCTGTCGATGGCGTAGAGCAGCCACTCGTCCGCGCGCAGGTCGCGGTGGAACCACACGGAATGATCGATGGTGGCGACCTGCATGTCCTTCTGCCACACCGAACGCCCGTGAGGCAGCAGCGAGGTGGTGAGGAAGCCGAAATCGGAGGCATAGGCCAGCAGGTATTTGTGCAGTGCCGGGACGTCCGGCAGCTTGCCGTCGGCGCGCAGCCAGAGGTACTTGATCGGCTCGCCGACTTCGGGGTCGTACGGGTCGTTCTCGGTGACCGGGCGAATCTCGATGGGCTTGGGATACAGCAGCTTGTCGCGGATGCGTTCGGGGAACTGCGCGGCGCTGCGCTGCTTGAGCTCCTGGTCGGTGGGCAGGTTTTCCGGGCCGACCACCTCGGGCATCGGAATCTGGTGCTGGAAGCCTTCCTCGTCGTACTGGAACGAGGTGCTCAGGGCGAAGATCGGCTGGCCCTTCTGGATCGCGGTGACACGGCGGGTGCTGAAAGTGCCGCCGTCGCGCACGCGATCGACCTGGTAGACGACGGGCTTGCTGGCATCGCCCGGACGCAGGAAGTAGCCGTGCATCGAGTGTACGTGGCGTGCCGGGTCCACCGTCTGGCTGGCTGCCGAAAGCGCTTGCCCGAGTACCTGCCCGCCATAGAGCTGGCGGAACCCGAGGTCCTGGCTCATGCCGCGAAACAGGTTCTCCTCGATGGGTTCCAGGCTCAACAGAGCCACCAGGTTGTCCAGAATCTGGGTCATGCGCTTTCCTCGAAGAAACTCTACTGCTCGAATGGGGGGCGACGCGGCGCCGGGTAGGCGGGGAGGCTGCTCAGGCGAGTGTCCCATACCGCGCGGCCAATGGTGAAATGATAGAGGCTGACCGGGCGGTCCGAACCATCGCCGAGCAATTGCTCTACCGCCGGGTCGAAATAGCAGCCGATGCCAGTGCCGGAAAGCCCCGCCGCCTCAGCCTCCAGGTAGAGCAACTGGCCGATTTGCCCGCACTCCCAGTACAGCCGCGGATAGGTCCAGGCGCCCTCTGCCAGCGCGGCGTCGAGATCGGCCAGCATGGCAAAGGCGACGCAGCCGTCGCTGGCGATGTCCTGCCCGCAAGACAGGAAGGCCGACAGCCCGCGGGCATCTCCCTCCAGCAGGCGATACAACGGCAGACCCGACGCAGCGACCGCCTGCCACTGAAAGTCCTCGCGCAGGCCACCCGCCTCACGACCGCTGCGGCCCAGCCAATAGAGCCCCGGTGCCAGTCCCTGGACACGGTGAACGAACAGCAGCAGATCGACCCGCGCAGGCTCACCGCTACAGGCGAAAGGAACCGGCGAACGCTCCGGCAGCAGGCGGCGCAACCAGGCATACAGCAACTCGGCCAGGATCCCGCTGCGTCCATCCATCGACTGCGCGCTGCGGCGGCGATGCAGGATCGGACGCAGCGGCAGGCCAGGGTTTTCGAGCTCGCACGAGCGCTCCACGGCCTGCCCGGCAGCCCAGCCGGCAGCGGGCAGCGCCGGAGCCCGGCAGATCGCCCGAACCCGCTCCAGCTCCGGCCAGTGACGATACTCGCGCGACAGCCGGTTGGGCGCGCCGCTCAACGGCAGTTCGGCGAGGCCGTCGAGCAGCGCGCTGGGCAAGGGAAACTCGGCGGCCTGTGCCGGACCGATCCACAGCAAGGCATCCACGCACTCCTGCTCGCAGAACCCTTCGCGATCGAGACCGAACACTGCATCCAGCCGTGCCTCGGCGACACCGCGCAACAGACGCACGTCCCAGCCCTGGATCGCGGCAGCGATGCTCAGGCAAGCCAGCGCGTGGCCCAGGTCATGATTGCAGTAGCGATAGGCGCGCTCGCCGTACTTCCAGGCTTCGCGCCAGGGAATGCTGGCCAGCGCGAGCAGGCAGCCGTCGGCAGGCAGGGCTGCGTCGAACTGCTCCGCCAACTCTGCCGGCAGCTCGGCGCGTATCTCCAGAACATGCTCATCAGCGCTGTAGTGCGCCAGCAGCGCAGCGTTATCCACAGTCCCGGAGGGCAGCAGCAGATAGGCCTCGGTCGGGTGCAGATTGCCGCTCGACGGATTCACCCGCAGCGCCCAGCGATTGCCCTGGGACTCCTTCCAGGCCGACAGCGCCAGGCTGTCGTAGAGCAGTTGCGAAACGCTGGCCAGGCCTATCGGCGCGGCACTGCCGAGCGGGCCGGAGAAGACGTCGTCGTAGCCGGGCGACTCCTCCTGCGGCCGATGCAGCAGTTCGATGCAGCGCGCGCCGGCATAACGGCGAAAGGGCGCCGGCTGGGTCGCCCAGTCGAGCCGGCCCGGCCCCGGAGCGAAGCGCTCGGGAAGATGCCGGCTGAGCTCATGGTAGGCGCGTACGCCGTCCACCGGGTTCATGCCCAGTCTTCCCGGCGCAGTCGATAGAGCACATGGGGCCGCAGCGCGTGGCCTTCCGGCAGGTTCGGATGCTCGAAGTCCCCGTGAACATCCCGACGCATCCCCAACCGCTGCATCAAGCCCTGGGACGGCAGGTTGGCCGGCACGGTGAACGCCAGGACCTCGTCCAGCGCCAGCGTCTCGAAGGCGAACCCCAGCGCCGCGCGCGCCGCCTCCAGCGCATAGCCCTGCCGCCAGTAGGCGGCGTGCAGACGCCAGCCGATTTCAACAGCCGGGGTGAACGAGGCCTCGAAAGGGATCCATTGCAGGCCGAGCACGCCGATGAAGGCACCGTCCTCCCGGCGTTCGATCACCCATTGGCCGAAGCCGTAGGTGTCGACGTGCACGAGGATACGGCCGGCCAGCAGGTCGCTTTCCTCCCGGCTCATGCAGCCAGGGAAGTGGCGCATCACCTCGGGATCGGCGTTCATCGCGGCGAAGGCCGGCAGGTCATCGGCACGCCAGGGGCGCAGGAGCAGGCGTTCGGTGGTCAGGCAGGGAAAAGTCATCGGCGCGCCGTCGCAGTTCGTCGGAGGGAACCATGATACCCGTTGCCCGATCCGGCCGTTGCAGCCTGTCCGGGCGCGCAATCGTTTCAGCACAGCACGCTCCGCTTCTGGTATTTTTGTCGCACCTTCGCTGTCGGTCACTGCCTTGACCGTGCTCCAGCAGACAGCCGCGCCGCACGGCGCACCTCAAAAGACCAAGGAAAACCAATGACGACCTCCACCACCGGACCGCAACGCGGTGCGGCCCTGGTGCTTTTCGCGCTTGCCGTCGGCGGCTTCGCCATCGGCACCACCGAATTCGCCACCATGAGCCTGCTGCCCTACTTCGCCCCGGCGCTGGGCATCGACGCCCCGACCGCCGGCCACGTGATCAGCGCCTACGCCCTGGGCGTGGTGGTCGGCGCACCGCTGCTGGCAACCCTCGGCGCACGCCTGCCGCGCCGCACCCTGCTGATACTGCTGATGGGCCTATTCGCCATCGGCAACGGCCTCAGCGCACTGGCGCCGACCTATCACTGGATGCTGCTGTTCCGCTTCATCAGCGGCCTGCCCCACGGCGCCTACTTCGGCATCGCCGCGCTGGTCGCCGCCTCGGTAGTACCGCCGCATCGGCGTACGGTGGCGGTCGGACGGATGTTCCTCGGCCTCACGGTCGCCACCATCATCGGCGTGCCGCTGGCCAACTGGCTGAGCCAGGCGGTGGGCTGGCGCTGGAGCTTCGCTCTGGTTGCCGCCCTCGGCGTCGCCACCATGTTCTGCGTGCGCCTGTTCGCGCCCTGCTCGCCAGCCGAGCCGGGCTCCAGCCCGTTGCGCGAACTGGGCGCCTTGAAGCGCGGTCAGGTCTGGCTGACGCTGGGCATCGGCGCCATCGGCTTCGGCGGTCTGTTCGCGGTCTACACCTACCTGGCCGACATCCTCGGCGCGGTCACACAGGTTTCGCCAGGCATCGTGCCGCTGGTCATGGCGGTGTTCGGTATCGGCATGACCCTGGGCAACCTGTTCATCCCGGTGCTCGCCGACCGCGCCGTGATGCCCACGGCGGGCGGCCTGCTGGTGTGGAGCGCGGTGGTGCTGGCGATTTTCCCGTTCACCGCCGGAAATATCTGGAGCATCTCGATCTGCGTGTTCTTCGTCGGCTTCGGCGGCGCCCTGGGCACCGTATTGCAGACCCGACTGATGGATGTCGCCGAGGACGCCCAGGGCCTGGCCGCGGCGCTGAACCACTCGGCGTTCAACTTCGCCAACGCGCTCGGCCCGTACCTTGGCGGCCTCGCCCTGGCAGCCGGCTACGGCTGGACTTCACCGGGCTGGGTCGGCAGCCTGCTGGCCATCGGCGGCTTCGTGCTGTGGTCGGTCGCGGTAGCCACCAGCCGACGCGGCGAGCGCCGCAATGCGGCGATCTCCAGCGAGAGCTGAATACAAAAAGGGCCGGCGCAATGCCGGCCCTTTCGTCCACGCCCATCGTCGACGTACCCTGTGGCCCATCTCCTCGCCACACCGACGCCATGCCGCTGCCCCTGGTCTACCACGACGACTACAGCCCGCCGTTCCCGGACAATCATCGCTTCCCGATGGAGAAGTTCCGCCTGCTGCGCGACCATCTGGTGGACAGCGGATTGACGAGCGATGCCGACCTGCTGCGCCCGGAACTCTGCCCTGTGGATATCCTCGCCCTGGCCCACGACCGGGGTTACATCGAGCGTTATTGCGACGGCGATATGAGCCGCGAAGAACTGCGGCGCCTCGGCCTGCCCTGGAGCGAAGCCCTTGCGCGGCGCACGGTGCGTGCCGTGGGTGGTTCACTGCTGAGCGCCGAGCTCGCCCTGCGGCACGGCCTGGCCTGCCACCTGGCCGGCGGTACGCACCATGCGCACCATGATCACGCCTCGGGCTTCTGCATCTTCAACGACCTGGCGGTCATCAGCCTCTATCTGCTGGAAAGCGGCATGGCCCAGCGGGTGCTGATCTTCGACTGCGACGTGCACCAGGGAGACGGTACCGCGCGCATCCTGGAGAACGTGCCGGATGCGATCACAGTGTCGCTGCACTGCGAGAAGAACTTCCCGGCGCGCAAGGCCCACAGCGACTGGGACATTCCCCTGCCGCTGCACCTGGGCGATGCCGAGTATCTGAAGGTGGTCGAGGAAGCGCTGGACTACCTGCTGCCGCTGTACCAGCCGGACATCGTGCTCTACGACGCCGGCGTCGATGTGCACAAGGACGATGCCCTGGGCTATCTGCAGCTCACCGATGCGGGACTGGCCGCGCGGGATGAACACGTCATCCGCCGCTGCCTGCGTGCTGGCATCCCGGTGGTGGGCGTCATCGGTGGCGGCTACGACAAGGACCGCCACGCCCTCGCGCGGCGCCACGGAATCCTGCACTACAGCGCCGCGAAGGTCGCGCGCGAATTTCAGTTGGACCGATAGCGCGAGTTGTTCATGCACATCCGCAGCGGCAGGCGCTGCGCTTCCCAGCGCGCCAGTTCCTTTTCCGAATAGCCCAGCAGCGCAGCGGCCCGTTTGCGGGAGTCCTGCTCGTAGTGCCGCTGGCAATAGCGCATGACCTGCTCAGGAACCTGGCACTTGAGCAACTCGGTGGCGTGCAGCTCTCCCGGCCCGCCGCGCCAGATATTCACGTAGCGCCCCCAGGCCGTGTAGATGTAGAGGTTGTGCAGGGCGATGCGCAAGGACAACTGTTCCAGCTTGTTCTGCTCGAACCTCAGCCGCGAGCGCCGGAGATTCTTCTCCAGGCGAACCAGCATGTGCGCCACCGCCTCGTTCAGGAGTGCGCGAATGTTGTCGCTGGGGATACTGCGTATAACGATGTCCAGCCCGCTCACGCGTACACGGGTATCGCTACCCTCGACACGCAACAGGGCTTCATGGGAGCGGAGGTAATCACGAACTTTCATCAGCGTTCCGGCCTGAAAAACCAAGTCCGGAAATGCTGATGGATAGGCATTTTCACCAATATCAGAAAGTACCTATTCAGCTGTACGAATCCACCCGATCTCCCTGATGGCGCGCCGATAGCCGGTGGAAAATTCCCTCGCCGGCAAACTCGGGCGCTGCGCTAGAATTACGCCCCCATTTTCTTTCCCCAGACCGACCGATATGCCCGACGCCGCTCCGCTCGCTTCCCGTTCCGCCGCCATCATCGGTGGCGGCCCCGCCGGCCTGATGGCGGCGGAGGTGCTGGCCGCCGCTGGCGTCCGGGTCGAGGTGTTCGACGCCATGCCCTCGGTTGGCCGCAAGTTCCTGCTGGCCGGCGTCGGCGGCATGAACATCACTCACTCGGAAGAACGCGAGCCCTTCCTGTCGCGCTACGGCGAGCGCGCCGGCACCCTGGAGCCGCTGATCGACGCCTTCGACAGCCGGGCCCTGCGAAGCTGGATTCACGGCCTGGGCATCGACACCTTCGTCGGCACCTCCGGCCGCGTGTTTCCCACTGACATGAAGGCCGCCCCGCTATTGCGCGCCTGGCTCAAGCGCCTGCGCGACACCGGCGTGGTCCTGCATACCCGGCACCGCTGGCGTGGCTGGGATGCCGACGGCGCAGTACTGGTCGATGGCCCCGAAGGGCAGCGGCGGGTAAACGCCGACGTGCTGGTACTCGCGCTCGGCGGCGGCAGTTGGCAGCGCCTGGGCTCAGACGGCGCATGGGTGCCGCTGCTGCAGCAACGCGGCGTCGACATCGCGCCGTTGCAGCCCGCCAACTGCGGCTTCGAGGTGGAGGGCTGGAGCGATTTCTTCCGCGACAAGTTCGCCGGCTCGCCGGTCAAGCCAGTCGCCATCTCGCTGGACGACAAGGCGCCGCGCCAGGGCGAGTTCGTGGTGACCGCCGGGGGAATCGAGGGCAGCCTGATCTACGCGCTGTCCGCGGCACTCCGCGAGCGCATCAATGCCAGCGGCAGCGCCACGCTGTACCTGGACCTGCTGCCCGGCCGCAGCCCGGAACAGGTGGCCAAGGCCATCGCCCAGCCACGCGGCTCGAAGTCCGTGGCCAACCATCTGCGTGGCCGGCTCGGACTGGACGGTGTGCGCGCCGGGCTGTTGCGCGAGCTGTCCAATGCCGAGGACTACGCCGATCCGGCACGCCTGGCCGCGACAATCAAGGCGCTGCCGTTGCGTGTCGTGCGTCCGCGCCCACTGGATGAAGCCATCAGCAGCGCCGGCGGCGTGCGCTTCGAAGCACTGGACGAACACCTGATGCTGAACGCCGTGCCCGGCGTGTTCTGCGCCGGCGAAATGCTCGACTGGGAAGCGCCAACCGGCGGCTACCTGCTCACCGCCTGCTTCGCCTGTGGGCGCGCGGCTGGCCTTGGGGCGCTGCGCTGGCTGCAAGGCGCGCGAGATTGAGCGCTGCCAAAATGGCACCATAGTGCTAGATTTCAGACTCCCACCCAGGAGTCATCTGCATGCCACTGACCTTCCGCCCCGCCCGCCCCGCCGATGTCGACGCCGCCGTGCCGCTGATCTACAGCTCCGGCCCCGAGGCATTCGACTATGCCTTCGCCCGCCCCGGCCGCAACAACGCCCAGGACTTCCTGCGCTACGCCTTCGCACAGGGCAGCGGTCAGTTCGGCTGGCGCCAGCACTGGGTCGGTGAGCTGGACGGCCGCGTGGTCGCGGCTGGCACGGTGTTCGGCGGCGAGCAGAACCTGGGCTACCTGCTCGCGGCCAGCCGGCAGATCCTCGGCTTCTTCGGCGCCGGCTCGCTACCGGTCATCCGGCGCGGCCTGCAACTGGAGCGCATCATCTGCCCTCCACCACGCCGCACGCTGTACCTCGCGCACCTGGGTGTCACGCCGGAACTGCGCGGCGAAGGGCTGGGCAGCCAGTTGATCGATCACCTGCTGCAACGCGGCCGGCGCGCCGGGGTATCGATGGCGGCGCTGGATGTCTCGGCGGCCAATCCGAAGGCCCAGGCACTCTATGAACGTCTCGGCTTTCGCGTGCAGATCGAGCGGCCTTCTCATCTGCCCAGCGTGGCCGATCATCGCTACATGCAGCGCCCGCTGTGAGTTCGATCCGGGCTTTGCCGCCGCATCGCCGGGCACCTGGACTCGCCCGGCAGCCTTAAATGGCGCCGCCTGCGTCGATGGCGGCCCGCCCGGGGCCGCGTTCAGGCCCTCGGCTTCTTCCTGCCAGCCGGCTTGCCAGCGCCCGGCCTGCCGCCCGCGGGCTTTCCGCCTGCTGGTTTGCCACCGCCCAGGCCGAATCCGGGTGCCTTGCGCACCGCCTTCACCTGCGGCTTGTCGTCCAGCAGCGAGCCCAGGTGCACCTTGCCCGGCTTGCCGTCGGGAACCTTGGGCTGCTTGGGCTTCTTGGGCTTCTTGGGCTTCTTCAGCACCTGGCCGCCCGGCGCAGTGGTCGGTACGCGGTGCTCGGCCTCGAAGCCATCTTCCTCGTGGCGCTTCAGGGTCTGGCCGATCAGTGTCTCGATGGCTGCCAGTTGCTGAACCTCGTCCGCGCAGACCAGCGAAATAGCCTGCCCGCTCGCGCCGGCACGGCCAGTACGACCGATGCGGTGCACATAGTCCTCGGGGACGATGGGCAGGTCGAAGTTGACCACCAGTGGCATCTCCTGGATGTCCAGGCCGCGCGCCGCCACGTCGGTGGCGACCAGGAAATCCACCTCGCCGGCCTTGAACCGCGCCAAGGCACGCAAGCGGGCCGGCTGCGGCTTGTCGCCGTGGATCGAGTCGGCGGCGATGCCTTCGGCCTGCAACAGGCCCACCAGTTCATCGACACCCTTGCGGGTCTTGGCGAACACCAGTGCCTGGCGCCAGCCCTGTTCGCGCAGCAGGTGCAGGAACAGTTCGGCCTTGCGCTTCTTGTCCACGGTGACCAGGTGCTGCTTCACCGTTCTGGCGGCGGTGTTGCGCGGCGCCACGTCGATGGCTGCCGGATCACGCAGGAGATTGCGCGCCATCTGGCGGATCGCATCGGAGAATGTCGCGGAGAACAGCAGGGTCTGCCGGCGCTTGGGCAGCGCGGCAAACACCTCGTCCAGCTCGCGGGCGAACCCCAGGTCGAGCATGCGGTCGGCTTCGTCCAGTACCAGCACCTGCAACTGGGCGAATTTCAGGGCGTTCTGCCGGTACAGGTCGAGCAGCCGGCCTGGCGTCGCGACCAGCACGTCGACGCCCTTGCGCAGCTTCATCATCTGCGGGTTGATGCTCACCCCGCCGTAAGCCACGGCGGTGCGCAACGGCAGGTGCTGGCCGTACGCGCGGAAACTTTCATGCACCTGCTCGGCCAGCTCGCGGGTCGGTACCAGCACCAGCGCGCGGATCGAGTTGCTCGCCACCTGCGGGCCTTCCTGCAGCAGCGTCTGTAGCAGCGGCAGGGCGAAGCCAGCGGTCTTGCCGGTTCCGGTCTGCGCAGCGGCGAGCAGGTCGCGGCCTTTGAGCACCGCGGGAATGGCCTGGGCCTGGACCGGCGTTGGCGTGCGATAGCCAAGGCCGTCGAGGGCACGCAGCAGAGGTTCGATCAGGCCGAGGGAGGCGAAGGTCATGGAGCGCTCGCAATAGAGTTCGGAATGGGCGGCATTGTAGCCGCTGGGATCAGTGGCGCAGCAGCAGCGAGCCTTCGATGGGGACATAGCGGCTGGCGGCGCGGATCAGCGCCTGGGCGGTGAGGCCCGGCACCCCGTAGGCGGCAGCCTCGGTGCCGCCGGCACGTACACGTTCGAGCAGCAGGTCGAAGTCGCCATCGCCGGAAAGCAGGACGATCTCATCCACCTTGGGCGCGGCGTCGAGGATGTCGATGGTGATGCCGACGTCCCAGTCGCCCTTGGCCGAGCCATCGCTGCGCTGGATATAGGGTTTGAGCTTCACGGTGAAGCCGAGGTTGCGCAGGATCTGCTGGAACTGCTGCTGCTTCGCGTCACCACGGTCGATGGCGTAGGCGTATGCCTGGACGATGCTGCCCTGGCCGCTGAGCGCAGCCCACAGCGCGGCGTAGTTGAAGTGACAGCCATAGGCCTGACGCACGGTGTAGTAGAGGTTCTGCACGTCGGCGAACAGGGCGATGGTCTTCAACGGTGGCTCCGGGGCGGTATCGGCGGGGGCGCATTATCGACAGTGCGCCCGCCCCCCGCCAGTGCTACCGGATCAACTGAACATGTCGCCGTCGTCGAAGAACCCGGGGTCGTCATTGAAGCCGCCATCGTCGTAGCCGGTATCGGTAAAGCCGTTGTCGGCGTAGCGGTCGCCGCCCTGCAGCGAATCGTCGAAATTCGACGGTTCCTGTTGCAACGGTTCCTGGATCACCTCGACGATTTCCTGCGGCTGGCTGTGGTGGAACATGCTGGTCAGCAGGTCCGCCACCATCACGCCACCGGCGACACCAGCGGCGGTCTGCAGCGCACCGCGCATGAAGCCGCCGCCCTGCGGGGCAGCCTGGGCCGGTTGGGCTGGACGGAAATCATTGGGGTTGCTCGCATAGCCGCCACTGCCGCCGGGCTGGGAGAAGCGCGTCTGGCCCCAGCCATCGGGGCGCTGCTGCGGCTGGGCGGCGCGCGGCTCGTCACGCTGGCCGCCGCCGAACAGGCCAGCGAGGAAACCGCCGCTGCTGGGCCGCGGCTCCTGGGCTTGCGCCTCCAGTTCCTTGAGGCGCTGGTCCAGGCGCTTGATCGCCGCCTCCTGGATCAACAGCGCCTGGGCCATGTAGTACGGCGCGGCGGGCTGCCGGACCAGATGCCTGTTGATCTGCGCCTCGGCCTGCGCGTCGCGCTGCGCCGTCTGCTGCTCGGCATCGCGCAGGCGGCTGAACAGACCATCGATCAGGGATTGCTCTTCGGAATTCATGACAGGCCTCGAGTGAGCGTGGTGTTCGACGAAAGATTGGATCGGGCCGGTGAAAAACAAGTTCCGGCAGTTGAAATGTCCTACCTTCAACTGAAGGTTTGCTTAAGTTAGAGTCGAGGGCCTTCGATCCTTCTCCCATGCCGATGAATCCCATCTCGATCCTGCGCGACACCTGGTTCTTCTTTTCCCGACACATCGGCACCCTGCTGCCGTTGTGCCTGCCGTGGATCGTCGTGGAAACGCTGGTCCAGCGGCAGATCGACGTCGCGGCCGGGTCGCAGAACTTCGCGCCCTGGGGCATGGCTGCCGGCCTGGTGTTCTATCCGCTGTACACCGCCAGCCTGATCCTCTTCCTCATCGACCGGGGCGAAGGCCGCGAGCGTGGCGTGCGCGAACTGTGGAACGCAGCGCTGCGGCTGTGGCCGGCGTTCGCACTGCTGTCGGCGCTGAGTTCCCTGTTGATCCTGGTCGGCCTGTCGCTGATGGTGCTGCCGGGCCTCTTCATCATGATCAAGATGGCCTTTTCCGAGTTTCTCCTGGTGCAGCGCGGGCACACACCGATCGACGCCATGCGGGAAAGCTACCGCCTGACCACCGGGCACTTCTTCCTGCTGTTGACCACTGCGCTGGCGATCCTCGCGCCGGTATGGCTGGTCGAGGGCTGGATCAGCCAGACCGCCGAGGACTCGCCCGCGCTGGGCGTGGTCCTGCATTCGGCCAGCGGGTTCTTCCAGTTGATGCTGACGGTGGCGGCCTACCGCATCTTCATCCTCGCCCCGGAGCCCGAAGCCTGAGGCACCGCAGCACGCCGCAACACTTTCGCCGGCGCGGCATACACCTGTCTTCTACGCTGGAGTCTTCTGCCTTGCACCGGAGACTCCCGTGAGCGACCAACCAAGCTATCCGCCCAGCTGCATCTCGCACATTTCCATCGGCACCAATGACTTCGCTCGCGCCAAGGCGTTCTACGACGCGGTGCTGCCCACCCTTGGCTGCACGCAGATCATGGAGCACCCCGGCGCGGTGGCCTATGGCCGCGAGTTTCCCGAGTTCTGGCTGCAGACTCCCATCGACGGCCGCCCCGCCAGCGTCGGCAACGGCACCCATTTCGGCTTCATTGCCAACACCCGCGAAGCGGTGGACGCCTTCTACCAGGCAGCCATCGCCGCCGGTGCCACCGACGATGGTGCGCCAGGCCCTCGCCCGCTGTATGGCGACCCGTACTATGGCTGCTTCGTCCGCGACCTGGACGGGCACAAGATCGAGGCATCGTTCTGGGACATGGAGCTGGCAGGCCACGCCCACGATTCACACTCGCACTGACGCAGCGCAGGCGCACAGGGGAAGCGTACGACGCCCATCCTGCAGATGGCTTCGACCTCGCTTCCCTGCGCGCCCCGCGAAGAGCTAGTGGCCCGGCTTGAGCCCCGACATCTTAGGCACCAGCAGCTTCTCGAACAGCCGCGGAAAGAACCGGGCGAGAATGCGCGCCTGCCAGTTGACGTTGGACAGTACCAGCAGCCGCCGCCGGCGGGCCGCGCCCTGGTAGATCGCTTCCGCCACATCGCGCGGCGACGCGACCTCCGCACCCAGCACCAGCGCCGGCTGGCGGATCACCGAGCCATCGCCGACCAGCGCGTTCTTGCGCAGGTCGGTGGCAGTGAAACCGGGGCAGGCCAGCATCACCGCCACGCCACTGCCGTCGATCTCCATGCGCAGCGTGTCGAACAAGCCATGCAGTGCATGTTTGCTGGCGTTGTAGGCGCTGCGGTAGAGCAACGGCGCGAAGCCGGTCAGTGAGCTGAGGACGACGATCTGCCCCCGCCGCGCCAGCAGGCTGGGCAACACCGCCTGCGTGCAGTGCAGCGCGCCGTAGAAGTTCACCGCCATGACTCGCTGGAACACCGCAAGGTCAGTATCGGCGAACAGGCTGCGATGGGTGATGCCGGCGTTGTTCACCAGCACATCGATACCGCCGAAGCGCTCGACCGCCAGGTTCACGCTGCGGCGTACCGCCTCTGCATCGGTGATGTCGCAGCGCAGGCCGAGCGCCTCGACGTTGAGGTGCCCATGCAGATGCTGAACCAGGCTGTCCAGCGCCGACTGATCGAGATCGAGGATCACCAGATGCGCGCCGGCCTGGGCAAAGCGCAGAACGAGCGCCCGGCCGATGCCCGAGCAACCGCCGGTGATCAGTACGACCTTGTGTCGATAGACCTGATGGGCGAACAGTTTGCGAGGCATGCCGGTCTCCTACAGGGATTCGTGGGTACCGTCGCAGCAGGGCGGCGTGTGGATCCGCTTGCAGCCACAGAAGTACAGCGGCTCATCGCGCTCAGCGTGAAACCTGAACGGCACGAGGCCCGCACCCTTGTGCGAACCGCCGCAGAAAGGCTGACTGGTACTGCATCCACAAGGGCACCAGAGGTAATCTTCGCCGGGGCGTACCGCTACCGGGCAGGGTCCGCGCCGGTCGATCAGCGCTGCGCTCATGGGACGAACCTCCCGGCGCGGGCGCGCCACAAGGTTGCAGGATGCTTCGCGAGGGAAACGCACAGGTGAAAAGCGCGGTCACAGACACTATCCTCTCGCCAGACCAAGGATAGCCCCAGAACTCCATGAACCTGTCCCAGCCGCGACGCATTCTGTTCATCCTGCTCATCGTCCTGCTCCTCGCTGCCACCGCGGCGGCCTGGCTGCTGGCCTGGCACCCCGCCGGACGCGAAGCCGTCGCCGCGCAGTGCCGCGCGCCGGCAGCGCTGCTGCAGCCGGGGCAGGCGCTGAAGGTGATGACCTGGAACGTCCAGTACCTGGCGGGCAAGCGCTACATCTTCTGGGACGACCTGCCCGATACCACTGGCCCGGACGACAAGCCCAGCGCCGAAGACCTCGCCTACACCCTCGACGAAGTGGTGCGGGTGATCCGTGATGAAACGCCGGACATCGTCCTGCTGCAGGAAGTCGACGACGGCGCCGCGGCAACCGGCGAGCAGGACCAGCAGGCACTGATCGGCGCACGCCTTGCCGACCTCTATCCCTGCTCCACCGCCGCCTTCGACTGGAAGGCTCGCTTCGACCCCAATCCCCACGTGTTCGGCAGCGCCGGGCGCAAGCTGGTGACCTTCAGCCGCTTCCAGATCACCTCGGGCGAGCGCCTCGCCCTGCCGCAGCGCGCGTCGATCCCGCTGCTGCGCCTGTTCGCCCCGCAGCCGGCGCTCCTGCAGAGCGAGCTGCCGATTCGTGGCGGCGGCAAGCTCACCGTGATCAACACCCGCCTGGAGCGCCCCAACGGCGATGACACGCCGCAACGCCAGGTGGACGCCCTGGAGCTGCACCTGAGCAGCCTGCAACGCGCCGGCCAGCCCTGGCTGCTTGGCGGCGACCTCGGCCTGCTGCCGCTGGGCCAGTATCCCTACCTGCCGGAAGTGCTGCGCGCGCCGTACCGCGCCAACAGCGAGCTTAACCTGCTGGCGGCACGCTTCCCGATGATCCCGGCGGTGCAGGAGTCCAGCGGCGCCGAGCAGGAGAACTGGTACACCCACTTTCCCAACGACCCCCGCGTGCACAAGCCCGACCGCACCCTCGACTACCTGATCTACAGCCCGCGCCTGAGCCGTATCGAAGCCGGCGTACGGAGCAACGACACCCTGCGCATCTCCAATCACCTGCCGCTCACCGGGCGCTTCCTGCTGCCGCATTGAGCAATGCCGCACGCGGGCGCCGGGCGAGGCTGGACAAGCACACGGAGCTCGCCGCATGCTCCGCCCGCCGCGTAAAAAAACGACAACACTCCCGCAGGTCTCCATGCCCTTTCGCCGTATCGCCTGGCTGATCGCCGCACTGTTCTGCCTACACGCCAGCGCCAGTGGCAAGCCCACCCTGGCCGACCGCCTGCCAAGGCCGCTCCCGGCCCTGAGCGTCGGCTACTACGAATTCCCGCCGTACACCTACACCGCCCCCGACGGCACCACGCGCGGCAGCGGCGCCGAAATAGTCCGGCGCATCCTGCTCAAGGCCGGCTATCGAGCGGAGTTCCGCTCGCTGCCCAGCGCGCGGCTGTACCTCGGCCTGCAGGATGGCAGCGTGCAACTCTGGGCCGGCGCGCCGGGCAAGGCTGAACTGGCGGACAGCACACTGGAATGCGAGCGCGTGCTCGGCCATGTCGACCTCAACCTCTATCGCCTGCCATCGCACCCCTCCCCGCCACTGCCCCAGGGACTGGCCGGCAAACGGGTGATCCTGATCAGCGGCTACAGCTACTGGAAACCCATCACCGACCTGCTGGAGGACCCGCAACTGAAGCTGGAACAGCACCGCACCAGCACCCACGTGGCGGCGTTGCAGATGCTCGAACGCGGGCGAGGCGACTACCTGATCGACTACCAGACACCGGTGGAGCAGGCGCGCCGCGAATTGCAGATGGCGCCGTTGGCCTTCGACCGGTTGTACAGCGTGCCGACCAAGCTGATCGTTTCCCGCCGCGCCCCGGATGCCGAAGCGCTGCGCGCGCAGCTCGACCACGCCTACGATGAGTTGAAGGCGGCGGGCTACGAAATGGAATTGCCGTAGCACCGGCCGGAGCCGGCACAAATCGAAGCCCGGCACAGGATGGCGTTTGCCCCCTGCGCACAGGCACTCGCTGGCGGTCAGCCCTTGCGCGGCTTCGCCCGCGCCGTCGGCTCGGCGATCAGCGGATCGTCTGGCCAGTAGTGCTTGGGGTAGCGCCCCTTGAGATCCTTCTTCACCTCGGCGTAGGTGCTGCGCCAGAAGTTGGCCAGGTCCTGGGTCACCTGCACCGGGCGCTGCGCTGGCGACAGCAGATGCAGCTTCACCGCGACCCTGCCACCGGCGACGCGCGGCGTGTCGGCGAGGCCGAACAGCTCCTGCAGGCGAACGGCAAGCACCGGCGGAAACTCGGTGTAGTCCAGGCGGATGTTCGAGCCGGATGGCACCTGCAAGCTACGCGGCGCCAGCTCGTCCAGCCGCTGCGGCAACGGCCACGGCAGCACGGCATGAAGCATGCCGGCCAGCTCCAGATTGGCGAAATGCGCCAGCCGCGAGACCTTGCCAAGGTACGGCAGCAGCCAGTCTTCCAG
This sequence comes from Pseudomonas triclosanedens, assembly GCF_026686735.1. NCBI lineage: Bacteria > Pseudomonadati > Pseudomonadota > Gammaproteobacteria > Pseudomonadales > Pseudomonadaceae > Pseudomonas > Pseudomonas triclosanedens. Next base: position 837,128 of record NZ_CP113432.1, on the reverse strand, counting down.
CGAAGCCAGCAGCGCCGCGTCGCTGACGTCCGGCCATTCGCTTTCGCCCTTGCTCTGCAGATCGAGCCGTCGCAGCAAGGCGACCCGAGCCTGCCACTGGCGCAACTCCGGCGTCCACGGCAGCAGCTCCAGGCCCTTGCGCCGCACCAGCCCAAGCAGCGCGCGGCTACGGGCATCGGCATCGAGGTTGGGCAGCGCTTCGCTGGACAGCACCAGCTCACCGACCTTGCGCTGGCGCTCGGCACGCAGCACGCCCTCGCGCTCGTCCCAGTCCAGCTCGTCATGCACGCTGACCTGCTCGGCGAGAATGGAGTCGAACAGCACCGGCTCCAGCGCCGCCGCGAGATAGATGCGCTCCTCGCGCTGGCCCTGGCGGCTGCCAAGGTCGGCGATCACCAGCCAGGGCTCCTTCATCAGCGCGTCCGGCTCGCCGAACAGCGCGGCGCGGCCATTGGCCAGACGGTACTCACCACCACCGGCACGGCGCTGGCGGGCGATGCGGTCCGGGTAGGCGAACGCCAGCAGGCCACCGAGCCAGCGCGGATGATCGGGGTCGGCGACCGGTTCGCGAGCTGGGCCGCGCAGGTAGCCCTTGAACTGCCGCGACAACTGCCGCACGCGCTGTACCGAGCCACGGCTGGCGCGCCCGCCGCCTTGCTCGCCAGCCAGCAGGGCGAGGCGGTGGTGCAGGTCGGCATCGTTGCCGCGCAGGATGTCGCGCTCGCCGAGCAACGCGGCAAGATCGCAGGCCAACTGGCCCAGCCCCAGCGCATGGCCACGCAGCAGCAGATGGGCGATACGCGGATGCGCCGGCAACTCCGCCATCGCCTGGCCGTGGGCCGTCAGGTTGCCGCCGCCGGCACGGGATGCCAGCGCGCCGAGGCGCTCCAGCAGGTCCTGGGCCTGGGCGTAGGCTGCGGCCGGCGGCAGGTCGAGCCAGGCCAGCTCCTGCGGGGCTACGCCCCAGCGCGCCAGTTGCAGGGCCAGCCCGGCAAGATCGGCCTGGAGAATTTCCGCCGTGCCGTAGGCGGGCAATTGATCGTGTTGCGCCTCGGACCACAGCCGGTAGCACGCGCCCGGCTCCAGACGCCCCGCGCGGCCGGCACGCTGGGTGGCGGATGCGCGGGAGATGCGCTGGGTGTCCAGGCGCGTCATGCCGCTGCCCGGGTCGAAGCGCGGCACCCGCGCGAGGCCAGCGTCCACCACCACGCGCACGCCGTCGATGGTCAGGCTGGTCTCGGCGATGTTGGTCGCCAGCACCACCTTGCGCTTGCCCGCCGGCGCCGGCTCGATGGCGGCGCGCTGGGCGTCGAGATCGAGTTCGCCATGCAGCGGGCAGACGAGGATGTCAGGGCGGCCGGCGAGCGCATCGCCCAGTTGCTCGGCCACCCGGCGAATCTCCGCCTGGCCGGGCAGAAACACCAGCAGGCTGCCGCTCTCGTCGGCCAGCGCCTGCAGCACCGTCTGCACCACGCGTGGCTCGATGAACTCGCCGGCCTGCCAAGGCCGGCCCCAGCGGATGTCCACCGGGAACATGCGGCCCTCGCTGCGCACCACGGGCGCGTCGCCCAGCAGCGCGGACAGGCGCTCGCCTTCCAGCGTGGCGGACATCACCAGCACCTTCAGCGGCGGTTCGTCCCGCAGCAGCGCGCGGCCGTTCAAGGTCAGCGCCAGGGCCAGGTCGGCGTCCAGGCTGCGCTCGTGGAATTCGTCGAAGATCACCAGGCCAACGCCTTCCAGCGCCGGGTCATCCTGCAGGCGGCGGGCAAGGATGCCCTCGGTGACCACCTCGATGCGGGTCTTCGGGCCAATCCTGCTGTCCAGGCGGATGCGATAGCCCACCGTTTCGCCAACCTTCTCGCCCAACTCGGCGGCCAGCCTTTCGGCGGCGGCACGGGCGGCCAGGCGGCGCGGCTCCAGCATCAGGATCGACTGCCCGGCCAGCCACGGCTCGCCCAGCAGCGCCAGCGGCACGCGGGTGGTCTTGCCCGCGCCGGGCGGCGCCTCCAGCACGGCCTCGTGGCGGCCGGCCAGCGCCTGGCGCAGCTCGGGGAGGACGCTGTCGATGGGAAGGGCGTTCATGCCGGCTCCTGAGATTCAAGCTTCATATGGCGGTAACCCGGCGGACGCGGGGGGCGGCGATTATAACGGGCGAACCGCAAGTGCTACTCAGTAGTCATAGAAGCAACGAGCGCGCTGCATGGTGCGAATCTGCCAGCAGCACTCGCCGGCTCGTTGATATAGTTACTCGCATCATCCTCCCGGAGGTTTTCCATGCGTCTCGCCACTCGTGTGTCCTGCGCGGTTCTGTGCGCCACCCTGTTCAGCCAACTGACGGCCTGCGGCACCCTGTTCTATCCGGATCGCCGCGGCCAGATCGACGGCCGCATCGACCCGGCCATCGTCGCCTTCGACGCCATCGGTCTGTTGTTCTACATCATCCCGGGGCTGATCGCCTTCGGCGTAGACTTCGCCACCGGCGCGATCTACCTGCCCGATGCGAAGTATTCGGTCGCCCCGGAAAAGCTCAAGGACGCGGTGAGTGAAGACGGCACCGTCGATAAGGCTAAACTCAAGGCGATCCTCGAGCGTGAAACCGGCCGCAGCCTGCCGCTGGACGATCCGCGTCTTATCCAGCGCAGCGGCAGCCTCCAACAACTCGCCAGCCTGGGCCTGCGCCCGGAGGCCTGATATGCACGGCGCTCTCGCTTCACACCTTCAACAACTCCTGGCGTACCACCAGTGGGCCTACGAACGCATCCTGGAGGCCCTGGCTCCCCTGGATGAAGAGGCCTACCGGGCGCCGCGCGGGCTGTTCTTCGGCAGCCTGCACGGCACCCTCAACCACCTGGCGGTGGTCGATCGCATCTGGCTCGCCCGTGTGCAGCGCGAGCCCTGGCAGTTCGAACGCCTCGACGCCGAGGCCGCCCCGGATCGCGCCGGGCTCGAGGCATTCATCAATGAAGGCGCCGATGCCTGGCGCCTGTGGTTGAGCAAGCAGACCGACGCCACCCTCGGCGTGCAACTGGACTACCGCAACATGGCCGGCCAGGAACATCGCCAGAGCCTGGCCAACATCGTCCAGCACCTGGTCAACCACGGCACTCACCACCGCGGCCAGATGAGCGCGGCGCTCACCGCCCTCGGCCAGAAGGCACCGCTGCTCGACTACATCTATTTCCTGCCCGACCGCATGGACACATGATCACCCACGCCAGCCACTCCCAATTGCTGCGACTGGCGACCTTCGCGTCGCTCGGCGTAGCCCTCACCCTGATCGTGACCAAGGCCATCGCCTGGTGGATGAGCGGTTCGGTCAGCCTGCTGGCTGGCCTCACCGATTCCCTGATGGATGGCGCCGCCTCGTTCCTCAACCTGCTGGCGGTGCACTACGCCATCCGCCCAGCGGACGACGATCACCGCTACGGCCACGGCAAGGCGGAGTCGCTGTCGGGGCTGGCCCAGGCGCTGTTCATCGCGGTGAGCGCGGTACTGGTCGGTGCCCAGGCGGTGGATCGCCTGCAGCATCCGACGCCCGTGGAAGCCGCCGGCCTGGGCATCGCGGTCATGCTGCTGTCCCTGGTGCTGACCTGCGCGCTGCTGATGGTGCAGGCCTATGTGGTGAAGATCACCGGCTCCACCGCCGTGCGCGCCGACTCGCTGCACTATCGCTCGGACCTGCTGCTCAACAGCAGCATCCTGGTGGCGCTGGTGCTGGCGCAATTCGGCTGGCAGCAGATGGATGCCATCTTCGGCCTCGGGATCGCTCTCTATATTCTCTGGAGCGCCTTCCAGATCGCCCGCGAGTCGATTGCCGTGCTGATGGACGAAGAGCTGCCGCCCGACGTCAGCACCCGCATGCTCGAACTGGTGCGCAGCGTACCCGGCGTACTCGGTGTCCACGACTTGCGCACGCGGATTTCCGGAACCCACTGGTTCGTCCAGTTGCACCTTGAGCTGCCCGGCGAACTGCCGCTGTCGAAGGCCCATCAGCTCTGCGACGAAGCGGTGCTGGCGATTCACCGGGAATTCCCGCGGGCCGATGTGCTGGTGCACGCCGACCCGCAGGAAGTAGTGGGCAAAGAGACCATCAGTTGATGCTGTAGCCGCGCCCGCTCAGGCACGCCCCCAGGGCGCGGCGATAGTTGTCGGCGACATCGGCCGGCGGCGCGTAGCTCACCGAGGCCGGATCGAAACCGCTCTGCTCTGCCGCCCAGCGATGGCACTCGTACCTGTCGCGGCTCTGCTGGTCCGGCCCCTGGCCGTAGATCGGATAGGCGACCACGTCATAGCCCGCCTGCGCCATCGCCGGCTGCGCGACTGGCGGTGCCACCACTTCATAGTCCTGCGAGCCGGCCTGCCACAGGTAATAGGTGCCGGCCACCAGGAAGTAGCCGACACTGCCGATCCACACCTGCTCGGCATAGGACGGGAGGTAGCGCACCCGAACGCCGTAGGGCGGCGCCACCACCACGTAGCGCGAGCCGTAGGGGCGATACCAGTAGCCATCGTTGAAGAAGTAGTCCGCCCCCCGGTATGGCACGCGATAGTGCCCCGGCGGCACCGTGTTCACGACATATCCCGGCCGCCAGTAGGACGGATGCGGCCCCCAGTTGCCGTGATTGGCCGGCGGACGCCCCTGCCAGCCACCGGGCGGTGGTCGCTGGATTTCGTGGGAGCCAAACTTGCCGTGATCGTCACGATCGGCCGGCGGGCGATTCTGTCCCTGGCCGCCGTTATTGCCCTGCCACTGGTTCCCCGAACCACCTCCCGGCGGGCGGCCTTGCCATTGCCCGCCGTTGTTGCCCGGCGAGCCGCCGTGCCACTGGCCATCGTTGCCACCTGGCGGACGGCCCTGCCATTGTCCGCCATTGTTGCCTGGGGGACGGCCCTGCCAGCCACCGCCGCCGTGCACATCCTGAGAGCCGAACTTGCCGCCGCCGGAGTCGCCGCCGTGGCCACCCGGCCGGCCCTGACCGCCCTGCCCCTGATGCTGGCTCTGCCCTCCTTGGCTCGGCCCGCCCTGAATATCCGCACCGCCAAAGCTGGCGGCAACGGCCGCCTGCCCGGAGATTGCCAGCGAGAGCAGCGCGCTCCCGGCGAGCCGCCAGATGCCCGACTTCATGGATTCCTCACTTCGGCCAAGGCCGAATACAGTGATGCGATATTGCCATAGACCACGGCGCAGCCCCCGTATTGCAAGGCGCTGAGTAAAGACAGGGTAAAGATGGGGGAGAAATTGCGGGCAAGAAAAAAGGGAGGCTCGTCAGCCTCCCTTCGGGAATCTCGTCCTGCTCGTCGCTGTTGGCGCCGGCTCACCTCGCTCCGCCTTCTGGGCAGTGCGTAGCCCGGGGGCCGGCACGATCCGGTGGGATCGGCGGGCCGCGAAGCGCCTGATTGGGCGGATCGCTGGGGACGTAGTGTCCGGGCCGTGAATCTGGGAGAAATAGTACGGCGACAAGGGAGGGAAATGATTGCTAAGATTGCTCACGCAGGCACCACCTGAGCAACAAATCTCTACAAATTACGCAAAAAGCGCAATTCAATAGAAAACAGAGGCTTTCATGGACAAGCTGGACCGCTACGACCTGCGCATTCTTGCCGAACTGCAACGCGACGCGCGCATCTCCAATCAGGAGCTGGCCGAACGCATCGGCCTGTCGCCCTCACCCTGCTCGCGGCGGGTGAAGCAGTTGGAAGACGACGGCTACATCGTCCGTCAGGTCGCGCTGCTCGACAGCAAGAAACTTGGCCTGAGCCTCACCGCCTTCGTCCTGATCGGCATGGACCGCCACACCCCGGAACGCTTCGAGCACTTCCAGCAGGTGATCGGCAAGTGCCCGGAAGTCCTTGAGTGCAGCCTGGTAACCGGTATGGACGCGGATTACCAGCTCAAGGTGATGGTGCCGGACATGGAGCATTACCAGCACTTCCTGCTGGGCACCCTGACCCGTATCGAAGGGGTCACCAGCGTGCGCTCCAGCTTCGTGCTGCGCAACGTCATGGCCAGTACCGAGCTGCCGCTGGACCACCTGCGAGTCTGATCCAGCCTGCGACATAACGGCGCACTCCAGGCGTTCCGACCGCATGTCCGGCCCCGAAAATCTCCTACCGGAAGCCACGTAGCGCGATCTTCCCCGGCAAGCCGCCCTGTTACGGCAATAACTGATCAATTAATGAACACATCTGATCAACAAACATCCAGATGCGTATAATGCGCGCCTTCTCTACCACCACCGTCAGTCCCGGCGCCCCACGGGCACTTTCCGCACCGGGCAGGAGCAGCAATGAACGAGAGTTTCGAAGACTGGATGATGTATGGGCTGGTCACCGCCCTGATCCTGTTCATGGCCTTCATCGTCTGGGACCTCGCCAAGAAGTCCAAGGCGGGCCGCATGGGCACGATGGTGCTGTTCTTCGCACTGGGCCTTGGTGTACTCGGCTTCCTGATCAAGTCCTTCGTCGTCGCAGGGCTGGAAGGCGGCTTCTGACGCCTTCGCCTGCGAGCGCCCCGAATCTCAGAGTTCGGGGCTGACTTCCCGCCACTCCCCCGGCAGCAGGCCATCCAGGCCCCACGGCCCGATCCGCACGCGCACCAGGCGCAGGGTTGGCAGGCCGACGGCTGCCGTCATTCGCCTCACCTGGCGATTGCGCCCTTCGCGGATCACCAGCTCCAGCCAGGCCGTAGGCACCGACTTGCGGAAACGCACTGGCGGATTGCGTTCCCACAATTGCGGCTCGTCCAGCAAGCGCGCCTCGGCCGGCAGCGTCGTGCCATCGTTGAGCTGCACGCCTTTGCGCAGCCGATCGAGCTGTTCCTCGTTCGGCTCGCCCTCCACCTGAACCCAATAGGTCTTCGGCAGTTTGTGCCGCGGGTCGGCGATGCGCGCCTGCAGGCGGCCATCGTTGGTCAGCAGCAGCAGGCCCTCGCTATCGCGATCCAGCCGACCGGCCGGGTACACGCCGGGAACATCGACGAAATCCTTGAGCGTCGTGCGGCCCTCGCTGTCATTGAATTGGGTCAGCACGTCGAACGGTTTGTTCAGCAGGATCAGCTTGGGTTGCGCGGGTGGCGCCTTCGCCACGCGACGTGGCGAGGGCCGAGTGGCAGGACGGCGGGAAGCGGGACGAGGCGGACGGGACATGGCGAAACGACTGGTAACCGAGGATAGGGGTGTGGCGAATGCCGGCATGCTAGGTTGTGCCAAGTCCCCACCGCAAGAGCACTTCCATGAGCCGCCCCTCCTGGCTGATCACCCTGCTCAACCTCAGTGGCCGTCTCGGTGCCCGCCACCGCGGCCCGCAGACCGCACACTTCGATGGCCAGCGTTTCCACAATCTCGACCGCCGACCGCACCACGGCCTGCGCGCCTTCCTCAAATGGCAGCGCGAACGAGGCCGTCAGCCGGCCTGGCAGCCCCAGCCTGGCCGCGAAGCCCGACCGGAAACGCCAGCGCGCGTCTCGGGCGACGAATTGCGCGTCACCTATATCAACCACGCCACCCTGCTGATCCAGCACCGTGGGCTGAACATCCTCACCGACCCGCTGTGGTGTCAGCGCACCAGCCCGTTCAGCTTCGTCGGCCCCAAGCGCATTCACCCGCCGGGGCTGGCCCTGGACGAACTGCCGCCGATCAACCTGATCCTGGTCAGCCATAACCACTACGACCACCTGGATATCGGTAGCCTGAACGCGCTGGCGCGACGCTTCCCGTCCGCCAAGGTCGTGACCGGTCTGGGCAACGGCGAGCTGATCCGCGCCTGCGGTTTCGCCGACATCGTGGAAATCGACTGGTGGCAGAGCCTGCCGCTGCACGAAGGCATGCTGCTGACCGGCGTACCGGCGCAACACTGGTCGGCACGCTCGCGCAGCGATACCAATCGCACGCTGTGGCTGGGTTTCGTGCTGGAATCACCGGACGGCCCGGTGCTGTTTCCCGGCGATACCGGCCTGGGCCCGGAATTCGCGCTGATACGCCAGCGCTTCGGCCCGATGCGTTTCGCCGCCCTGCCCATCGGCGCCTACGAACCGCGCTGGTTCATGCGCCACCACCACATGAACCCCGACGACGCTGTGCAGGCCCACCAACAGCTCGACTCGCACTGCAGCATGGCGATCCACTTCGGCACCTTCCGCCTCAGCGACGAGGGCCAGTTCACCCCACTCGCCGACCTCGCTGCCGCCTTGCAGCAGCACGGCGTGGCAGCGGAACGCTTCCGCGCGCCGAAGCCGGGAGAACAATGGCTCGTACCGAAACTGCCGGGAGTGGCGCCGTAGCAATGCCGAGGTGGAAAACAGGACGCGGTTCTCCACCGCTGCGGCGGGATACCTGATTCATCCCCGCCAGGGCGGGGAACCCGGGGGTTGGCTGCGCAGTTTCGCCCCCTGGTCCGGGGTCATCCCCACGTTTGTGGGGAACACAACGTCCACCACCTGCCGAGCCGTCACCACGATGGCTCCCCCCCCCCACACCCGTGGGGAACACTCTCCGGTTGCGCCTCGATGAAGCGCTGGAACTGGTTCATCCCCACACCCGTGGGGAACACCTGCTGGGCGCTCCACGCGCCTCCACGCGAACCGGTTCATCCCCACACCCGTGGGGAACACCAGAAGAGTCTGGCCATGCTGTTCAGGTCGAGCGGTTCATCCCCACACCCGTGGGGAACACGGCCAACTGACGGTCGGCGCTGCTACCTGTCGCGGTTCATCCCCACACCCGTGGGGAACACCTGACGGCACGCGGAACACGGTCGTCGTTCGCCGGTTCATCCCCACACCCGTGGGGAACACGAAGCGCTTCGAATCCTCCTCCACCCCTAACCCGGTTCATCCCCACACCCGTGGGGAACACCCGGGGTTGGCGTCAATCATCTGCTCCACCACCGGTTCATCCCCACACCCGTGGGGAACACATGTCGGCAACGGTCGGTTCACGCATGCGCAGCGGTTCATCCCCACACCCGTGGGGAACACACTTCCAGTAACCTATTGATCCTCCGCCTCTTTTTCAAGCCTTCGGTTTCCACCGGAAAACGGCGTGAATTTCTAGTTCTCCCGGACCCGCCTGCTGCAGCAACCACGGTAGCGCTTGCCGCTGTTGCAGGGGCACGGTTTGTCGCCACGGCCACCCAGCTCCAGCCAGCTTTCCAGGCGCAGGCACATGCTCTGGCGGACTTCGCGGCGCTCGTCGTCGAGTTGGTGGCGGGCCAGTTCGCGGCGGAGCCAGAGGTAGTCTTCCAGCAGCTCATCGCGCTCCAGGGCGTGGAAGTGTTCCGGCAGCGGCACGCCTTCGTAGCGGCGCTTCGGATCGGGCAGGAAGGCGATGGCCGTGGCACCCGGCAACACGTTCCACAGTCGTCCCCGGGCATCGCGCCAGCAGGCGCTGAAGTGCGCACGCAGCGCCAGCCCCGGCCATTCTTCGAGACACCAGCCATCGACGCGCTCGCCGCCCAGGCCATCCACCGCCCGGCCCACCGAATACCAGGGCTCACCGGCCAGGCCATCGGGAAGCGGCAGCGGCGCGGCGACTTCCGGCGTGCCGTTGTCCACCAGGCGGCGGGCAAAGCGGCGCAGCGGGTTGGTCAGGTGCGTGGGGACACGAAAGGACATGGGATCACCAGCAGAAAGGGGTCGGCGAAAGTCCGACCGGAGAAGCGCCCCTTAGGCGCGAGGCGAGCATTCTAGGCCCGCCCCACGCAGCGTCAACGCGTGGGTTCAATAGTCCCGTGTGGAGACCGGGCGGGCTTCGCCGCCCAGCTCGCGCAGCAGGTCGTCGAGTAACGCGGAGGCGCCGAAACGCAGGTGCTCCGGCGTAATCCAGGCGGCACCGAAGCGTTCCTCGACCAGCGCCCGGTAGCGCTGCGCGTCGGCCAGGGTACGCAGCCCGCCGGAAACTTTCAGTCCCACCTTGCTCCCCGCCTCCCCGATGCACTCCAGCATCACCTGCACCGCCTCGGGCGTGGCATTGACCGACGCCTTGCCGGTGCTGGTCTTGAGGAAATCGGCGCCACCGGCGATGGCATCGCGGCATGCCCTGCGGATCAGTTCGGGGTCAGCCAGTTCGCCGGTTTCGAGGATCACCTTCAGCCGGTGGTACGGCCCGCACAGCGTCTTGCAGGCGCGGATCAACTCCACCGCGCCGGGCTCGCCGCCGGCCTTGAGCTTGCGCCAGGGGTAGACCAGGTCGATCTCGTCGGCGCCTTCGGCGAGCGTCTTGCGCACCTCTTCCACCACATCGGCCAGCGGAGCATCGCCAGTGGGGAAGTTGCACACGCTGGCCACCTTGACCGAACGCCCACCCAGGGTGTTGAGGGTGCGCCGGGCAACGTGCGCCAGCTTCGGCCAGACACACACTGCCGCGACTTCACCGTAAGGCGTCAGCGCGCGGCGGCAGAGATCGACGGTGCTCTGCAGGTTGTCCGCCTCGTTCAGTGAGGTCAGGTCGAGCAAGGCGAGCACACGGCCCGCCGGGGTCTTGCGAGGATCGATCATCGGCAACGCTCTCCATCGGCTCTCATCATGCGGCCAGGGCGACACCATCGCCCCGGCAGGCGGCCCGCGCCATGCCACAGATCAGCGGAACGGCGGCTCGTCGAAGCTGCGCAACTTGCGCGAATGCAGCGAGTTGAGCTGAGTGCGCAGCAGGTCGACGGCGGCGATGCCGATCGACAGGTGCTGGCTCACTGCCCGCTGATAGAACGCCGTGGCCGCACCGGGCAACTTGATCTCGCTGTGCAGCGGCTTGTCGGATACGCACAGCAGCGTGCCGTAGGGCACCCGCAAGCGATAACCCTGGGCGGCAATGGTGCCGCTTTCCATGTCCACCGCGATGGCCCGCGCCAGGTTGATCAGCGGACGCTCCTGGGCCCAGTGCAGCTCCCAGTTGCGGTCGTCGTAGGTCAGCACGGTGCCGGTGCGCAGGCGGCGCTTGAGCTGCTCGCCGCGCTCGCCGGTGACCAGCGCCGCGGCTTCCTGCAATGCCACCTGTACTTCGGCCAGCGCCGGAATCGGGATGTGCGGCGGCAGCACGCGGTCGAGAATACCGTCGCGGCGCATGTAGGCGTGGGCCAGCACGTAGTCGCCGATGGTCTGCGACTGACGCAGGCCGCCGCAGTGGCCGACCATCAGCCAGCAGTGCGGTCGCAGCACGGCCAGGTGGTCGGTGATGTTCTTCGCGTTGGACGGGCCGACGCCGATGTTCACCAGCGTCACGCCGTCGCCATCCTCGGCGATCAGGTGGTAGGCCGGCATCTGGAAGCGGTGCCATTCGACGCTGGCGACGATGGAGTTGGCCTCGCCTTCGTCGATGCCGCGCTCGATCACCACGTTGCCCGGCAGGACCATGCGCACGAAGCGCGGGTCGTCGCGCAGGCGTTCGAGGCCCAGATGGATGAACTGGTCGACGTAGCGGTGGTAGTTGGTCAGCAGGATCCACGGCTGCACGTGGCGCCAGTCGCTGCCGGTGTAGTGCACCAGGCGGCGCAGGGAAAAGTCGGTACGCGCCGCGTCGAACAGCGCCAGCGGCATCGGGTCGGCGCCTTCCCATTCGTAAAGGCCGTCGGCGATGCCATCGGAGGTGGCCGACAGGTCGGTGCTGGGGAATACCCGCGCCAGCTCGGCGGCAGTCACGCCCGAGCCGCCCAGCTCATCGCCGCCTTCCACTACATAGGGATAAGGGATGTTCTGCTCGCTGACACCGACTTCCACCCGCACGGTGAAATCGTCCATCAGCGGGCGCAGTTGTTCGAGCAGATATTTGCGGAAGGCCTTGGGGTGGGTGATGGTCACCGCGTAGGTGCCAGGCACCTGGACCTTGGCGTAGGCGCGCGTGGTGGACGGCACCTCGCCCTGGCACAGGTAGGTCACCCGCAGCAGCGGATAGCGGAACTGGGCGCGCTGCTCGGCATCGGGAACGATGCGCTCCTTCAGATAGCGCCTGAGCGCCTGGCTCAGGGCGCCGGTGGCGCGCTCATGCAGCGCGGCCAGTCGATCGACGGCCTCTTCGGCGGTCTCGGCGACGTAGAACTCGTCGCCAGTCTCGAGAGTCATGGTGGGCATCCTGTCTGAACGATCAGCTCCATCTTGCCTGCATCCGTCAAAGAAAGGGATGACAGATTCCACGCCGGCTGGACGAGCGGAAGGGCTGGGAAACCTTATGACAGATTCCACCGTTGCAAGTGCGGATAGCGGCGCGTTTGCCCGGAGGCGCGGGCCGTCTGGTTGATCCCCGCTCGGGCGGGGAACACAGGTACGGCGTGAGGACGATCATCGTCATGATCGGTTCATCCCCGCTCACGCGGGGAACACGCAAGCCAAGCCCCCGTTGCGGCCTGCAAATCCGGCTCATCCCCGCTCACGCGGGGAACACGAAGTAAACCATCAGAACCCGCGATGGAAGTGCGGTTCATCCTCGCTCACGCGGGGAACACAACGGCAGATGGGGTGATTTTTATGCGGGAGCCGGTTCATCCCCGCTCACGTGGGGAACACAGGATTGCATGGCTGATTCGTTTATTCGTGAGCGGTTCATCCCCGCTCACGCGGGGAACACACATTCCGCGCCGTGACGGGCGTCGACCGCAACGGTTCATCCCAGCTCACGCGGGGAACACACTTCCAGCAACCTATTGATCTATAACCTATTTTTCAAGCCGAAAATTTCTACCGATTTTTCCTCATGCCAGATGCGGCGTGGAGCGAGCTACCAGTGCGGCCGCTTCCACCCCGCGTGGCAGGGTACCGTAGACGCGGCCGCCGTCGACCAGGCGGCTGGCGATGAAGGCGTCGGAAACCACCGAGTTTCCGGCTTCCAGCAGGAGCTTGGCCTGCAGGGCGACGGCGACGTTTTCGGTGAGCTGGCGGGCGCGGTACTGGATGTCCTGGGTGTCGGCGAAGGATGCCTTGAGGTTGCCGATGAACGAAGCCAGCCGCGCGTCGCCGTGGCCGTCGCCCAGTTCGGCGAACAGCGCATCGAGCACACCCGGCTCCTTGGACAGTGCGCGCAATACGTCCAGGCACTGCACGTTGCCGGAGCCTTCCCAGGTGGAGTTGACCGGCGCCTCGCGGTATAGCCGCGGGAGGATGGTGTCCTCGACGTAGCCGGCGCCGCCCAGGCATTCGGCGGCTTCGTTGATCATCGCGGGGGCGCGCTTGCAGATCCAGTACTTGCCCACGGCAGTGACCAGGCGGGCGAACTTGTCTTCCTGCTCGTCGTGCTGGCGGTCCAGTGCTCGGCCCATGCGCATGGTCAGGGCCAGCGCGGATTCGCTTTCCAGCGCAAGGTCGGCCAGTACGTTCTGCATCAGCGGCTGCTCGGCCAGCACGCGGCCGCCGACCTGGCGGTAGGCGCAGTGGTGCGCGGCCTGGGTCAGCGCCTGGCGCATCAGGGAACTGGAGCCGATCATGCAGTCGAAGCGGGTCAGCGCCACCATTTCGATGATGGTGGGCACGCCTCGGCCTTCTTCGCCGACCATCCAGGCCAGCGCGCCGCGATATTCGACTTCGCTGGAGGCGTTGGACCAGTTGCCGAGCTTGTTCTTCAGGCGCTGGACATAGAACTCGTTGCGGCTGCCGTCCGGACGGTGGCGCGGCAGCAGGAAGCAGGTCAGGCCCTTGTCGGTGTAGGCCAGGGTGAGGAAGGCGTCGCACATGGGCGCCGAGCAGAACCACTTGTGGCCGACCAGTTCATACGCCTGGCCCGGGCCGGGAATGCCTGCCGGGTAGGCGCGGGTGGTGTTGGCGCGCACGTCGGTACCACCCTGTTTCTCGGTCATGGCCATGCCGATGGTGACGCCGGCCTTCTGCTCCATCGGCAGGTTGCGCGGGTCGTACTGGGTGGAGAGTATTTTCGGCAGCCACTTCTCGGCGACATCCGGCTGCAGGCGCAGCGCGGGAACGCTGGCGAAGGTCATGGTCAGCGGGCAGCCGGTGCCGGCCTCGGCCTGGCTGTGCAGGTAGCTCAACCCCGCGCGGGCGACCTGGGCGCCCGCGCGGGGATCGGTCCAGGGCATCGACGGGATGCCGGCTTCAATGGAGGCACGCATCAGTTCGTGATACGCCGGATGGAATTCCACCAGGTCGATGCGATGGCCGTAGCGGTCGTGAGACTTGAATACCGGTTTGTTCTCGTTGGCCAGGAAGCCGGCCGCCATCAGCGGGCCACCGGCCAGGGCGCCATAGGCATCGAGCTTCTGCTCGGCCCAGCCGCCTTCGTAGCGGCGCACCCATTCCTGCAACGGCAGATCGATTCGGTAGAGGTTGGCGCCATCCAGCGGCGGCACCTGGTTGGTCACTTCGTGGGTTTCGGCGTACTGGTGCAGGCTCATGGCTGATCCTCCGGGACAGGCAGTGGCGCACCGACGGCGCGCAGGCAGAAGTGGACGAGAGCATCGCTGACATCTTCCAGCGAAGGGTTGGACAGGCCGGCATCGCGGCCAGCGCGCGCCGGCGGTGAAAGCGGCCCGACGAGGGCTTCGGCGATCGCGCCCACCAGGCAGGCGGCGATCAGGTGCACGGGCTGGGAGGGGAACTCGCCGTGGGCGATGCCCTGCTCCAGCAACTGCACGAACAGCGCGGCATAGGCCTCACGGTAGACCAGGCGCTGCTCGTCGACTTCCGGGTCGACCGGCTCGGCGATCAGCGCGAAGGCCAGTTGCCGGCTGTCCCAGGCGCGGGCGGCGAACTGGCGCAGGCCATCGCTCAGCCGCGCAGTGGCGCTGGCTGGCGTGGCCAGCACCTCCGCCAGGGCATCGACTTCGCGCTGGCTGGCGCGGGAAAAGACTTCGGCGGCCAGTTCGCCCTTGCCGCGGAAATGCCGGTACAGGCTGCCGGTGGCGATACCGGCATCGTCGGCCAGGGTCTGCATGGTCAGCGCCGCGAAGCCGGCGTCCGCCACGCGGCCCAGTGCGAGCTTGAGGATGCGCTCGCGCAGCTCTCCGTCCTTCTGCACACGCGCTTCGGTTTGGCGGTAGACCATAGTATGAATCCGGATTCACCCTCTCCAAGCAGTGAATCATGCTTCATTGCTTGACCAAAGAGGCATAAGCGCCAGCGGCACGGGGTATTCGGACAGGCGAGCGGGCATGCTGGAAGACCACACGCGCCAATGTCGCCCGGTTCTGTATACGACTGATGGCACGGATATTCACCGGCGAGTGCCGACAGCCGCGAATATCGCCGGTATCATGGCAAGTCTTGGTGGAGCCCTGGTGGCGACCATCGGGTGGAGAACGCCGTTCCCGCCGCGCAGCCGAATCCTGGTCGATTCCGGCCGAGCCCGCCGCCAGGTTCCGCAAATCATCTGCCAGAATGCTCGCCTGCCGCGCCAGGCATGCGACACGCCGCAGGTAATCCCGTTGAATGAGGCGATCATGGAACAAAAAGACATCGATTGGGGCGCGCTCGGATTCGATTACATCAAGACCGACTTCCGCTACATCTCCCATTGGCGCGATGGTCTGTGGGACGACGGCAAGCTGACCGAAGACAACGTCCTGCACATCAGCGAAGGCTCCTCGGCCCTGCACTACGGCCAGCAGTGCTTCGAAGGCCTGAAGGCCTATCGCTGCAAGGACGGCTCGATCAATCTGTTCCGCCCGGACCAGAACGCCGCGCGCATGGCGCGCAGTTGTGCTCGCGTGCTGATGCCGCAGGTGTCCGAAGAGCAGTTCATCGATGCCTGCAAACAGGTCGTGCGCGCCAACGAGCGCTTCATTCCGCCGTATGGTTCCGGCGGCGCCCTGTACCTGCGCCCGTTCGTGATCGGCGTTGGCGACAATATCGGTGTGCGTCCGGCCCCGGAATTCATCTTCTCGGTGTTCTGCATCCCGGTCGGCGCCTACTTCAAGGGCGGCATGAAGCCCCACGACTTCGTGATTTCCACCTACGACCGCGCCGCCCCCAACGGCACCGGCGCCGCCAAGGTCGGTGGCAACTATGCCGCCAGCCTGATGCCGGGCGCCCAGGCCAAGAAAGACGGTTTCGCCGATTGCATCTACCTCGACCCGGCCACCCACAGCCGCATCGAGGAAGTGGGTTCGGCCAACTTCTTCGCCATCACCCATGACAACGAGTTCGTCACTCCGCGCTCCAGCTCGGTGCTGCCGGGCATCACCCGCCTGTCGCTGATGCAACTGGCGGCTGACCGCCTGGGCCTGAAGGTGATCGAAGGCGATGTGGAGATCGATAACCTGGCGCGCTTCAAGGAAGCTGGCGCATGCGGTACTGCCGCTGTGATCACGCCGATCGGCGGCATCCAGTACAAGGGCAACCTGCACGTGTTCTTCAGCCGCGAAGACGTCGGCCCGGTGACCCGCCGCCTCTATGAGGAGCTGACCGGCATCCAGAAGGGTGACGTGGAAGGCCCGGAAGGCTGGATCGTCAAGGTCTGAAACTGACCGCCCCGGCAAGAACGAACGCCGCGATGCCATCAGGCACCGCGGCGTTTTTCGTTGCGCCGGGACAAACGAGGCGGAACTGTACTTGGCAGGCCGGCGAATTGCGGCACCCATCGAATGTCACGATGGATAGATGGCTATCGGTTCGCTCTCCTCGATTGCGCCATGTGCTTTCGCAAGACCGGGAAAGAGTGCGGAGAGCCCCGCCCTAGGAGCGGCTGGACAGCCCCGGCTGGCATAGCAGCCAATCGTGCAGCAGGGTTTGCAGCGCCTCGAACTTCACCGGTTTGGCCAGGTAGTCGCTCATGCCTGCTGCAAGGCAGCGCTCACGGTCGCCACTGTGGCTGTGGGCGGTGATCGCCAGTACCGGCAGGTCGTCACAGCGTGGCAGGGTGCGGATCGCCCGGCAGGTAGCGAAGCCGTCCATGATCGGCATCTGGCAATCGAGCAGTACCGCGTCGACAGGCTCGCGGCGCAGCAGCTCGATGGCTTCGGCACCATTGTCGGCGGTGCGCACACGGTAACCGAGCTTGAGCAGCATGCCGCGAATCACCAACTGGTTGATGGCGTTGTCCTCCACCACCAGCACGGTGCACTGCTCCGGGCCCCGCAGCGCCTGACCGCCCGCGCGGCGCGGCGGCGGCGCGATGCTCTGCACCGGCTGGCCGACCTGCAGGGTCAGGCTGAAGTTGCTGCCCTGCCCCGGCATCGAGTCGTGGGTCAGTTCGCCGCCCAGCAGGCTGACCAGTTTGCGGCAAAGGGCAAGGCCGATGCCGAGGCCGCCGTACTCGCGGGTAAGCGAGCCGTCCAACTGGTAGAAACGCTGGTAGAGCGCGCCGTCCGGCGGCGTGGCGAAGCCGATGCCGCTATCCCTAACCTCCAGGCGCAGCAGCAGCCCCTCGGGGTTGGCGACGCCGCCCACGCGCAGGCTGACACCGCCCTGGTGGGTGAATTTGATCGCGTTGTCCAGCAGGTACCCCAGGGCTTGCGCCAGCTTGCCGGCATCACCCTCGAGTGTATCGGGCAGGCTCTCGTCCAGTTGCAGGTCGAAACGCAGGCCGCGCTCCTCGGCACGCGGCGCGTACTGGGCGCGCAGCCCGTCGCACAGCCCGCGCAGACTGAACGGTTCGCGGCGAGGGTAGAGCTTGCCGGCTTGCAGTTCGATCAACGCGAGGATGTCGTTGACCATGCGCATCATGTCGCGCGCAGAGCCAGTGGCGGTCTTGTGATACTGCGCCAGCTCGATGTCCATCGGCACCGTCTGCATCAGTTCCAGCGAGCCGATCACGCCGCTCATCGGGGTACGCAGTTCGTGGGTGACGGTGGCGAGGAATTCGTCTTTCAGGCGGTTGCTGCTGGCCAGTTCCAGGTTCAGTTGTTCCAGCTTGCGGCTGGTTTCCTGCAGGATGCGCGTGCGCTCTTCCTTCATGGCGTTGATGCGGTCGGCCAGCGCCAGCGACAGCAATCCCACTTCCAGCGCCGAGCCGATCTGGCTGGCGTACATGGTGAGGAAAACGTTGGGCAGCAGGCCCAGCACCATCAGGGTGTTGACGATGCCGCCGAGCAGGAAGGCGCTCCAGGCGAAGATGAAGTAGCGCGCCACGCGCATGCCGCGCAGCCAGGCGAGGACGCCGGCGGTGAAGATCACCACGGTGAAGGCGAGCGCGAGGTAGGTGGCCAGACGCAGGGCGATGGCATAGCTGACGGTCAGCGCCAGGGTCATCACCAGCGCACCGACGCCCATCAGCACCAGCAGCAGGCGGTCGATCCACAGGCTGTGCTCGCGGGTGTGCAGGAAGCTGCGGGCGAACTGGCAGCCGAACAGGCCGGCGGAACCGATCAGGAACGGCGTGGCGGCGTTCGCCCACCAGGGGCTGTTGGGCCAGAAGTACTCGATGCCGGCCCCGTTGACCGATATCTGATAGAGGCCGAACGAGGCGATGTAGAGGATGTAATAGAGGTAGCTGGTATCGCGGACGCTGAGGAAGATGAACAGGTTGTAGATCAGCATCACCAGCAGCACGCCGTAGATGATGCCCAGCACATAGATGCGGCCCGGCTGCTCCTCGAGGTAGGCCTTGGGCGACCAGAGGGTCAGCGGCGCCTGGATCGAACCCTGGCTTTCCAGGCGCAGATAGACGCGCAGCGGCTTGCCCGGCTCCAGCTTGAGGTCGAAAAGGTAGTTGTTCTGGCGAATCGGCCGGCTGGCGAACGGCAGCGTATCGCCAGTGCGCTGGGCCAGGCGGTAGCCGCCCTTGCCGTCGGGCAGGTAGAGGTCGAGCTTGTCCAGCGGCGGGTAGGCCAGTTCCAGCAGCCAGTTGGCGGGATCGCTGGACGCCTGGGGGCTGTAGTCGAGGTCGAGGCGCAGCCAGAACACCGAGCGCGAATAGCCCGCATTCAAAACGTCGTGTTCATGTCGGCGAAAGCTGGCGGCCAGCGCGGGCGAGACGATCTCCGAGATATCGGCACTGCCCCGGACATCTTCGAAGACATCCATTGCCCGTCCCAGCGGCAGTTGCCCGACGTGCTCGTCGAAGCTGATGGCGCTCGCCACTGGCGAGAGAATGAAAAGAATCAGAAAGACCAGCCAGTGCCGCATGGTGCCCCGCAGTACCTCCTGGCGGCGGCGCCGGGGAGCCCCATCTCCCGTTCTGGCGTGCCCCGGAGGCGTCGTGTTGGAATCGGCGAACTCTAGCACAGGCCTTGCGGCGCGTGGCATCGGACCCTTCGGATAAGGTTTGACCGGGCAGTCCGCTCGATCGGGCCACGGCCGCGGTTTAGTGATAAGCTCCCGCGCCATGAAAACACCTGCCTCCCGTCCCGTAGTGCTCTGCCTGTCCGGCCACGATCCCAGTGGCGGTGCCGGCCTGCAGGCCGATATCGAAGCCCTGATCGCCCAAGGCTGCCACGCCGCGCCGACCGTCACCGCGCTGACCGTTCAGGATACCGTCAACGTTTCCGACTTCCGCGTGCTCGATCGCGAGTGGGTGCTGGCACAGGCCAACGCCGTGATCGCCGACCTGCCGGTAGCCGCGGTCAAGCTGGGCATGCTCGGCTCGGTGCAGATGGTCGACACCGTGGTCGAGATCATGCAGTCCCTGCCAGGTGTTCCGCTGGTCTGCGACCCGGTGCTGCGTGCCGGCGGCGGCGGTTCGCTGGGCAAGGACGACGTCGGCTATGCCATGCGCGAGCGGCTGCTGCCGATTGCCGCGGTAGCCACGCCGAACCTGCCCGAAGCGCGCATCCTCGCCGAACTGCCCGAAGGCAGCGCCGACGAATGCGCGGAAAAGCTGCTGCCTTATATCCAGGCTCTGCTGATCACCGGCGGCCACGGCGACGAATCCGAAGTACACAATCGTCTGTATACCCGCGACGGCCAGCGCCACACGTTTACCTGCCAGCGCCTGCCGGGCAGCTACCACGGCTCGGGCTGCACACTGGCGAGCACCCTCGCCGGCCGCCTGGCCCTCGGCGAGGAACTGGTAAGCGCCGTGCGCAGCGCCCTCGACTACACCTGGCGCACCCTGCGCGACGCGGAAGCTCCCGGCCACGGCCAGTACGTTCCGCGACGCCTGCCGCTGGATTTCTGCTCCTGAACCAACCGCTTCAGAAACCGAGGTTGTGATGAAACTGCGCGGACTCTACGCCATCACCGACAGCCAACTGCTCGACGGCGGCCGCCTGCTGCCCTACGTCGAAGCCGCCCTGAAAGGCGGTGCACGCCTGCTGCAGTATCGAGACAAGTCCACCGACGCCTCGCGCCGCCTGCGCGAAGCCGAGGCACTGCGGGAACTGTGCGAGCGCTTCGGCGCCACGCTGCTCATCAACGACGACGCCGAACTGGCCGCGCGCCTGGGCGTCGGCGTACACCTCGGGCAGACTGACGGCTCGCTGGCGGCCGCCCGCGCCCTGCTCGGCCGCCAGGCGGTGGTCGGCGGCACCTGTCACGCCAGCCTGGAGCTGGCCCAACAGGCCGTCGCCGAGGGCGCCAGCTACGTCGCTTTCGGCCGCTTCTTCAATTCCCAGACCAAACCCGGCGCGCCATCCGCCAGCGTCGAACTGCTGGAGCAGGCGCGCGAGCGCTTCCCGCAGGTTCCGCGCGTCGCCATTGGCGGCGTCACCCTCGACAACGCGCCCGAGCTGATCGCTCGCGGCGCCGACCTGATCGCCGTGATCCACGCCTTGTTCGCCGCCGATACGCCGGCACAGGTCGAGCAGCGTGCCCGCGCCTTCAGCCAACTCTTCGAAACCCGCTGAGCGCGCCCGCGCGCCCGGCACCCGACAGCTTCGCGAGGTACACATGTCCCGTTCCGAAACGCTTTTCGCCAATGCCCAGAAACACATCCCCGGTGGCGTGAACTCGCCGGTGCGCGCGTTCAAGAGCGTCGGCGGCACCCCGCTGTTCTTCAAGCACGCGGAAGGCGCCTACGTCGTGGACGAGGATGACAAGCGCTATGTCGACTACGTCGGCTCCTGGGGCCCGATGATCCTCGGCCACAGCCACCCGGACGTGCTCGACGCCGTTCGCAAACAGCTCGACCACGGCCTGTCCTACGGCGCTCCGACCGCTCTGGAAGTGGAAATGGCCGACCTGGTCTGCTCCCTGGTGCCGTCGATGGACATGGTGCGCATGGTCAGCTCCGGCACCGAAGCCACCATGAGCGCCATCCGCCTGGCCCGTGGCTACACCGGCCGCGACAGCATCATCAAGTTCGAAGGCTGCTACCACGGCCACTCCGACAGCCTGCTGGTGAAGGCCGGCTCCGGCGCCCTGACCTTCGGCGTACCGAACTCCCCGGGCGTGCCGGCGGCCTTCGCCAAGCACACCCTGACCCTGCCGTTCAACGACATCGCCGCCGTCGAGAAGACCCTCTCCGAAGTCGGCAAGGAAGTGGCGTGCATCATCGTCGAACCGGTCGCCGGCAACATGAACTGCGTTCCGCCCGCACCGGGCTTCCTCGAAGGCCTGCGCCGCCTGTGCGACCAGCACGGCGTCGTGCTGATCTTCGATGAGGTGATGACCGGCTTCCGCGTCGCCCTGGGCGGCGCCCAGGCCCATTACGGCATCACCCCGGACCTGTCGACCTTCGGCAAGATCATCGGCGGCGGCATGCCGGTGGGCGCCTTCGGCGGCAAGCGCGAAATCATGGAGCAGATTTCCCCGCTCGGCCCCGTCTACCAGGCAGGCACCCTGTCGGGCAACCCGCTGGCGATGGCCGCCGGACTGACCACCCTGCGCCTGATCAGCCGTCCCGGCTTCCACGACGAGCTGACCACCTACACCAGCCGCATGCTGCAGGGTCTGCAAGAGCGCGCTGACGCCGCCGGCGTGCCCTTCGTGACCACCCAGGCGGGCGCCGCCATGTTCGGCCTGTACTTCACCGGGGCCGACGATATCGTCACCTTCGAAGACGTAATGGGCAGCGATGTGGAACGCTTCAAGCGCTTCTTCCACCTGATGCTGGACGGCGGTGTATACCTGGCGCCAAGCGCGTTCGAGGCCGGCTTCACCTCCATCGCCCACGGCGAAACCGAGCTGAAGCTGACCCTCGATGCCGCCGAGCGCGCTTTCGCCGCTCTCAAGTAAGCCCCCGCGAAGGCGCCCGGTCGGGCGCCTTCCGCCCAGCCTTGCCTTTATTCCCCCGTTACACTCGCCCCCTCCGCAGCCGTCATTTCCAGCTAAAAAACAGAAAAGAAGGTAAAGACTTTGTAAGGAGGCGTCGGCTTATTTCATAATGTGAAAGCCGGCGCATTTCGCTGGCCGGGTTTTACCCGCCCCGATTCTGGAGGCCGTTTCTCCCCATGTACCGCTCCGGTCGTAATTTGCTGCTCGGCTGCCTGTTGCTCACCTTTCCCCTGTTGACTCAGGCAGGTGGCAATTCGCTGCTGATTCCGGCGACCGGGCGCTGCACGCTCAATACCGTTCCGGAACAGCTGCAACAGGCCCTGGCCAGTTGCCAGCAGGCCGCCAACGGCGGTGACGCGGAAGCACAGTACGAACTGGGCGACTTCTTCTACACCGGCGAGCGCGCCCCGCGCGACTTCCAGGCCGCACTGCACTGGTTCGAGAAAGCCTCGCTGCAAGGCCACGCCAACGCGCAACTGCGTCTGGGCACCATGTTCTTCCGTGGCGAAGGCGTGAAGGCCAACAACGTGCAGGCGTACATCGTATTGAAGATGGCGGCGGTCAATGGCGCCGAAGATGCGATGGACAGCGCCGACCTGGTCGCCGAGCAGATGAACAAGGACGAGCTGGATATCGCCACCAAGGTGCTCGGCCAGATCTTCCGCAACTACCTGATCGAACTGCAGACCGCCGGCAACACGCCGTTCTCGCCGCTGCCCTAGGCGGCTGACCGCTCCTCGTAGCGGCGCCAGGCACTGTCGAAGAAGTACAGCGCCCCTACCGCGCAGAGCAGTCCCAACGGGAATGCCAGGTAGTTGTCACGCCTGCGGCGCTCGGCGATATCCTCGAACGAACGCACGCTGACATTCGGCGCGACCAGCTTCCACACCGCGACGCCGCCGCGTTCCGACGGCTGAGCGAAGTACACCGTGATCGGAGCGGCGGACTGCAAGTGCGAGAGCACGCGTGGAAACTCGCCCCAACTGGCGGCATAGACAAAGCGCGGATCATGGCCGTTCAGACGGAACGAGAGCCCGCCCTTCGAAGTCTCGAGCCAGGTGACGCGCCCTGTCGCCGATTGCAGCGACGCGGGATCGGGAATGCCGCGCTGCGGGGAATTGCCGAAGATCAACCAGCAACTCGCCGTCAGCAACGCAACCGCCAGTGCGGCTGGTCGCAGCCACGCACTCGCAAGGCGCAGCGACAGGTCAGTTGTCCTTGCCTGGCATCGGCATGGGGAACGGCATCACATTGCCGCTGGGCTTGGCTTCACTGATCTTGGCCGTGCCCAGGCGCTCGACTTCATCAATGCGAATGATCGAGTGCAGCGGCACGAAGCTGCGGATAACGCCGTCGAACTGCGCCTTGAGCTTTTCCTCGCTGGGGTCGACCACTACCTGGGTGCGCTCGCCGAAGACGAACTCCTCGATTTCCAGGAAGCCCCACAGATCGCTCTGGTAGATCTGCTTGGCGTACATCTCGTACACCTGGCCCTGATTGAGGAAGACCACCTTGTAGATCGGGTTCTCGCGCTTGCTCATGAACGAAGGATGACAGCTTTGCAAAAAGGGCACGCAGCATAGCACAGGCGGCCGTGGTTAACTCGCAGCCGCTGGCAGATGCGTGCTTCGAAGCATATAATGCGCGGTCATTTTTTAACCAACCCACAAATACCCGATGGCCAAGAAGCTTTTCATCCAGACCCACGGCTGCCAGATGAACGAGTACGACAGTTCGCGCATGGCTGATCTGCTGGGTGAACATCAGGCCCTGGAAATCACTGAGAAGCCTGAAGAAGCCGACGTGATCCTGCTAAATACCTGCTCGATTCGCGAAAAAGCCCAGGAGAAAGTCTTCTCCGAGCTGGGCGCCTGGCGCGCGCTCAAGCAGCAGAATCCGAACCTGGTGATAGGCGTCGGCGGCTGCGTGGCCAGCCAGGAAGGCGCGGCGATCCGCGAGCGAGCGCCCTACGTCGATGTGGTGTTCGGGCCGCAAACCCTGCATCGCCTGCCGGAAATGATCGACGCCGCCCGCACCACCCGCAAGCCGCAGGTGGACGTATCGTTCCCGGAAATCGAGAAGTTCGACCGCCTGCCCGAGCCACAGGTGAATGGCCCGACCGCCTTCGTCTCGGTGATGGAAGGCTGCAGCAAGTACTGCACCTTCTGCGTGGTTCCCTACACCCGGGGCGAGGAAGTCAGCCGACCGTTCGACGACGTACTGGCCGAGGTGATCCACCTGGCCGAGAACGGCGTCAAGGAAGTCACCCTGCTGGGCCAGAACGTCAACGGCTACCGCGGCGCAACCCACGACGGCCGCATCGCCGACTTCGCCGAGCTGATCCGCGTGGTCGCCGAGGTCGATGGCATCGAGCGCATCCGCTACACCACCTCACACCCGCTGGAATTTTCCGACGCACTGATCGCCGCGCACGCCGAAGTGCCGCAACTGGTGAAGTTCGTCCACCTGCCGGTACAAGCGGGCTCCGACCGCATTCTCGCAGCGATGAAACGCAACCACACCGCGCTGGAATTCAAGTCGCGCATCCGCAAGCTGAAGGCCGCAGTGCCGGACATCTGCATCAGTTCGGACTTCATCGTCGGCTTCCCCGGCGAGACCGACAAGGACTTCGAGCAGACCATGAAGCTGGTGGAAGATGTCGGCTTCGACTACTCCTTCACCTTCATCTACAGCTCGCGTCCGGGTACCCCGGCCGCCGACCTGGTGGACGACACCCCCGAGGAAGTGAAGAAGCAACGCCTGCTGATTCTCAACAGCCGCCTGCAACAGCAGGGTTTCGAGATCAGCCGGAGGATGGTCGGCACGGTGCAACGCATCCTCGTGACCGACTACTCCAAGCGCGACCCCGGCCAACTCCAGGGCCGCACGGAGAACAACCGCGTGGTCAATTTCCGCAGTGACAATCCGCGCCTGATCGGCCAGTTCGTCGATGTGGAAATCTACGAGGCGCTGCCCAACTCGCTGCGCGCCCATCTCGTGGATGAAACCCGCCACTGAAGCCCGCCCCGGCGCCCGAGCTTTCGCACTCGGGCTACTGGAGTTATCCTTCGGCCATTCCCTTTTAGCAACACGGCGACTTAGACAGCACCTTGAACGCCCCTCTGGATATTCACCGCTTCATCCTGGAACCCTTCGATGCTCGCAGCTTCGCCAATCTGTGCGGGCAGTTCGACGAGCATCTGCACCAGATCGAGAAACGCCTGGACATCGAGATCCGCAACCGCGGCAACCAGTTCGAACTGGTCGGTGATCCCTTGCGCACCCAGGCGGCCGAAAACCTTCTGCAGCGCCTCTACCGCGAGGCACAGAGCGGCACCGAGCTGACCCCGGACATGGTTCATCTGTTCCTGCAGGAGTCCGGCCTGGAAGACCTGGCCGCCGAGCCCGCCGCCCCGCTGGTGACGCTGAAGACCCGCAAGGCGCACATCCGCCCCCGCGGCGCCAACCAGCAGCGCTACGTGAAGTCGATCCTCGATCACGACATCAACTTCGGCATCGGCCCGGCAGGCACCGGCAAGACCTACCTGGCGGTGGCTTGCGCCGTGGATGCCCTGGAGCGCGAGCAGATCCGCCGCATCCTGCTGGTGCGCCCGGCGGTCGAGGCTGGCGAGAAGCTCGGCTTCCTGCCTGGCGACCTGTCGCAAAAGATCGACCCCTACCTGCGCCCTCTGTACGACGCGCTGTACGAGATGCTCGGTTTCGAAACCGTGGCCAAGCTGATCGAACGGCAGGTCATCGAAGTCGCGCCGCTGGCCTACATGCGCGGCCGCACACTGAACAACAGCTTCATCATCCTCGACGAAAGCCAGAACACCACCATCGAGCAGATGAAGATGTTCCTCACGCGCATCGGCTTCGGCTCCACCGCGGTGATCACTGGCGACGTAACCCAGGTCGACCTGCCGCGCGGCACCCGCTCGGGCCTCAAGCATGTGATGGAAGTGCTGCGCGACGTACCCGGCATCAGCTTCACCCATTTCAAGTCCAAGGATGTCGTACGCCACCCACTGGTGCAGCGCATCGTCGATGCCTACGAGGCCTACGAAAATCGCCTGCACGGCAACGAAGGCGGCAAGAATGCTTGAACTGGACCTGCAGCTCGCCTCCGAGGCGAGCGGCCTGCCGGGCGAAGCCGACTTCCGCCGCTGGTGCGAACTGGCCCTGCGCCAGCGCCAGAACGACTCGGAACTGACCATCCGCCTGGTCGACGAACCGGAAGGACGCGAGCTCAATCGCACCTGGCGGCACAAGGACTACGCCACCAACGTCCTGTCCTTCCCTGCCGACGTGCCCGACGAACTCCTGGACATCCCACTGCTCGGCGACCTGGTGATCTGCGCACCCGTGGTCACCCGCGAAGCCGCCGAGCAGGGCAAATCCCCCGAGGCCCACTGGGCCCATCTCGTCATCCACGGTTGCCTGCATCTGCTCGGCTACGATCACATCGAAGACGCCGAAGCCGAAGAAATGGAAAACCTGGAACGAGAGTTGCTGGCCGAACTGGGTCACCCGGACCCATACGCGGCCGATGAAGAATAAAAGCCACTGAGCAAGGAAAGATGAGCGAAGACCGATCGAGCAATGGGCACAAGTCGTGGTTGGACAAGATCACCCAGGCTTTTGCCCATGAGCCGAGAAACCGCCAGGAGCTGCTGGAGCTGCTGCGCGAAGCCCACGACAACAAGCTGCTCGACAGCGAGGCGCTGTCCATCGTCGAGGGGGCGATTCAGGTCGCCGACCTGCAAGTACGGGACATCATGGTCCCGCGTTCGCAGATGATCTCCATCAAATCGACGCAAACTCCCCGAGACTTTCTCCCCGCCATCATCGATGCCGCTCACTCGCGCTATCCGGTGATCGGAGAGAGTCTGGACGACATCATGGGCGTCCTGCTGGCCAAGGATCTGCTGCCGCTGATCCTCCACGACCAGAACCATGCCTTCAACATCAGAGACCTGCTGCGCCCGGCGACCTTCGTGCCGGAGTCCAAGCGACTGAATGTGCTGCTGCGCGAGTTCCGTGCCAATCGCAACCACATGGCCATTGTCATCGACGAATACGGCGGCGTGGCGGGCCTGGTTACCATCGAGGACGTGCTGGAGCAGATCGTCGGCGACATCGAGGACGAGCACGACGTCGAGGAAGACAGCTACATCAAGCCATTGCCCAGCGGCGACTTCATCGTCAAGGCACTGACCCCGGTGGAAGCCTTCAACGACTTCTTCGGCGCCGAATTCTCCGATGAAGAATTCGACACCATCGGCGGTGTAGTCATGAGTGCCTTCGGCCACCTGCCCAAGCGCAACGAAACCACCGAGCTGGGCGGTTTTCGCTTCCGTGTGCTCAATGCCGACAGCCGCCGCCTGCACCTCCTGCGTCTGACCCCACTGCAGGACTGATGCACCGCTCCCTGCCCTGCGCATGCGCAGGGCAGGGACCTCCCGGTCCCCGCTCGCCAGAAAGAGCTCGCACCGGGCCTGGCACCGGCTCAGTACCGCAACATTCCGCCGCAGACGACTCATGGCTTTTGGCCCGCATCCCCATAGCCTACCGTTCGTCTCTCCATTACTCTTGCGCATCGCTCAACCGGTTCAAGGATTCCCGATGCGCTGGATCACACGTCCCGGCCTGCCAGGCCATCTGCTGGCACTCGTCGCTGGCGCGCTCACCCCACTGGCCCTGGCTCCGTTCGGCTACTGGCCGCTGGCGCTGCTGTCTCTCGCCCTGTTCTATCTCGGCCTGCGCGGCACCACACCCGGCTCCGCACTGTGGCGCGGCTGGTGGTACGGCTTCGGCGCCTTCATTGCCGGCACCAGCTGGATCTACTTCAGCATCCACGATTTCGGCGGTGCCTCCGGCCCGCTGGCGGCCTTCCTGGTGATCGGCTTCAGCGCCGGCGTCGCCTTCTTCTTCGCCCTGCCCGCCTGGGTCTGGGCACACCTGTTCCGGCGCAATAACGCGCCGATCAGCGATGCACTCGCATTCGCCGCGCTATGGGTCGTGCTGGAGCTGTTCCGCAGTTGGTTCCTCACCGGCTTCCCCTGGCTCTACGCCGGCTACAGCCAACTGCACGGCCCGCTGGCCGGGCTGGCGCCGCTGGGTGGCGTATGGCTGGTCTCGTTCAGCATCGCTCTGAGCGCGGCGCTGATCATCAACTTCCCCGCCCTTACCCTGCGCCCTGCGCGGCTGATCATCGGCCTCGTGCTGCTGGCGGCGCCCTGGGCAGTCGGCATCGCCTACAAGGGGCACGCCTGGACCACCCCGGCCGGCGCACCACTGAAGGTGGCGGCGCTGCAGGGCAACATCGCCCAGGAAATGAAGTGGGATCCGAAAGCGATCACCCACCAACTGGAGCTGTACCGCGACCTGACTGCGGCGCAGAGCGATGTCGACCTCATCGTCTGGCCGGAAACCGCCGTCCCCGTCCTGAAGGATCAGGCCACCAACTACCTGGGCATGATCAACGGGGTCGCCACCGCCAGGAAGGCAGCGCTGATCACCGGTGTGCCGGTGCGCCAGAAGAGTGCCGACGGCGTGCGCTACTACAACGGCATCACCGTGGTCGGCGAAGGCAGCGGCGACTACCTGAAACAGAAGCTGGTGCCTTTTGGCGAGTACGTGCCGATGCAGGACGTACTGCGCGGCCTGATCGCCTTCTTCGACCTGCCCATGTCCGATTTTGCCCGCGGCCCGGCGGACCAGCCGCTGCTCAAAGCCAAGGGTTACGCCATAGCGCCGTACATCTGCTACGAAGTGGTTTACCCGGAATTCGCCGCCGGCCTGGCGGCACAGAGCCAACTGCTGCTTACCATCAGCAACGACGCCTGGTTCGGCACGTCCATCGGCCCCCTGCAGCATCTGCAGATGGCCCAGATGCGCGCCCTCGAAGCTGGCCGCTGGATGATCCGCGGCACCAACAACGGCGTCACCGCGCTGATCGATCCGCACGGCAACCTCGCTGTGCAGATTCCACAGTTCCAGCAAGGTGTGCTGCACGGCGAAGTGGTGCCGATGCAGGGCCTGACGCCGTATCTGAAGTGGCGCGTCTGGCCGCTGGCGACACTTGGCACAGTGTTGCTGGTCTGGGCGCTGGTACGCCGCCGGACGCATCCGGAAGAGCGCCGGCTGTTCGGCTGATTCCCACGAACAGGGCCTCGCAAGAGGCCCTGTTCATTCTCGCGCCAGTAGGACTCCCACTGGCGCAGGCTGAGGCACGAGCCGGTCAGCGGTAGAACAGCCGATATCCGACCAGCCCGATCGCTTCATTGAGCAGTTGCCCGCTCTGCCAGATCGCGCGGCTTTCCGGCAGCCAGCCGCCCATCGGCACGGCATCGTCGACACCGATGTAGCCAGACGGCGCCGGCACGACCTCCAGGCCAGCCCTCTCAAAACTCCACAGCGAACGCGGCATATGGGCCGCATTGGTGACCAGAACCACGCGGCGGATGCCGGCATCGCGCAGCATCCGGGCACTGAATTGTGCATTCTCCCACGTGGTGCGGCTACGCCCTTCTTCCCAGCGCACCGGCACGCCATAGTCGTCCAGCAGGCTCTGCGCCATGATCCGCGCTTCGGAAGGCGGCGTGCCGTAGTGCAGGCCACCGGAAGTCAGCACCGGCAGGCCGCTGGCCTTGGCCAGGCGAGCGGCGTAGCGCAGGCGCTCGCGGGCCATCAGGCCGGGCTGATCCTCGCCCCAGGCGCGGTCGCCGCGCACCCGCCCGGCACCCAGCACCACGATGGCGTCGGCGCGCTGCGCCAGAACGGACCATTGGGTCGGTTCAAGCGGAGGCTGCCGTTCCAGTTGCCGGGCAGCCCATTCGACCGTCACCGGCAGGCTCATTACCAGCAGGCCGGAAAAGCCCGCGAAGAAACACAGCACGGAAAAGCGCGGATAGCGGCGGCGCAGCAAAAAACCCAGGAGCAGCAGCAGAAGCAGCAGCCCCGGCGGCATGAAAAGCTGTTTGAGGATGAAGCGGACAGGCATCGGCGGCTCCTTGGGGAGCGCCAAAGACTAACGGATCGTGTGGGTATCAGCGCGATTTCGCGTTGCGGAACAACTGTGAACCGCAGGACGTGCAGGGCAGCACGCCCTGGCTGCGACTCCACGCAACCGGCGTACCGCACAACGCGCATTGCAGCGTCTGCGGATGCGGCACCAGGCGGGGGCGGCTGGGCGGCGTGGGATGGCGCGAGGGACGCGGGGGACGTACCGGGTTGCGCTCGAGCAACGCCAACTCCTGCGCGGCGGCATGCCAGCCGCGCAACCAGTTCACATCCTGATCGAGATAGGCCCGGATCAACTCCATCTCCGCACTGCTCAATCCGCGCAACTCCAGCTCCACGGGGCACTCGTCACGTAATCGCTCGGCGGTATCGGCTTCATCCAGAGCCAGCGCGAGTCGTTGCAACAACCGCTCATAAAGACCGGAACCCGAAGCACTTGCGCGATGCAGTTCAGCCATCAGTCACCTCAAGACAGGCGGAAACCTCCCGCCCTCAGCCAAAGCTTAGCGGGCCACCCCGTGGCACACCGAACGTGCGACAAACGGCGCGGGCTACCGGCTCGGGGAGGGGTCATGTATGCTACGAGGCTTTCTGTAGCCGCCCGGCCCGTGTCTTCTCAGGGGCCGGCGCAGCGGAGGGCGACTCGACCTCCCCGGCCACACAATTCTTTTCCCGTACAGGTTCAGATCGCGCCATGCACGAGCAATACCAGCCTCTCGAGGTCGAATCCCAGGCCCAGAACTTCTGGAACGAACACAACTCCTTCCGCGTCGACGAAGTCGCTGGCAAGGAGAAGTTCTATTGCCTGTCGATGTTCCCGTATCCGAGCGGCAAGCTACACATGGGGCACGTGCGCAACTACACCATCGGTGACGTGATCAGCCGCTACCACCGCATGCAGGGCAAGAATGTCCTGCAGCCGATGGGCTGGGACGCATTCGGCATGCCGGCGGAAAACGCCGCGATGAAGAACAACGTCGCACCGGCGGCCTGGACCTACGACAACATCGCCTACATGAAGTCCCAGCTGAACAGCCTGGGCCTGGCCATCGACTGGTCCCGCGAAGTCACCACCTGCAAGCCAGACTACTACCGCTGGGAACAATGGCTGTTCACCCGCCTGTTCGAGAAGGGCGTGATCTACCGCAAGAACGGCACCGTGAACTGGGACCCGGTCGACCAGACCGTACTGGCCAACGAGCAGGTCATCGACGGCCGTGGCTGGCGTTCGGGCGCGCTGATCGAGAAGCGCGAAATCCCGATGTACTACTTCAAGATCACAGCCTACGCCGAAGAGCTGCTGTCCAGCCTCGACGACCTGCCGGGCTGGCCCGAGCAGGTCAAGACCATGCAGCGCAACTGGATCGGCAAGTCCCGCGGCATGGAGATCGCCTTCCCCTATGACCAGGCCTCCATCGGCGAAGCCGGCCAATTGAAGGTCTTCACCACCCGTCCGGACACCCTGATGGGCGCCACCTACGTCGCCGTGGCCGCCGAGCACCCGCTGGCCACACTGGCCGCCCAGCGCGACCCGTCGCTGCAGGCGTTCATCGACGAGTGCAAGCGCGGCGGCGTGGCCGAGGCCGACATCGCCACCCAGGAGAAGAAAGGCGTTGCCACTTCCCTGTTCGTCGAACACCCGCTGACCGGCGACAAATTGCCGGTGTGGATCGCCAACTACGTCCTGATGACCTACGGCGAAGGCGCCGTGATGGCCGTTCCGGGGCACGACGAACGCGACTTCGAATTCTCCAACAAGTACGGCCTGCCGATCGTCCAGGTCATCGCCAAGGTCGAAGGTGACAACGACTTCGAGCCGGGCACCTGGAAAGAGTGGTACGGCCTGAAGGACGACAGCGTCCGCACCATCAACTCCGGCAAGTACGACAACCTCGGCTACCAGGCCGCATTCGACGCCATCGGCGCCGATCTCGCCGCCAAGGGGCTGGGCCAGCAGCGTACCCAGTTCCGCTTGCGCGACTGGGGCATCAGCCGCCAGCGCTACTGGGGCTGCCCGATCCCGATCATTCATTGCGACGCCTGTGGCGACGTACCGGTCCCGGCCGACCAGTTGCCGGTCGTGCTGCCCGAAGACGTGGTGCCGGACGGCGCCGGCTCACCGCTGGCCAAGATGCCCGAGTTCTACGAGTGCAACTGTCCGAAATGCGGCCAGCCGGCCAAGCGCGAAACCGACACGATGGACACCTTCGTCGAGTCCTCCTGGTACTTCGCCCGCTACGCCTGCCCGCAGTTCGAAGATGGCATGCTGGACAAGAAGGCCGCCAACTACTGGCTGCCGGTCGACCAGTACATCGGCGGCATCGAGCACGCCATTCTCCACCTGCTCTATGCGCGCTTCTTCCACAAGCTGATGCGCGACGAGGGACTGGTCGACTCCGACGAGCCGTTCAAGAACCTGCTGACTCAGGGCATGGTGGTCGCCGAGACCTACTACCGCACCACTGCCAACGGCGGCAAGGACTGGTTCAACCCGGCTGACGTCGAAGTCGAGCGCGATGCCAAGGCCAAGGTCATCGGCGCGCGCCTGAAGACCGACGGCCAGCCGGTAGAAATCGGTGGCACCGAGAAGATGTCCAAGTCCAAGAACAACGGTGTGGACCCGCAGGCAATGATCGATGCCTACGGCGCCGATACCTGCCGCCTGTTCATGATGTTCGCCTCGCCGCCGGACATGAGCCTGGAGTGGTCCGATTCCGGCGTCGAAGGTGCGAGCCGCTTCCTGCGCCGCGTCTGGCGCCTGGCCCAGGCCCACGTCAGCGCGGGTCCGGCCGGCGCGGTCGACAAGTCCGTTCTCGACGACGCGCAGAAGGCCATCCACCGCTCCATCCACCTGGCTATCCGCCAGGCCAGCCAGGACGTGGGCCAGCATCACAAGTTCAATACTGCCATCGCTGCCGTGATGACGCTGATGAACGTGCTGGAAAAGGCCCCGACGGCTACCGACACCGACCGCGCACTGCTGCAGGAAGGCCTGGAGACTGTCACCCTGCTGCTCGCCCCGATCACCCCGCACATCTGCCATGTGATCTGGCAGGAGCTGGGCAAGGATGGCGCAGTGATCGACGCCAACTGGCCGCAGGTCGACGAAGCAGCCCTGGTGCAGGACAGCCTGCAACTGGTAGTTCAGGTCAACGGCAAGCTGCGCGGCCACATCGAAGTGCCGGCCAGCGCCAGCCGCGAAGATGTGGAAGCCTCGGCGCGCGCCAACGAGAACGTGCTGCGCTTCACCGATGGCCTGACCATTCGCAAGGTGATCGTGGTTCCGGGCAAGCTGGTCAATATCGTGGCCAACTGAACCGACGCTGGAAATGACGCATTCGCCCGTGGCACCTTTGCCTGGGGCACCCCGGATCAACAGGAGTGAGGGAAGCTTGATGAAACGTATCCTGACCAGCCTCGCGCTGATCGGCCTGGCCACCGTGCTGACCGCCTGCGGTTTCCACCTGCGCGGCCTGGGCGATACGAACTTTGCGCTCAAGGAAGTCGACCTGACCGCGCGCAACGCATACGGCGAAACGGTCAAGGATCTGAAGCAACTGCTCGAAGGCAGCGGCGTCAAGGTCATCTCCCGCGCGCCTTACCACGTCATCCTCGCCCGCGAGGACGTGACGACCCGTACCGTCAGCTACACCAGCTCGGCACGCAGCGCGGAAAACCAGCTCACCAACACCCTGGACTACGAGATCCGCGGTGCCAACGACCTGCTGCTGCTCAACGGCCAGGTACAGGTGCGCAAGGTCTACGTGCAGGACGAGAACAACCTGATCGGCTCCGACCAGGAAGCTACGCAGATCCGCGAGGAAATGCGCCGCGACCTGGTGCAGCAGATGGCCATGCGCCTGCAGATGATCACCCCGGCCCAACTGGATGACCTGCAGCGCAAGGCGGAAGCCAAGGCCAAGGCCGAAGCGGATGCCATGAAGGCCGCGGAAGAGGCGCAAAAAGCCCAGCCGCAGCAGTCGCCGATCGAATTCCCGAAAGCCGAGTGACAGACAGGGGCCGGACACACCGGCCCCTTTTTCATCATGAAGCTGAATCCCGGACAACTCGCCAAGCACCTGCAGGGCAACCTTGCCGCAGTCTATGTCGTCAGCGGCGACGAGCCCCTGCTTTGCCAGGAAGCCTGCGACGCCATTCGCACAGCCTGCCGCGAGCGCGACTTCGGCGAGCGCCTGGTGTTCAACGCCGAAGCCAATTTCGACTGGGGCCAGCTCCTGGAAGCCGGCGCCAGCCTTTCGCTATTCGCCGAAAAGCGCCTGATCGAACTGCGCCTGCCGTCCGGCAAGCCCGGCGACAAGGGCGCCGCGATCCTCCTGGAGTACCTGCAGCGCCCGCCGGAGGACACAGTCCTGCTGGTCAGCCTGCCGAAGCTTGACGGCAGCACCCAGAAGACCAAATGGGCCAAGGCACTGATCGACGGCGACGTCGCCCAGTTCCTGCAAATCTGGCCGATCGACGTGCACCAGTTGCCGCAATGGATTCGCCAGCGACTCTCCCAGGCCGGGCTCGCTGCCAGCCAGGAAGCGGTGGACCTGATCGCCACCCGGGTGGAAGGCAACCTGCTGGCCGCCGCTCAGGAAATCGAAAAACTCAAGCTGCTGGCCGACGGCCAGCAGATCGACGCCGCCACCGTTCAGGCTGCGGTCGCCGACAGCGCACGCTTCGACGTTTTCGGCCTGATCGATGCCGCCCTCGGCGGTGAAGCAGCCCACTGCCTGCGCATGCTCGAAGGGCTGCGCGGCGAAGGGGTAGAACCGCCAGTAATTCTCTGGGCCCTGGCCCGGGAAATCCGCGTGCTGGCCAGCCTTGCCCAACAGTTCGGCCAGGGCGTGCCGCTGGAGAAAGCCTTCAGCCAGGCTCGGCCGCCAATCTGGGACAAGCGCCGCCCACTGATGACACGTGCCCTGCAGCGCCATTCCGCCAGCCGCTGGAACCAGATGCTGCAGGACGCCCAGATAATCGATGCGCAAATCAAGGGACAAGCGGCAGGCAGCCCCTGGAACGGCCTCGCCCGCCTAGCACTGCTGGTCGCCGGTCAGCGCATCAGCCTGCCGTCGGCCTGATCACTCCCACTCCCGCACCTGGCGCACCTCCACGCAGCCCAGCCGCCCCGGCGGAATTTTCGCGGCGATGCGCTGGGCTTCCTCCATATCCTTCGCCTCGATCAGGTAGAAGCCGCCAAGTTGCTCCTTGGTTTCGGCAAACGGTCCATCGGTGATCGATAGCTGCTCACCCTGCCCTCGCAGCGTCCTGCCGGTCGGCGTCGGCAACAGCGCGTTGGCCGCGATGTAATTGCCACTGCGGCGCAACTGCTCGCTGTAGGTCATGCACTCGTCGACGATACCGCGCAGTTCGGCTTCCGGCACTTGAGCCGCCTTGCGCTCATCGAAATAGATCATGCAGAGATACTTCATCGTCCTTGCCTCTCGTCGTCATGCGAACACGGCTAGGTTAGCCGCGAATGGCAAAGGCGGGCGGCAAGGATTTGTACCGTCCGTCCCGGAAGATGGACATCCGTACCAAACAGGCCGATGATGCGCGCGCCCGGTTCGCGGGCGGCAATCGACGAGGAAATCGCTATGACGAAGAAAAGCAAGCGGCCGAACAAGGCCAAATCCCTGATCGCGCAGCCACTGTTCCGCAGCCGCCAGGAACAGCCACTCAAAGGCAAAGGCAGCTACCGCCGTGAAGCCTCCCGCAACTGGGAGGCTTCTTCGCTTCTGGCGGCCTGAAATACCAGAAAAGCTGAACTACCACCGCTCTTCCGCTTTCAACCGGACAGCCACATGCCAGGAGGTCCGTCATGAAAGCCCAGCTCATTGCCGCCGCCCTCATCCTTCCGTTCAGCCTTGGCGCCCATGCGTTCTGCACCGATCAGGAAGCCGAAGCCAAGGGCAAACAAGTCGCGGCCAAGGTCAACGAAGTCACCCGCAGCGATCCGCAGCGCGCGCAGAAACTCAACGAAAAGCTCGCCGACATGAAGAAGTCCCGCTCCAGCGAGGAACGCCCGGACGATTGCGCCGCCTATGACGAGATGCTCAAGGAACTGAGCCAGAGCGCGCCGAAAGTCGACCAGGAAACCGGCGCCAAGCCGAAACCTTAGTACCGGCCTGGCTTCCGTCAGGGTTTTGAGCGCACAGGGAATTTTCCCTAGTCGCCGCCATCGAATCCATGAGCCCCCGCAGATGCCTGACGCAGACGCGTCGCAGCGGCCATGTTAAGGTGGCCGCTCGCCTGCCAGTCCCCGAGGAGAGCAATGCGCAAGCCTGTTTCACCCGTTTTCGGCCAACGCTGCCTGCTCGCTGCCGCCCTGTCGCTGGCCGCCTTCGGCCTGCTGTCCTCCTGTGCCGAGGCGCCTCCCAAGGGCTCGGCTTCCACCACCACCCAGGCGCCACCAACGCAGAGCTTCGCGCAGTGGCGCGACGGCTTCCGCGCCCAGGCCCTGGCGGCCGGTATCAGTGCGCAGACATTCGATCGCGCCTTCGACGGGATCCAGCCGGATGACGCCGTCGTCACCGCCGATCGCAGTCAGCCGGAGTTCACCAGGCCAGTCTGGCAATATCTGGATTCCGCCGTGTCGCCGGCACGGGTACGCAGCGGCCAGGCCCGGCTACAGGAGAACGCAGCGGCGCTGCAGCGCATCGACGCCACCTACGGTGTGGACCAGGAAGCCGTCGTGGCGATCTGGGGGATGGAGAGCAACTTCGGGGCGCAGATGGGCAGCAAGAACGTAATCCGCTCGCTCGCCACCCTGGCCTACGAGGGTCGGCGCCCGGATTTCGGCCGCGACCAACTGATCGCCGCCCTGCAGATCCTCCAGCATGGCGATGTCCCCGCACACTACATGATCGGCTCGTGGGCCGGCGCAATGGGCCAGACGCAGTTCATTCCCACCACCTACAACCGATACGCGGTGGACTTCGACGGCGACGGTCGCCGCGATATCTGGGGCTCATCCAGCGATGCGCTGGCCTCCACTGCCAACTATCTGCACGCCTCCGGCTGGCAGCGCGGCCTGCCCTGGGGCTTCGAGGTGCGTCTGCCGCCAGGCTTCGATTACTCGCAGGCGGAGATGAGCATCCGCAAGCCGTTGGCCGAATGGCAAAGCCTCGGCATCCAGCCGCTCTCCGGTACGCTCCCCAGCGTGGGCACCAGCATGTCGCTGTTGCTGCCGGCAGGCTATCGCGGCCCGGCGTTCCTGGTGACGGACAACTTCCACGCCATCCTCAAATACAACAACTCCAGTTCCTATGCCCTGGCCGTCGGCCTGCTCGCGGATAGCTTCAAGGGCGGTGGCCAGCTCGTTGGCCGCTGGCCAGTGGGCGACGCACCGCTCAGCCGCAGCGAGCGCATCGAGCTGCAACAGAGTCTGGCTGCCCGCGGCTTCGCGCCGGGCAGTGCGGATGGGATCATCGGTGCCAACACCCGCCAGGCAATCCGTGTGTACCAGAAGTCCATCGGACTGCCGGCGGATGGCTACCCGACAGAGGAGTTGCTCGGTCGGCTACGCAAGAATCCCTGAACGAAAAAGGCGCCCGAAGGCGCCTTTTTCATACAGCTTCAAACGGTGCGGATCAGCCGATCTTGTTACCGTGTGCCTGCTGATCGGCGTGGTACGACGAGCGCACCAGCGGACCGGAAGCGACGTTCTTGAAGCCCATTTTCGCACCTTCCTCGGCAAACCAGGCAAAGGTGTCCGGGTGCACAAAGCGCTGTACCGGCAGGTGGTTACGCGAGGGCTGCAGGTACTGGCCAAGGGTCAGCATGTCGATATCGTGCTCGCGCATGCGGTGCATGACCTCGATGACTTCCTCGTCGGTCTCGCCCAGGCCGAGCATCAGGCCGGACTTGGTCGGAACGTGCGGCACCATCTGCTTGAACTTCTGCAGCAGGTCCAGCGACCACTCGAAATCCGACCCCGG
The DNA here is from genome assembly GCF_026686735.1 of Pseudomonas triclosanedens. NCBI lineage: Bacteria > Pseudomonadati > Pseudomonadota > Gammaproteobacteria > Pseudomonadales > Pseudomonadaceae > Pseudomonas > Pseudomonas triclosanedens. The sequence continues at coordinate 799,139 of NZ_CP113432.1, read as the reverse complement.
GCGCGAGGACTTGTACAGGCGCGGTACGGTTTCCAGGTTGTGATTGAACACATCCGGCGGCTCGTTGGCGGTGATTTCCAGTGCGATATCCATGCGGCCACGGTAGTCGGGAACCAGAGTTTCCAACTGGATGCCAGGGGACAGCTTGCGGATTTCGCGCAGGCAGTCGGCGAAGTGCTGAGCGCCGCCGTCGCGCAGATCGTCGCGGTCCACCGAGGTGATCACCACGTACTTCAGGCGCAGGTCGGCGATAGCGATAGCCAGGTTGGCCGGCTCATCCACATCCAGCGGCTTCGGGCGTCCGTGGCCAACGTCGCAGAACGGGCAGCGACGGGTGCAGATATCCCCCATGATCATGAAGGTGGCAGTGCCGCCGGAGAAGCATTCCCCCAGGTTCGGGCAGGACGCCTCTTCACAGACGCTGTGCAGCTTATGCTTGCGCAGCAATTGCTTGATGCGGTCGACCTCGGGCGAAACCGGAATGCGCACGCGAATCCAGTCGGGCTTCTTCGGCAGTTCGTCGGTGGGAATGATCTTCACCGGAATGCGCGCCACTTTCTCGGCGCCACGCAGTTTGACACCGACTTCCACCTTGCCCGGCTTGGCCGCTGCAGGCTGGCCGGCATTCTCCACAACAGTGCTCATCTAGGTTGGATCCCGCCCGTTAGGGTCTTCTGTTCAGCATAGCCAAGGCGCTCGACAAGTTCGCAACGCAGGCGCTCGCGCACATCGGCCAGAGTGATGGGGCCGGCCAGCTCACGCAGCTGGGTCATGGCCATGCCTGCGTAGCCGCAGGGATTGATGCGACGGAAAGGCTCCAGGTCCATGTCAACGTTCAGCGCCAGACCGTGGAAGGACCGGCCGTTACGAATACGCAGACCAAGGGATGCGATCTTCGCGCCCTCGACATAGACGCCAGGAGCATCGGGTTTGGATACGGCTTTCACACCAAAACTGTCGAGCAGGCCAATCAGGCTGTCCTCGATCCGCGTGACCAGCTCGCGCACGCCGATGCCGGAGCGGCGCACGTCCAGCATCAGGTAGGCGACCAGTTGACCGGGGCCGTGGTAGGTGACCTGGCCGCCGCGATCGACCTGCACAACCGGAATGTCGCCGGGAAGCAGCACATGCTCGGCCTTGCCAGCCTGGCCCTGGGTGAACACCCGCTCGTGTTCGAGCAGCCAGACTTCATCGGGGGTGGTGGCATCGCGCTCGGCGGTGAAACGCTGCATGGCATGCCACGTAGGCTCGTAGGGCAACAGCCCCAGCTCGCGAAAGCCCAGCGTATTCGAGCCAGGCTCCCTCATCAGAGCACCATGTGGACGCGGCCGGTGTCGCGCAGATCTTTGTGGATATTCTGCAATTGCTCGACCCCGGTGGCGGTGATCAGTACCTGGACGGACAGGAAGCGGCCGTTGCGGCTGTCACGGGTCACGAGGGTAGCGACGTCGAGGTCGGGGGCGTGACGCTGGATGACTTCGATGATCAGGTCGGCGAAGCCTTCACCGGCGTCACCGATGACCTTGATCGGATAGCGTTCGCAGGGGAACTCGATCTTCGGCGCGGGCTGGTCTGAGGTATCGATGGTATCGGTGGTGTCGGTCATGGCAATCGCGGGCGGGTGGCCCGCCTCCGCATGAGCGTCCAGGGTCGGGACGCTCCGGGTGGATCGGACGACGGCTGCCTGGCCACGAGAGAGCCGGGCAGTCGCAGGCGAGGCATTTTACCCGAGTTTGCGACTGCGCGGGCGGATCAATCCCGGTCTTGTATACAAAAGTGCAAGACCGGGATGGGCGGTCAGTTGAACAGACCGTAGAAGAACAGGCGGATACTGTCCCAGATGCGGCGGAAGAATCCACCTTCCTCGACGGCGTTCAGCGCCACCAGGTCGGAAGTGCGGACGACCTTGTCACCCAGCTTGACCTCGACCTTGCCGATGACCTGGCCCTGCTGGATCGGCGCCATCAGGTTCGGCTCGACCACCATGTTGGCCTGCAGTTGCTTGAGCTGGCCACGCGGTACGGTCATGGTCAGGTCTTCGGACAGACCTGCCTTGACTTCGTGGTCCGCCCCCTTCCAGACCATCGCCTTGGTCAGTTCGGCGCCCTTCTTGTAGAAGGTCTGCGATTCAAAGAAGCGGAAGCCGTAGGTCAGCAGCTTCTGGGTTTCGGCGGCGCGGGCCTGCTCACTATTGGTGCCGAACACCACGGCGATCATGCGCTGGCCGTCGCGCACGGCGGATGCCACCAGGCAATAGCCGGCCTCATCAGTATGACCCGTCTTCAGGCCGTCGACGGTCTTGTCGCGCCACAGCAGAAGGTTGCGGTTGGGCTGCTTGATGTTGTTCCAGAGGAACTCCTTCTGCGCGTAGATAGCGTAGTGGGTCGGCTCGCCGTAGATGATGGCGCGGGCGAGGATAGCCATGTCCTTGGCGGACGAGTAGTGGTCCGGGTTGGGCAGCCCGGTGGCGTCCATGAAGTGGGAATTGGTCATGCCCAGCTTCTGCGCGGTAGTGTTCATCATGTCGGCGAAGGCGTCTTCGCTACCGGCGATGTGCTCGGCCAGAGCGACGGAGGCATCGTTGCCGGACTGGATGATGATGCCGTGCAGCAGGTCGCTCACCGAAACCTGGGAACCGACCTTGATGAACATGCGCGAACCGCCGGTACGCCAGGCGTGCTCACTGACGGTAACCATGTCGGATTCGGCGATGCGGCCGCCTTCGATTTCCTTGGTAGCGATGTAGGCGGTCATCAGCTTGGTCAGGCTGGCGGGCGGCAGTCGCTCGTCGCCAGCGTTCTCGACCAGGATGTTGCCGCTGGCGCCGTCCATCAGGACCCAGGCTTTGGCCGCCAGTTGCGGCGCGGCGGGAACGACTTCAGCGGCCCAGCTGGCCACGGGGGCGCTGAGCAGCACGAGCAATGACAGGCGTTTGGCGAAGTTGAAGATGTTCATCCGTCTCTCTGGGGTTCACTAATGGTCAAACAATCCCTTTTGGGGAATTCATGCTGCGGCCTCTGCGTGCCGCTGCTACCGGTGCGATGGAGTCTCAGTCCAGGCGCACCAGCTTGGGTTGGCCAAGATTGGCCACGCGGATGCTGTCCTGCATCCGAGTCGCTTCATCCTGCGTTCCGATCGGTCCCAGGCGCACTCGGTACAAGGTCTGCTGGTTGACCACGACCGAGCTGATAAAGGTCTTGGCTCCCGTCAGGCCGCCGACCTTCTCCTTGAGAAGTTCCGCAGCGTCCGGGTTGGCGAAGGCACCCACCTGGAGATACAGGCCATCGGCTGGTAATGAAGCGTTTTTTTTTGAGTCGATCAGAACCGGCGCCACAGGCGCTGCGTGCTGCGCGGGTGGCGGCGTGTAGGTTTCGATGGGTTGCGACATGGCCACGGCCTGCGGTTGCGCAGCGGCCGGCTGCTGCGGAGCCATCTTCGGCTGCGCCAGCACCATCGGCATGGAGCGCCCCTGGGCAGCCCACCAGCGGTCGGGATCGATACCTTCGACCTTGACTCGCGCGGTGCCGGTTTCGGCGTAGCCGAGCTTCTTCGCGGCGGCGAAGGACAGGTCGATCACCCGGTCGGAATAGAACGGACCACGGTCGTTGACCCGCACGATCACGCTCTTGCCGTTGTCCAGGTTGGTCACCCGCACATAGCTGGGCAGCGGCAGGGTCTTGTGCGCCGCGGTCATGCCGTACAGGTCGTACTGCTCGCCGTTGGCGGTGGCCTGCCCGTGGAACTTGGTGCCGTACCAGGACGCGGTGCCGACCACGTTGTAGGTACGCGCATCGTTCATTGGGTAGTAGGTCTTGCCCAGCACGGTATAGGGGTTGTTCTTCACCGGCCCGTTATGGCGCATCGGTACTGCATCAGGAATGCGCGACACGTCCACATCCCACCACGGCGCGCCGTCGCGGTGCGGGCGGTTGTAATCCATCGGCCCGGAGATGCCACCGCTGCCAGGCGTGGACTGCGGCGCCCGGCTACTGGTGCAGCTGGCGAGGAACACGGCGGTGAGGCCGATGCAGGCGGCCGCGGACCAGAGGCCGGGACTGCTGATTCGCTTGTTCAATGGACACCTCGCGCGCGAGCGATCTCGCCGGCCAACTGATGGACCGCCATAGCGTACATGGCGCTGCGGTTGTAACGGGTGATCACATAGAAGTTCGGCAGGCCAACCCAATACTCGGTGCCCTGCTCGCCCTCCAGACGCATGGCGGTGACCATCAGGTCGTCGCGCAGCACGTCATGAGTACGCCAGCCCTGGGCGCGCAGCTGGCTGAGGTTCATCTGCGGCTCCAGCCCCTGAGTGAGCGCGTCTTCCGCCGTGGAAGTGCCCAGCTCGGCCTGAGACACCACCGGTTCGCCGGTGTGCCAGCCGTGCTGCTTGAAGTAGTTGGCGACGCTGCCGATGGCATCGGTCGGGTCGCTCCAGATATTGATATGGCCGTCGCCGTCGAAATCCACGGCATAGGCGCGGAAGCTGCTCGGCATGAACTGCGGCAGACCCATCGCACCAGCATAGGAGCCGGTGAGGCTGAGCGGATCGACCTGCTGCTCGCGGGCCAGGAGGAGGAACTGCTTGAGTTCCTTGCGGAAGAAGTCGGCACGCGGCGGGTAGTCGAAACCCAGGGTGGAGAGCGCGTCCATCACCTTGAAGTTGCCGGTATTGCGGCCGTAAACGGTTTCGACCCCAATGATCGAAACGATGTATTGCGCGGGAACGCCGTATTCCTTCTCGGCGCGGGCCAGGGCCTCGGCGTTCTGGTTCCAGAACTCGACGCCACGGCTGATGCGCGCATCGGTGACGAAGATGGGGCGGTACTCCTTCCAGGTTTTCACGCGTTCGGCGGGGCGGGAGATGGCGTCGAGGATCGACTGCTTGCGCTCCACGTCATGGAAAAGTGCCATCAGCTGCTCGCCGGCGAAGCCGTAATCGCGAGTCATCTCGCTGACGAACTCCGCGACCTGGGGCGAGCCATCGTAGTCGCCCGCGGCAGCGGCACCGGACACGCCGATCGCCCCCGCGAGTCCGACCCAATGCATTCCCCTGGCTGCCCATGCGCGCAGTACTTGCATTCCTTTCTTCACTCTTGTCATCAAACCTGGGCGATCCACTTGCGATGGGTATGGATCGACATCAAAACCCCGAACCCTGACATCAGGGTCACCAGCGAAGTTCCGCCATAACTAATGAAAGGCAGCGGAACCCCCACCACTGGCAACAAGCCGCTGACCATACCAATGTTGACGAACACATACACGAAGAAGGTCATGGTGATACTGCCGGCGAGCAACTTGCCGAACAGCGTCTGCGCCTGCGTGGTGATCACCAACCCCCGGTAGATCACCAGCAGATACAGCACCAGCAGGAGGCAAACCCCAACCAGGCCGAACTCTTCGCCGAGCACGGCAATGATAAAGTCCGTATGGCTTTCCGGCAAAAAATCCAGATGAGACTGCGTACCCAGCAACCAGCCCTTGCCGAACACGCCGCCCGAGCCGATGGCCGCTTTCGACTGGATGATGTTCCAGCCGGTACCCAGCGGGTCGCTCTCGGGGTCGAGGAAAGTCAGCACGCGCTGCTTCTGGTAGTCGTGCATCACGAAGTACCACATCGCCACCGCCACCGGTACCGCGGCCGACACGGCCATGACGATCCAGCGCCAGCGCAGGCCGCCGACGAACAGCACGAAGGCCCCGGACGCCAGCACCAGCATCGCGGTGCCCAGGTCGGGCTGCTTGAGGATCAGCACGAAGGGTACGACGATCATCGCCAGCCCCACCACGCTGTGCTTGAAGCCAGGCGGCAAGGCGCGCTTGGACAAGTACCAGGCAATGGTCATGGGCATGAGGATCTTCATAAACTCCGCCGGCTGGAAACGGATCACCCCGGGGATGTTGATCCAGCGCGTCGCCCCCATCGCGTTGTGGCCCATCACGTCCACCACCACCAGCAGCGCCACGCCGATCAGGTAGCCCAGCGGCACCCAGCGGGCGAGGAAGCGCGGTTCGATCTGGGCGATGACGAACATCGCGCCCAGGCCCAGGCCGAACGACGTAGCCTGCTTGATCAGCAGGTCCCAGCTCTTGCCGCTGGCGGAATAGAGGACGAACAGGCCGACCGCCCCCAGGGTCAGCAACAGGAGCAGCAGGAGTCCGTCGATATGCAGGCGCTGCAGCAGGCTGGAGCGTCGCTTCATCACGTCTTCGCTGGACAGTGTGCGGTCGAAGTTGCTGTTCATGGCTTGGGCGCCTCTGCCGCCACCTGGGGAGCGTACTCAGGCTTGAGCTTGCCGTTCTCGTCGAGCAGCCAGGCATCGGTCACGGCCTTGAGCACGGGTGCGGCGACACCGGAGCCGGACTCACCGTTCTCCACCATCACCGCCACCGCGATCTGCGGGTTGTCTGCGGGCGCGAAACCAACGAACAGAGCGTGGTCGCGGTGCCGCTCATTGAGCTTGGAACGGTCGTATTTCTCGCCCTGCTTGATCGCGACCACCTGCGCCGTACCGGACTTGCCGGCGATACGGTAGACCGATGTAGCGCCGACCTTGTGCGCGGTACCGCGAGGCCCGTGGACCACCTGCTGCATACCGTAGTCGACGAGGTTCCAGTTGTTGGGGTCTTTCAGGATGATGTCGGGCATCGGCTCGGGATCGACCGGCGGCTTGCCGTCGATAGTCTTGGCCAAGTGCGGACGGATCCATCTGCCCTTGTTGGCGAGCAGGGCAGCCATTTGCGCCAATTGCAGCGGCGTGGCCTGCATGTAGCCCTGGCCGATGCCGAGAATCAGCGTTTCGCCCGGGAACCATGCCTGGCGGCGCACGGCGCGTTTCCACTGGCGCGACGGCATCAGCCCTTCCGCTTCGCCGAACATATCCAGGGCAACGCGCTGGCCGAAGCCGAACTCGCTCATGTAGTCATGCAGGCGATCGATGCCGAGCTTGTGGGCAAGGTCGTAGAAGTAGGTATCGTTGGAGCGCATGATCGCGGTCTCCAGGTTTACCCAGCCATCGCCCATGCGGTTCCAGTTGCGGTACTTGTGATCGTAGTTGGGCAACTGATAGTAGCCGGGGTCGAACACACGGCTGGCGGGCGTAACCACGCCGGCGTCTAGACCGGCGATGGCCACCGCCGGCTTGACCGTTGAACCGGGCGGATAGAGGCCACGCAGCACGCGGTTGTAGAGCGGGCGGTCCTCGGAGTCGCGCAGGGAGGCGTAATCCTTGAAGCTGATGCCGGTGACGAACAGGTTGGGGTCGTAGCTCGGCTGGCTGACCATCGCCAGCACATCGCCGGTGGACGGCTGGATCGCCACGATCGCGCCGCGACGTCCGGCCAGGGCCTCCTCGGCCTTGGCCTGCAGCTTGCTGTCGATACTCAGTACGATGTCACGGCCGGACACCGGCTCGGTACGCTTGAGCACGCGCAGCACGCGGCCACGGGCGTTGGTCTCGACTTCCTCGTAACCCACGGTGCCGTGCAGCTCGTTCTCGTAGAACTTCTCCACGCCTGTCTTGCCGATGTGGTGGGTGCCGGAATACGCCACCGGGTCGAGCTTCTTCAACTCGGACTCGTTGATCCGTCCGACATAACCGACCGAGTGGGCGAAATGCTCGCCCAGCGGGTAATGGCGCACGAACTGCGCCGCCACGTCGACGCCGGGCAGGCGGTACTGGTTGACCGCAATGCGGGCGATCTGTTCTTCGGACAGCTCGAACATGATCGGCACCGGCTCGAACGGCCGCCGGCCCTGCTTCATGCGCTTCTCGAAGATGGCCTTGTCTTCCTCGGTGAGGCCGAGGATATCCACCAGGGTCTTGAGAGTGTCCTGCAGGCTCTCGGTACGCTCGCGGGTGATGGTCAGGCTGAAGCTGGGGCGGTTGTCCGCGATGATCACGCCGTTGCGATCGAAGATCAGCCCTCGGTTGGGCGGGATCGGCTGGACGTGGACACGGTTGTTCTCCGACAGCGTCGAGTGATAGTCGTACTGTGTCACCTGCAGGTGATACATGCGCGCGACGAGCACCAGCGCCAGCAGGAAGATCGCCACCGCGCCGACGATGACGCGGGCACGGACCAGGCGGGCGTCCTTCTCGTGGTCCTTGAGCTGTATCGGCTGCGGCATCGAAAACGGCTACGACTACTTGTGGTAGGGGTGCCCGGACAGCACGGTCCAGGCGCGATAGATCTGCTCGCCGACCAGGATGCGCACCAGCGGATGCGGCAGGGTCAACGGCGACAGCGACCAGCGCTGCTCGCTGCGCGCGCAAACCTCCGGCGCCAGGCCTTCCGGCCCGCCGACCATGAGGTTGACGGTGCGCGCATCCAGGCGCCAGCGGTCGAGTTCCTGGGCAAGCTGGGGGGTGCTCCAGGGCTTGCCTTCGACTTCAAGGGTGACGATGCGTTCCCCAGGCTGCACCTTGGCCAGCATCGCCTCGCCTTCCTGACGAATCAGGCGCGCCACGTCAGCATTCTTACCGCGGGTGTTGAGCGGAATCTCCACCAGCTCCAGGGACAGCTCGGCCGGCAGGCGCTTGACGTACTCCTGCCAGCCTTCCTCGACCCAGCGCGGCATGCGCGAACCAACTGCGATCAGACGCAGACGCACGGCAGGCTTACTCTGCGCTGTGGTGGGCGCGGCTCTGCTCGGCGCCCTGCCAGAGGCGCTCCAGATCGTAGAACTGGCGGGTAGCCGGCTGCATGACGTGGACAACGACGTTGGCCAGGTCGATCAGCACCCACTCGCCGCCTTCCTGACCTTCGCTGCCGATCGGCTTCACGCCCTGCTCCTTGACCTTCTCCAGCACGTTGTCGGCCAGCGACTTCACCTGGCGGCCGGAGCCACCGGTGGCGATCACCATAACGTCGGTGATGCTGGTTTTCTCGCGCACATCGATAACGGTGATGTCTTGCGCCTTGAGGTCTTCAAGAGCGGCGACGGCCAGTTCGACCAGTTGTTCGGTTTGCATGTATGACTCTCTGTAGCTTGATCAGTGAGGCGCCCGGTACAGGCCGTGAGCCTCGATATAGTTCAACACCGCGTCCGGTACCAGGAAGCGCGCCGAGCGCCCCTGCGACAGGAGTTCGCGAATCTGGGTGGCGGAAACAGCCAGTGGCGTCTGCCAGACGAAGGTGATCTGCCCGGCGGGGCCGGTCATCGCCTTCGGGTCGGCAACACTGCGCGCCGCCAGCAGGTCGCGCAGATCTTCCGGCGGCTCGCTGTCGGCATCCGGGCGCTGCAGCACGACGACATGGCAGTGCTCCAGCAACTCATCCCAGCGATGCCAGGTCGGCAGGCCGCAGAATGCGTCCCAGCCGACCAGCAGGAACAACTGGTCCTGCTCATCCAGCTCCCCACGCAGCGACTCCAGTGTGTCGATGGTGTAGGAAGGTTTGTCGCGTTTCAGCTCGCGGTCGTCGACCACCAGCGGCGCTACTCCGGCTACCGCCAGCTCGACCATCGCCAGCCGCTGCGCCGCGGTGACCTGTGGGATCTCGCGATGCGGCGGGCGGGCGTTGGGCATCAGGCGCAGCTCGTCGAACTCGAACTGCTCGGCCATCTCCACCGCACTGCGCAGGTGGCCGATGTGCACCGGATCGAAGGTGCCGCCGAACAGGCCGATCCGCCGGGGACGCGCCTTCTTCATCAGGTACGCACGTGCCCGTCGCCGAACACCACGTACTTCTCGCTGGTCAGCCCTTCCAGACCAACCGGGCCGCGGGCGTGCAACTTGTCGGTAGAGATACCGATCTCCGCGCCCAGCCCGTACTCGAAGCCGTCGGCGAAGCGGGTCGAAGCGTTCACCATGACCGAGGCCGAGTCCACTTCGGTGAGGAAGCGGCGGGCGTCGGTGAAGTTTTCGGTGATGATCGCGTCGGTGTGCTGCGAGCCATAGGTATTGATGTGTTCGATGGCCGCCGCGAGGCTGTCGACGATACGGATCGACAGGATCGGCGCGTTGTACTCGGTACGCCAGTCTTCCTCGCTGGCCTCCAGCACATCGCTACCCAGCAGCGCACGGGTGGCGGCGTCGCCGCGCAACTCCACACCCTTGTCGCGATAGATCGCGGCCAGCGGGGGCAGCACTCGGTCGGCGATACCGGCGTGCACCAGCAGCGTTTCCATGGTGTTGCACGGCGCATAGCGCTGGGTCTTGGCGTTGTCGGCGACGCGGATCGCCTTGTCGAGATCGGCGGCGACGTCGATGTAGACATGGCAGATACCGTCCAGGTGCTTGATCACCGGGACCTTGGCATCGCGGCTGATGCGCTCGATCAGGCTCTTGCCGCCACGGGGCACGATCACGTCGACGTACTCGGGCATGGTGATCAGCGCACCGACGGCGGCACGGTCGGTGGTTTCCACCACCTGCACGGCGCTGGCCGGCAGACCGGCGGCGGCCAGGCCCTGCTGGATGCACGCAGCGATGGCCTGGTTGGAATGAATGGCCTCGGAGCCACCGCGCAGAATGGTCGCGTTGCCCGACTTCAGGCACAGGCTGGCGGCGTCGATGGTCACGTTCGGGCGGGACTCGTAGATGATCCCCACCACGCCCAGCGGCACACGCATCTTGCCGATCTGGATACCGGACGGTACATAGCGCATGTCGCGGATCTCACCGATGGGATCAGGCAGCGAGGCGACCTGGCGCAGGCCCTCAATCATGTCGTCGATGCGCGCCGGAGTCAGTGCCAGGCGGTCCAGCATGGCTGGCTCCAGACCGTTGGAGCGGCCATTGGCCAGGTCCTTTTCGTTGGCATCGGCCAACTGGGCGCGGGCGGCGTCCAGGGCATCGGCGGCGGCCAGCAGGGCACTGTTCTTCTGAGCGGTCGTGGCCCGCGCGACAACGCGCGAGGCTTCACGGGCGGCACGGCCCAGGCGGCTCATATAGTCGAGAACGGACTCGGTCATGATCTAACGCGTCTGCGTGAGGGAAATGCGCGATTATAGCGGGACCGCGCCCTCAGCGGCCAGACACAGCAGCCAGCCGGTAGACAGCGCGTTCCGCCAGCCCTCAGGTAACGCCGGGCATCCCCGCCCACTGGCGCCCCGCGGCGAAACGGTGACACCCGGCGCACGCAACTACCCTCCTCGCCGCCCGAAGGTTGGGTAAACAAATTCGTATCCTCTGTTTACCTTGACCATGACCCGCTGTCGTTCCCCGCGGGCCGAGCCTGCCCACAGCGGGTCCCGTCGCGACTCGCCCCCGTGCCTCCATCACACGGCGACAGGGAAGAACAACAAAAGGCGGCCCACCGCCGGAGAACTGCCATGCGCTATCGCACCGATTACAGCGCCCAGGCCCTGACCGCCGCCCCGGCGGTGCTCGACCTGGACGGTTGGCAACTGCACTACCAGGCCTTCTCCTCCCGGGAAGACGACCCGCGCCCGCCCGTCCTGCTGCTGGGAGGCGCGTTCCAGAGCTTCCGCTCCTTCGCCAGCGAGGTATCCGAGCTGCTCGCCGGCCACCCGGTGATCCTGCTCGACCTGCCCAGCCAGGGCGGCAACCTGCAACTGGCGCCGGAGCTGAGCCTGGAAGACCTGGCCGATCTCATCGCGGCCTTTGCCCACACCCTGCAACTGCCGCCGCTGATGCCCATCGGCCTGTCCTACGGCTCGGCGCTGGCGGCATTGTTCGCCGCGCGCCACCCGCAACGCTGCGGCCGGCTATTGCTTGCAGGCATCACCGCCTTCGGCCGCCCCGGCGCCCGCGCCCTGCTTGAAGAAGCGCTGGCGCGGCTGGAAGTCGGCGAGCAGGCACCGTTCGCCCACGGCGTGCTGACCGGCCTGATCAATCCGCTGCGGCTGGCCGATACCGGGGTTTCCCCGGTATTCCGCAAGGCACTGCTGCGCCAGTTGCAACGCCTTACTCCAGCGGAAATCGAGCGCTACCGGCAGAACAGCCAGCGCCTGCTGGCCTTCGCCGGGTTCGATCGCCATCCGCAATGCCCAACCCTGGTGCTGGCCGGCGAGTACGACCACTTCACCCAGCCGTGGGAACATGCGGAATTCGCCCACGCCTGTGCCGACGCCGAGTTCGCGCTGATCCACAACGCCGACCACCTGGCCCAGTTCGAGCGCCGCGATGCCTGCGCGCGACTGTATAACCCCTTCCTCGTCGGCACCCCCCTGCCACGCAGCGCCGCCGGCAGCACGCGCTTCCAGCGCCAGCAACTGATGCACCTGGAACGTCGCTTCGAACCGCGCCTGCCGCCTGCCGACAAGCGCGGCTTGCTGCGCAACAGCGAAGGTGGCGAATGGCATTGCGAGGTTGCAGAGCTGGGTTACTTCGGCGGTTTGATCCGCGTCGAGTTGCCGGCCGAACGTCCACGGCGCGGCTGGAAACTCACTGTCGCCGGCCTGCCCGAACTGGACATCCTGCCGCTGCGAAATACGCCGGATGGTCTGGCCTTCATCTTCGCACATGGCGATCCGCAGGCCAGCGCGGCGTTGGCCGCGATGATCGTGCCGATGCAGCAAGGCGCGTGCGCGGCCTGACCGGAAATTGCGCCCCGGTCCGCATCAAGAGACCGGGGCGAGCCTGCCGGATACTGCGGAGCGCCTGCTCTAGAGGCGCGCCTCGATCACCCGCACCAGGCTTGGCATGCGCCCCTTCGGCAACCCCAGCTCTGCGCCATCCACCTGCGGATCGAGCACTGCCACCTGGTTGAAACCGCAACCACGGAAGGCTTCGTCGATCTCCCCGGCGCTACGGTAATGCAGCGGATAGCCGCCACGGGTGAGCCGGCCGATCAGCCCGACCCCCCAGCGAATCTGCCGATAGCGCGGGTGCTCGCGCAGATCCGGATAGAGTTCGGTCAGGTAGGTCGCCTCGGGGAATCCCCGCGCGGCCTCTGCCAGGCGCCGCCAAAAACCCTCGATGACCGGGCGTTGGAAGTAGTTGACCAGCCCTTCCGTGATCACCGCCACAGGGCGGGCCGGGTCCAGGCCGGAGAACAGCGCGGCAAGACTCTGCTCGCCCTCCTCGGCGAGGATATCCACAGGCCGCACCCGATGCTTGCCGTCGAGCCAGCCGTGCTCCTCCAGCAACGCGGACTTGCGCGCGGCCATCGGCGGCAGGTCAGCTTCGAGGTAGGTCAGATGCGGGTAGCGCTGGCGGAAGCGACGCCCCCGCGGCGACAGCCCGCAGGCGATCTCCACCACCTGGCAAACGCCGCGCTGCTCGATGGCCTGGGTCAGGCGGGCATCGATCAGCAGATGACGTTGTAACAGGAAATCTTCGATGTTCAGACCAAAGCCAATACGCGCGCCCCAGTTGATTGGCGCCACGCAACCATGTACCCAGCGGCCGAACGCCGTAGCGAAGGCCGGCTCGGCCAGTCGGTGGCGATACCACACGTAGCCGGTGTAGTGCGCGCTGGGAGTGATATGGGCGCTGTCGGCCCGGACGCGTTCAGCCATAGTTAAGAATCTTGTTGTTATGATGCGCCAGCCTAAGACCGGCTCTCCTGGCCCGACAATCAGATGCCCGACGAACCCAACCTAAGTTTGCCCTGGCCCGAGGCCAGCCCCCTGCCGGACTCTTTCTTCAACCGCGACGCCCTCACCGTCGCCCGCGCCTTGCTGGGCAAGGTAATCCGCCACCGGGTCGGCGACCTCTGGCTGTCGGCGCGGATCATCGAGACCGAAGCCTACTACCTCGTCGAGAAAGGCAGCCACGCCTCCCTTGGCTATACCGAGAAGCGCAAGGCGCTGTTCCTCGATGGCGGGCACATTTATATGTACTACGCGCGTGGCGGCGACTCATTGAACTTCAGCGCCGGCGGCGCCGGTAATGCCGTGCTGATCAAATCCGGCCATCCGTGGAAGGACCGCATCTGCGGCGACGACGCCATCGCCCGCATGCGCCAGCTCAATCCCGCCGCCGACGGCAGCCCGCGCCCGCTGGGCAAACTGTGCGCCGGGCAGACCCTGCTCTGCCGGGCGATGGGGCTGAAAGTCCCCGACTGGGATGCACAGCGCTTCGACCCACAGCGCCTGTTCGTCGACGACCTCGACGAAGAACCGGCCCTGATCATCCAGGCCGCGCGCCTGGGCATTCCCCGCGGACGCGACGAACACCTGCCCTACCGCTTCGTCGACGCCGCCTTCGCCGCCTTCTGCACCCGCAACCCACTGCGCCGCGGTCAGGTGGAAGGCCATGACTACCACCTGCTCGGACCTCAGGACGCCCACCTGCGATGATCGATCTCGCCGCCTTCAACACCTGGATGGCCACCCATCCGCAATGGCTCGCAGGAGTCCTGTTCCTGGTCGCCTTCCTCGAATGCGCTGCCATCGTGGGCATCATCCTGCCCGGCGTGGTGATGCTCTTCGCCATCGCCGTGCTCGCCGGCAGCGGCACGCTGGGCCTCGGCGAGACCCTGCTGCTGGCCTTCACCGGCGGCCTGCTGGGCGACCTGTCGTCATACTGGATCGGCCGTCACTTCCACCAGGACATCCGCCGTCTGCCGATACTGCGCCATCACCCTGAATGGATGGCCAGCGCCGAAGGCTTCTTCGCCCGCTACGGCGTCGCCAGCCTGCTGGTGGGACGCTTCATCGGCGCTCTTCGCCCCTTCCTGCCGATGATTGCCGGCATGCTCGACATGCCCTTCGGCCGCTTCCTCGCCGTCTCCATCGTGGCCGCCGCCGGCTGGTCCATCGCCTACCTGGTGCCTGGCTGGGCGACCGGCGCGGCGATGCGCCTGCCCCTACCGGAAGGTTTCTGGATGCAAGCCGGGATCGTCGCCGCATGCCTGGCCGTGGCCCTGGCGCTGGTCATCCACGCCGAACTGCGTCGCCAGCGCAACGCATCTCTGATCGCCGCCAGCGCCGGCATCGTCCTGCTCGCCGGCATGCTGATCGGCTGGCCGCACCTCGATGCCCTCGACCACGGCCTGATGGCTCTTGTGCAGGAGCATCGCCGCGCCTGGCTGGACGAGGTGATGGTGGCGGTCACCCGGGTCGGCGACTTCCGCACCCAGTTCATCGCCGGCGCGCTCATCGCTGTCCTGCTCGCCGCGATGCGCCTGTGGCGTCACGCCATCTTCGCCGCCGGCACGATGATCGGCACCGCGCTGCTGAACAACACCCTGAAGCACTTCTTTGGCCGCGCCCGCCCGGAGGTGATCGCCGACCCGCTCTCGGCCTTCAGCATGCCCAGCGGCCACGCCTCGGCATCGTTCGCCTTCTTCCTGGTGCTCGGCGTGCTGGCCAGCCGGGAGAAATCACCGCGCGTGCGCCTGACCTGGATGCTGCTGGCAATCATTCCCGCCGCCAGCATCGCCTTGTCGCGGGTCTACCTGGGCGCGCACTGGCCCAGCGATATCATCGCCGGCGCCCTGCTCGGCTCCTCGGTCTGCGCCGCCGCGCTGTGGCTGAGCGAGCAGCGCCTGGAGTTGCCGGCGCTGACACAGCGAATCTGGTGGAGCATGCTGTCGGCCGCCGTAGCGGTGCTGGCCATCGCCAGCATCTGGGGGCTGACCGCGGCCGTGCACCGCTACCAGCCGCTGTAAGGCTCAACTCCAGGGGCGTTCGTGCATCAACTCGGCGCAGCGCAACTGGACGAACTCGCGCAACTGAGCAACCGCCCGGCTGAGCTGGGCGCGGTGGGTGCAGAACAGGTTCATCGGCGTCGCCTCGCCGAGGTAATTCGCCAACGCCACCTCCAGTCGGCCGGCATGCACATCCGCCGCTACATCCAGCCAGGACTTGTACACCAGGCCGTGCCCGGCCACCGCCCAGCGCCGTACCACATCGGCGTCGTCACACAGCCGATCGCCGTGCACCGTCACCTCGTGCTGCCTGCGGCTGTCACTGAAGCGCCAGCGCTCATGAGCCCGGCCACCCAGCATGTAGAGCAAGCAATTATGCCGCTGCAACTCGTCCGGGTGCCTGGGCTTGCCGTGGCGGGCGAAGTACTCGGGCGAGCCGCAGAGTACCCGGCGATTGTCCGGCGCCAGAGGGAGTGCAACCAGGTTCGAATCGCCGGGCAGGCCGAGGCGGAAAGCCACATCAACCGGCTGCCGGTAAAGGTCCGCCTGCCGGTCGCTGATCAGCAGGCGCAGGCTCATCCGCGGGTGCAACGCCTGGAATTCGTCGAGCCAGGGCAACAACACGTTGCGGCCAAAATCCGACGGCGCGGACACCTGGAAGTTACCGGCGATCTCGCTCTTGCCACCCGCCAGGAGCTGGCGGCCATCGTCCAGGCTCTGCAAGGCGGCGCGGGCGTGGGCCAGGTACAGCTCGCCCTCGGCGGTCAGGCGCAGGCTGCGGGTGGAGCGGGCGAACAGGCGCACGTCCAGCTCTGTCTCCAGGCGCTTTAGCGCCGCGCTGGCCACCGCGGGTGATAGCTCCAACTCACGGGCGGCGGCGGAAAGGCTGCCGCGCTCGGCGGTGCGGACGAAAATCTGCAGGTCATCGAAGCGCGGCATTTTCAAAAATCCTTTGAAAGAGAGTCTCTACTTACG
The DNA here is from genome assembly GCF_026686735.1 of Pseudomonas triclosanedens. NCBI lineage: Bacteria > Pseudomonadati > Pseudomonadota > Gammaproteobacteria > Pseudomonadales > Pseudomonadaceae > Pseudomonas > Pseudomonas triclosanedens. The sequence goes on along the minus strand of NZ_CP113432.1, from coordinate 782,657 downwards.
CGGTTTTTCTCGCGAGCGAAAGAGAGCAGCATGCTCTCACGTTCTTTCACCCGGAGAGCTCCGATGAGCCTGCCCCTTATTGCCATCATCCGCGCCAAACCTGGCCGCGCCGATAGCCTGCAAGCACGCCTGCACGACATGCTCGCGCCGTCGCGCGCAGAGGCCGGCTGTCTGCAGTACGACCTGCACCGCGACCTCAAGGACGCCGAGCTGATCTACATGATCGAACAGTGGCGCGACGAGGACGCTCTCGCCGAGCACGAAGCCAGCCCACACTTCCAGGCCTTCGTGAAGGCCGCAGAAGCCGACCTCGCGGAACTCGATATCCGCCTGATGAACCGCATCGACTGAAAGGTACCGCCATGAAAGCCATCGGTTACACCCATAGCCTGCCCAGCAGCGATCCGAATGCCCTGCTCGACATCCAACTGCCGGAGCCAACGCCCGGCCCCCGCGATCTGCTGGTGGAAGTCCATGCCGTGTCGGTCAACCCAGTGGATACGAAATTACGCATGCGCGCCCAGCCGGCAGAGGGGCAACACAAGGTGCTGGGCTGGGATGCCAGCGGCGTGGTACGCGCCGTCGGCAGCGAGGTCAGCCTGTTCAAGCCAGGCGACAAGGTCTGGTACGCCGGCGACCTGACCCGCCCGGGCAGCAATGCCGAGCTGCAACTGGTGGATGAGCGCATCGTCGGCCACATGCCCGCCAGCCTGGACTTCGCCCACGCCGCCGCGCTGCCGCTGACCACCATCACCGCCTGGGAGCTGCTGTTCGACCGCCTGCAGGTCGCCGAAGGCAGCGCCAGCAAGGGCCAGAGCCTGCTGATCGTCGGTGCGGCTGGCGGCGTTGGCTCCATCCTCACCCAACTGGCGCGCCAGCTAACCGGCATGACCGTGATCGGTACCGCCTCGCGGCCGGAGACCCAGGAATGGGTACGCAGCCTCGGCGCGCACCATGTGATCGATCACCGCAAGCCGCTGAGCGAGGAGCTCAAGCGTATCGGCATTGGCGAAGTCAGCCATGTGGCCAGCCTCAACCAGACCGACGCGCACCTGGCCGAGATCGTCGCGAGCCTCCGCCCGCAGGGCCGGCTGGCGCTGATTGACGACCCCGAAAGCCTGGACGTACGCCAGCTCAAGCAGAAGAGCCTGTCGCTGCACTGGGAATTCATGTACACCCGCTCGATGTTCCAGACCGCCGACATGATCGAGCAGCACAAGCTGCTGGAACGCGTCGCCGGGCTGATTGACCGTGGCGTGCTGAAGACCACGCTGGGGGAGCATTTCGGCCGGATCGACGCCGCCAACCTGCGCCGCGCCCATGCTCTGCTGGAGAGCAACACCGCCAAGGGCAAGATCGTGCTCGAAGGCTTCTAGCTCGCACGCCGGCGCGATGAGGGAAGCGAAACCCCTGGGAGTTGGCTTCCCTTGACCGGCCTTACGGCGTGGCCGGATGTGCGCCGGAGAGCAATCGGCAGAGCTTCTCGGTGGCATCTAACATCGCGTAGCTCGGCCGCTCCAGGTTCTTGTCGGGAATCGGCCAGAGTTGCCCCAGGCGCGTGGCGGAAAGCTGCGGCATCTGCGTCCAGAGCTGCAGCTCGGCATGACTGCCAGCCAGGATTACCTCGGGGTCGCGCGCCAGCACGGCTTCCTGGCTGACCTGCGGTGCCGGCAGGCTCAGGTCGGCGAACAGGTTCCGGCCGCCACACAGGCCCAGCGCATCGCTGATGATCTGGTTGCCGCCCAGCGTGTAAAGCGGGCGATTCCATACCTGGTAGAAGACTTTCAGCGGCCGCTCGCGGTGGTACTGCTCGCGCAGCGCCTGCACACGCACCTCGAAGCGTTTGGCCAGCGCCTCTCCCCGATCCCGTCGCCCCAGGCGCTCGCCCAGCTCGCGCAGTTGCCGGGCGACATCCTCCAGGCGATGGGGGTCGGCCAGGTAGATGGGGATACCGAAGGACTTCAGCCGCGCCAACTGGGCGTCGGGCACTGCTCCCGGCCACACCAGCAGCAGGTCCGGACGCATGGCCAGCACCTGTTCCAGGTTCACCTGGCCGTAGCGCCCCACTGAAGGCAGGCCCTCCAGCGCGGGCGGACGCAGCCCGCCATCGAGCACACCGACCAGCCGATCGGCTGCGTCGAGTTCGAGCACCATGTCGGTGAGCGATGGCGCCAGGCTGACTACCCGCTCCGCCGCTGCCAGCGGCAAAGCCACGAACAGCGCGAACAGGCAGAAAAAGCGACGCATCAGATGAGTTGGCGGGGGATGTGGTATAGCCAGAAGATGACCAGGCTGGCGATCCCCAGCAAGAGCACGGCGACACCGTTGAGATCGACCAGCACCGCCAGCGCGCCAATCCAGGCCGGCAGGCTGCCGACCAGCAAGCCGCGGCGCTGTGCGGCGCCCAGTGTCTGCCAGGCAGCGGGCTCTGCGGGATCATCGCGGGCCTTCTGCGTGGCGATCAGCGCAAGCTTGTAGCCGCGAAACAGCGGCAACGTCGCGAACATCGATGCCAGGCCGATGACGAAGACTGGAGTGGCGAGCTGCGCAGCCCAGCCGGTTTCCTCAATGGCCGCCAGCAGCAGGAGCAACGGGCCGAGCGCCAGCAGCAGTAGCAGCCACCAGCCCAGATTCAATCGACCTCGGGTGGCGGCGCGATTCACGAAGCTTCGACCTCGGCCTCGGCCTCGCCCTGATGCATGTTGCCCAGCATGTGGCCGAGCTTGCCGGCCTTGGTCGCCAGGTAGCGCTTGTTGTGCGGGTTAAGACCCTTCTGCAGCGGCACCCGCTCGGCGACGGTCAGGCCATAGCCTTCCAGCGCCTTCACCTTGCGCGGGTTGTTGGTCATCAGCTTCAGCGAGCAAACGCCCAGGTGCCGGAGCATCGGCAGACACATCGCGTAGTCACGCTGGTCGGCCCCGAAGCCCAGGGCCAGGTTGGCTTCGACGGTATCGGCGCCCTCGTCCTGCAGGGCGTAGGCGCGAATCTTGTTGAGCAGACCGATGCCACGGCCTTCCTGACGCAGGTACAGGAGCACGCCGCGGCCTTCCTTGGCGATGGCCGAGAGCGCGCCTTCGAGTTGGAAACCACAGTCGCAACGCAGGCTGAACAGTGCATCGCCAGTGAGGCACTCGGAATGCAGACGCCCCAGCACCGGCAGGCCGTCGTCCAGCGTGCCCATCGTCAGCGCGACGTGTTCCTTGCCGGTTTCCTCATCGAGGAAGCCGTGCATGGTGAACTCACCGAAGGGAGTAGGCAGCTTGGAGGCGGCGACGAAAACGACAGACACCGGAAACTCCTGAAAGAATTTTCTAAGGAAGGAAGACCGGCATTGTAGCAGCAGCACCCGCTGCACCGTCATTGCGAATTCTGCAAGATAAGCATCGACGCCATCGATGGTTGCGGCCAGTCAGGCACCAGCCGCCGGGCGTCAATGCTTGGCCTGGATGTACATCATGCCCTGGTCTTCACGCCAACCCACGCGGTTGAGGTAGCTCATGCCGAGCAGGATCTCGGTGGGGAAGTCGCCTTCCAGCACGATCGCCTCCACGCCCAGCACTTCGACTCCCCCGAGCTTCACGCTGTTGAGCGAGACCCGCCACCCCTTGGCCGTGCCGCTGGCGGTGGAAGCCATCATCGGCGTGCCGACGGTGCGAAAGTCGATACCAAGGCGGCGCGCCTGCCCTTCGTTCATCGCCACCGAAGTCGCCCCGGTGTCCACCAGAAACTGGGCGTTCTGGTTGTTGATGGTGCCGGCAACCCAGTAGTGCCCGCCGGTGCCACGGGCAATGCCCATCTCGGTGCGCGCAGCCGGCGCTGCATAGCCATCCCCGCTGTACTCGCGCTCCAGCTCGTAGGTCTGCTCTGCGCCATCGACACGCAGGACCGCCTTGTGCGCATCGGCGCTGACCAGTTGCACCCCCGCAGGGCCGGTCTGGCCGATCTTGAGGAGCTTGCGCTGGCCGTCGATGTTGAGCACCGCCGCCCCGGGAAAGAGCCCGACGACGCGCACCTGTGGTGCGGCCAGGGCCAGCGACGAGCAGACAGTCAGGCAAAACAGGACGAACAGACGCGGCATCACGATCACTCCTTGGGCGGCAACAGCGGCTTCAGCGGCGCATACGGCCACTGCCAGCGGGCAAACAGGCGCTCGAGCTCTCCACTGTGATGGAGCACCTGCATGCGTTCATCGAATAGCTGGGCCAGGGCGCGGCCACGTTCATTGTCGGCGAAGCCAAGATACAGCGGAATCGAGGCGATATCGGTGATCCGGTAGACGCTGGCGTCGACCCCCTTGCCCTGGAGCATTTCCTCCAGCTCCGGGCGCGCATCAATGAAGAAGTCGATGCGCCGGCTGGCGAGCATCGGCAGTGCCGAACTGCGGCGCTGCAATTCGTTGCGCTGCTGCAGGTGGTCCAGATAGCGCTCGAAGGCGTAGCCACGCATCCAGGCCAGGCGGTAGCGGTCCAGCGTCGCCAGCCTGGGCTGCGGCGAATCCCTGAGCCCCAGGGCGCCGATCGGATCGACGTCATAGGGCCAGCGCGGGTAGATCACATTGTCTATTTCATTCCGGTAGGAGCCGACCCAGGCGTCCGCCTCGCCGCGCTGCACCAGGCCGACCGCTCGGACATAAGGCTCGCTGCGATAGGACAGCCGCACACCCTCGGGCTCGTACAGCGCACGCAGAAGATCCCATGCCAGGCCGCGGCCATCGGCCTGCGTATAGTTGGCCCAGACTTCACTGACGACGCGGATCTCGCCGGGCCGTTCATTGGCCCAGGCCGGCGACCAGCAGAGCAGGCAGAGCAGGCAGAGCAGCCACAGCAGTCGGCGCATCGATCATCCTCAGATCAGCCAGTGGACCCAACCCCATGTCAGGCCCTGCATGACCAGCCAGGCAAATACGCCGGCCAGCACATCGTCCAGCATGATGCCGACACCACCGTGGACATTGCGGTCGATCCAACTGATCGGCCACGGCTTGGCGATGTCTACGATACGGAACACGACGAAGCCGACCAGCAGCCACCACCATCCCTCCGGCACCAGCCAGAGCGTGATCCACATGCCGACCATCTCGTCCCAGACGATCCCCTCGTGGTCGTGCACGCGCAGATCGTCGGCAACCTTGCCGCACAGCCAGAAGCCAAACAGCATGGTGATGCCCAGCATCAGCCAGTAACCCCAGTCCGGCAGCATCTGCCAGAGTGGTATGAAGGGTAGCGCAACCAGCGAGCCCCAGGTGCCTGGCGCCTTGGGCAGGGTACCGGAGCCGAAGCCGAAGGCCAGGAAATGCCAGGGGTTGCACCAGACGGACGGGGGAACGGGTTGCGCGGGGGCCTGGTTGGGGTGTTCTGTCACGGGGACTCCATGAAATGCAGATAGCCGCCCTGGCGCGGCGTGATATCGACGCCCTTCGCGTCCAGTACGCGGACGCCGGAACCGGCCTCCACCCTACCGACCACATGCAATTGCGGCCAGTTCGAGGAAAGTTCGGGCAGGTGCTCGGGCGGCAGCGTGAAAGCCAGCACGTAGTCGTCACCCGCGCCCAGTTTCAATTGCAGTGCGCGCTGCGCGCCCAGCAGCGCTTCCAGCGGCGCGCTGGCAGGTAGACGTTCAGCCTCGATGACCAGGGCCACGGACGACGCCCTGGCGATATGGCTGCAGTCGGCCAGCAGCCCGTCGGAAACGTCCAGGGCCGCGCTGGCCTTGCCGCGCAGCGCCTGGCCCAAGGCCAGTTGCGGCTGCGGCGACCAGTAGCGTGCCAACAGCGGCTCGGCGACGGCGGCGTCGGCCTGCCGCTCGCCCAGCACCAGCGGCAGCGCTCCGCCAGCCTCACCTAGCACGCCACCGACGCACAGCAGCTCACCCGGGCGCGCCCCCGAGCGGGTCAGCGCCAGCCCTGCGGGCACCGTGCCGAACACGGTGACGGTCATGGACAGCGGACCACGGGTGGTATCGCCGCCGATCAGCGCCAGCGCGCACTCCTGTGCCTTCTGATTCAACCCGCGAGCGAAACCTTCGAGCCAGGCCGGGTCGGCGTCTGGAAGTGTCAGAGCGAGAGTGAAGGCGACGGATGAGGCGCCCATCGCGGCCAGGTCGCTGGCGGAAACCGCCAGGGCACGCTGGCCGAGCAGGAATGGATCGCAGACGGCGGGAAAGTGCACGCCGGCGACCAGTGTATCGGTGGAAATCGCCAGCTGTTCGCCGGCAGGAGGCGCAAGGAGCGCGCAATCGTCGCCGATCCCCAGAGCCACTGCCTCACCGCCGGCCGCACAGGCGGCCGAGGCGAAGTAGCGACGGATCAGCTCGAACTCGCCCATGCTCAGAACCTGTTCAGGAACTGAACCGAGAGCCCGTCAGCGGAACGAAGAGCCGCACGGGAACCGAAGTTCATGAACCACACATGAGGATTCCGAGCAGCGCATGAGTTCCGATCACGGTCTCGCAGCAAGAGCATGGACAGCTTCTCAACGCTTGGCGCCACGCAGTTCGGCGGCACGCAGGCGTGGGGCCAGCTTGTCCAGCACACCATTGACGAACTTGTGTCCGTCAGTGGCGCCGAAGGTCTTGGCCAGCTCGATGCCTTCGTTGATGACGACCTTGTAGGGCACATCCAGGCGGTTGCGCAGCTCGTAGGTGGCCAGGCGCAGGATCGCCAGCTCCACCGGATCGACCTCTTCCAGCGCACGGTCCAGGCAAGGGGTGAACTCCTTGTCCAGGTCTCCCTTCAGGCGCGGTACGCCGTGCAGGATTTCATGGAAATAGGCGCCGTCGACATCGCTGAAGTCATTGTCGGTACGGAAGGTTGCCTCGATCTCGTTGAGCGACTGGCCAGCCATCTGCCAGGAGTACAGGGCCTGCACAGCGAGGCTGCGGGCCTTGCGGCGCATGGCGATCTTGTTCGGCTTGGCGGGCTTTGCCGGAGTGCCGCTGTCCTGGCTCACTTGGCCTCCAGCTGCGACAGCAGGCTCACCATTTCCAGGGCGGACAGGGCAGCCTCGGCGCCTTTGTTGCCGGCCTTGGTGCCGGAGCGCTCGATGGCTTGTTCGATGGAGTCGACAGTCAGCACGCCGAAGGCGACCGGCACGCCAAACTGCAGGGAAACCTGCGCCAGGCCCTTGGTGCATTCACCGGCTACGTATTCGAAATGCGGGGTGCCGCCACGGATCACCGCGCCGAGGGCAATGATGGCGTCGAACTCGCCACGCTGGGCGACCTTCTGGGCAACCAGCGGAATCTCGAAGGCGCCCGGGGCACGGATCACGGTGATTTCGCTCTGGGCAACGCCGTGGCGCACCAGCGCGTCGACGGCGCCTTCCACCAGGCTTTCCACCACGAAGCTGTTGAAGCGGCCAACCACCAGGGCAAAGCGGCCTTTGGGGGTGATGAAGGTACCTTCGATGGTCTTCAGGGTCATGGACAAGTCTCACTGTTAAAGAGCCGGAGCGTCAGCGTGACGCTCCGTAAATAGGGTAGAAGAACGGCGCCGCCGTGCCAGAGCACGGCGGCGAGGTTCATTCGGGTAGTACCGAGTGCGTCGCGAGCGCAGGTCGAGCAAGGCGGGAGTCGCCGAAAAGGCGCAGTCTACTGCAGTAAATGAGCATTTCGAGGCGATTTCCAACGCGGCACGACCAAGTGCAGCAGCAATCAGTGCTGCCCGTCAGCGGGCAGGTATTCTACAACCTCCAGGTCGAAACCGGATATCGCATTGAAGCGCATCGGCGCCGACATCAGGCGCATCTTGCGCACGCCCAGGTCGCGCAGGATCTGCGAACCGGCACCCACGGTGCTGTAGGTGGTGGTCGGCTTCTGTGCGGGCGCCGGGGTGCTGGTGATCTCGCGTACATGCGCCAGCAGATCGTCGCCACCCACCTGATGGCCCAGCAGCAGGACCACACCGGCACCAGCCTCGGCCACCTTGGCCATGGCCGCGCGCAGGCTCCAGCGACCCGCCTGGTTGACCATCAGCAGGTCGCGCAGCGGGTCGGGGTTGTGTACGCGCACCAGGGTCGGCTCCTCCGGGCATACGTTGCCCAGGGTCAGCGCCAGATGCACATCGCCTTCCACGGAGTCGCGGTAGGTGATCAGCTTGAACTGGCCCAGCTCGGTATCCAGCGGCTGCTCGGCAAGGCGCTCGACGGTGCGCTCGTGGATCAGTCGGTAGTGGATCAGGTCAGCGATGGTGCCGATCTTGATGTTGTGCTGCTTGGCGAACTCCTCCAGCTCCGGGCGGCGAGCCATAGTGCCGTCGTCGTTCATGATCTCGCAGATCACGCCGGATGGCTCGAAACCAGCCATGCGCGCCAGGTCGCAAGCCGCCTCGGTGTGGCCGGCTCGCGCCAGCACACCGCCGGGCTGGGCCATCAGCGGGAAGATGTGGCCGGGGCTGACGATGTCGGCGGCGACAGCGTTCTTCGCCGCGGCGGCCTGCACGGTGCGGGCACGGTCAGCGGCGGAAATGCCGGTGGTCACGCCCTCGGCGGCCTCGATGGAGACGGTGAACTTGGTGCCGAAGCCGGAGCCGTTGCGCTGCACCATCAGCGGCAGGCCAAGGCGCTCGCAGCGCTCGCGGGTCATCGGCATGCAGATCAGGCCACGGGCAAAACGCGCCATGAAGTTGATGTCTTCGGTGCGGACACACTCGGAGGCGATGATCAGGTCGCCTTCGTTCTCGCGGTCCTCGTCATCCATGAGGATGACCATCTTGCCCTGACGCATATCGTCGAGCAGTTCTTCGATGCTGTTGAGAGCCATACGGGACAAGCCTTCTTAATGTTTGAGGAAGCCGTTTTCGGCCAGGAATGCTTCAGTGATGCCGCCGGAGCCGGCGGTCGGTTCGGCAGCCTTATCACCCAGCAGCAGGCGCTCCAGGTAACGCGCCAGCAGGTCCACCTCAAGGTTGACCAGGCGCCCGGAGCGGTAGTCGGCCATGATGGTTTCCTGCACGGTGTGCGGGACGATGGTCAGCTCGAACTCGGCGCCGTTGACTGCGTTCACCGTCAGGCTGGTGCCGTCCACGGTGATCGAGCCCTTGAGCGCGATGTACTTGGCCAGCTCGCGCGGAGCCCGCACGGTGAACTGGATGGCGCGGGCATTTTCCTCGCGCTTGACGATCTCGCCGACGCCGTCGACGTGGCCGCTGACCAGGTGGCCGCCCAGGCGGGTGGTCGGGGTCAGGGCCTTTTCCAGGTTCACCCGGCTGCCGACCTTGAGTTGCGCGAAGGCAGTGCGCGCCAGGGTTTCACGGCTGACGTCGGCCCAGAAGCCGTCGCCGGGCAATTCCACCGCCGTCAGGCAGATGCCGTTGACCGCGATGCTGTCGCCCAGCTTGACGTCGCCGAGGTCGAGCTTGCCGGTCTGGACATACAGGCGCACGTCACCGCCCTTGGGGGTGATGGAACGGATGGTGCCGATGGATTCGATTATGCCGGTGAACATGGGGCCTCCCGCATTGCGAGGGCCGCGGGCCGCAAAGCCGGCGAAGCCAGTTGGGAAAGATGTTGCATATAAGCGAACTCCTGTTTCGGTTAGAAAACAGGGCGTATCGGATCGAAGGGATTTCACGGACGCGCGCGGACGCGGCCGTTTGGCTCATCCCGTTCTCTCTTCATCCGGACTATTACCGTCGGCCCCGGAATCGCACCGGGTCTGCTGACCTTGCCCATCCGGTCAACCGGTCCGGGCAAGCGCTCGCGGGCTAGACGCATTGCGCGCCATTACCGCCGGTGGGGACTTGCACCCCGCCCTGAGAACGTCAATCGCGGTCGTGACAACTTCAACCGCGTGTGGCGTTTTACCACAGGCAAGCCGAAGTCGGAAGGTTCCGTTCACCGGACAGCCGCCTTCGCAGCGGCAGCGAAGGCGGCTATCCGCGCGGCTTGGCCGTGACCAGCCAGTCGTCTCCTACCGCGCGGATATCGCTGATCCTCAACTCGCGGGACTCGGCCATGCGCTCCAGCGGCAACTCCAGCAGGGGTCGCGCGGACGAGCCGAGCAGCTTGGGCGCCATGAAGATGCAGTATTCGTCGACCAGTCCGAGCCGGGCAAAGGCACCGGCCAGACGCGGCCCGGCCTCGACCAGGACTTCATTCACACCACGGCGACCGAGCTCGGCCACCAGCGCCGCGAGGTCGACCTGGCCATCGGCTCCGGCCAGGGTCAGCAACTCGTGGCCGACCACGGCATAGTTCGGGTCTTCAAGGGTGCTGACGACCAGTGCCGGCCCGGCCTGGAAGAATGCCGCGCCCAGCGGTACGCGCAGGCGGCCGTCGATCAGCACGCGCAGAGGCTGGCGTCGGGACGCAAGCTCGGCCTGCTCTGCGTCCAGCCCAAGCTCATCGGGGCGCACGGTCAGCCGGGCATCGTCCATCAATACGGTATCCGCGCCGGAAAGCACCACGCTCGACTGCGCACGCAGCCGCTGCACCGCGCGGCGCGCTGCAGGGCCGGTGATCCACTGGCTCTCGCCGCTGGCCATCGCGGTGCGGCCGTCCAGGCTCATCGCCAGCTTCACCCGCACGAACGGCAAACCGGTTTCCATACGCTTGAGGAAGCCGACGTTCAGCGCCCGGGCCTCGCTCTCCAGCACGCCGGAACGCACCTCGATGCCGGCGTCGGCCAGACGCTTCAGCCCCTGGCCCGCCACCTGGGGATTGGGGTCCTGCATGGCGGCGACCACACGCGCCACGCCGGCATTCACCAGCGCATCCGCACAGGGCGGAGTGCGGCCGAAGTGGCTGCAAGGCTCCAGGGTGACATAAGCCGTCGCGCCGCGTGCACGCTCGCCTGCCTGGCGCAGCGCATGGACTTCGGCATGGGGCTCGCCGGCGCGTACATGCCAGCCTTCACCGACCACCTCGCCGTCGCGCACGATGACGCAACCGACACGAGGATTGGGATGGGTGGAATACCAGCCCTTGCGCGCCAGCTCGATGGCGCGAGCCATGCAGGCTTCGTCGAGCATGCTCATTCCTTGGAAGGTTCGCGGGCGAGACGCTCGATCTCCTCGCGGAACTCATTGAGATCCTGGAAGCGCCGATAGACCGAAGCGAAGCGGATGTAGGCCACCTCGTCGAGCTTCTGCAACTCGGCCATCACCAACTCGCCCAGCACCCGCGACTTCACTTCGCGCTCGCCGGTGGCGCGCAGTTTGTGCTTGATGTGCGCCAGCGCCTCTTCCAGACGTTCGATGCCCACCGGGCGCTTTTCCAGCGCGCGCTGCATGCCGGCGCGCAGCTTGTCTTCGTCGAATGGCTGGCGGCTGCCGTCCTGTTTGATCAGCCGCGGCATGACCAGCTCGGCGGTTTCGAAGGTGGTGAAACGCTCGCCGCAGGCCAGACACTCGCGGCGGCGGCGAACCTGATCGCCTTCGGCGACCAGGCGCGAATCGATGACTTTGGTGTCGTGGGCACCGCAAAAGGGACAGTGCATGGCGAGTCTTGTGCCGTCTTGTGAGATGGAAGGAAGAGGGGCCTCATGGTAGCGCATCGCACCAGCGATGAAACCCTCACTCCCGCAGACAAGCCGGACGCTTTAGGCTATACAGGCGCCCGCCTGGAAATGTGCCGCGATGGAGCCCGCCCATGTCCACCCGTCTTGCCTGTATTGCCCTCGTCGCCCTGCTCGCTGGCTGCTCCAGCGACAAGCCCTCCTCCGTTCCGCAAACAGCCCCGGTCAGCGCCACTGTGGTCGAGCCGGTGCTGCCGGCCAACATGCGTGAACTGACCGGCCTGCTCAACAGCAGCCAGGGCGCCCTGCCCGTCGGTAGCGAAGTGGAGCTGGCGCTGCTGGTGATCGATGAACGCGATCGTCCGCAGCAACTGCTTTCCAGCGAAAAATTGTTGGCCACCGGTCAGCCGCTGCCGTTCCGCCTGATGTTCAATCCGCAGTCCTTCCCCGGCAACGCCCGCGTCGAGCTGCATGGCCGCGTCTCGCAATCCGGCCAACTGGCCTGGCGACTGCGGCCAGTGCGTATCACCCAGCCGGAAACCCGCGCCCTCGGCGAGCTGCGCCTGGAGCGCGCGCCGTGACGCCGCCCGCTCAACTGCAACGGGCGCTCAGCGAACTGCTGGGCGATGCGCACCTCTGCGCCGAGCGCCTGCCGGGCACCGACATCGACCTGTGGCTGATCGACGCGCAGAACATGGACCGCGAATTCAGCCCCGACGAAACCCGCCGCATCCTCGAAGATCCGCCTTACTGGTGCTTCTGCTGGGCCAGTGGGCTGGTGCTGGCGCACTGGCTGGCGGAGAACCCCGAGTGGGTTCGCGGCAAGCGCGTACTGGATTTCGGCGCAGGCTCGGGCATCGCGGCCATCGCCGCGACCAAGGCAGGCGCAGCCGAGGTGGTGGCCTGCGACCTGGACCCGCTGGCGCTGGATGCCTGCCGCGCCAACGCCGAACTCAACGGTGTGACGCTCAGCTACTCCGACGACTTCTTCAAGGAAGAGGATCGCTTCGACCTGGTCATCGTCGCCGACGTGCTCTACGACCGCGCCAACCTGCCGCTGCTGGACGAGTTCCTCGGCCGTGGCCGCGAGGCGCTGGTGGCCGACTCACGGGTCCGCGACTTCAGCCATCCGCTCTACCAGCGTCTGGCGATCCTCGACGGCTGTACCTGGCCGGACCTGGCCGAGCCCGCCGAGTTCAGGCACGTGAGCCTGTATCACGCACGACGCAACTGAGCTTTCCACGGACGCTCCACGTCGACCGCCGCGCCGACAGCAGGGCTACCAGCCATCCCGAGTTCGCGCACGGACCATATCGAGCGCCAGCCGGGAGGTTGTTTCCGCCGATGGGCGCCCCCACTTATAGTGGCAACCACTCTCATCGCCCCCACTCGCCCGAGATCCCCCATGAGCGATACGCCCTACATCTTCGACGCCACGATCGCCAACTTCGACCAGGTCGTCATCGAGAACTCCTTCCACAAGCCGGTCCTGGTGGACTTCTGGGCCGACTGGTGCGCGCCGTGCAAGGCACTGATGCCGCTGCTGGCGCAGATCACCGAGTCCTACCAGGGCGAGCTGCTGCTGGCCAAGGTCAACTGCGACATCGAGCAGGACATCGTGATGCGCTTCGGCATCCGCAGCCTGCCCACCGTGGTGCTGTTCAAGGATGGCCAGCCGGTCGACGGCTTCGCCGGCGCGCAGCCAGAATCGGCGATCCGCCAGATGCTCGAACAGCACGTCCCGCCGCCCGCGCCGGCCACCGACAACCCGCTGGAACTGGCGCAGACTGCCTTCAACGAAGGGCGTTTCGCCGAATCCGAGGCGCTGCTCAAAGCCCTGCTGAGCGAAGACAACAGCGATGCCGCCGCGCTGATTCTCTACGCGCGCTGCCTGGCCGAGCGTGGCGAACTGGGTGAAGCCGAAACCGTGCTGGGCGCGGTGAAGAGCGACGAGCACAAGCAGGCGCTGGCCGCCGCCAAGGCGCAACTGACTTTCCTGCGCCAGGCTGCCGACCTTCCGGACGCCGCCACGCTGAAGACCCGCCTGGCCGCCGACGCCAACGACGACGAAGCGACCTACCAGTTGGCCATCCAGCAACTGGCCCGCCAGCAGTACGAGGCGGCGATGGATGCCCTGCTCAAACTCTTCGTGCGCAACCGCAGCTATGGCGAGGACCTGCCGCGCAAGACGCTGGTACAAGTCTTCGACCTGCTGGGCAACGACCACCCGCTGGTGATCGCCTACCGGCGCAAGCTGGCGAACGTACTGTACTGATCGACCAGGGCGCCGCGAGGCGCCCTTTTTCACAAGTGCGGTGCCGCGCCTGTCTTCGCTACTCTCCCAGCCAGCTGAATACCTGCACGCCGTCGCGCACTTCAATCTTCACCTTCGGGCTGTGCCGCAAGCGCACCAGCAGCCCTTTGGCCGCTCCCGAACCGCCGGCCAGCGCTGCCAGTTCGTCCAGCAATTGCGGCCCTTCGCTACTGCCACTGCGCCGCAGGAGGTCCTGGGCGGCCCGCCACAACCGATCCGCCGGGTCGTTCGCCGCAGGAAGCGGCGCCGCAGCGGGCGGCTGCACGGCTGCCGCCGGCAGGTTCTGCGCCAGGCGCGCCCAGTCGGCATCGTCCAGCTCCACGGTCAGGTCCACCGGCATCTCACCGATGGTCCCTCGAATTCTTACCATCGCACCTCTCCTCGCGGCATTTCGCGCATGCTCCCATGCCGTTCGTTATGCGCCAACTTCGGGGCTCTGGCGTTTCCATTTCGTTTGTTATAACGTAACAAAATCATTCAAACGGTGGAGTTCACCATGCGCCCCTTGCTGCTCGCCCTCACTCTTCTGCCCTTCGCCGCCACCGCCCATGACGACCACGACCACGGCAGCCTCGGCAAGCACGAGCATGGCGTCGCCCAGGTCAACGTCGCGCTGGACGGCACCACCCTGGAGCTGGAACTGGACAGCCCGGCTATGAACCTCGTCGGCTTCGAGCACGCCGCCACCAGCGCCGCCGACAAGGCTACCGTCGCCAGCACCCAGGCGCTGCTGAAGAAGCCGCTGCAATTGTTCGATATCCCCGCCGCAGCCAACTGCAACCTGACCTCGGCCGAGCTGGAGAGCCCGCTGTTCGGCGATACCGGCGCCAAGCACGACGACGATGGCGACCACGACGGCCCCCACCACGCCGACATCCACGCCCACTATCAGTTCACCTGCAGCACACCCAAGGCCCTCGCCAGCCTCGACTTCGCGCCGCTGTTCAAGCGCTTCCCGGCCACTCAGAAAGTCCAGGTACAGATGATCGGCCCACGCGGCCAGCAAGGCATCGAGCTCACCCCGTCAAACACTGTCCTGACCTTCTGATCGCCCGCCCGGCCCTGTTCGCGCGGTGCCAGCGCGGGTAGGCTCGGGCCTTTCCCGATACCCATCCGCCATGACCGCACTGATCGAACTCGACAACCTCGGCTTCGCCTGGCCCGGCCAGGACGAGTTGCTGGACATACCCAGCTTCCGCCTGGAGCGCGGCGAAAGCCTGTTCCTCAAGGGCCCTTCCGGCAGCGGCAAGACCACCCTGCTCGGCCTGCTCGGCGGCGTCCAGCGCCCGCAGCGCGGCAGCGTCCGCCTGCTCGGCGAAGACATTGCGCAAATGAAGGCGGCCCGCCGCGACCACTTCCGCGTCGATCACACCGGCTATATCTTCCAGCAATTCAACCTGCTGCCGTTTCTGTCAGTACGCGAGAACGTCGAGTTGCCCTGCCACTTCTCACGCAGCCGCGCCGAACGCGCGAAAGGCCGCCACGGCAGCGTCGCCCAGGCCGCCGACACGTTGCTGGGCCATCTCGGCCTGGGGGATCGGAGCCTGATCGAACGCCGCGCAGACAGCCTCTCCATTGGCCAGCAACAGCGAGTCGCCGCCGCGCGCGCACTGATCGGCCAGCCGGAGCTGGTCATCGCCGACGAACCGACCTCCGCGCTGGACGCCGATACCCGCGAGGCATTCCTCCAGTTGCTGTTCGCCGAATGCCGCGAGGCCGGCGCCAGCCTGCTGTTCGTCAGCCACGACCAGAGCCTGGCGACGCTGTTCGACCGCAGCCTGTCGCTCGCCGACCTCAATCGCGCCGCCAGCCCACGGGGAATCTGAACATGTACCTGTTGCGCCTGGCGCTTGCCAGCCTCTCCAATCGCCGTTTCACCGCCCTGCTGACCATCTTCGCCATCGCACTCTCCGCCTGCCTGCTGCTGGCAGTGGAGCGTGTGCGAACCGAAGCCAAGGCCAGCTTCGCCAGCACCATTTCCGGCACCGACCTGATCGTCGGTGCTCGCTCCGGTTCGGTGAACCTGCTGCTGTATTCGGTGTTCCGCATCGGCAACGCGACCAACAACATCCGCTGGGAGAGCTACCAGACCGTCTCCCACAGCCCGCTGGTGAAGTGGGCGATCCCGATTTCCCTGGGCGACTCGCATCGCGGCTACCGCGTAATGGGTACCGATACCGGTTACTTCGAGCACTACCGCTTTGGCCGCGGGCAAAGCCTGGAACTGGCCCAGGGCAAGCCATTCGGCGAGGACCTGTTCGATGTGGTGCTCGGTGCCGAAGTGGCGGAAGCGCTGCATTACAAGCTTGGCGACAGGATCGTGCTGGCCCACGGCGTCAGCACCATCTCGCTGGTCCAGCACGACGACAAACCATTCACCGTGGTCGGCATCCTCAAGCGCACCGGCACGCCGGTGGACCGCACGCTGCACATCTCCCTGCAAGGCATGGAGGCGCTGCATGTCGACTGGAAGAACGGCGTGCCGGCCCGCGGCGCGGCGCGCATCAGCGAAGACCAGGCGCGCAGCATGGACCTGCAACCCAAGGCCATCACCGCCTTCCTGCTGGGCCTGAAAAGCAAGGTCGCCACCTTCACTCTGCAACGACAGATCAACGAATACGACGGCGAGCCGCTGCTGGCGATCCTGCCCGGCGTAGCCCTGCAGGAACTCTGGGGGCTGATGGGAACGGCTGAGAAAGCGCTGTTCGTGGTTTCCCTGTTCGTCGTGCTCACCGGCCTGATCGGCATGCTCACCGCCATCCTCACCAGCCTCAACGAGCGGCGCAGGGAAATGGCCATACTGCGCTCGGTCGGCGCGCGGCCCTGGCACATTTTCAGCCTGCTGATCGCCGAAGCGTTCGCCCTGGCGTTGGCCGGGGTGGTCCTGGGCACCACGCTGCTCTACGTCGGTATCGCCGCCAGCCAGGGCTACCTGCAGGCCAGCTACGGATTGTTCCTGCCACTGGCGCTGCCCAGCGGCTATGAATGGTCCCTGCTGGGCGGCATACTGCTGGCCGCGCTGGTGATCGGCTGTGTGCCGGCCTGGCGCGCCTATCGCCAGTCGCTTGCCGACGGGCTGTCGATCCGACTCTGAGGTACACCGATGCGCCGCCTGTCTTTCCTGCTGCTGTTGCTGGCCAGCTTCACCACCTGGGCAGGCGCGCCGCGCGAACTCACCTGGCCGGAGTTGATCCCCGAAGGCGCACCGCCGCCACCTCCGCCGACGCCACTGCACGACATATCCGCTCTCTCCGATGCGTTGAACGCCGAGAGCGGCCCGGCGGTGAAGCAACAGACGCCACACGCCCCGGTGGTACAGGCGCTGGACGGGCAGGAAGTAAAGATGCCGGGCTACATAGTGCCGCTGGAGGTGGCAGAGGATGGCCAGACGGTACGCGACTTCCTGCTGGTGCCGTACTACGGCGCGTGTATCCATGTGCCACCGCCGCCGTCCAACCAGATCGTCTATGTTCGAGGCGGCAAGGGTGTAAAGGTAGACGAGCTGTACCAGCCGTTCTGGATCGTCGGCAAGTTGAGCGTGAAAGCGGTGGAAAGCGACCTCGCCGAAGCCGGCTACCAGATGCAGGTGAGCAGCATCGAACCCTACGAATACACCGGAGAGTGAAACTCTGCGGCACTTTGTCGCACCTTTCCAACCAGTAAAGCTTTTGGCGTTTATTGAGCCAGGTCAACAGAGCACTTTTAGCGCTCTCTACTATTCTGAGCACCAACACTTATACCAAAGAGATATGGAGCTCATCATGCGTAAGTCCTGGCTCACCACCTCGCTTCTCGCTCTGGCAGTCGCCACCCCGATCGTGGCCCAGGCCGCCGATATCCGCGGCCACAAGGCTGGCGATTTCATCGTCCGCGGCGGTATCGCCACCGTTGCCCCGGATGACAGCAGCGGCAACGTGAAACTCGATGGCACCAAGGTCAGCGGCACCAAGGCCACCGTCGACAGCGACACCCAACTGGGCCTGACCTTCAGCTACCTGCTCACCGACAAGATCGGTGTCGAGCTGGTCGCCGCCACTCCGTTCAAACACCAGGTTGACGTCAAGGGCCTGAACAAGGCTACCGGCCTCTCCGGCCTGGACGGCAAGCTGGCCGACATCAAGCAACTGCCGCCAACCGTGCTCCTGCAGTACTACCCAATGGGCGGTACCAGCTCCGCCTTCCAACCCTACGGCGGTCTGGGCATTAACTACACCACCTTCTTCGACGAAGACCTCGCCAGCAACCGCAAGGACCAGGGCTTCAGCAACCTGAAGCTGCAGGATTCCTGGGGTCTGGCTGCCGAGCTGGGCATGGATTACATGCTCAACGAGCACGCCTTCGTCAACGCCGCGGTCTGGTACATGGACATCGACACCAAGGCCAGCGTCAACGGCCCGTCCGCACTGGGCGTGACCAAGACCAAGGTAAACGTCGACGTAGATCCCTGGGTTTACATGGTCGGTTTCGGTTACCGTTTCTAACGGACCGAACGTGAAGAAGGCGCCCTCGGGCGCCTTTTTCTTTTTCAGGGAAAACGTATGTATCTCGAACTCAAGGCCCTTCACGTCAGCCTCGCCATTCTGAGCACCCTGCTGTTTCTGCTGCGCCTGGGACTGAGTTGGTGGAGCGTCCGCCCACAAGGCTGGCTGCGGGGCCTTCCGCACCTGATCGACACCCTGCTGCTGCTCAGCGCGCTCGGCCTGGTGCACCTGGTGATGCCCTGGCCGCTCCCGGTCTGGCTGAAGGTGAAGATCGGGCTGCTGGTGCTCTACATCGTGCTCGCCGCGTTCGCCCTGCGCAGCGTTTCGAAGCCGCGCAAGGCCGTGCTCAGCGTGCTTGCGCTGACGGCACTTGGCGGCATCTTCACAATGGCTATCGAGAAACCCTGGTGGTGATCAGCGCCCGAGCAGACGCGCCAGCCCTACTGCCAGCGGCGTAGGTTCTTCCAGCGAGTAATGCGCAAGCAGACGGCTGTTGTCGGCGCGCGAATGGCGGATGTCCCCGGCACGCGGCGCGGCATGGCTGATCGGCGGCATGCCACCAGTGAGCCGCCCGATCTCGGCCAGCAACTGGTTGAGACTGGTGGAGCGATCCAGGCCGACGTTGATGGCCGACTCCGCCACTTTCTCGGCCAGCAGCGCCTGCACCAGCAGCTTGACCAGGTCGCCAATGTAGATGAAGTCGCGGGTTTGTTCGCCGTCGCCGAATACGGTGATCGGCAGGCGCTCCACCGCACGCTGGGCAAAGATGCTGATCACCCCGGAATAAGGCGACGACGGATCCTGGCGCGGCCCGTAGACGTTGAAGAAGCGGAAGATTGCCGGCTCCAGGCCGTGTTCACGCCGGTAGAAATCCAGGTAGTACTCGCTGGCCAGCTTGTCCGAAGCATAGGGTGTCAACGGCGCCTTGACGGTATCTTCGCTAACTGCCATGCCCTCGCCATTCTGCCCATAGACCGCCGCGCTGGAAGCGAACAGCACGCGGCGAATGCCTTCGACGCGCATCGCCTCGCACACATTCAGGGTGCCGATGAAGTTGCTGCGATGGGTACTGACCGGGTCGTCTACCGAGGCTTGCACCGAGGCGACCGCCGCGAGGTGAACCACGGCCTGGCAGCCGCTCGCGGCCTGACGCAGCAGCATCGCGTCGGCGACGTCGCCAACGATCAGCTCGACTCCGTCGGCCAGGTTCTCGCGCTTGCCGGTCGACAGGTCATCCAGCACCCGAACGACAAAACCCAACGCCAGCAGGGCGTCAGCCAGGTGAGAGCCGATGAAGCCAGCTCCGCCGGTGATGAGGATCGGTTGTGCGGAAGGCATGATGCGATCAGACATGGCGATAGTACCGGTCCAGCAGGGCAGGCAGGCCGGCACGCCAGGCGCGCGGCTTGATGCCGAAGGTGTGAAGGATCTTCTTGCAGGCGAGCACCGCGTGCTGCGGTTCGTCGCCGGCGTCCGGGCGTGCGGCGTGAGCCTGCGGGCTCGGCTCCTGCACCGCCAGGGCACGGAAGGTCCGGGCCTCGCCGAGCACCACCTGGCCCAGCGAAAGCGTGGTAGTGGCCTCAAGGCCGCCGTAGTGGTAGGTCCCCCACAGCGGCGCCTGGCAATCGAGCTGCTTGAGCACCGAGAGAATCACCCGCGCGGCGTCGTCCACCGGGGTCGGGTTGCCGCGGCGGTCGTCGGCGAGGAACAGCACCTGCTCCTTCTCCGCCCGCTCGAGGAAGCGCCCGAGCACGCCGTCACGGCTGTCGTCGAGTAGCCAGCCGAAGCGCAGCAGCACATGCCGCGGACAGGTGGCGCGGACCCACTGTTCCATGCGCCAGAGAGCCTGCCCGCGCTGGCCGAGCGGCAGCGGCTCGTCCTTCTCGCTGTAGGCGGTGGCGCGCGCACCATCGAAGACGCGGTAGCTGGAAGGCTGGATCAGCAGGATGTCGTGGTGCTGGCACAGCTCCGCCAAGCGTTCCACCGCACGCTCCTGGCTGGCCAGGCGCACGTCGCTGACACTCTCGGCCTGAAACCAGTCGAAATAGTAGGCGAGGTTGATCACCGCGTCGGGACGGGTTTCGTCGAGCAGGACAGTCAGG
Organism: Pseudomonas triclosanedens; assembly: GCF_026686735.1. Lineage (NCBI taxonomy): Bacteria > Pseudomonadati > Pseudomonadota > Gammaproteobacteria > Pseudomonadales > Pseudomonadaceae > Pseudomonas > Pseudomonas triclosanedens. Next base: position 762,309 of record NZ_CP113432.1, on the reverse strand, counting down.
CTGGAAGCATCCCAGCCCTGTTCCGGCGGCCGGGGGGCGAGGAAGCCGATGTCCTCCTCGGCACCAAGGCGGATCAGCGCCTGTCCAAGGGCATTACCGCCACCCAACAGCATCAGGCGCATGCGCATATTCTGGGGGTCACTCAAATCCGTGGGTTACCGCCAGCGCATGAAGCGCCGGGGATGTAGCCCGCATTTTTCCTGCGCCCCGGCACAGCGTCAAGCGCGGCCGACCCGCTGCAACCTTTGCCCGGCGCGGTCGGCGCCGGATCAGGAGCGTCGACGGAACAGCGGACGCGGCTCGATCGCCGAGCGCCCGTACTGCACGCTCAGCCCCGCCAGCCCCTTGAGCGCGTCTTCCGCGGACTTGTCCTCGCGCACGGCGAAGGCATCGAAGCCGCACTGGCGCATGTGCGCCAACTGGTCGCGCAGCACGTCGCCAACCGCCCGCAGCTCGCCGCCCCACCCAAGCCGGGTGCGCAACAGATAGGCCAGGCTGTAACCACGGCCGTCGCGGAAGCTGGGGAAGTCGATGGCAATCAGCGCGAGCTCGTCCAGGCGACCGGCCAGGCGCATGGGATCATCCTCCGGCGCCAGCCACACGCCACGCACGGGCGCAACGTCCGCTGCCAGCCAGGCCCCCAGCGGCACGATCAGCTCGCCGGCCGGCAGCTCCTCCGGCGCCTCGCGCAGCAGTTCCCAGCCATCGTCCGATGCCAGTTGCGCCACGCCGTCCTGCAGGCGAATCAGATTCTTCATGCCGGCACCTCCGCCTGGCGATAGACCCGCGACTTGAACGGTTCCAGGCCAACACGTTCCACGGTTTCGACGAAGCGTTCGCCGGCACCACGCAGCTCCACATAGGTCTGCACCAGGGCCTCGACCACGGCGGGAATCTCCGCCGCGCTGAACGACGGGCCGATGACCTTGCCCAGAGCGCTGCGGGTTCCCTGGGCGCCGCCGAGGGTCACCTGATACCACTCGCTGCCGTTCTTATCGACGCCAAGGATGCCGATGTTGCCGATGTGATGATGGCCGCAGGCGTTCATGCAGCCGGAGATGTTCAGGCTCAGGTCGCCCAGGTCGTGCAGGTAGTCCAGGTCTTCGAAGCGCTGCTGGATGCCCTGGGCGATGGGGATCGACTTGGCATTGGCCAGGGCGCAGTAGTCGCCGCCGGGGCAGGCGATGATGTCGGTGAGAAGGCCCTGGTTCGGCGTGCCCAGGCCGCTCTCGCAGGCTTCACGCCAGAGCGCGTGCAGATCGCTCTTGCGTACGTCCGGCAACACCAGGTTCTGTTCGTGGGCGACGCGGATCTCGCCAAGACCGAAGCGCTCGGACCAGTCGGCGACCCGCTCCATCTGCTCGGCAGTGACATCGCCGGGCGGCGCCGACACACCAGGCTTGGTCGACAACACGACGCTGGCGTAGCCAGGCACCTTGTGCGGCCGCACATTGCGCGACGCCCAGCGGGCGAACTCGGCATCGCCGGCCAGCGCGCTGCCGTAGACCAGTTCATCGCCTGCTGCGGCGCGGTAGGCCGGAGGCTCGAAGGCATCGGCGACGCGCTGGTACTCATCCAGCGTCAGTTGCGCCTCGCCATCGCGCAGGTGCTGCCACTCTTCTTCCACCTCGCGGGCGAATGCCTCGATCCCCAGCGCCTTTACCAGAATCTTGATGCGCGCCTTGTACTTGTTGTCGCGGCGGCCGTGACGGTTGTACACGCGCAGGACGGCCTCGACATAAGACAGCAGATGCTGCCACGGCAGATCATCGCGGATTACCTGGCCGAGCAGCGGCGTGCGCCCCAGGCCGCCGCCCACCAGCACCTTCAGGCGCAGCTCGCCGTCCTCGGCGCGGCGCAGATAGAGACCGATATCGTGCATCATCACCGCCGCGCGGTCTTCCTCGGCGGCGCACAGGGCGATCTTGAACTTGCGCGGCAGGAACAGGAATTCCGGGTTGACCGTGGACCACTGGCGGAGGATTTCCGCCAGCGGGCGCGGGTCGATGAACTCGTCGGCGGCAACCCCGGCGAACGCCTCGGTGGTGATATTGCGCACGCAGTTGCCGGAGGTCTGGATGGCGTGCATCTCGACGTCGGCGAGCCGTTCGAGGATGTCCGGCACCCGCTCCAGATCCATCCAGTTGAACTGGATGTTCTGCCGCGTGGTGAAGTGGCCGTAGCCGCGATCATGCTCACGGGCGATCCAAGCCAGGGTGCGCATCTGCTTTGCGGAGAGCGTGCCGTAGGGAATCGCCACCCGCAGCATGTAGGCATGCTTCTGCAGGTACAGGCCGTTCTGCAGGCGCAGCGGCAGGAACTCTTCCTCGCTCAGCTCGCCGGACAGGCGCCGCTGCACCTGGTCGCGAAACTGTGCCACCCGTTCGCGCACCAGCGCGTGGTCGTAATCATCGTATCGGTACATCGCCAGGCCACCTTTGGACAGTGCGCGGCTGCCTGATTCTGTCGTCGGGCGCACCGCTCTTGGATGAGCCGAACTATGGCGTCCGCCTGTTATGCGCAACAGCGGCAGATCGCACGGGAAAAAGCAGATCAGATTTGCCGGGGGCCTGCTCCGGCGCACCTGCGACCTGTTGCCGCAACGGCAACGATCAGCGGCTTGCACAACCCCCATGCAACCCGCGCAGCGACGCGCATCTGCGCCAGCCAGGCGATCTGATATGGTTTTTTGTGCATAACCTGAATCTGTTTCGAGTACAGAGCGATTCGTACAGTCGCGGCGCCTCTTCTGCCTGATGGGCCACGACAATGAGCGAAAGAATCCCCGCGAAGATCGTCGAGATCGCCGCACCGCAACAGTTCACCCCGCCGTCCAAACCGTTATCGGCGGTCACCCCCACCGTCTACACCAAACGGTTCACAGGCCGTTTCCGCGACCTGCGACGCCTTGGCGGCGCGCTACTGTTCCTGCTGTTCTTCGGCACCCTCTGGCTACAGTGGAATGGCCGCCAGGCAGTGCTCTGGGACCTGCCCGAGCGCAAGTTCTACATCTTCGGCGCAACCTTCTGGCCGCAGGACTTCATCCTGCTCTCGGCGATCCTGATCATCGCTGCCTTCGGCCTGTTCTTCATAACGGTGTTCGCCGGCCGCGTCTGGTGCGGCTACACCTGCCCGCAGAGCGTATGGACCTGGATTTTCATGTGGGCCGAGCAGGTCACCGAGGGTGATCGCAACCAGCGCATGAAGCTGGACAAGGGCCCGGCCAGTGCGGAGAAGTTCCTGCGCAAAGGCGCCAAGCACGGGCTCTGGCTGCTGATCAGCCTGGCCACGGCGATCACCTTCATCGGTTACTTCACCCCGGTGCGCCCGCTGGTGGCGGACCTGTTCACCCTGAAGCTGGACCTGGAAAGCACCTTCTGGGTCGCCTTCTTCGCCGCCGCCACCTACGCCAACGCCGGCTGGCTGCGCGAGCAGGTGTGTATCCACATGTGCCCGTATTCGCGCTTCCAGAGCGTGATGTTCGACAAGGACACCCTGATAATTTCCTACGACGCGGCACGCGGCGAATCCCGCGGCGCGCGCAAGAAGGATGCCGATCCCAAGGCCCTCGGCCTGGGTGACTGCATCGATTGCCAGCAGTGCGTGCAGGTCTGCCCCACCGGCATCGACATCCGTGACGGCCTGCAGATCGCCTGTATCGGATGCGCCGCCTGCGTGGATGCCTGCGACACGGTGATGGACAAGATGGGCTACGACCGAGGGCTGGTGCGTTACACCTCCGAGCGTGCCCTGGAGGGCGGCAAGACCCGTTTGCTGCGCCCGCGCCTGATCGGCTATGCGGCGGTGCTGGTGGCCATGATCGGCGCCTTCGCCTGGGCCCTGGACGCCCGCCCGCTGATCAACCTGGACGTGGCCCGCGACCGCGGCCTGTTCCGCGAAAACGCCGCCGGCGAGATCGAGAACATCTATAACCTCAAGCTGATCAACAAGACCCAGCAGCCGCAGCACTACCACCTGAGCCTCGCCGACGGTGCCGGCTACCGTCTGCAGGGCGTACCGGAGCTGATGCTGCAACCCGGCGAGATCCGCGACTTCGCCGTCTCGGTGGCAAGCCTGGCGCAGAGCAGTGCCGGCGGCTCGGTGCCGCTGCACTTCAAGGTCAGCGACGGCAATGAGGAAATCGACGCCGCCAGTACCTTCGTCTCGCCGAGGCGTTGAGCATGGCACGCGAGCTTGGCGCGGGCGCGCCGCAGCGCCTAGAGTGGGCGGACTCTTCCGCTGCTCAGGCCGCCCCTCAGGACAAGATGAAGCGTTACGAGAAATTCGCCGACGAAATCGCCGGGCTGATCCGCAGCGGCGTGCTCGCCCCCGGCCAGAAAGTCCCCTCGGTGCGGCACGCCAGCCGCACCTACGGGGTCAGCGCTTCCACCGTGTTCCAGGCTTACTATCTGCTGGAAGACCGCGGCCTGATTGTCGCTCGCGCGCGCTCCGGCTACTTCGTCCGCGAGCATGTGCAACGCGCCCTGGCCGAACCGGAAATAGCCCGCCATGACGCACAGACCACCGAAGTGGACGTCAGCGAACTGGTGTTCTCGGTGCTCAGCTCCATCAAGGACCCGGACACCGTGCCCTTCGGCTCGGCCTTCCCCGCCCCGGAACTGTTCCCCCTGCCGCGCCTGGCGCGCTCGATGGCCCATGCCGTGCGCGACATGGACCCACGCTCGGTGGTTGCCGACCTCGCCCCCGGCAGCCACGCGCTGCGCCGGCAGGTCGCCCTGCGCTACATGGTCGGCGGCATGCCGCTGCCGGTGGAAGAACTGGTGGTCACCAACGGCGCGCTGGAAGCGCTGAACCTGTGCCTGCAGGTGGTTACCAGCCCCGGCGACCTGGTCGCCATCGAGGCACCGGCCTTCTATGCCAGCCTGCAGGTGCTCGAACGCCTGAAGCTCAAGGCCGTGGAAATCCCCGTGCATCCCCGTGAAGGCATCGACCTGGACGTACTCGCCGACAGCCTCGCGCGCCTGCCGATCAAGGCCTGCTGGTTCATGAGCAACTTCCAGAACCCGCTGGGCGCCAGCATGGCCGAGGACAAGAAGCGCGCCCTCGCCGCCCTGCTGGCCAAACACCAGGTGCCGCTGATCGAGGATGACGTCTACGCCGAGCTGTACTTTGCCGCCCAGGCGCCCAAGCCGGTAAAGGCCTTCGACAGCGAAGGACTGGTGATGCACTGCAGCTCCTTCTCCAAGAGCCTGGCGCCCGGCTACCGGGTCGGCTGGGTCGCCGGCGGTCGTTACGCCGAGCAGATCGAGCGGCTCAAGCTGATGACCAGCCTGTCCGCCTCGGTGCCGGCCCAGGCTGCCATCGCCGACTACTTGCAGCACGGTGGCTACGACCGGCATCTGCGCAAGCTGCGTCATGCGCTGGAAAGCCAGCAGCACGCGATGCTCGCCGCCGTCGCCCGGCACTTCCCCGCCGCCACTCGCGTCACCCGGCCCAGCGGCGGCTACTTCCTCTGGCTCGAACTGCCCGAGCACATCGACGCGCTCAAGCTGTTCCAGCTCGCCCTGGCCCAGGGCATCAGCCTTGCGCCGGGGCCGATCTTCTCGGCAACGCGACGTTTCGGCCACTGCCTGCGCCTGAACTACGGGCACCCGTGGACCTCCACCAGCGAACAGGCGATGGAAACCCTCGGGCGCATCATCCACTCGCTGTAGCACTGCTCCGTACATTGGGAAACGATCTGTATCTGTGCGGCAGTTTGTCGCAGCGATAGTCTATGAGCCAGGAACGGCCGAGAGATGCACGGACATGGATGCAGAAACGCTGACTATCGTGCTCACGGTGTGCGCCGCGCTGGGCGTGCACCTGGGCGTGCGCTGGTACCTGCGCCGCGGGTTGCAGCGCCGCACGGACGACTGGCTCGCCTGAACCCTCAAGCGGCGCGGCAATGTGGCTGCTGCACCTCAGGATGCTGCCCGGCGGGCAACCTGGCGAGCAGGAAGACCGCCCCGGCCCGCCGGGCTTCGATGGACCGCCGTTGGTCACCTGCACGCAATGGCCCGCTGCCGCCCGTCTAGCGTTCTCCAGTGCAATCTGCGCAACCCAGGGATCTCGTTGCACCTGTTGTTGGGTCACGCCTGACGCGACTACCAACCAAGGGAGAAGGTGCAATGGCAGAACCCGACAAACGTCCCTACTGCGACCTGATCATGAAAGGCGGGATCACCAGCGGCGTGATCTACCCCCGCCTGATGTCGGGGCTCGCCAAGGTCTACCGCTTCAAGAGCATCGGCGGCACCTCGGCAGGCGCCATCGCCGCCGCGGGCTGCGCTGCCGCGGAATACGGCCGTAACAACGGCGTCCCCGGCACGTTCGACGAACTGGAAAGGCTGCCCGGCGAACTGGGCAAGCCAGTCGGCGATGGCAAGAATTCCCTGCTATTCCACCTGTTCCAACCCGCGGAGCCGCTGGTTCGGCACTTCAGGGTGCTGACCGACATGCTCAACCAGAAGAACAAGAAGGCCGCCGCACTGAAAGTGCTAACCGCCATGCTGCGCATCTTCTGGCCACCCGCCGTGCTGGGAATGGCGGCCTTCGCGATCCTCCTGACACCGGTATTCATGGCCGCCGGCGGACACTCGCTCCTCCCCGCATTCACCGCAGCCCTTGTGCTCGGCGGCGCGAGCGCGCTGCTGCTGTGGATACTGGCCGCGCTGCTGGGACTCCCTGAAAGCGTTCTGGCAGCGGTCTGCAAGGTAATCGCACCCATCGCCCTGCTGACGCTGCTATACAGCCTGCCACTGGTGGGCGCATCACCGCCGGTGGCGCTGCTGGTCGCTCTGATCAGCATCATCGTGCTGCCCGCATGTTTGGTCCTGGCCCTGAGCGCTACCGCGCTGCTGTTCGGCAAGAGCCTGCTCGATGGAATGGCGAAGAACTTCTACGGCATCTGCAGCGGCCACCAGGAACCCGCGGACCAAAGGCCGCAGGCACTCACCGACTGGCTGACCCAGTACTTCGACCAACTGGCCGGCCTGAGCGACCAGCCCATGCCTCTCACCTTCGGACACCTGTGGGGTGCTCCGCCGAACCTCGCCGCCATCAATACCTACCAGGACGTCGAGAACCTGAGCAACGAGATGCCCAGGGCCGATCGGAAGCTGAATCTTGAAGTAATGACCACCGCCGTCAGCAAGAACATGGCCTTCGCGATCCCATTCCGGGAAAGGAGCGAGCCGTTCTTCTACGACCCGCAAGAGTGGAGCGCATTGTTCCCCGAGCGGGTCATGACGTATCTGAACCAGGTCGCCGACCACATCGAGGGGATCAAGCAACAGAACGCTCGGCACAATCACCAACGCAGACCGCTTCCAGAGTTCGGCGACAGGCAACTGAGGAGACTGCCGCCAAACTGCTTTCTGCCGGTCGTGGTAGCGGTGCGGATGAGCCTGAGCTTTCCTATCCTGCTCTCCGCCATCCCGCTCTACTCCCGCGACTACACGATGGCCGGCCACCCCATGAAGCGGGTCTGGTTCTCCGACGGAGGGCTCGCCAGCAACATTCCGCTGCACATGTTCGACGCACCGCTACCGAACCATCCGACCTTCGCGGTGAATCTCAAGGAAATGCAGCCGGAGACACCCCGCGTGCATCTCCCCCAGAACAATGGCGGAAACCAGAGCAGATTCTGGAAGGAGCCACCGACGGACTCATTCGGGCTGTTCAACCTGCTCTGGGAGATGGTCAATACCATGCAGAGCTGGCGCGACGAGATCCAGTTCCCCTATCCCGGCTACCGTGACCGCATCGTCCAGATCAGCCAGCGCGACAACGAAGGCGGCTTGAACCTGAACATGCCCAAGGAAGTCATCGAAGAACTGAGCCACGCCGGAGGCCAGGCAGCGGACTTGCTGATACAGCGTTTCAACCCACCGCCAGGCGCACCCAATGGCTGGGAAGACCATCAGGAACTCCGCCTGAAGACTTTCCTCAGCCTGCTCGAGGAGATTTCGCTCAATCCCACCGTGCTGGCCCCGCATTGGGACCAGGTTGCGAATCGTTGTTACCAGACGCGCGGCCCAGCCTCCGCACTCGCCAGACGCTTGCTGCAGCGGCTCCGCGATATGAACGCCGACATCCTGCAAACCCAGGTGATGTCCCCACACATCACGCTGGGCAAGGAAGCCCCACGACCACGCCCGACACTACGTATCACGCCGAAAATCTGAGGCGTGCCGGGCACTGGCCCAGCCCTCGGGCCAGCGCCCGGCACGCCGCCTAGCGAGACCGGTACAGATGCGCATGCCCCGCGCTGTAGAGCGACGAATCGGCAAAGCCATCCGCTCCCAGCACCTCGCCAACCAGTATCAGTGCCGTACGCTTGAATCCCTTGGCCGCAGCCTTGGGCAGGATGTCGCCGAGGGTACCGGTAACCTGGTCCTGGTCCGGCCAACTGGCGCGATGGATCACCGCGATGGGGCAGTCGGCACCGTAGTGCGGCAGCAGTTCAGCGACTATCGACGCCAGTTGGCCAACACCCAGGTGGATCGCCATGCTCGCGCGGTGCCGCGCCAGTTCGGCGAGGGATTCACCCTCGGGCATGCGCGTGCGGCTGGCGTAACGGGTGAGGATCAGCGTCTGGGAAATCTCCGGCAGGGTCAGCTCGCAGCCAAGAATTGCCGCGCAGGCCGAAGTGGCGGTGACGCCGGGAACGATCTCGTAGGCGATGCCCAGTTCGCGCAGATGGCGAATCTGTTCGCCGATGGCGCCGTACAGCGACGGATCGCCGGAATGCACGCGCGCCACATCCTTGCCCTCGGCATGGGCCTGCGCCAGCAGGGCGACGATCTCCTCCAGATGCAGCTCAGCCGTGTTCACCACGCGCCCGGCGCGGTGTCCTTCCAGCACCGCCGGCGGCACCAGCGAGCCGGCATAGAGGATCACCGGGCAAGTACGGATCAGCCGCTGGCCCTTGACCGTGATGAGTTCGGGATCGCCGGGACCGGCGCCGATGAAATAGACCGTCATGGCTGCTCCTGCTGCAAATCCGCATCGACGGGAATGAACGCCAGCGCACAAGTGGCCTGCTCGCTGCGCCGCTTGCCCACCAACAGGCGCGCGGGTGCGCCGCCCTGGGCTTCGGCCTGCAACAGGGCCGCCGCCTCCGCCACACTGGCGCTGCCGGTGGCCATACGCACGGTTTCGGACGGTTGATCGAGGCGCTTCTCGCACGTCGCCAGCTGCTGCGGCGTGAACAGCGCCAGCGGCAGATCGAGGACGGCTGCCAGCGCCGTCAAACCCTCTTCGTCGGCCTTCAGCGTGACGCTGGCCAACGCGCCGAGATTCGACTCGTCGAGCCCGGCCTCCGCCAGCGTATCCCGCAGCAGGGCGCGCAATTCATCGAGCGGACAGCCGCGACGGCAACCGAGGCCGGCAACCAGCGTCATCGTCATTCTCCTGAAAAAACAGCCCCGCAGGCGGCAGGGCCGGCTGCGGGGTCGAGCATAACGGTGAATCAGGCCGCCGGCGCAAAACGGCGGAACAGCCAGGCCGCCAGCAGGCCCAGAGCCGCCCAGAACACCGCGTTGGTGACCAGCGAAGCGATGATGAACTCATGGGCGACGCTTTCCGGCGCAAGGCTGGAATGCACTTCCGGCTGTGGCGCGCCGATCACGTGCGGCACCACCAGCAGGACCAGGCCCACACCGCGCAGCACTCGGTTGCGGCCCAGTACCAGCAGCGCGAGGCCAGCGGCGGTCGATGCAGCGGTGGCGATCCACCAGGTCTGGCGCAGGGTCAGGTCGGCGGCGGCGGTGCCGGGCACCTCCGGCGGCAGGCCAAGCGACGGCGCCAGGGTGAACACCGCAAAACCCGCCAGGCCCCAGAGCAACCCTTCGGACACCCGGCTCGGTTCACGCAGAGTGAACAAGCCGGCCAGCATCAGGGCGAACCCCACCGCAACCACCAGGTTGCCGCCGGTAGTGGAAAGGATGCGCTGCCAACCGTCCTCCGGCTCCCAGGCTTCCTCGTCGTGATGATGGCCGCCATCGGCGTGCTCGTGGCTGTGCTCTTCGACGAGCGTGGCGGCGGGCTCGGCTTTCTCGTAGGTCTCCGCCTTGAGGATCAGCGGGGAAACCCAGAGCAACTGGACCACAGTAAGCACCAGCGCCGCGATCAGACCGGCGAACCCGGCGGTCTGGGCGATACGTTTGATCATTTCATCTTTCCTTTTCCGCACACCGCGTCGCGCGCGTCGGATCACCGCGGGCGAATGGCCCACGGTTGTTCTCCAGCGCAACGTGGCCAACGCGCAGCCGACTGAACTCAGAACCGCATCAGTGGCAGGGGAAGCCCGCGCTATGACGGGTATCGTGGGCGGCGTTGTGCACCGCATCGATATGCGAAAAGCCGGCGAAATACACCAGCAGCGCACCGAGCAGGCTGGCGCCAACGGCCAGGGCGATGCGTTTGGAAAGGGGGAGTGAAGTGGTCGACGCGTGCGTCAGGGTGCTGCTGGACATGAACGTTCCCTCTGAAAATCCGAGTAGAGAACGCAGAGGTTGAACGCATTCGAACGCGCCGCAATCGGTCGCGCCACGGCCTGCGCCCGCCCACCGCGGGTTTGCCAAAAACGAAGTTTTCCAGGCCGGTCTCCGGGCTTGCGACGCCAACCGGAAACTCCGGCCGGATGGGCCAGCCTTCCCATGCAGTTCCTGCACAGTGGCTACTGACGACCCTCGATGCGCTTACCGTTGCGGGGGCAGCGCCGGACTGATCCTTGCGGACGCACCGGCTTCCCGTTTCACCTCGCGCGCGACGGCGCGAGACACCTGAAACCTCGGTAGCTGACCATGAAGCCCTGCAAGCGTCAACCGATCCCCGGCGATTGACCACCCCGGCGCCGCTGCGTAGCCTTGCCGCTTCGAGGTTCTCCGGCGCAGGCCGGAGCTAAGAGGGAACGTGGAAATCTTCGGATGCGCCACGGCTGCCCCCGCAACTGTGAACAGCCTGTTCTTTCACACGCCACTGCCGACCACGGCGGGAAGGCGAAAGAACAATCCAGGGCTGTGAGCCAGGAGACCTGCCTCGAACAGCATCACGACAACCGGGCGGGGTGATCCGGTGGCGACCTTCGTTGCGCGGCAAAACCGCGTGCGCGCCCTTCATCCGCCTTTCGAATTCCGCTTACGAGGCGCGCATGAAAACCCTGGCCAAACTCCCCGTCACCATCATCACCGGCTTCCTCGGCGCCGGAAAGACCACCCTGCTCCGCCACATGCTGGATAACGCCGAAGGCCGCCGTATCGCGGTGATCGTCAACGAGTTCGGCGAGCTGGGCATCGATGGTGAAATCCTCAAGCAATGCTCCATCGGTTGCAGCGAAGAAGAGGCCGTGGGCCGTGTCTTCGAACTGGCCAACGGCTGCCTGTGCTGCACCGTGCAGGAAGAGTTCTTCCCGGTGATGCGCGAGTTGGTGGCGCGCCGTGGCGAGCTCGACCAGATCCTTATCGAGACCTCCGGGCTGGCGCTGCCCAAACCCCTGGTGCAAGCCTTCCAGTGGCCGGAAATCCGTAACGCCTGCACCGTGGACGCGGTGATCACCGTGGTCGACAGCCCGGCGGTGGCCGCAGGCACCTTCGCCGCCCACCCCGATCAGGTGGACGAGCAGCGCAAGCAGGACCCGAACCTCGACCACCAATCGCCGCTGCACGAACTCTTCGAGGACCAGCTCGCCAGCGCCGACCTGGTGGTGCTGAACAAGGCCGACCTGCTGGATGCGCAGACGCTGGCAAAGGTCCGCGCCGAAGTCGCCGAGGAACTGCCGCCGGCGGTGAAGATCGTCGAAGCCAGCGCCGGCCAGCTACCGCTTTCCGTACTGTTGGGACTGAACGCCGAAGCCGAGCTGCACATAGACAGCCGAGCCACTCATCACGACCACGAAAATCATGAAGACCACGACCATGACGAGTTCGACTCCTTCCATGTGGACCTGCCGGAAGTGGACGAGCGCGCCCTGCTCGACGCATTGAGCGCGCTGGTCGAGCGCCACGCCGTGCTGCGTATCAAGGGCTTCGTCGCCATCCCCGGCAAGCCCATGCGCCTGCTGGTGCAAGGCGTCGGCAAGCGCTTCGACAAGCACTTCGACCGCGCCTGGCGCAGCGATGAAACCCGCGGCACCCGCCTGGTGGTGATCGGCCAGCAACTGGACCAGGCCGCCATCAGCAACGAGCTGCGCACCGCCCTTTCCTGATAACGGCGTAGGGTGGCGTGGAGCGCAGCGATACCCACCGCTGTTGATGGGTATCGCAAGCTCCACCCATCCTACGACCGTGCCAATTCCCTATAGGAGCGGGCTTGCTCGCGAACAGCCTCGCAGAGGGGCCTGATTCGCGAGCAAGCTCGCTCCTACGAAGAGCTAGAAACCGAGCAACCCCATGCACCTGCTGCGCACCCAACCCGGCGGTTTCGTCCCCGACGACGGCATCGCCCACCTGGCACAGACGCCCGCCGAACTGGTGATCCTCTGCAGCGGAGACTCGCACCTGGCGCTGCTCGCCGAGGCCGCCCGCGAGCTGCCGGAGGACTACCCGAGCCTGCGCCTGGCCAACCCCATGCAGCTGCAGAACCACGCCTCGGTGGACCTCTACGTCGACGAGGTGTTGCAGTACGCGAAGGTCATCCTGATCTCGGTGCACGGCGGCGTCGGCTACTGGCGCTACGGCATGGAGCAACTGGCGGCGCTGGCCGAGCGCGGCGCCACGCTGATCGCGGTGCCCGGCGACGACAAACCCGACCCCGAACTCACTGCCCTGTGCAACGTCGCGCCGGCAGACGCCGATCGCCTCTGGCAGTACCTGCGCCAGGGCGGCATGGACAACGCCCGGCAGTTCTTCGCCTGTCTCGCCAATCGCCATCTACAGCGCGACTACGCCTGGAGCGAGCCCCGGACGCTGCCGCGCGTGGCGGTCTATCACCCGCACGTCGGCAGCAGCGACCTGGCTCGTTGGCAAGCCGACTGGAACCCCGAGTGCCCGGTCGCCGCGCTGCTGTTCTACCGCACCCACCTGCAGGCGGCGAACACCGGCTTCATCGATACCTTCTGCGAGCGCCTGCAAGCGCAAGGCATCAATCCGCTGCCCATCGCCGTGGCCAGCCTCAAGGAAGCTGCCTGCCTGAGCGCAGTGGAAGATCTGCTCGACAGCGCCGACGCCGAACTCATCATCAACACCACCGGCTTCGCCCAATCGAACCCGGAGGCTCCGCAGGATCGGCCCTTCAGGCGCGACGTCCCGGTACTGCAAGCCATCTGCTCGCTGGACAATCACGGCCTCTGGCGCGCCAACCCGCAGGGTCTCGGCCCGCGCGACCTGGCCATGCACATCGCACTACCGGAACTGGATGGCCGGATCATTACCCGCCCCATCAGCTTCAAGGGCCTGGCCTGGCGCAGCGAGCGCAGCCAGAGCGACGTGGTCTGCTACCTGCCGCACCTGCCGGGCATGGATTTCGTCGCCGAACTGGCGCGGCGCTGGATGCTGCTCTCGCGCAAGGCCAACGCCGACAAGCGCGTGGCGCTGATCCTGGCGAACTACCCGACCCGCGACGGGCGCATCGGCAACGGCGTCGGCCTCGATACGCCGGCCGCCGCGCTGAACATCCTCCGTGCGCTGGAGGCCCGGGGTTACCCGGTCGCCGGCCTGCCCGACTCCGGCACCGCGCTGATCCAGCAACTGCTCGGCGGCGTCAGCAACGATCTGGACAACCTCGACCTGCGCCCCTGCGCGCAGAGCCTGGCGCTGGACGACTATCTCGCCTGCTTCGCCCGCCTCCCTCAAGCCAACCAGCAGGCCGTGCGCGAACGCTGGGGCGAACCGCAGCAGGACCCGATGTTCCGCGGCGGCCGCATGATGGTCGCCGGCCTGCGCCTGGGCCTGGGCTTCGTCGGCATCCAGCCGGCGCGCGGCTACCAGCTGGACGCGGCGGCGATCTACCACGATCCGTCGCTGGTGCCGCCCCACGGCTACCTCGCCTTCTACTTCTGGCTGCGCGAAGTGTTCGGCGCCGACGCGGTGATCCACGTCGGCAAGCACGGCAACCTCGAATGGCTGCCGGGCAAGGGCGTCGGGCTCTCCGAGGAATGCTGGCCGGACGCGATCCTCGGCCCGCTGCCGAACCTCTACCCGTTCATCGTCAACGACCCCGGCGAAGGCGCGCAGGCCAAGCGCCGCGCCCAGGCGGTGATCATCGACCACCTGATGCCGCCGCTGACCCGCGCGGAAAACTACGGCCCGCTGCGCGACCTCGAACGCCTGGCCGACGAGTACTACGACGCCTCCCTGCTCGACCCGCGCCGCGCCACCGAACTGCGCGGCGACATCCTCAGGCTGGTGCGCGACACCGCACTGGACCGCGAGCTGGGCCTGCAACTGAGTGACGATCCGGAAAGCTGGCTGCCGCAGCTGGACGCCTACCTGTGCGACCTCAAGGAATCGCAGATTCGCGACGGCCTGCATGTGTTCGGCGAATCCCCGGCGGGCGACTTGCGCCGCGATACCCTGCTGTCGCTGGTACGCATTCCACGCGGCGACGGGCGCGGCGGCAACGCCAGCCTGCTGCGCGCGCTGAGCGAAGACCTGCACCTGGGTCGCGACCCGCTGGATGAAGCCTTCGCCGAGGCCTGGGAGGGCCCGCGCCCGGACGTGCTGCTCGCCGTGAGCGAAGACCCCTGGCGCAGCAACGGCGACACCCGCGAGCGCCTGGAGCTGTTCGCCCTGCGCCTGATCGACGGCCTTGCCAGCGCGCCCGGCAGTGCCAGCGCGGCGGTCCTGGCGCAACTGCACCAGCAGATCGCCACGGCCCTCGACGCCTGCGGCGCCAGCGAAATCGGCCATCTGCTCGCCGGCCTCGCTGGCCGCTTCGTACCGCCCGGCCCCAGCGGCGCGCCCAGCCGCGGGCGGGTCGACGTGCTGCCCACCGGGCGCAACTTTTTCACCGTGGACGTGCGCAACCTGCCCACACCCACCGCCTTCCGCCTTGGCTTCCAATCCGCCAGCCGGCTGCTGGAACGCCACCTGCAGGACCACGGCGACCACCTGCGCCAGCTCGGCCTGTCGGTGTGGGGCACCGCGACCATGCGCACCGGCGGCGACGACATCGCCCAGGCACTCGCGCTGCTCGGCGTGCGTCCGGTGTGGCAGGCCGGCAGCCAGCGCGTGGAAGACTTCGAGATACTGCCGATCACCCTGCTCGACCGTCCGCGAGTGGACGTGACGCTGCGCGTCTCGGGCTTCTTCCGCGATGCCTTCGCCAACCTGATCCGCCTGTTCGATGCCGCCGTGCAGGCGGTCGCCGCGCTGGATGAGCCGGACGAGCTGAACCCGCTGGCCGCTCGTGTGCGCGCCGATCAGGCACGCCTGCAAGCCGAGGGACTGAAGCTTGATGAAGCGCGCCGCCAGGCCGGTTGGCGCATCTTCGGCGCCCAACCCGGCGCCTACGGTGCCGGCGTACAGGGCGTGATCGAATCGCGCCAGTGGGACAGCCGCGCGGACCTCGCCGAGGCCTACCTGAACTGGGGCGGCTACGCCTACGGCGCCAGCGATGACGGCACCCCGGCGCGCGAGCGCTTCGCCCAGCGCCTGTCCGGCCTGCAGGCCGTGCTGCACAACCAGGACAACCGCGAGCACGACATCCTCGATTCCAACGACTACTACCAGTTCCAGGGCGGCATGCTGGCCGCCGCCGAAGTGATCCAGGGCCAGGCGCTGGCCAGCTACCACGGCGACCACAGCCAGCCGGACAACCCGCGCATCCGCACGCTCAAGGAAGAACTCGGCCGCGTGGTGCGCGCCCGCGCGGTGAACCCGAAATGGATCGCCGGCATGAAGCGCCACGGCTACAAGGGCGCCTTCGAACTGGCCGCGACGGTGGACTACCTGTTCGCCTTCGACGCCACCAGCGAACTGGTGGACGACCACCAGTACCGCCTGCTGGCCGACGCCTACCTGCTGGACGACGACACCCGCGAGTTCATCCGCCAGCACAACCCCGAGGCCCTGCGCGACATCGCCGAACGCCTAGTGGAGGCGCAGCAGCGCGGGTTGTGGGAAGAGCCGGGGGAGTACCGCGAGACGCTGGAAAACCTGCTGGTGGACAGCGAGGAGCAGTGAGGGCTTTCGAGCTAGCGTAGGAGCGGACTCCGGACGCGATGGCATCCGGCGCGATGCACGACCGTAGGGCGCATAACCCGGAACGGGTTATCCGCCGTTTGCCTCGCGGCGGATAACGCCGACGCGTTATCCGCCCTACGATTTACAGGTCATTACCACGCACAGCGCCGCAGGATTGCGTGTAGGAGCGGCTCAGCCCCGGCGCAGCCGCTCTGCCGCACTCAGCAGCAGCGCCTCGGTGCCGCTCCAGCCCAGGCAGCCGTCGGTGATCGACACGCCGTAGCGCAGCTCGCCAGACAGCGGCTGGCAGCCGTCGAACAGATGGCTCTCCAGCATCACACCGCGCAGCGTAGCGTCGCCCGCCAGGCGCTGGTCGAGCACGCTGTCCAGCACGGCCGGCTGGCGCAGCGGGTCTTTGCCACTATTGGCGTGGCTGCAGTCAACCATGATGCTCGGAGCAATGCCGAGCTTCTCCAGCCCCTGGCGAATCTGCTGCACGCTGGCCGCATCGAAATTCGGCCCGGTGTGGCCGCCGCGTAGCACCAGATGAGTGTCCGGGTTGCCTTGGGTCTGCACCAGCGACGGGCGGCCCTGCGCATCGATGCCGAAGTGCTGGTGCGGGTGCGCAGCAGAGCGCATGGCGTCGGTGGCGATGCCGATGCTGCCGTCGGTGCCGTTCTTGAAGCCCACCGGCAGGTCGAGGCCGCTGACCATCTCACGGTGCACCTGCGACTCGCTGGTGCGCGCGCCGATGGCGGCCCAGCCCAGCAGGTCGTCGAAGTAACCGGCCACCAGTGGTTGCAGCAGTTCGGTGGCGATCGGCAGGCCGCGTTCGAGCATGCCCAGCATCAGCCGGCGCGACAGTTCGAGGCCGCCGGCCATGTCACCGCTACCGTCCAGTCGAGGGTCGTAGACCAGGCCCTTCCAGCCGATGGTGGTACGCGGCTTCTCGACGTAGGCGCGCATCACCAGCAACAACTGGTCGCTCACGCGCGGCGCCAGTTCGGCGAGGCGATCGGCGTATTCGAGGGCGGAAACCGGGTCGTGCAGGGAGCACGGGCCGATCACCACCAGCAGGCGGGGATCGTGGCCGTCGAGCACGGCGCGAATGGCGTCGCGACTTTCGCGGACCTGGTGCGCCGTGACGGCGGACAACGGCAGGCGCTGGCGCAGTTCGGCAGGGCTGGGCAATGGCTGCTCGCGACGGCGAGCGGAGGGCAACGGCAGGTCCAGGACTTCGGCGGACTGCGGGCGGATCAGGGTGGAAGTGGAAGCATTCATCTGGCTGGCATCCTTGGCCGGCGCGGTGTTCGTTCCGCGCTCGGCGCTCTATCTAGGTGTTCGTGGCAAGGCTCGCTGGGTGGCGCAAGCTACGGTGCTAAATCGCCAGTCGGAGTTGCGGTAATAGCGGTAGTAAGTGGTGTAGGCGGTCATGCTGCGATCCTCTGGTCTGAGCGTTTTGGCTCGGTTCGATGCGTTGGCCTTGTGGGCCGGAAAAACAAAAACCCCGGTCGGGTTGCCGACCGGGGTTTCGTGAATCTGTCTGGTTGGCGACCCTGCTTGCTAGGGCGCCTGTGGGGTATTCAGGCGCGCCTTTGGCTAAACCAATACCCATAGAAGAAATAGCCGGCAGCGGCAGCCAGGACCTGCTCACGAGCGACTACGGAGCCAATGGCACCGAGGCGGGCGAGGGACTGGATGGACAGGCTGGACGGCATGATGTTCTCCGTGGAAGTGCAGCCAAGTTACTGCATCGCGCCGCGCCGATCAATGACTTGCCTCTATGCAGGCGATGAACATTGGTCGCATGCCAGGCGCCCGGTTCGCTACCATGCCTGGACGCAATCCGCAGGAATCCACCATGAGCGCCCTCCTCCACTTCCCCCTGGCCGCTGTCGTCGGCGCCGATGAGCTGAAGCTAGCCCTGTGCCTGGCGGCGATCGATCCGGCCATCGGCGGCGTGCTGATCGAGGGGCCGCGCGGCATGGCCAAATCGACCCTGGCGCGGGGCGTCGCCGACCTGCTGGATGGCGGGCGCTTCGTCACCCTGCCGCTGGGCGCCAGCGAGGAGCGTATCGTCGGCACCCTCGACCTGGATGCCGCCCTCGGCGAAGGCCGCGCCCAGTTCTCCCCCGGCGTGCTGGCCCATGCCCACGGCGGCGTGCTCTATGTGGACGAAGTGAACCTGCTGGCCGATCACCTGGTGGACCTGCTGCTCGATGTGGCCGCCAGCGGAATCAACCTGATCGAGCGTGACGGCCTTTCCCACAGCCACCCGGCGCGCTTCGTGCTGATCGGCACCATGAACCCCGAGGAGGGAGAACTGCGCCCGCAGTTGCTGGACCGCTTCGGCCTCAAGGTCCAGCTCGAAGGCGCCCCGGCTCCTGCCGAGCGCGCCGAGATCGTCCGCCGCCGGCTCGCCTTCGATGCCAACCCGCAGGCGTTCCTCGAACACTGGCACGACGCGCAACAGGCACTGCGCCAGCGTTGCCACGATGCGCGCCAGCGGCTGGTGGCGATTGCCCTGGATGATGCCGCGCTGGAGCAGATCGCCGAACGCTGCCACGCCGCCGGCGTCGACGGCCTGCGCGCCGACCTCGTCTGGCTGCGCGCCGCGCGCGCCCATGCGGCCTGGCGTGGCGCGACGAATATCGAATCGAGCGACATCGATGCGGTGGAGCACTTCGCCCTCGCCCATCGCCGCCGCCACTGCGCTCAGCAACCGAGCGCACAAGCACAATCGGAGCAGGCCCCCAGCCAGCCGCCCCGGCAAGCCGGCACCTCGAACGGCGAAGGCCAGTGGGGCGAACTGCCCGCGCAGAGCATCGCGATGGGCGAGCGCCGACAGCTCACGGGCTGGCCAAAAAAGCCTTGAGCATCCGCCCGCGCCCGGCCCCTGGCGCGGATGCCTCCCCCAGACCCGGCCAACTCGCCGGCGGCCGCAGCGGCGCCCGCCAGCACGGTGCGGCTGGCCGCATCGACTGGCCCGCCACCCTGTGCAACGGCCGCCCGCAAAGGCGCGCCGATCTCGTCCTGCGCGCACGCAGCCGGAAGTCCGCCGAGCTCTGGCTGGTGATCGTCGATGCCTCCGCCAGCACCCGCCGCCACGGCGCTCTCGCCCAGGCCAAAGGCGTGCTCGCCGACACCTTCGAACAGGCCTACCGCCAACGCGCCCGCCTCGCCGTGTTGCACGCCACCGGAACGCAACCCCGCTGGCTCTGGCAGGGGCAGAAGGCATCCACGCAGTTGCAGGAATGGCTGGATCGGCTCGGTGCTGGCGGCGGCACGCCACTGATCGAGGCGCTGCAACAGGCACAAGCCTGGCTGGAAAAGCGCCAGCGGCAAAAGCCGGGCGAGAGCCAACGCCTGCTGGTGCTGACCGATGGCCGCTTGCGGGATTGGCCTGCGCTGCAACCGATGGCCTGTCCGGCGCTGCTGATCGATATCGAGGGCGGTGAGGTAAGGCTGGGACGCGCACAACGACTCGCGCGCGAGCTGGGCGCGCAATACCGGACGATCGCGGAACTCCCCGGCATCGGACGCTAGGCGCTGCCGGTGCTGTCGCCCCTCTGTCGATCCGGATTAGAGTGGGCTGTCGATGGATCGGCCACGCTCATGTTCAAGGACAGAACTCGTCATGCAGACACGCACGCTACTACTCGCCAGCCTGGCTGCCGCCCTCGCCTTCCTCGCGTACGACCGCCACCTGGCCGCAAAGGCCAGCGCGCCGGTTCTGGTTCGGGCTCCTGCGATAGTCCCGGCCAACGCTCCGGGCTTCACGGAAACGCCCGATCAGATTTCCGCGCAACGTCAGGGCGAGATCATCAGCCGCTACACGAACCAGGGCTATCGCCTGAAATGCTACGGCGACCTCGGGCCACGGGAGCGCATTCGTAACGACGACTACCTTTGCCTGGCACCCATCAGCTCGGCCTTCGCTGATATTCCCGCAAGCCAGGTGGTGTTCTTCTTCAGGAAGGGCCGCCTGAACCATGTGCGTTTTCTGTTTCCGCCCAGTTCGCTCGAGCCCCTTAAGTCCTACCTCTCCACCGGGCTGTACAACGCCAGGCGCTTGCAGGAATCCAGGTTCGGCGATGTCGGCCTGGACCCTTCGGGCAACAGCCTGGTGGTATGGAAAACACCGCACGGACTGCTGATCGCTACGGAGTCCAATCGTGGCAACGATCCGGTGGTCGTGCTGTGGAGCGCCAGGCAGAACTTCGCGCGAATGAAGAACCGCCCCTGGCCGAACTAGCGCCGCGAGCCGCTCACGGCTCGCCATTTGCCCCGTGCAGCCGGAACCCCGCACGCTCGCCAAGTCGCTCGAAATAGGCGTTCACGGCTGGCAGTTCCGGACGCTGCATGGGAGTCAGGCGCCAGCGGTTGACCGACAGGCCGAGAACGATGTCGGCCAGGCTGAAACGCTGGCCGCTGACGAAGGCGCCGGTGCGTTCCAGTTGCCGGTCGAGCAGGCGCATGCAGCGGTTCCACTGGGCTTCGCTGAGAACGATGGCGGCCTGGTCGGTATGTTCGGGGCTGTTGCGTACACGCGCCATGAATGCGTAGCGCCAGGCATTGTTCAACTCGGTGGCCTGCCAGCCCATCCACTGCTCCACCAGTGCCCGCTCGCGGGGTGCGGCGGGCAGCAGATCATGGCGCGGGTAGCGGTTGGCCAGGTAGCTGCAGATGGCGTTGGACTCCCAGAGCACGAAGTCGCCATCGACGATCACCGGAACCATAGCGTTGGGGTTGAGCGCGAGGAACTCCGCGGAGGCCGTCGAGCGAAAGCCACTGCCCCAGTCTTCCCGTTCATAGGGAAGGTCCAGTTCTACACAGGTCCAGAGCACCTTGCGCACGTTGATCGACGAGGCCCGACCGAGGATTCGCAGCATGTGAGTCACTCCCTGTGAATTGCCCGCCAGTATGGAGTCCCTAGCAAAAGCCGGAAAGGCCGGTTGCCGGCCAGGGCGCCGGCTACCAGAATCGCGGCTGGCTGGTTGCCGCCGCACAAGGAGTGACTCATGGTTTTCTGGAAACCGACCCGGCGCAAGCTGGTGACCTTCGTGCTGTTACTGCTGCTCATCGTGCTCGGTACGACGGTCCAGCGTTTCACTGCGCAGATGACGAAACAGTGGCGCGTGGAGACGTTCAAGGAGGCCATCGGTACGGAGTCGGTCGCGGCATTCCGCGCAGCGGTGGACGACGACTTCAAGGTCCGTGGCGAGGCAATGGCGAAGATCGATCAGCGTGCAATGCAGCGCATCGACCACATCGCCATGCTGCAGAACCTCATCGATACGCTGCTCCCGGTGCTTCTCGCCTATCTGGCCGCCTGCGTCATCCACGCTCCCCGCAAGGCATCTGCGCCAGCCGCGTGATGTCTACAGCCGCGGCGCCAGCGCGGCCCACAGCGCCTCGACACTCTCGAACGCGCGATCCACATCCGGCAGCACCGGCCGTGCCAATACCAGCACCGGCACGCCTCGCTCGCGGGCGACCTGCAGCTTCGGCTCGGTGGCCTGGCTGCCGCTGTTCTTGCTCACCAGCACATCGGTGCCCAGGCGCGCAAACAGCTCGCGCTCGCCCTCCAGCGTGAACGGGCCGCGCGCGCCCAGCACCTCGGCGCGCGCATTGCCGGGCGTGCTCTGCAGGCAGCGGACAGTCCAGCGCTGGTGCCCGGGAATCTCGTCCAGATGCTCCAGCGGTTCGCGGCCAAGAGTGAACAACGGGCGCCGGAACTCGCCGAGCGCATCGATCAGCGCCGGCCAGTCGGCGACTTCGCGCCAGTGGTCGCCAGCGCCGGCCTGCCAGCCGGGACGCCGCAGCGCCCAGCACTCTACGCCGGCGAGCCGCGCGGCACGAGCGGCGTTGCGGCTGATCTGCGCGGCATAGGGATGGGTGGCGTCGAGCAGCAGATCGAAACCCTGCTCGCGGATAAATGTCGCCAGGCCGTCGGCACCGCCATAGCCGCCGACGCGCACCTCACAGGACAGGTCGTCCGGCACCTTGCCCAGCCCGGCGAGGCTGTAGAGATGCGCCGGGCCGAGGCGGCGCGCAATTGCCAGCGCCTCGCCGATGCCGCCAAGCAGCAGAACGCGCGTCATCGGGACTCCAGCGCCTCGCCCACCAGGTTGCCCTGGCGGTCGATGGCGAAAACTTCCAGATGCACTTGCGGCGGCACGATGC
The DNA here is from genome assembly GCF_026686735.1 of Pseudomonas triclosanedens. Taxonomy (NCBI): domain Bacteria; kingdom Pseudomonadati; phylum Pseudomonadota; class Gammaproteobacteria; order Pseudomonadales; family Pseudomonadaceae; genus Pseudomonas; species Pseudomonas triclosanedens. The sequence goes on along the minus strand of NZ_CP113432.1, from coordinate 739,996 downwards.
GCCGGGCGAAAGCCAGGGCGCGAGCGCATACCGCATCGCCCAACTCGATGCCCTCGGCGCGGCACAGCGCCAGTGCCTGCTGACTGGTGTTGGCCTCGCGCATGCGCTGCTGCAATTCGACGCTAGCGCCGATTTCGCCGGCCCATTCGGCCAGTTGCGGCAAGTCGATGCTGGAGTGTCGGCTGTGCAGGTCCATGTGGCCGGCGGCGAGCTTGCTGATCTTGCCGAAGCCACCGCAGACGCTGAAGCGCTCCACCGGCACCTTGCGCAGGTGCTTGAGTGCCGCGCCGGCGAAGTCACCCATCTCGATCAGCGCGGTGTCGTCGAATCCGTAGCGACGGCGCATGGCGTCCTCGCTGGCGTTGCCGGTGCAGGCGGCGAGGTGGCGGAAACCGTTGGCGCGAGCGACGTCGATGCCCTGCTGGATCGAGGCGATGTAGGCCGCGCAGGAGAATGGCCGGACGATGCCGGTGGTGCCGAGGATAGACAGCCCGCCGAGGATGCCCAGCCGCGGGTTCATGGTTTTCAGCGCCAACGCAGCGCCGCCCTCGATGCCGATGGTGATCTCGAAGCCACCGACGTAACCGCACTCGGCCGCCAGCGCGGCGAGATTGTCTCGCATCATCTGGCGCGGCACCGGGTTGATCGCGGGCTCGCCCACGGCGAGGACCAGCCCGGGCTTGGTCACGGTGCCGACGCCCTCCCCGGCGTGGAAGCGCACGCCCGGCTCGGCGCTGAGCGCCACGCGGGCGAACACCAGTGCGCCGTGGGTGACATCGGGGTCGTCGCCGGCATCCTTCAGCGTGCCCGCCTCGGCGCCTGCGGCGGTCAGCCGGCAGAACTCCAGACGCAGGGTCGCGCTGCGCTCCCTGGGCAGGGCTATCCGCACCGCGTCGCTGGCCTGGCCGGTGAGTAGCAGGCGCGCCGCCGCGAGGCTGGTGGCGGTAGCGCAACTGCCAGTGGTGTAGCCGCTGCGCAGCGGGCGCTGCTGTTCGGAGGTTTCGTCACGCATCGCGGTGCAAGGCGTCCGGGCTTGAGAGGGATCGCGTTACGGTAACTGTCGCACGTCGCCGCATCAGCATGGTTTCCAGACCTCCAGCAGGGTGATCGGCAGCGCCGCGCGCCAGGCATCGAAGCCGCCCAGCGGTTGCGCCTGGGCGATGGCGATCCGTGTCAGCTCGCCACCGATACGCTCGCGCCAGCTCACCAGCGTGGCCTCGCTCTGCAGGGTGACGGCGTTGGCCACCAGCCGTCCGCCAGGCTTGAGCTGCTCCCAGCAGTGCTCAACCACACCAGGGACGGTGACGCCACCACCGATGAAGATCGCGTCCGGCCGTTCCAGCCCTCGCAGCGCCTCGGGCGCGGCACCGCAGACCAATTGCAGCGCTGGTACGCCCAGGGCGTCGCGGTTGAATGCTATGTGCTGCTGGCGACCATCGTTGGCTTCGATAGCCAGTGTCCGGCAGGTTGGGTGCGCGCGCATCCATTCGATGCCGATCGAGCCGCAGCCGGCGCCGACGTCCCACAGCAGCTCCCCCGGCATCGGCGCCAGCCGCGCCAGGGTCACCGCACGCACGTCGCGCTTGGTCAGTTGCCCATCGTGGCGATAGCAGCCGTCTGCCAGGCCGGTAGTCAACGGCAGGCGGCGTGCGCCCTCGCCTGCCACGCAGTCCAGCGCGAGCAGGTTGAGCGCGGCGGTTTCCGCCTGTACCCAGTCGGCGGCGAGCCCGTCGATGCGTCGCTCGGCCTCGCCGCCCAGATGCTCCAGCACACTGATGCGGCTGGCGCCGAAGCCTCGCTCGCGCAGCAATGCCGCTACCGCCGCCGGGCTCGTGCCATCGTTGCTCAACACCAGCAGCTTCGCGCCATGCCGCAGGTGCGCGTTGAGCGCCGCCAGCGGTCGCGCCACCAGCGACAGCAAGGTGCAGTCCTGTAGCGCCCAGCCCAGCCGAGCGGCGGCCAGCGAGGCGGACGAGGGCGCTGGCAAAACGCGCATTTCGCTGCTGGGCAATTGCCGGGCGAGGCTGGCGCCGACACCGAACAGCATCGGGTCTCCGCTGGCCAGCACGCAGGTCGACTGGCCACGGCGGCGCAGCACCGGCTCCAGGCTGAAGGGGCTGGGCCAGGCCCGGCGATTGGCGCGCACGCAGGGCGGCAGCAGCTCCAGTTGGCGCGGCGCGCCGATCACTTCGACGGCGTCGAGCAATGCGCGGCGCGCTGCCTTGCCGAGGCCGGCATAACCGTCCTCGCCGATGCCGACGATGATCAGCCAGGGCGTCATGGGTACTCCTCAGGGGTACGACGGGCGATCCGACGGGGAGGCTTTTCCAGCCGTCGGGCAAAGCAGGCATAATACCCGCATCGTCGGTGCCCGCAGGATGCTTCGCAAGTGACAGAGCGATGCTTCCGACCGGGCCGAAGAGGGAACACGGATCAACCGTGGCTGCCCCCGCAACTGTATGCAGCGAGTCCGCGCAGTCCCGAACGTCTGAAACCTGGAGTTTCCGGCATTCGGTTTGGCCACTGGGTAACCGGGAAGGCCGCGTCGGATGCCGACCTGCCAGCCAGGAGACCTGCCGACGAGACCAGTCGCGTGTGCGCACATCGAGCGGGGTGTCTTGATGTCGTGAAGTCCCTTTCGGGGGGCTCGCAGGTCACCGCGACCCAGCCCTGGTGACCCCGTGAGCGAATCGACCTCCCTGTCCGTCCGTCCTTCGGCCTGCCCTGGCCTGCTGCGCATCGTGGCCTCCCGCGATGGCGGCATCTGCCGTATCAAGCTGCCCTGTGGACAACTCGATGCCCGCGCAGCCCGCGCCATTGCCGAGGCCGCCGAACGCCATGCCGACGGTGTGCTGGAAGCGACCAACCGCGCCAACCTGCAGATTCGCGGCGTGCATGCCGGCGCCGAGCGCTCGCTGAGCGCCGACCTGCTGGCTGCCGGCCTCGGCCCGCGCGAGCTGGCGGCCGACGACGTGCGCAACCTGCTGGTCAGCCCCGCCATCGGCCTGGACATCGCCACGCGCTTCGACGCCGGGCCGCTGGCCCGCCAGTTGCTCGACCTGCTGGAGCGCACACCGCGCTTCCACGGCCTGTCACCCAAGTTCGGTGTGCAACTGGATGGTGGCGAGTCCCTGGCGATGCTGGAGCATCCCAACGATATCTGGCTGTCGGCCATGTCCGCCGACGAAGCCCCGCAGCTCGCCTTCGGCGTGGCCGGCTGCCCACCCCGCCATGCCCGGGACTGCCCGCCCCTGGCCGCGGTTCCCGCCGCGCAGGCTCCACTGCTGGTGGAAACCTTGCTGCATCTGTTCCTCGATCTCGCCGGAGACGGCCAAACGCGCATGCGCCACCTGCGCGAGATGCTCGGCGACGAAACTCTGCTGGAGCGCCTGCGCCAGCGCCTGCCGTTCCCACTGTGCCAGGGCACGGCTGTGGATAACTGGCGACGCCCGGCGACGCCGGCCTTCGCGCACCTCGGCATCCGGCCCCAGCGCCAGCCGGGGCGCGCTCTGGTCGGCGCCGGCTTTGTCCTCGGTCGTCTCGACAGCGCCACCTTGCTCGGCCTCGCCGACCTGGCGGAGCGTTTCAGCGGTGGGCAGTTGCGCCTGACGCCGTGGCAGAGCCTGATCCTGCCCGATGTCGCCCAGATCGATGCCGCCGTGGTGCTGGGCGCGCTGGGTAATCTCGGCCTGCTGATCGACGCTGCCCGGCCGCTTTCGCGCATCGTCGCCTGCAGTGGCTCCAGCGGTTGCGCACGCGGGCTGGCCGACACCAAGGCCGACGCCCTGCGCCTGGCCGACCGCCTGCGCCTGGCGCCGCCAGCCGGTGTGCATCTGTGCGGCTGCCGGCGTTCCTGCGCCGCAGCCCATGTCGCCCCTTACACCCTGCTGGCCGTCGCCGACGGCCGCTATGACCTGTTCCGCCGCACCGACGGCCTGGCCGGATTCGGCCAGCCCCTGGCGCGCAATCTGTCCCTCGACGCCGCCGGCGAACTGCTCGCCGTGGCCGGAGCCATACCCGATGCTTGATTACATCCGCGATGGGCAGGCGATCTATCGCCAATCCTTCGCCACCATCCGCGCCGAAGCCGATCTCTCCGGGATTCCCGCCGACCTGGAAAAACTCGCCGTGCGGGTGATCCACGCCTGCGGCATGGTCGACGTGGTGCAGGACCTGCGCTTTTCGCCGGGTGCCGGTACTGCCGGCCGCACGGCCCTGGCCAACGGCGCGCCGATTCTCTGCGACGCGCGAATGGTCGGCGAAGGCATCACCCGGGCCCGCCTGCCGGCGGACAATCAGGTGATCTGCACCCTCAACGACCCCGACGTTCCCGCACTGGCCCGCGCGCGTGGCAACACCCGTTCGGCGGTGGCGCTGGAGCACTGGCGCAAACACCTGGAAGGCAGCGTGGTAGTGATCGGCAATGCCCCCACCGCGCTCTTCTATCTGCTGGAAATGCTCGACGCCGGCGCGCCGAAACCGGCGCTGATCCTCGGCTTCCCGGTCGGCTTCGTCGGCGCGATGGAATCCAAGGATGCACTCGCCGCCGACAGCCGTGGCGTGCCCTACGTGATCGTGCGCGGCCGCCGCGGCGGCAGCGCGATGGCGGCCGCCGCGGTCAACGCACTGGCCACGGAGGTGGAGTGATGGCGGGCCGTCTGCTCGGCCTGGGCGTCGGCCCGGGCGACCCGGAATTGCTCACACTCAAGGCGCTGCGGCTGCTGCGCGCGGCGCCGGTGATCGGCTACTTCGTGGCCAAGGCCAAGCATCATGCCGGCCAGGGCGGCAACGCCTTCGGCATCATCGCGGAGCATCTGGACGAGGCGCAGTTGCGCCTGCCGCTGGTGTATCCGGTGACCACCGAGAAGCTGGAGCCGCCGCTGACCTATGAAGGGGTGATCAGCGACTTCTACGACACCGCCGCCGCGCAGGTGGCCGAGCATCTCGACGCCGGTCGCGACGTAGCGGTGATCTGTGAAGGCGACCCGTTCTTCTATGGTTCCTACATGTATCTGCACGACCGTCTGGCCGACCGCTACGAAACCGACGTGGTGCCCGGTGTCTGCTCGATGCTGGGCAGCGCATCGGTACTGGGCGTGCCGCTGGTCTACCGCAACCAGAGCCTCTCGGTGCTGTCCGGCGTGCTGCCGGAAGCCGAGCTCAAGCGTCGCCTGGCCGACGCCGACGCGGCGGTGGTAATGAAGCTGGGGCGCAACTTCGACAAGGTCCGCCGCGTGCTGCGCGAGCTGGACCGCGACGGCGGCGCCCACTACGTCGAGCGGGCAACCATGCGCGAGCAGCGCATCGTCGCGCTGGATGACGTCGACCCGATGGCTTCGCCCTATTTCTCGATGATCGTCATCCCCGGCCAACGGTGGAATGGCTGATGCGGGCCGCCATCGTCATTCTCGGCCAGGGCGCGCTGGCCACTGCGCGCCGCATCCAGGGCCTGTACCCGCAGGCCACGATCCACGGCCTGGCCGAACGCGTGAAGGGCGCCGACCAGAGCTACGCGAACTTCGGCGAAACCCTGCGCCAGCTCTACCTCGACAACGTGCCGATCGTCGCGCTGTGCGCCGCCGGTATCGTCATCCGCGGCCTTGCCCCGCTGCTCGGCGAGAAAGGCGCCGAGCCGCCGGTACTGGCGGTGGCCGAGGATGGCAGCGCGGTGGTGCCGTTGCTGGGCGGGCTGGGCGGAGTGAACCGCATGGCCCGCGAAATCGCCGCGATGCTCGACGTCGCCCCGGCGATCACCACCAGCGGCGAGCTGCGCTTCGGCGCCTGCTTGCTCGATCCGCCTGAAGGGTACGCGCTGAACGACCTCGAACAGGGCAAGCGCTTCGTTTCCGACCTGCTGGGCGGCGACACCCTGCGCATTGACGGCGACGCGCCGTGGCTTGCTGGCATGGAGCTGCCGCTGGCGGAGGATGCCAGCCACGTGCTGCGGATCGACGCGTCCGCTGACGGCCTGGAGCACAACGAGCTGCGCATTCATCCCAGGGTGGTGCTGGCGCATGTCACGCTGGTCGACTCGCAGTTGCCCGAGCGTATTCTCCAGGGCCTGGACCAGGCGCGGCTGGCACGCCTGTCGCTCGCCGCGCTGGTGGCGCCGCGCTGCCGGATGGCCGACCCGGCGCTGGCCGGAGCCGCCCGCAAGCTGGGCGTACCGCTGCGCTTCATCACCCGGGACGCCGAGCTGCCACCGGCGGTGCTGCATGGCGATTCCTTCCATCTGCACCGCGCCGCGACACCTGCCGAGGCCGAGCGCATCGGTCAGGTACGTGGACGGCTGAGCGTGATCGGCCTTGGACCGGGCGAGCGCGACTTCATGATCCCCGCCGTGCGTCGCGCGCTGGACGAAGCCCAGGACCTGCTCGGTTACAAGACCTACGTGAAGATGGCCGAGCCGCTGCGTGCAGACCAGGTGCGCCACTGCACCGACAACCGAGAGGAAATGCAGCGCGCCCGTCACGCCTTCGAACTGGCCGCCAGCGGACGCCGGGTGGTGGTGATTTCGTCCGGAGACCCCGGCGTCTTCGCGATGGCGGCGGCGGTCATGGAGGCGCTGCACGAGAGCGAAGACCCGCACTGGCATTCGGTGGAGCTGGAGGTGCTGCCGGGCGTCTCCGCCGCGCTCGCCGCCGCCGCCCGCGCCGGCGCGCCGCTGGGCCACGATTTCTGCCTGCTTTCGCTGTCGGACAACCTCAAGCCGTGGGAGGTAATCGAGAATCGCCTGGAGCATGCCGGCGCGGCCGACCTGGCGATGGCGTTCTACAACCCGATCTCCAGGGCCCGCCCGTGGCAACTGGGGCGCGCGCTGGAAATCGTCCGCCGTCATCGAGCGGCAGAAACGCTGGTGGTGCTGGGCCGCGACATAGGCCGCCCCGCCGAGGCGCTGAAGGTGCTGACGCTGGGTGAGCTGACGCCAGAAATGGTGGACATGCGCACCCTGGTGATCGTCGGCTCGTCGCTGACCCGCCGCTTCCCCCGCGCCAGCGGTGGCGACTGGGTGTACACACCGCGCTGGTATCGCTGACATTCGGGGCCTCCACGGCCCCGGATCGCGCCTCTCCGACGAGAGGCGGGGCCCCGCTCCCACGAACGGTCACCCGGTTGCAGGGGCCAGCCCTCTGCAACTTCACCTTACAATTACCACCCTTTTAACCTCCCTTCGGGTGAGTTTCGCCCTTCTGGCGCCACCCTATTCTCGTCGCTCCTGTCCGCCTTCGCGCACAACAAGAACAATCTGGCCACGCCAGCAGGAGCAAACATGAGTCATACGTTCGAGACGCTCGCGCCTGCCGCGACATCCTCCCCGGCATCGACCCGGGCGCTCTACCGCAAGGTAATCTGGCGCCTGTTGCCATTCCTGGTCTTCGCCTACGCGATCAACGCCATCGACCGCCTGAACATTTCCTTCGCCAAGCTGCGCATGGCCGAGGACATCGCTCTGAGCGAGGCCGCCTACGGGATCGGCGCCGGCATCTTCTACCTGGGCTACATCCTGTTCGAGATTCCCAGCAACCTCTACATGCAGCGCGTCGGCGCCCGCGCCACGCTGACGCGGATCATGGTGCTGTGGGGGCTGGTGACGGTCGCCACCGCCTTCGTCACCACGGCCAACCAGTTGATCGTCGCCCGCTTCTTCCTCGGGGTCGCCGAGGCCGGGTTCTTCCCGGGCGTAATTCTCTACCTCACCTACTGGTTCCCCTCGGCCTTGCGCGGCCGGATCACCGCGGTGTTCGTCATGTCGGCGATGGTCGCGGGGATCGCCAGCGGGCCGCTGGCCGGCTGGATAATGACTCACTTCCACGGCTGGCTGGGCTTGCGCGACTGGCAGGTTCTATTCGTCCTGGAAGGCATCCCCGCCGTGCTGCTGGGGATATTCGGCTGGTACTGGCTGGCGGACCGCCCGCGCGACGCAAAATGGCTGAGCGAAGAGGAAAGGAAACACCTGGAAGCCGCGCTGGCCGCCGAAGCAGTGAAACCAGGGGAGCACAGTCGGTTCCTTGATGTGCTGCGCGACCCTCGGGTCTACATCGCCGGCCTGGTGTTCTTCTGCGTCTATAGCGGTTCGAATACCGTTTCCTACTGGATGCCGACGCTGATCCGCGGCTTCGGTGTGGAGGACATCCAGTACATCGGTCTGCTGGCCAGCCTGCCATATGCGGTAGGTATCGTCGGCATGTATCTGCTCGGGCGCAGCTCCGACCGGCGCCAGGAGCGCCGCTGGCATGTCGGCACGACCATGCTGGTCAGCGCGGCGTGCTTCTTCCTGCTCGGCTTCGCCCAGGGCCACTTGCTGCTCTCGGTGGCCCTGATGACCGTCGGTGCGGCAACGGCGATGTCCGCTCTGTCGCTGTTCTGGACCATTCCACCGGCCCTGCTCAGCCCATCTGGCGCGGCAGGCGGCATTGCAGTCATCAGCGCCATTGGCGGCATGGCGGGAGTGATCAGCCAGATCGTGGTCGGCGCAATCAAATCCGCCACCGGCAGCCTGTATCTGGCCTTCGATGTGATCGGCCTGGCACTGATCCTCGGCGCGCTGATTCTGTTGATCGGCATCCCGGCGCGCCAGCTACGCAAGCTTTCGCACTGATTCTCCGGGCAGAAAGAAGCCCCGCATAGCGGGGCTGCTGGCCAGTCAGAACTCGGCAGCGAGGCGGTAGCGCTGTTCCAGCTCCAGCGCCACACGATAGGCTGCCGCTTCGCGCTCGCTGTGGAAGATACCCACCAACTGGCCTCCCTGGTGCACATCCCAGCAACGCCCACCCAAGGCGCGGAACTCGCGGGATTTGTGGTCGTCGTCACGCTCGGTCACTGTAATGCTCATGTCTCTTCTTCTCCGGGTTTGCCGTACATCAAGGCAGCTCCAGAATCATTTAATTAGCTGGCTAATTAAATACGCACTTCCGAGAAAGACTGTTACGAGCAGTCGCCAAAACGAGCGTCCCAGAAACGCAAAAGCGCAGCTCGAAGGCTGCGCTCTTGGGGGAACGACCCATCCGGTTCAGAACGGAATGTCGTCGTCGAAGCTGTCGTAGTCCGGAGCCGGTTGCGGCGCGGGCTGGGACTGCTGCTGCGGGGCCGGACGCGGCGCCTGCTGCGGCCGCTGCTGCGGCTCGCGCGGAGCACGCGGGGCGTCGTCACCACCGGCGCCCGGACGGCCACCGAGCAGTTGCATGTTGCCGTTGATGTCGACCACGATTTCGGTGGTGTAACGGTCCTGGCCGTCCTGACCCTGCCACTTGCGGGTGCGCAGGCTACCTTCGACGTAGATCTGCGAGCCCTTGCGCACGTACTCGGCGACGATTTCCGCCAGGCGACCGAAGAACACCACGCGGTGCCACTCGGTACGTTCCTGCTGCTGGCCGGTCTGCTTGTCCTTCCAGCTCTCGCTGGTAGCCAGGGTGACGTTGGTTACGGCGTTGCCGTTGGGCAGGTAGCGGGTTTCCGGATCGCCACCGACGTTACCAACCAGAATGACTTTGTTAACCCCACGGGCCATGACGCTCTCCTAAAGGCTTCAGCACGTCGCCGGCTCGGCACCGGCCAGGCGCTCGAGGGACATGCGATCCACTTGTTGGGAATCTACTTTGACATAAGCAGCAGCCTCTTCGGCGACCACCATCACATCGCTCACACCGGGCAATGCCTTGAAACGCTCGGCCAACGAAGCATCGCGCAGCGCCTCATCGGACAGAGGCAGGCGAATACTCGTTACATACGGCGGTTCACGCATGGTAACAGCAATCGCCAGCCAGATGGCAGCCAGCGCCGCGCAGCCGATGAACACCCCATTCAACCCACCATGCTGGAACATCCAGCCGCCCAGGATGCCGCCAATCGCGGCACCGAGGAACTGGCTGGTGGAGTACACGCCCATCGCCGTGCCCTTGCCGCCAGCGGGCGACACCTTGCTCACCAGCGATGGCAGCGAGGCCTCCAGCAGGTTGAACGCGGTGAAGTAGACGATGATGCCGAACACCAGTTCCTTCAGGCCGTTGCCGAAGAACCAGAAGTACAGTTCGCAGAGCATCAGGGTCGCCACCGCCCCGCTCAACACGCGCTTCATCTGGCGCTTCTTCTCGGCGTAGATGATGAACGGCACCATGCCGAAGAAGCCGACCAGCAGCGCGGTCAGGTAGACCCACCAATGCTGTTCCTTGGGCAGCCCGGCGCGCTCGACCAGCGCCAGCGGCAGGGCGACGAAGCTGGCCATGAGGATGGCATGCAGGACAAGGATGCCAGCGTCCAGGCGCAGCAGTTCCCCATTCTTCAGTGTCGGAATGAGTGACTGCCTGGCCACGCTGGATTCACGATGCTGCATGCGGTGATCCGGCGTCGGCACGACGAACAGGATGATCAGCATGCCGACCAGGGCCATGCCAGCGGTGAACCAGAACAGCCCGTGCAGGCCGAACCAGTGAGTCAGCACCGGGCCGGCGACCATCGCCACGGCGAAGGAAACGCCGATGCTCATGCCAATCATCGCCATTGCCTTGGTGCGATGCTGTTCACGGGTGAGGTCCGAGAGCATGGCCATCACGGCGGCGGAAATCGCACCGGCGCCTTGCAGCACGCGGCCGGCGATAATGCCCCAGATGGAGTCGGCATTGGCTGCCAGCGCGGCGCCAGCGGCAAACACCAGCAGGCCGACGACGATGATCGGGCGGCGACCGATGCGGTCGGACAGCGTGCCCAGCGGAATCTGCAGGATCGCCTGAGTCAGGCCGTAGGCACCGATGGCAAGGCCGATCAGCGCCGGCGTCGAACCGGCGAGGTCCTGGCCGTAGGTCGCCAGGACCGGCAGGACCATGAACATGCCGAGCATGCGGAACGCGAATACCAGGGACAGGCCGGCGGCCGCGCGGGTTTCGGTGCCGCTCATGCGCTCAGTGTGGGAATCGTGCATAAGCCCCTCGTGGGATGACGGATTTGGGGGACGCGCCGAATGGCCCCCGTGACGGCGTGTCTATCCGCTGGGTGGATGACCGGCTGATGCCAACGCCGAAAAATAGCCGCGCATTCTATCAGTCCTGCTACGCGCCGGCACACTCGCGCCACTTTGCCGCGCACTCGCGGCCAGCCGTATACTCAATGGTTTTCGCCCGCCATGCGAGGCCGCTGTGGACAAGATCCTCATCCGTGGGGCACGTACCCACAACCTGAAGAACATCGACCTGACCCTGCCCCGCGACAAGCTGATCGTGATCACCGGCCTGTCCGGCTCCGGCAAGTCGTCCCTGGCCTTCGACACGCTCTACGCCGAAGGCCAGCGTCGCTATGTGGAATCCCTGTCGGCCTACGCCCGGCAGTTCCTCTCGATGATGGAAAAGCCCGACGTCGACACCATCGAAGGTCTGTCGCCGGCGATTTCCATCGAGCAGAAGTCCACCTCGCACAATCCCCGCTCCACCGTGGGCACCATCACCGAGATCTACGATTACCTGCGCCTGCTCTATGCGCGCGTCGGCATCCCTCGCTGCCCGGATCACGACATCCCGCTGGAAGCACAGACGGTCAGCCAGATGGTCGACCAGGTGCTGGCGCTGCCCGAAGGCCGCAAGCTGATGCTGCTGGCTCCGGTGATCCGCGAGCGCAAAGGTGAGCATCTGGCCGTGTTCGAGGAAATGCGCGCCCAGGGCTTCGTTCGCGCCCGCGTCGACGGCAAGCTCTACGAGCTGGACGAAGTGCCCAAGCTGGACAAGAAGCTCAAGCACTCCATCGACATCGTGGTCGACCGTTTCAAGGTGCGCGCCGATCTACAGCAGCGCCTGGCGGAATCGTTCGAGACGGCGATCAATCTGGCCGACGGCATCGCCCTGGTCGCTCCGATGGACGATGAGGAAGGCGAAGAGATGATCTTCTCCGCTCGCTTCGCCTGCCCGGTCTGCGGCCACTCGATCAGCGAGCTGGAACCCAAGCTGTTCTCCTTCAACAACCCGGCCGGCGCCTGCCCGACCTGCGATGGCCTGGGCGTGAAGCAGTTCTTCGACGCACGCAGGGTGGTCAACGGCGAACTGACGCTTGCCGAGGGGGCGATCCGCGGCTGGGACCGGCGCAACGTCTACTACTTCCAGATGCTCGGCTCGCTCGCCGGGCACTTCGGTTTCAGCCTGGAGGAGCCGTTCCAGGAACTCGACCCGGAGCACCAGAAGTTCATCCTCAACGGCTCGGGCCGCGAGAACGTCGAGTTCCGCTACCTCAACGACCGTGGCGATATCGTCAAGCGCGCGCACCCCTTCGAGGGCATCCTGCCGAACCTGGAGCGCCGTTACCGCGAGACTGAGTCGGCCACCGTGCGCGAGGAACTGGCCAAGTTCCTCAGCACCCAGCCCTGCCCGGACTGCCACGGCACCCGCCTGCGCCGCGAAGCACGCCATGTGTGGGTGGGCGACAAGACGCTGCCGGCGATCACCGCGATGCCGGTGGGCACGGCCTGCGAGTATGCCGAGGGGCTGACCCTGACGGGCCGGCGTGGCGAGATCGCATCGAAGATCCTCAAGGAAATCCGCGAGCGCCTGCAGTTCCTGGTGAACGTGGGCCTCGACTATCTGACCCTGGACCGCAGCGCCGATACCCTGTCCGGCGGCGAGGCCCAGCGTATCCGCCTGGCCAGCCAGATCGGCGCGGGCCTCGTGGGCGTGATGTACATCCTCGACGAACCGTCCATCGGCCTGCACCAACGCGACAACGAGCGCCTGCTGGGCACCCTCACCCACCTGCGTAACCTGGGCAACACGGTGATCGTGGTCGAACACGACGAGGACGCCATCCGCCTGGCGGACTATGTGGTCGACATCGGCCCCGGTGCAGGTGTGCATGGCGGCCAGATCGTCGCCGAGGGCACGCCGCAGCAGGTGATGGACCACCCGGACTCGGTTACCGGCGCCTACCTGTCTGGCCGCACCAAGATCGTTGTGCCGGCCCAACGTACGCCGCGCAACAAGAAACAGTTGCTCAAGCTCAAGGGCGCGCGCGGCAACAACCTACAGAACGTCAACCTGGAAATCCCGGTCGGCCTGTTCACCTGCGTCACCGGGGTATCCGGCTCGGGCAAGTCGACGCTGATCAACAACACGCTGTTCCCGATTACCGCCACGGCGCTCAACGGCGCTACCACCCTGGAAGTTGCGCCCTACGACTCGTTCGACGGCCTGCAACACCTGGACAAGGTGGTGGACATCGACCAGAGTCCGATCGGTCGCACGCCGCGCTCCAACCCGGCGACCTACACCGGTCTGTTCACGCCTATTCGCGAGCTGTTCGCCGGCGTGCCGGAGGCCCGCTCGCGTGGTTATGGCCCGGGGCGCTTCTCGTTCAACGTGAAGGGCGGCCGCTGCGAGGCCTGCCAGGGCGACGGCGTGATCAAGGTGGAGATGCACTTCCTGCCGGACATCTACGTCCCCTGTGATGTCTGCAAGGGCAAGCGCTACAACCGCGAGACCCTGGAAGTCCGCTACAAGGGCAAGAGCATCACCGAGGTGCTCGATATGACCATCGAGGACGCTCGCGCGTTCTTCGACGCCGTGCCGGCCATTGCCCGCAAGCTACAGACGCTGATGGATGTCGGCTTGTCGTACATCAAGCTCGGCCAGAGCGCGACCACACTGTCCGGCGGTGAGGCGCAGAGGGTGAAGCTGTCCCGCGAGCTGTCCAAGCGTGATACCGGCAAGACGCTGTACATCCTCGACGAACCGACCACCGGCCTACACTTCGCGGATATCCAGCAACTGCTCGATGTACTGCATCGCCTGCGCGACCACGGCAATACCGTCGTGGTGATCGAGCACAATCTGGATGTGATCAAGACCGCCGACTGGCTGGTGGATCTCGGCCCCGAGGGCGGCTCCAAGGGCGGGCAGATCATCGCCACCGGTACACCGGAGCAGGTCGCGGAACTGGAGGTGTCACATACCGGGCATTTCCTCAAGCCGCTGCTGGAGCGAGACCGGGCCTGACCCGTCTCGATCTGGAAAGCCCCTGCCGCCGAAAGGCACAGGGGCTTTTTCTTGTCTGTTCAGAACTACTGTATTCCTGCAAAGAAAAAGCCCCCCGGCGCGTCAACGCCGAGGGCTTCCTTGAAACCACGGTCGCGGACTTAGATCTGCGACTGCAGGTAATTCTCCAACCCCACCTTCTTGATCAGGCCGAGCTGCTGCTCCAGCCAGTAGGCGTGGTCTTCCTCGGTGTCGGTCAGTTGCACGCGAAGGATGTCGCGAGTGACAAAGTCCTTATGCTGCTCGCACAGGGCGATGCCCTTGGCCAGCGCCGCGCGGACATGGCGTTCAAGCTTGAGGTCCGCTTCGAGCATCTCCGGTACGGTTTTGCCCGGGTGGATGTCGTCCGGGCGCATTCGCGGGGTGCCTTCGAGCAGCAGGATGCGGCGCAGCAGGGCGTCGGCGTGCTGGGTCTCCTCTTCCATCTCGTGGTTGAGGCGCTCGTAGAGCTTGGTGAAACCCCAGTCTTCATACATGCGCGAGTGGATGAAGTACTGATCACGTGCGGCGAGTTCGCCGGTCAGCAGCGTGTTCAGATAGTCGATAACCTCAGCGTGGCCTTGCATCAGCCTTCTCCCTGGAACGTGACAGCGAATTGAACTGCGCTATGGTCGCGACTGGCCATGATTGGGGTCAAGCACGGATCGCAGCCGAAACGAAACCGCCCTCCAGGGAGGGCGGTTCGCTTCACTGCTTGAGGTTAGCCGAGCTTCAGGCCCAGCGCCTTGGCAACGCCTTCGCCGTAGGCCGGGTCGATCTTGAAGAACAGCGCAAGCTGGCGACGCTGTATCGCCTCTGGCACGCCTGCCATGTCGCCAGCGATATTCTCGAACAGACGCTGCCGCTGAGCGACGTCGAACAACCGGAACAGAGCGGCTGGCTGGCTGTAGTAATCATCGTCGACACGATGGTTCCAGTGGTCGGCAGTGCCCTCCAGGGTCAGCGGTGGCTCGGAATAGTCCGGCTGCTCCTGCCATTGGCTGAAGCTGTTGGGCTCGTATGTGACCGTCATGTCGCTGTTGTTGCCGTCGACCCGCATGGCGCCGTCGCGATGGTAGATACGCGGATTGTTGCGTGCGGCGTTCACCGGGATCTGGTGGTGGTTCACCCCCAGGCGATAGCGGTGCGCGTCACCGTAGGAGAACAAGCGGCCCTGAAGCATACGGTCAGGCGAGAACCCAATACCGGGAACGATGTTAGCCGGACTGAAAGCCGACTGTTCGACTTCCGCAAAGTAGTTCGCCGGGTTGCGATTGAGCTCGAAATAGCCCACCTCGATCAGCGGGTAGTCACCATGTGGCCAAACCTTGGTCAGGTCGAACGGGTTATAGCGGTAGGTAGACGCGTCCTTCTCCGGCATGATCTGCACATACATCGTCCAGCGCGGGAAATCGCCGCGCTCGATGGCATCGTACAGATCGCGCTGTGAGCTTTCTCGGTCGGCACCGACCAATTTGGCAGCTTCCTCATTGCTCAGGTTCTCGATTCCCTGCTGGGTCTTGAAGTGGAACTTGACCCAGAAGCGTTCGTTGCTGGCATTGATGAAGCTGAAGGTGTGACTACCGAAGCCGTGGACATGCCGATAGCTGCGCGGCAGACCGCGATCGCTGAAGTCGATGGTCAACTGGTGCAGCGCCTCGGGAAGGTGGGAGAAGAAGTCCCACTTCAGGGTGGCATTGCGCAGGTTAGTGCGTGGGTCGCGCTTCACGACGTGGTTCAGATCCGGGAACTTCAGCGGGTCGCGGAAGTAGAAGACCGGCGTATTGTTGCCGACCAGGTCCCAATTGCCTTCTTCGGTGTAGAACTTCAGCGCGAAACCGCGGATATCCCGCTCAGCGTCAGCGGCACCTCGCTCGCCCGCGACCGTGGAGAAGCGCAGGAATAGATCGGTCTTCTTGCCAATTTCGGAGAAGAGCTTGGCGCGCGTGTAGCGAGTGATGTCGTGAGTCACCGTGAAGGTGCCGTAGGCAGCGGAGCCCTTGGCGTGCATACGACGTTCCGGAATCACTTCGCGGTCGAAGTGCGCGAGCTTCTCTAGGAACCAGACATCCTGCAGCAACATGGGGCCTCGCGGCCCGGCAGTCTGCACATTCTGGTTGTCAGCGACCGGCGCTCCAGCAGCGGTCGTCAGGCGGGTTTTGTCGCTCATCGTTACTCTCCTCAACGGCGGGGCGGCGGCAACCAGCAACTCACCAGAGAGGTGAGCACGGCCCGACATCCCGATCGGACAATTAAGCGCCTCTACATGCGGCCCGGCTGTTGATCCAGCGCAGTTCCTGGTAGAAGTCAGCGTCGTCAAGGATCGTTGACTGAGGATCGATCATCCAATTTATTGGCTTGAGATGATCGATAGAGAAAAACTTTTCAAAAAGCAATAAAAAACCGGGCACAGGGCCCGGTTTCTTATAAGGCGTAAACCTTACTCGGCAGCTTCAACAGCACCGCCAACAGCACGGTCTACCAGCTCGACGTACGCCATAGGAGCGTTGTCGCCGGCACGGAAACCGCACTTCAGGATGCGCAGGTAGCCGCCCGGACGGTTGGCGTAGCGCTTGCCCAGTTCGTTGAACAGCTTGCCTACAGCTTCTTTCGAACGAGTGCGGTCGAAAGCCAGACGACGGTTGGCAACACTATCCACTTTAGCCAGGGTGATCAGCGGCTCGGCAACGCGACGCAGTTCCTTGGCCTTGGGCAGGGTGGTTTTAATCAGTTCGTGTTCGAAGAGCGACACAGCCATGTTCTGGAACATAGCCTTGCGGTGCGCGCTGGTGCGGCTCAGGTGACGACCACTTTTACGATGGCGCATGGTTCAATTCCTTTCCAAACTTTACGTTCGGTAGCTACGACGATCAGGCAGTAGCCTTGTCGTCTTTCTTGAGACTTGCCGGCGGCCAGTTGTCGAGGCGCATACCGAGGGACAGACCGCGAGAGGCCAGAACGTCCTTGATTTCGGTCAGGGACTTCTTGCCCAGGTTCGGAGTTTTGAGCAGCTCTACTTCGGTACGCTGAATCAGGTCGCCGATGTAGTAGATGTTCTCCGCCTTGAGGCAGTTGGCCGAACGGACGGTCAGCTCCAGGTCATCGACCGGACGCAGCAGGATCGGATCGATCTCGTCTTCCTGCTCTTCAACGACAGGCTCGCTGTCACCTTTGAGGTCCACGAACGCTGCCAGCTGCTGCTGCAGGATGGTAGCGGCGCGACGGATAGCCTCTTCAGGATCCAGGGTACCGTTGGTTTCCAGATCGAGGACAAGCTTGTCCAGGTTGGTACGCTGTTCGACACGGGCGTTCTCGACCACGTAGGCAACACGACGTACGGGGCTGAACGAGGCATCGAGCTGCAGACGACCGATACTACGGCTTTCGTCTTCATCACTCGAACGAGCATCAGCCGGCTCGTAGCCACGGCCACGAGCGACTTTCAGCTTCATGTTCAGCGCGCCGTTATCGGCCAGGTGGGCAATAACATGGTCACCGTTGACGATCTCGACATCATGATCCAGCTGAATATCGGCAGCGGTCACCACACCCGAGCCCTTTTTCGCCAGGGTCAGCGTCACTTCGTCACGGCCGTGCAGCTTGATGGCCAGGCCTTTCAGGTTGAGCAGGATCTCGATGACATCTTCCTGCACACCTTCGATGGCGGAGTACTCGTGGAGTACGCCATCGATCTCGGCCTCGACTACTGCACAGCCAGGCATGGAGGACAACAGGATGCGACGCAGCGCGTTGCCCAGGGTATGGCCGAAACCACGCTCGAGGGGCTCGAGGGTGATCTTGGCGCGGGTTTGGCTGACCACCTGCACATCAATGTGGCGGGGGGTCAGGAACTCATTTACCGAACTCTGCATGGATGCACCTATTTTCTAGCCCTTACTTGGAGTAGAGCTCGACAATCAGGTTTTCGTTGATGTCGGCGGACAGATCGGCACGAGCCGGAACACTTTTGAAGGTGCCGGACTTCTTGTCGGTATCCACTTCGACCCACTCAACGCGACCGCGCTGGGCGCACAGGTCCAGAGCTTGGGCGATACGCAGCTGGTTCTTCGACTTCTCGCGAACAGCAACGACATCACCGGCTTTGACCTGGTAGGACGGGATGTTCACGGTCTGACCGTTCACGCTGATGGTCTTGTGCGACACCAGCTGACGAGATTCGGAACGAGTGGAACCGAAGCCCATACGGTAGACGACGTTGTCCAGACGGCATTCCAGCAGTTGCAGCAAGTTCTCACCAGTGGAGCCCTTGCGGCGGGACGCTTCCTGATAGTAGCCACGGAATTGACGTTCCAGAACACCGTAGATACGGCGGACCTTCTGCTTCTCGCGCAGCTGCAGACCGTAGTCGGACAGACGGCCACGACGCTGGCCATGCTGGCCAGGAACGTTTTCTGCCTTGCACTTCGAGTCGAGGGCACGGACGCCGCTCTTCAGGAACAGATCAGTGCCTTCGCGGCGAGACAGTTTGCACTTGGGACCAATGTAACGAGCCATTTCTCACTGTCTCCTATTACACGCGACGCTTTTTCGGCGGACGGCAGCCGTTGTGCGGGATCGGGGTTACGTCGGTGATGCTGGCGATCTTGTAACCGCAGGCATTCAGCGCACGAACAGCCGACTCACGGCCCGGCCCCGGGCCCTTGACGTTGACGTCGAGGTTCTTCAGACCGTATTCCAGAGCAGCCTGGCCGGCACGCTCGGCCGCTACCTGAGCAGCGAACGGAGTGCTCTTACGCGAGCCGCGGAAACCCGAACCACCGGAGGTAGCCCAGGACAGAGCATTGCCCTGACGGTCAGTGATGGTAACGATGGTGTTGTTGAAGGACGCGTGGATATGCGCGATCCCGTCAACCACCGTCTTTTTTACTTTCTTACGAGGACGAGCAGCAGGTTTTGCCATGACTAAATTCCTAAGCGATTACTTGCGGATCGGCTTACGCGGGCCCTTGCGGGTGCGCGCGTTGGTCTTGGTACGCTGACCGCGAACCGGCAGACCACGACGATGACGCAGACCACGGTAGCAACCGAGGTCCATCAGACGCTTGATGTTCATGTTGATTTCACGGCGCAGGTCACCTTCGGTGGTCAGCTTGGCCACCTCGGTACGCAGCGAATCGATCTGCTCTTCGCTCAGGTCCTTGATCTTCGCAGCCGGGCTGATGCCGGTGGCTGCACAGATGCTCTGTGCGGTAGTGCGACCAACACCATAGATGTAGGTCAGCGAGATAACAGTGTGCTTGTTATCCGGAATGTTTACGCCTGCAATACGGGCCATTCAGAAAAACTCCAATTGACAGCTACCCGGCGCCCAGGAAGCCAAGAAAGGGCGCGGATATTAGCGCTGTAATAACAAATAATCAACCCGGCAGCGCACTAGCTGCCGGGCTATAACGCGTGGCTCACACTCAGCCTTGGCGCTGCTTGTGACGCGGTTCCGCGCTGCAGATCACACGAACGACGCCTTCGCGACGGATGATCTTGCAGTTACGGCACAGCTTCTTTACCGATGCACGAACTTTCATCAGTGACTCCTCGGACCTTACGGATCAGCGCAGCATGCCGCTGCCGTAACCCTTCAGGTTTGCTTTCTTCATGAGGGATTCGTACTGATGAGAAACGAGGTGCGATTGTACTTGGGCCATAAAGTCCATCACAACCACGACCACGATCAGCAACGAGGTCCCGCCAAGGTAGAACGGTACGTGGGCAGCTACGACCAGGAACTGGGGCAGCAGACACACAGCCGTCATGTACAGGGCACCGAACATGGTCAAACGGGTCAGCACGCCATCAATATAACGCGCCGACTGTTCGCCCGGACGAATACCCGGAATAAATGCACCGGACTTCTTGAGGTTTTCCGCCACGTCCTTCGGGTTGAACATCAGCGCTGTGTAGAAGAAGCAGAAGAAAACGATCCCTGCACTAAACAGCAGAATATTCAATGGCTGCCCCGGCGCGATCGCTTGCGCGACGTCCTGCAGCCAACCCAGGCCTTCCGACTGGCCGAACCAGGCACCCAGGGATGCCGGGAACAGCAGAATGCTGCTGGCGAAAATTGCGGGGATTACACCCGCCATGTTCACTTTCAGCGGCAGATGGCTTGTCTGGGCTGCAAACACCTTGCGACCTTGTTGCCGCTTGGCGTAATGCACCGCGATACGACGCTGACCACGCTCGATAAACACCACGAACGCAATGATGGCCACGGCCAGCAGGCCGATGGCAATCAGAGCGAAGATGTTGATGTCACCTTGACGCGCGGATTCGAAGGACTGCCCGATCGCTCGAGGCAGACCAGCGACGATACCGGAGAAGATCAGCATGGAAATGCCGTTACCGACACCCCGCTCAGTGATCTGCTCCCCCAGCCACATCATGAACAGCGCACCTGCCACGAAGGTGGTGACCGACACGAAGTAGAAGCCGAAGTCGTTGGAGAAGGCCACGCCCTGACTGCCCAGGCCAACGGACATACCGATGGCCTGGACCAAAGCCAGGACGAGAGTTGCGTAGCGGGTGTACTGGCTGATCTTGCGACGCCCAGACTCACCCTCTTTCTTCAACTGCTCCAACTGCGGGCTGATAGCGGTCATGAGCTGCATGATGATCGATGCCGAGATGTACGGCATGATCCCCAGTGCAAAAATACTCATGCGCTCCAGCGCGCCGCCGGAAAACATGTTGAAGAGGCTAAGAATGGTCCCCTCGTTCTGCCGGAACAGTGCCGCCAAGCGATCGGGGTTTATGCCCGGAACTGGGATATGCGCGCCGATCCGGTAGACGATGATCGCCAGGAACAGGAAACGCAGACGTGCCCAGAGCTCGGACAAACCACCACCGTTGCTCAGCGCAGAGAGAGCACCTTGCTTAGCCATTTAGTCCTCGATTTTGCCGCCAGCTGCTTCGATAGCCGCACGAGCGCCTTTGGTGGCGCCGATGCCTTTCAGGGTGACTGCGCGAGTAACTTCGCCGGACAGCATGACTTTCACACGCTGCACGTTCTGGTTAATCACGTTGGCATCCTTCAGGGACTGCACGGTTACGACATCACCCTCGACCTTGGCCAGTTCGGAGGTACGCACTTCTGCGCGATCCAGAGCCTTCAGCGAGTTGAAGCCGAACTTCGGCAGACGACGGTGCAGCGGCTGCTGACCACCCTCGAAGCCCGGAGCGATGGAGCCACCGGAGCGGGAGGTCTGACCTTTGTGACCACGGCCACCGGTCTTGCCCAGACCGCTACCGATGCCACGGCCCGGACGGTGCTTTTCGCGACGGGCACCCGGCGCGGAACGCAGATCGTTCAGTTGCATGGATTAACCCTCCACACGCAGCAGGTAGTAGGCCTTATTGATCATTCCGCGGTTTTCAGGAGTATCCTGAACCTCGACGGTATGATTGATGCGACGCAGGCCCAGGCCTTTGACGCAAGCCTTATGGTTGGCCAGACGGCCGTTCAGGCTCTTGATCAGGGTAACTTTGACAGTTGCCATGGTTAGAGAATCTCCTCGACGCTCTTGCCACGCTTGGCCGCTACCGACTCAGGGGACTGCATGTTCTTCAGACCCTTGAAGGTTGCGTAGACCACGTTCACCGGATTGGTGGAGCCGTAGCACTTGGCCAGAACGTTCTGCACACCGGCCACTTCCAGAACTGCACGCATGGCACCGCCGGCGATAATGCCGGTACCTTCGGAAGCCGGCTGCATGTACACCTTGGAAGCACCGTGAGCGGACTTGGTCGGGTACTGCAGGGTGGTACCGTTCAGATCAACCTGGATCATGTTACGGCGAGCAGCTTCCATTGCCTTCTGGATAGCGGCCGGCACTTCGCGCGCTTTGCCACGACCGAAGCCAACACGGCCCTTGCCATCGCCAACCACGGTCAGCGCGGTGAAGGCGAAGATGCGACCACCCTTTACGGTTTTGGCGACGCGGTTAACTTGAACCAGCTTCTCGATGTAGCCTTCGTCGCGCTTTTGATCGTTGTTTGCCATAACTTAGAACTCCAGACCGCCTTCACGAGCGGCATCAGCCAGGGCCTTGATACGACCGTGGTACTTGAAGCCAGAACGGTCGAACGCCACCTGAGTGACGCCGGCAGCCTTGGCGCGCTCCGCGACCAGTTGACCAACTTTCTTGGCTGCGTCGACGTTGCCAGTGGCACCTTCGCGCAGTTCTTTGTCCAGGGTCGAGGCGCTGGCCAGGACCTTGCCGCCATCGGCCGCAATGACCTGGGCGTAGATGTGCTGGGAGGAGCGGTACACACAGAGGCGTACGGCTTCCAGTTCGCGCATCTTGAGGCGTGCCTTGCGAGCGCGGCGCAGACGGGTTTCTTTCTTGACGCTCATTTGCTATGCCCTACTTCTTCTTGGCTTCTTTACGAAGGACGACTTCGTCGGCGTAACGCACGCCCTTGCCTTTGTACGGCTCCGGCGGACGGAAGTCGCGGATTTCCGCGGCAACCTGACCTACCAGCTGCTTGTCGATACCCTTGATCAGGATATCGGTCTGGCTGGGAGTTTCCGCAACGATGCCGGCAGGCAGTTCGTAATCAACCGGGTGGGAGAAGCCGAGAGCCAGGGACAGCACTTGGCCTTTGGCCTGCGCTTTGTAACCAACGCCGACCAGCTGGAGCTTGCGCTCGAAGCCCTGGCTAACGCCGATTACCATGTTGTTGACCAGAGCGCGGGTTGTACCGGCCATGGCACGGGTCTGCTGATCGCCGTTACGCGCAGCGAAACGCAGCTCACCGTTGTCCTGAATGACTTCGACGGACGGATGAACTTTCAGCTCGAGGGAGCCCTTGGCACCCTTGATCGAAAGTTCCTGGCCAGCCAGCTTGATTTCAACACCGGCGGGCAGCTTGACGGGGTTCTTAGCAACGCGAGACATGCTGATTCCCCTTAGAACACAGTGCAGAGCACTTCGCCACCGACGCCAGCGGCACGAGCGGCACGGTCAGTCATCACACCCTTGTTGGTGGAGACGATCGAAACGCCCAGGCCACCGCGAACTTTCGGCAGCTGGTCTACGGATTTGTACTGGCGCAGGCCAGGACGGCTGATTCGCTTCACTTCTTCGATGACAGGCTTGCCTTCGAAGTACTTCAGCTCAATCGACAGCAGAGGCTTTGCCTCGGTGCTGACTTGGAAATCCGCAATGTAACCTTCGTCCTTGAGGACTTTGGCGACTGCCGCTTTCAGCTTGGAAGACGGCATGCTCACGACGGTCTTCTCAGCCATCTGGGCATTACGGATGCGAGTTAGCATATCTGCTAACGGGTCCTGCATACTCATGGGCTTAATGCTCCTGATACAAAAGATAAGCCTTCAACTTCTTTACTCGCCCTCAAAACACCAGGCGATCAAAACCCAGGCTCAGGGGAGCCGGGTATTCTAGAGATCGCTCAAAAACGAATCAAGCCCCACAAGGGGGCTTGATTCGTTAAGCGATGAACGGAGCCGTCAACAGCCCCGCCTAACACTTACCAGCTGGCTTTCACCAGACCCGGCACGTCACCGCGCATTGCAGCCTCGCGCAGCTTGTTACGGCTCAGACCGAACTTGCGGTAGAAGCCATGCGGACGACCGGTCAGACGGCAACGGTTACGCAGGCGGCTGGCGCTCGCGTCACGCGGCTGCTTCTGCAGGGCGACCTGGGCGTTCCAACGCTCTTCCGCAGAGGAGTTCGGATTAGCGATGATCGCTTTCAGCTCGGCACGCTTCTGAGCGTACTTGGCTACCGTGCGCTGACGCTTCAGCTCACGGTTCTTCATGCTCTCTTTAGCCATGTTCCTACTCCAATCAGTTGCGGAACGGGAAGTTGAAGGCGCGCAGCAATGCACGACCTTCATCATCCGAACGAGCGGTGGTGGTCAGAGTGATATCCATACCGCGGAGGGCGTCGATCTTGTCGTAATCGATTTCCGGGAAGATGATCTGCTCCTTGACGCCCATGCTGTAGTTGCCACGACCATCGAAGGACTTGGCATTCAGACCGCGGAAGTCACGAACGCGCGGCAGGGAGATCGACAGCAGACGGTCCAGGAACTCGTACATGCGATCGCCACGCAGGGTGACTTTCACGCCAATCGGCCAGCCTTCACGGATTTTGAAACCGGCGATGGACTTACGAGCGTAAGTCACGATCGGCTTCTGGCCCGCGATCTTCTCCAGATCGGCAACCGCGCTCTCAATGACCTTCTTGTCGCCGACAGCCTCGCCAAGACCCATGTTCAGGGTGATTTTGGTAACGCGCGGAACTTCCATCACGTTCGCCAGTTGAAGCTCTTGCTTCAGCTTGGGAGCGATTTCCTTCCGATAAATTTCTTTCAATCGTGCCATGGTGATCTACCTAGCTCCCTCAAGCCTGAACCGGTTTCTGGGTCGACTTGAAGACACGAATCTTCTTACCGTCTTCGACCTTGAAGCCAACGCGGTCAGCCTTGTTGGTTTCAGCGTTAAAGATGGCGACGTTGGAGACGTGCAGAGGCGCCTCCTTCTCGACGATCCCGCCTTGCTGGTTGAGCATGGGGTTGGGCTTGGTGTGGCGCTTGATAAGATTCACCCCGCCGACGACCAGACGGTCGTCAGCGAGAACTTTCAGCACCTTGCCACGCTTGCCCTTGTCCTTGCCGGCAATGACGATGACTTCGTCGTCACGACGAATTTTTTGCATGACGGCTACTCCTTACAACACTTCAGGGGCAAGGGAGACGATCTTCATGAACTTCTCGGTACGAAGTTCACGAGTCACCGGCCCGAAGATACGGGTGCCGATCGGCTCCTGCTTGTTGTTCAGCAGGACGGCGGCGTTGCCGTCGAAGCGAATGATGGAACCGTCGGTACGACGTACGCCGTGCTTGGTGCGAACGACCACGGCAGTCATCACCTGGCCCTTCTTCACCTTGCCACGCGGAATCGCTTCCTTGACGGTGACCTTGATGATGTCGCCAATGCCGGCGTAACGACGGTGGGAACCGCCGAGTACCTTGATGCACATTACGCGACGCGCGCCGCTGTTATCAGCGACATCGAGCATGGATTGAGTCTGAATCATCTTCTATCTCCGACCCTTAGACTTCAACCGCGCGCTCAACGATATCAACCAGGGTCCAGGCCTTGGTCTTGGCCAGCGGACGAGTCTCGCGAATGGTGACCAAGTCACCGATGCGGCACTGATTGGTTTCGTCGTGTGCGTGCAGTTTGGTCGAACGCTTCACGTATTTGCCGTAGATCGGGTGCTTAACACGGCGCTCGATCAGTACGGTGACGGTCTTGTCCATTTTGTCGCTGACGACGCGGCCGGTCAGCGTACGGACGGTGTTCTGAGCTTCAGCCATGATTACTTACCTGCTTGCTGGTTGAGCACAGTTTTAACGCGAGCGATGTCGCGCTTCACTTGCGAGAGCAGGTGAGACTGCCCCAACTGGCCAGTTGCTTTCTGCATGCGCAGATTGAACTGGTCGCGCAGCAGGCCGAGCAGTTGCTCGTTCAGCTGCTCAACGGATTTTTCACGAAGTTCATTCGCTTTCATCACATCACCGTCCGCTTAACAAAGGAGGTGGCGAGCGGCAGCTTTGCAGCAGCCAGGGCGAATGCCTCACGCGCCAGCTCTTCGGATACACCCTCGATCTCGTACAGGACCTTGCCCGGTTGAATCTGGGCCACCCAGTACTCGACGCCACCCTTACCTTTACCCATACGTACTTCCAGGGGCTTTTTGGTAACAGGCTTGTCAGGGAATACGCGGATCCAGATCTTGCCGCCACGTTTAACGTGACGGGTCAGCGCACGACGTGCGGACTCGATCTGACGCGCAGTGAGACGGCCACGGCTGGTTGCCTTGAGGGCGAACTCGCCGAAGCTGACTTTGGAACCGCGATGAGCCAGGCCACGGTTGTGACCGGTCATTTGCTTGCGGAACTTCGTACGCTTAGGTTGCAGCATTTGCGTACTCCTTACTTAGCAGCTTTTTTACGAGGAGCGGGCGCTACAGGCTTCAGCTCTTCCTGGCGGCCACCGATGACCTCGCCTTTGAAGATCCAAACCTTCACACCGATCACACCGTAGGTGGTGTGCGCTTCGTAGGTTGCGTAGTCGATGTCGGCACGCAGGGTGTGCAGAGGCACACGACCTTCGCGATACCACTCGGTACGAGCGATTTCAGCGCCGCCCAGACGACCACTCACCTGGATCTTGATGCCTTTGGCACCAATGCGCATGGCGTTCTGTACAGCGCGCTTCATAGCACGACGGAACATAACGCGACGCTCCAGCTGCTGAGCTACGCTTTGCGCAACCAGCATACCGTCGAGCTCCGGCTTGCGGATCTCTTCGATGTTGATGTGCACCGGCACACCCATTTGCTTGGTCAGGTCCTGACGCAGCTTTTCAACATCCTCACCCTTCTTGCCGATCACGATGCCGGGACGAGCGGTGTGGATGGTGATGCGTGCAGTTTGAGCCGGACGATGGATATCGATACGGCTTACGGACGCGCTTTTTAGTTTGTCTTGGAGATACTCACGTACCTTCAGGTCGGCAAACAGATAATCGGCGTAAGTGCGCTTATCTGCGTACCAAACGGAGGTGTGCTCCTTGACGATACCCAGGCGGATGCCATTGGGATGTACTTTCTGACCCATCTGATCGACTCCGTTACTTGTCCGCAACCTTGACAGTGATATGGCAAGACCGCTTGACGATGCGATCAGCACGGCCTTTGGCACGCGGCATGATGCGCTTGAGCGAACGACCTTCGTTGACGAAGACGGTGGAGACTTTGAGGTCATCCACATCGGCGCCTTCGTTGTGCTCGGCGTTGGCAACGGCCGACTCCAGCACTTTCTTCATGATCTCGGCGGCTTTCTTGTTGCTGAAAGCCAGGAGGTTGAGCGCATCGCCCACCTTCTTCCCGCGGATCTGGTCGGCGACCAAGCGGGCTTTCTGGGCGGAGATACGAGCGCCCGAGAGCTTAGCGGCTACTTCCATCTTCCTTACCCCTTAACGCTTGGCTTTCTTGTCCGCAGCGTGCCCACGATAAGTGCGGGTAGCAGCGAACTCGCCGAGTTTGTGACCGACCATGTCTTCGTTGACCAGAACGGGCACGTGTTGACGGCCGTTGTGGACAGCGATGGTCAGACCAACCATGTGCGGCAGGATCATCGAACGGCGCGACCAGGTCTTGATCGGCTTGCGGTCGTTCTTTTCCACCGCCACTTCGATCTTCTTCAGCAGGTGAAGATCGATAAAAGGACCTTTTTTCAGAGAACGTGGCACTGTCGTATCCCTCTATTTACTTGCGGCGACGGACGATCATGTTGTCGGTACGCTTGTTCGCGCGAGTCTTCTTACCCTTGGTCTGAAGACCCCACGGCGATACCGGATGACGACCAGCAGAGGTACGACCTTCACCACCACCATGCGGGTGGTCGACCGGGTTCATGGCAACACCACGAACGGTCGGGCGAACGCCACGCCAGCGCTTGGCACCGGCTTTACCCAGCGAACGCAGGCTGTGCTCGGAGTTCGAGACTTCGCCCAGGGTCGCACGGCAGTCAGCCAGGACTTTGCGCATTTCGCCGGAACGCAGACGTACGGTGACGTAGGCACCTTCACGGGCAACCAGCTGAGCCGAAGCGCCAGCGGAGCGAGCGATCTGAGCGCCTTTGCCAGGCTTCAGTTCGATACCGTGGATGGTGCTACCAACCGGAATGTTGCGCAGCGGCATGTTGTTGCCGGCCTTGATCGGAGCGCCGATACCGGAGATCAGCTGATCACCAGCCACCACGCCTTTGGGGGCGATGATGTAACGACGCTCGCCGTCCGCGTATTTCAGCAGAGCGATGTGAGCAGTACGGTTCGGATCGTATTCGACGCGCTCAACGATGGCAGGGATACCATCCTTGTTGCGACGGAAGTCGACCAGACGATAGTGCTGCTTGTGGCCACCACCGATATGACGGGTGGTGATACGACCGTTGTTGTTACGGCCGCCCGACTTGGACTTCTTCTCGAGCAGGGGAGCGAACGGAGCACCTTTGTGCAGGTCCTGGTTCACTACCTTGACGACGAAACGACGACCAGCGGAAGTCGGTTTGCATTTAACGATTGCCATGATGCACCCCTTTACTCAGCGCCAGCTGCGAAATCGAGATCCTGGCCCGGCTGGAGAGCGATGTACGCTTTTTTCCAGTCGTTACGCTTGCCCAGGCCGCGAACGGTACGCTTGGTCTTGCCCTGAACGTTCAGGGTGGTGACGCGACGTACTTTCACGCCGAACAGGCTTTCTACGGCCTTCTTGATTTCCAGCTTGGTTGCATCAGTGGCAACCTTGAAAACGAATTGGCTGTTGCCGTCCGCCAGGCCAGTGGCCTTCTCGGAGATATGCGGGCCCAGCAGCACTTTGAATACGCGTTCCTGGTTCATGCCAGCAGCTCCTCGAACTTCTTCACGGCAGACACGGTGACCAGCACCTTGTCGTAGGCGATGAGGCTGACCGGATCGGAAGCCTGGACGTCACGTACATCGACGTGGGCCAGGTTGCGAGCTGCCAGGTACAGGTTCTCATCGACGCCTTCGGTGACGATCAGTACATCTTTCAGGCCCAGGCCTTCCAGCTTGCTGACCAGACCCTTGGTCTTCGGTGCGTCGACAGCGAAGTCGGCAACGACAACCAGACGATCCAGACGAACCAGCTCAGAGAGGATGGAGCGCAGAGCAGCGCGGTACATCTTCTTGTTGAGCTTCTGGGAGTGATCCTGGGGCTTTGCTGCGAAGGTCGCGCCGCCGCCACGCCAGATGGGGCTACGGATGGTGCCAGCACGAGCACGACCGGTGCCCTTCTGACGCCACGGCTTCTTGCCGCCACCGGAGACTTCGGAACGAGTCTTCTGAGCCTTGGTGCCCTGACGGCCGCCAGCCATGTAGGCGACGACTGCCTGGTGAACCAGGGTCTCGTTGAATTCGCTACCAAAGGTACGCTCGGAAACTTCGATCGCCTGAGCGCCATTTACATTCAGTTGCATCTCAGCTTCCTCTCTTAACCGCGAGCCTTGGCTGCCGGACGCACCAGCACATCACCACCGGTAGCGCCGGGAACGGCACCTTTGACCAGCAGCAGATTGCGCTCTGCATCGACACGTACGACTTCCAGGGATTGAACGGTTACACGCTCAGCACCCAGGTGGCCGGACATTTTCTTGCCCTTGAACACTCGACCAGGAGTCTGGCACTGGCCGATAGAACCCGGGACGCGGTGGGAAACGGAGTTACCGTGGGTGTTATCTTGACCACGGAAGTTCCAGCGCTTGATGGTACCGGCGAAGCCTTTACCCTTGGACTCGCCGGTAACGTCTACCAGCTGGCCTGCCTGGAACAGATCGACAGAGATGGAATCGCCTGCCTTGAACTCCTCTTCACCCAGACGGAATTCCCACACGCCGCGACCGGCGGCGACATTCGCCTTGGCAAAGTGACCGGCCTGAGCCTTGGTCACGCGAGAAGCACGACGCTCGCCAGCAGTTACCTGCACAGCGCGATAGCCATCAGTCTCTTCGTTTTTGAATTGGGTGACGCGATTCGGCTCGACTTCAATGACCGTAACCGGAATAGAGACACCATCTTCGGTGAAAATGCGGGTCATGCCGCACTTACGACCGACAACACCAATTGTCATCTTTAGAACCTCTTTAGTGTACGGGGCTTTCACCCGCTATGGCCGCCCATTTCAGAGCGTTACACGACCAATGCCGAGGGCATTAGCCGAGGCTGATCTGTACTTCGACGCCAGCAGCAAGGTCGAGCTTCATCAGCGCGTCGACGGTTTTGTCGGTCGGCTGAACGATGTCGAGAACACGCTTGTGGGTACGAATTTCGTACTGGTCACGAGCATCCTTGTTGACGTGCGGGGAAATCAGCACGGTGTAACGTTCCTTGCGGGTCGGCAGAGGAATCGGACCACGCACCTGAGCGCCAGTACGTTTCGCGGTTTCCACGATTTCCTGGGTAGATTGGTCGATCAGGCGATGGTCAAAAGCCTTCAACCGAATACGGATTTGTTGATTTTGCATTTGACCTCAGACTCCAAGTTGCCATTCCCAACGGACGGACTCCGCCCGTTAAAAGGAGGCGCAATTGTACGGATGCGCCTGGAGGGTGTCAATATTTAACCAACTCAACGAAAAAGGGACCCCGAAGGGTCCCTTTTTCTGGAGCGGATCAGCGATTACTCGATGATCTTGGCAACCACGCCGGCGCCAACGGTACGACCGCCTTCGCGGATAGCGAAGCGCAGACCGTCTTCCATTGCGATCGGAGCGATCAGGGTAACAACCATCTTCACGTTGTCGCCCGGCATTACCATCTCAACGCCTTCCGGCAGTTCGCAGTTACCGGTTACGTCGGTGGTACGGAAGTAGAACTGCGGACGGTAGCCCTTGAAGAACGGGGTGTGACGACCACCTTCTTCCTTGGACAGCACATACACTTCGCACTCGAACTTGGTGTGCGGCTTGATGGTGCCCGGCTTGGCCAGAACCTGGCCACGCTCTACGTCTTCACGCTTGGTGCCACGCAGCAGGACGCCAACGTTCTCACCAGCACGACCTTCGTCGAGCAGCTTGCGGAACATTTCAACGCCGGTGCAAGTGGTCTTGGTGGTCGCCTTGATGCCGACGATTTCCACTTCTTCCTGAACCTTGACGATGCCGCGCTCAACACGGCCAGTCACCACGGTGCCGCGACCGGAGATCGAGAATACGTCTTCGATCGGCATCAGGAACGGCTGGTCGATTGCACGAACCGGCTCAGGGATGTAGGAGTCCAGGGTCTCTACCAGCTTGCGCACGGCGGAAACGCCCATCTCGTTGTCATCCTGACCATTCAGAGCCATCAGAGCGGAACCGATCACGATCGGAGTGTCGTCGCCCGGGAAGTCGTAGGTGTTCAGCAGATCGCGAACTTCCATTTCGACCAGCTCCAGCAGTTCGGCGTCATCAACCATGTCGGCCTTGTTCAGGAACACGACAATGTAAGGAACGCCTACCTGACGGGACAGCAGGATGTGTTCGCGAGTCTGCGGCATGGGGCCGTCAGCAGCGGAGCAAACCAGGATCGCGCCGTCCATCTGGGCAGCACCGGTGATCATGTTCTTCACGTAGTCGGCGTGGCCCGGGCAGTCTACGTGCGCGTAGTGGCGAACGGGCGAGTCGTATTCAACGTGAGAGGTGTTGATGGTGATACCACGAGCCTTCTCTTCCGGCGCGTTGTCGATCTGATCGAAAGCGCGAGCGGAGCCACCCCAAGTTTCGGAGCAAACCTTGGTCAGAGCAGCGGTCAGAGTGGTTTTACCGTGGTCAACGTGACCGATGGTGCCTACGTTGACGTGCGGTTTGTTACGTTCGAATTTTTCCTTAGCCACGACAGTAAACCTCTTACTTAAAGGGCTGAATCAAGCTTGTTTTTTAACGAGAGCTTCGACGATGTTCGACGGAGCCTCGGCGTACTTGGAGAATTCCATGGAGTAGCTTGCGCGACCCTGGGACATGGAACGCACGTCGGTTGCGTAACCGAACATTTCGCCCAGCGGAACCTCGGCACGAATCACCTTACCGGAAACCGAGTCCTCCATCCCCTGAATCAGACCACGACGACGGTTCAGGTCACCCATCACGTCACCCATGTAGTCCTCAGGAGTCACCACCTCTACCTTCATGATCGGCTCAAGCACCTTACCGCCGCCCTTCTGGGCCAGCTGCTTGGTCGCCATGGAAGCAGCGATCTTGAACGCCATCTCGTTGGAGTCGACGTCGTGGTAGGAACCATCGAAGACGGTAGCCTTCAGGCCGATCAGCGGATAGCCGGCTACGACGCCGTTCTTCATCTGCTCCTCAATGCCCTTCTGGATCGCCGGGATGTATTCCTTCGGAACCACACCACCAACGACTTCGTTGGTGAATACCAGACCTTCGGTGATATTGCCCTTCTCGTCCACATCCGGAGTCGAGAAGCGAATCCAGCAGTGACCGAACTGACCACGACCACCGGACTGACGCACGAACTTGCCTTCGATCTCGACATTATCCTTCGAGATGGTTTCGCGATAGGAAACCTGCGGCTTGCCGATGTTCGCCTCAACGCCGAACTCACGCTTCATGCGGTCGACGAGAATATCCAGGTGCAGCTCACCCATACCGGAGATGATGGTCTGGCCGGTTTCCTCGTCGGTCTTGACGCGGAAGGACGGGTCTTCCTGGGCCAGCTTGCCGAGGGCAATACCCATCTTCTCCTGGTCAGCCTTGGTCTTCGGCTCGACAGCCACCGAAATTACCGGCTCCGGGAAGTCCATGCGCTCAAGGATGATCGGCTTCTCGATGTCGCACAGGGTGTCACCCGTGGTGACGTCCTTCATGCCAATCAGAGCAGCGATGTCGCCAGCGCGCACTTCCTTGATCTCGTCACGCTGGTTGGCGTGCATCTGCACCATACGACCAACGCGCTCTTTCTTGCCCTTCACGGAGTTGATGACCGACTGCCCAGACTCCAGAACACCGGAGTAGACACGAACGAAGGTCAAGGTGCCAACGAACGGGTCGGTAGCGATCTTGAACGCCAGAGCGGAGAACGGAGCATTGTCATCAGCCGGACGCTCGTCATGGATTTCGTTGTCATCAGTACTATCCGGGTGGACGCCCTGAATCGCCGGAATCTCGGTCGGAGCAGGCAGGAAGTCGATAACGGCGTCGAGAACCAGGGGCACGCCCTTGTTCTTGAACGAAGAGCCGCAAACAGCCGGTACGATTTCGCAGGCGATAGTACGCTGACGCAGGCCGGCCTTGATCTCTTCGATCGACAGCTCACCTTCTTCCAGGTACTTGTTCATCAGCTCTTCGTTGGCCTCGGCAGCA
The DNA here is from genome assembly GCF_026686735.1 of Pseudomonas triclosanedens. Lineage (NCBI taxonomy): Bacteria > Pseudomonadati > Pseudomonadota > Gammaproteobacteria > Pseudomonadales > Pseudomonadaceae > Pseudomonas > Pseudomonas triclosanedens. The sequence continues at coordinate 707,084 of NZ_CP113432.1, read as the reverse complement.
GCCTCGACCATGTTGTTGCGCCACTCGTTGGCCAGGTCAACCAGCTCAGCGGGAATCTCTTCCTCGCGGTAGGAGGTGCCCTTGTCGTCTTCGTTCCAGTAGATGGCCTTCATCTTCATCAGGTCGATCTGACCTTCAAAGTCATCTTCTGCACCGATGGCCAGCTGGACCGGAACCGGGGTATGACCCAGGCGGTTCTTGATCTGGCCGACGACGCGCAGGAAGTTGGCACCGGCGCGGTCCATCTTGTTCACGTAGACGATACGCGGAACACCGTACTTGTTGGCCTGACGCCATACGGTCTCAGACTGCGGCTCAACGCCGGAAGTGCCACAGAACACAACGACAGCACCGTCCAGCACGCGCAGCGAGCGCTCAACTTCAATGGTGAAGTCTACGTGGCCGGGGGTATCGATGACGTTTACGCGGTACTTGTCGTACTGTCCGCGCGAACCTTCCCAGAAGGTCGTGATCGCAGCGGAAGTGATGGTGATACCACGCTCTTGCTCCTGCACCATCCAGTCGGTGGTAGCAGCGCCGTCGTGTACTTCACCCATCTTGTGACTGAGACCGGTGTAGAACAGGATCCGCTCGGTAGTGGTGGTCTTGCCCGCGTCAACGTGGGCGCAGATACCAATGTTCCGGTAGCGGTTGATTGCTGTGTTACGAGCCATAAAGCCCTCGCAGAAGTGTTGTTGCCGTAATTAGAAGCGGTAGTGCGAGAACGCTTTGTTGGCCTCAGCCATACGGTGCACGTCTTCACGCTTCTTGACGGCAGCGCCTTTGCCTTCAGCGGCATCCAGCAGCTCGCCAGCCAGGCGCAGAGCCATGGACTTCTCGCCACGCTTGCGGGCGAAGTCCACCAGCCAGCGCATGGCCAGTGCGTTACGACGGGACGGACGTACTTCGACCGGAACCTGGTAGGTAGCACCGCCGACACGGCGGGACTTCACTTCGACCAGCGGAGCGATGGCGTCGAGTGCTTTTTCGAAGAGTTCCAGGGGGTCGCCTTTACCGCGCTCTTTGACCTTGTCCAGAGCACCGTAAACGATACGCTCGGCAACGGCTTTCTTGCCGCTTTCCATCACGTGGTTCATGAACTTCGCCAGAATCTGGCTTCCGTATTTCGGATCGGCCAGGATCTCACGTTTGGCCGCTACACGACGTCTTGGCATTGATAAGCCCTCAAACGGTCTTCAGGTTAGCCCGGGACGATGCCCGACCTTACTCTTATCGACTCAGAAAATAGGAAAACAAAATTATTTCGGACGCTTGGCGCCGTACTTCGAACGACCCTGCTTACGGTCCTTGACGCCAGAGGTATCCAGCGAACCGCGCACGGTGTGGTAACGCACACCCGGGAGGTCCTTAACACGACCACCGCGGATCAGCACTACGCTGTGCTCTTGCAGGTTGTGACCTTCACCACCGATGTACGAGGAAACCTCGAAACCGTTGGTCAGACGAACACGGCACACCTTACGCAGTGCGGAGTTCGGCTTCTTCGGAGTGGTGGTGTATACGCGGGTGCATACGCCGCGACGCTGAGGGCAGTTCTGCAGGGCAGGAACGCCGCTCTTGTCTACCAGGCGCTTGCGCGGTTTGCGCACCAGCTGGTTGATAGTTGCCATCTATAGCTCCACTGATTGTCTTACGACACTTAAAAACGAAAATGGGCAGAGCAAGCGCCCTGCCAATTTTCGGGGTACAAAATACTAAAGAGCTTCCTGTACGCAGTCAAGACAAAGCCCCGGTTGTCAAGACAACCGGGGCTTTGCTTGAAGCTTAGTTACCGCTCAGGTTGAGCGCTTCAGCCAATGCAGCTTCGGCTTCGCTCGCGCTGACGCGCTGCGGCTTGCCGAGATCGCGCTGACGCTTGCGCTCGCTGTGGTAGGCCAAGCCGGTACCTGCCGGGATCAAGCGACCTACGACGACGTTTTCCTTCAGGCCGCGCAGGAAGTCGCGCTTGCCGGTAACCGCCGCCTCGGTGAGGACGCGGGTGGTTTCCTGGAAGGATGCCGCCGAAATAAACGACTCGGTGGACAGCGAGGCCTTGGTGATACCAAGCAGAACGCGCTCATACTTGGCAGGGAATTTGTCCTGGGTAGCCAGCACTTCGTTCTCTTCCAGCACCTGCACCAGCTCGACCTGATCGCCCTTGATGAAGGAGGAATCACCCGACTCGGCGACTTCGACCTTGCGCAACATCTGACGCAGGATGGTCTCGATGTGCTTGTCGTTGATCTTCACGCCCTGCAGACGGTAAACGTCCTGGATCTCGTTGACGATGTACTTGGCCAGCGAGCTGACGCCCAACAGACGAAGGATGTCGTGCGGGTTGCTCGGACCGTCGGAGATCACTTCACCACGACTTACCTGCTCACCTTCGAACACGTTCAGGTGACGCCACTTCGGAATCAGCTCCTCGTACGGCTCGCTACCGTCGGTAGGAGTGATGACCAGACGGCGCTTGCCCTTGGTTTCCTTACCGAAGGAGATGGTGCCGCTGATTTCCGCCAGGATCGAAGGCTCTTTCGGACGACGAGCTTCGAACAGGTCGGCAACGCGCGGCAGACCACCGGTGATGTCGCGGGTCTTCGAGGTTTCCTGCGGGATACGCGCGATAACGTCACCGATGCGCACTTTCGCGCCATCGTTGAGGTTGACCAGTGCATTCGCCGGCAGGAAGTACTGGGCCGGCACGTCTGTACCCGGCAGCAGCAGATCCTTGCCTGCGGCGTCGATCAGCTTCACGGCCGGACGGATGTCCTTGCCGGCAGCCGGACGATCCTTCGGATCCATCACCTCGATGTTGGTCAGACCGGTCAGTTCGTCGGTCTGGCGCTTGATGGTGATGCCCTCTTCCATGCCCACGAAGGCCACGGTACCGTCCATCTCGGTAACGATCGGGTGGGTGTGCGGGTCCCACTTGGCGACGATGGCACCCGGATCGACCTTGTCACCTTCCTTCACGGAAATGACCGCACCGTACGGCAGCTTGTAGCGCTCGCGCTCACGACCGAAGTCATCGGCTACCGCCAGCTCACCGGAACGGGAAACCGCTACCAGGGCACCGTCGGCACGCTCTACGTACTTCAGGTTGTGCAGGCGGATGGTACCGCCGTTCTTGACCTGCACGTTATCCGCAGCAGAGGTACGGCTGGCCGCACCACCAATGTGGAAGGTACGCATGGTCAACTGGGTACCCGGCTCGCCGATCGACTGGGCAGCGATAACGCCGACAGCCTCACCGATATTCACGCGATGACCACGGGCCAGATCACGGCCATAGCACATGGCACAGATGCCATGGCGGGTTTCACAGGTGATCGGCGAACGAACCACAACTTCATCGACGCTCATCTGCTCGAGGAAGTCCACCCACTTCTCGTCGATCAGGGTGCCAGCCTCGACGATGACGTCGTCGCTGCCCGGCTTGAATACGTCGCGAGCAATCACACGGCCAAGCACACGCTCACCCAGCGGCTCCACCACGTCGCCGCCTTCGATGTGCGGGGACATGACCAGGCCATGTTCGGTGCCGCAGTCAATCTCGGTTACCACCAGGTCCTGGGCCACGTCGACGAGACGACGGGTCAGGTAACCGGAGTTCGCGGTCTTCAGTGCGGTATCCGCCAGACCTTTACGAGCACCGTGAGTGGAGATGAAGTACTGGAGTACGTTCAGGCCTTCACGGAAGTTCGCGGTGATCGGGGTCTCGATGATGGAGCCGTCCGGCTTGGCCATCAGGCCACGCATGCCGGCCAGCTGACGGATCTGGGCCGCGGAACCCCGCGCACCGGAGTCCGCCATCATGTACATGGAGTTGAAGGACTCCTGGTCGACCTGCTTGCCCTCGCGATCGGTCACCTTCTCTTTCGAGAGGTTGGCCATCATCGCCTTGGACACTTCGTCGTTGGCCTTGGACCAGAGGTCGATCACCTTGTTGTACTTCTCGCCCTGGGTTACCAGGCCGGAGGCGTACTGGCTCTCGATCTCTTTCACTTCCTCGGTGGCAGCATCGATGATGCGGGCCTTTTCGTCCGGGATGACGAAGTCGTTCACGCCGATCGACACACCGGAGATGGTCGAGTAGGCGAAGCCGGTGTACATCAGCTGGTCAGCGAAGATGACGGTGTCCTTCAGACCCACCACGCGGTAGCAATGGTTGATCAGCTTGGAGATCGCCTTCTTCTTCATCGACTGGTTGACCACGTCGAAGGGCAGGCCGGCCGGAACAACCTGGAACAGCAGCGCACGGCCAACGGTGGTGTCGACGATACGGGTATTGGCGGTCAGCTGACCGTCTTCGCCCTTGACCTTCTCGTTGATGCGCACTTTCACACGGGCGTGCAGGGACACCTGGCCGCTGCGGTAGGCGCGGTCAACTTCCTGCAGGTCGGCGAATGCCATGCCCTCGCCCTTCGCGTTGATCGCTTCACGGGTCATGTAGTACAGACCCATTACCACGTCCTGCGAAGGAACGATGATCGGCTCGCCGTTGGCGGGCGAGAGGATGTTGTTGGTGGACATCATCAGCGCGCGCGCTTCCAGCTGAGCCTCGAGGGTCAGCGGAACGTGCACGGCCATCTGGTCACCGTCGAAGTCGGCGTTGTACGCGGCGCAGACCAGCGGGTGCAGCTGGATGGCTTTACCTTCGATCAGTACCGGCTCGAACGCCTGGATGCCCAGACGGTGCAGGGTCGGTGCACGGTTCAGCAGTACGGGGTGCTCGCGGATGACTTCGGCGAGAACGTCCCACACCTCCGGCAGCTCGCGCTCGACCATCTTCTTGGCAGCCTTGATGGTGGTGGCCATGCCACGACCTTCCAGCTTGCCGAAGATGAACGGCTTGAACAGCTCCAGGGCCATTTTCTTCGGCAGGCCGCACTGGTGCAGACGCAGGGTCGGACCTACGGTAATTACCGAACGGCCGGAGTAGTCCACGCGCTTGCCGAGCAGGTTCTGACGGAAGCGACCCTGCTTGCCCTTGATCATATCGGCCAGGGACTTCAGCGGGCGCTTGTTCGAACCGGTGATGGCACGGCCGCGACGGCCGTTATCCAGCAGGGCGTCGACGGCTTCCTGCAGCATGCGCTTTTCGTTGCGCACGATGATGTCCGGAGCGGCCAGGTCGAGCAGGCGCTTCAGACGGTTGTTACGGTTGATCACGCGGCGATACAGATCGTTCAGATCCGAGGTCGCGAAGCGGCCGCCATCCAGCGGAACCAGCGGACGCAGGTCCGGCGGCAGCACCGGCAGGACGGTCAGCACCATCCACTCGGGATGGTTGCCGGAGCCCTGGAAGGCTTCCATCAGCTTCAGGCGCTTGGACAGCTTCTTGATCTTGGTTTCCGAGTTGGTCTGCGGAATCTCTTCGCGCAGGCGGCCGATCTCGTGCTCCAGATCGATAGCGTTGAGCAGCTCGCGAACGGCCTCCGCACCCATGCGGGCGTCAAAGTCGTCACCGAACTCTTCGAGGGCTTCGAAGTACTGCTCGTCGTTCAGCAGTTGGCCCTTTTCCAGGGTGGTCATGCCCGGATCGATCACCACGTAGCTCTCGAAATAGAGCACACGCTCGATGTCACGCAGGGTCATGTCCAGCAGCAGGCCGATACGGGACGGCAGGGACTTCAGGAACCAGATATGGGCGACCGGCGAGGCCAGCTCGATGTGGCCCATGCGCTCGCGGCGCACCTTGGCCAGCGCGACTTCCACGCCGCACTTCTCGCAGATCACACCGCGGTGCTTGAGGCGCTTGTACTTACCGCACAGGCACTCATAGTCCTTCACCGGGCCAAAGATCTTGGCGCAGAACAGGCCATCGCGCTCCGGCTTGAAGGTGCGGTAGTTGATGGTCTCCGGCTTCTTGACTTCGCCGAAGGACCAGGAACGGATCATCTCGGGCGAGGCCAGGCCAATACGGATGGCATCGAACTCTTCGATCTGACCCTGGTTTTTCAACAGATTAAGCAAGTCTTTCAAGGCCTTTCCTCCTCACGGACCCGGTGCGACCGGCCTTGACCAGCCGCACCGTTCTGACGTCACGTGTTATTCGGTTTCCAGTTCGATATCGATGCCGAGCGAGCGGATCTCTTTGATCAGCACGTTGAAGGACTCGGGCATGCCGGCCTCCATGCGGTGATCGCCGTCCACGATGTTCTTGTACATCTTGGTACGGCCGTTCACGTCGTCCGACTTCACGGTCAGCATTTCCTGCAGGGTGTAGGCGGCGCCGTAGGCTTCCAGAGCCCAGACCTCCATCTCCCCGAAACGCTGGCCACCGAACTGCGCCTTACCACCCAGCGGCTGCTGGGTAACCAGGCTGTAGGAGCCGGTGGAACGTGCGTGCATCTTGTCATCGACCAGGTGGTTCAGCTTGAGCATGTACATGTAACCAACGGTGGTCGTACGCTCGAACTGGTTGCCGGTGCGGCCGTCATACAGACGCATCTGACCGCTCTCCGGCAGATCGGCCAGCTTCAGCATGGCCTTGATCTCGCGCTCCTTGGCACCGTCGAACACCGGAGTAGCCATGGGCACGCCGCCCTTGAGGTTGTTGGCCAGAGCGAGGATCTCGTTATCGTTCAGCTCATCCAGGTTTTCCTGGCGGCCACCGATCTCGTTGTAGATCTCGTTCAGGAACACACGCAGCTCAGCGATCTTGCGCTGCTCTTCGAGCATGCGGTTGATCTTCTCGCCCAGGCCCTTCGCCGCGAGGCCCAGGTGGGTTTCGAGGATCTGACCGACGTTCATACGCGAGGGTACGCCCAGCGGGTTCAAAACGATGTCGACCGGAGTACCGTTGGCATCGTGCGGCATGTCCTCGACCGGCATGATCACCGAGACCACACCCTTGTTACCGTGGCGGCCCGCCATCTTGTCGCCCGGCTGGATGCGGCGCTTGATGGCGAGGTAGACCTTGACGATCTTCAGTACGCCCGGAGCCAGGTCGTCGCCCTGCTGCAGCTTGCGCTTCTTGTCTTCGAACTTGTCGTCCAGCAACTGACGGCGATCGCTGATGTAGGCCTGGGCCTTCTCCAGCTGCTCGTTCAGAGCATCTTCCGCCATGCGCAGTTTGAACCACTGGCCGCGCTCGAGGCCGTCCAGGTACTCATCGGTGATCTCTGCGCCTTTCTTCAGGGCAGGACCGCCGTCAGCCTTGGCACCGACCAGAGCGGAACGCAGACGCTCGAAGGTTGCGCCTTCGACGATGCGGAACTCTTCGTTCAGGTCCTTGCGGATCTCGTCCAGCTGCATCTTCTCGATGGACAGGGCGCGGCTGTCGCGCTCGACGCCATCGCGAGTGAAGACCTGTACGTCGATGACGGTGCCCTTGGTGCCGGTCGGCACGCGCAGGGAGGTGTCCTTCACATCGGACGCCTTCTCACCAAAGATCGCACGCAGCAGCTTCTCTTCCGGAGTCAGCTGGGTCTCGCCTTTCGGGGTGACCTTGCCGACCAGGATGTCGCCGGCCTGTACTTCGGCGCCGACGTAGACGATACCGGCTTCGTCCAGCTTGTTCAGCGCAGCCTCACCCACGTTCGGGATGTCCGCGGTGATTTCTTCTGGGCCGAGCTTAGTGTCACGGGCAACGCAGGTCAGTTCCTGGATATGGATCGTGGTGAAACGATCTTCCTGGACCACGCGCTCGGACAGACAGATGGAGTCTTCGAAGTTGAAGCCGTTCCAGGGCATGAACGCGACACGCATGTTCTGACCCAGAGCCAGTTCACCCATGTCGGTGGACGGACCGTCGGCCAGGATGTCGCTGCGCGAAACCTTGTCACCCTTCTGCACCAGCGGACGCTGGTTGATGCAGGTGTTCTGGTTGGAACGGGTGTACTTGGTCAGGTTGTAGATGTCGACGCCGGCTTCGCCAGTCTCGACTTCGTCATCGTTCACGCGGACCACGATACGGCTGGCGTCGACCGAGTCGATCACGCCGCCACGACGGGCCACCACGCAGACACCGGAGTCACGGGCGACGTTGCGCTCCATGCCGGTACCTACCAGCGGCTTGTCGGCGCGCAGGGTCGGTACAGCCTGGCGCTGCATGTTCGAACCCATGAGTGCACGGTTGGCGTCGTCGTGCTCGAGGAACGGAATCAGCGAGGCAGCGACGGAAACGACCTGCTTCGGCGAAACGTCCATGAGGGTGACGTCTTCCGGCGCCTTCACGGTGAATTCGTTCAGGTGACGCACGGCAACCAGTTCGTCGATCAGCTGACCCTTTTCGTTCAGGGTCGCAGAGGCCTGGGCGATCACGTGATCGGCCTCTTCGATGGCGGACAGGAAGACGATCTCGTCGCTGACCAGACCGTCCTTCACCACGCGATACGGGCTTTCCAGGAAGCCGTACTTGTTGGTGCGGGCATAGGTGGCCAGGGAGTTGATCAGACCGATGTTCGGACCTTCAGGGGTTTCGATCGGGCACACGCGGCCGTAGTGGGTCGGGTGTACGTCACGAACCTCGAAGCCCGCGCGCTCACGGGTCAGACCACCTGGGCCGAGTGCGGAGACGCGGCGCTTGTGGGTGATCTCGGAGAGCGGGTTGTTCTGGTCCATGAACTGCGACAGCTGGCTGGAGCCGAAGAACTCCTTGATCGCGGCGGCCACCGGCTTGGCGTTGATCAGGTCCTGCGGCATAAGGCCTTCGCTTTCGGCCATCGACAGACGTTCCTTGACCGCGCGCTCTACACGCACCAGGCCAACGCGGAACTGGTTCTCGGCCATCTCGCCGACGCAGCGGACGCGACGGTTACCCAGGTGGTCGATGTCGTCGACGATGCCTTTACCGTTACGGATGGCAACCAGGGTCTTGAGGACCTCGACGATGTCTTCCTTGCTCAGGACGCCCGGGCCTTCGATCTCGGTGCGACCGATGCGGCGGTTGAACTTCATGCGGCCAACGGCGGACAGGTCGTAACGCTCGGCGCTGAAGAACAGGTTGCCGAAGAGGGTCTCGGCGGCTTCCTTGGTCGGCGGCTCGCCAGGACGCATCATGCGATAGATCTCGACCAGCGCTTCCAGTTGGTTGCTGGTGGAATCGATCTTCAGCGTGTCGGAAATGAACGGACCGCAGTCGATGTCGTTGGTGTACAGGGTTTCCAGGCGGGCAACCTGGGCCTTGGCGATCTTGGCCAGGGCATCGACGGTCAGCTCGGTGTTGCACTCGGCGATGATCTCGCCGGTGGCCGGGTGCACGACTGCCTTGGCCACGGTACGGCCAATCAGATAGTCGAACGGCACTTCCAACTGGGTGATGCCGGCCTTCTCGAGCTGGTTGATGTGACGCGCGGTGATACGGCGACCCGCTTCGACGATGACCTTGCCGCTGGCATCCTTGATGTCGAAGCTGGCGATCTCGCCGCGCAGACGCGACGGCACCAACTCCAGGTTCAGGGTCTCGCCCTTGATCTGGAAGACGTTGGTGTCATAGAACGCGTTGAGGATTTCCTCTGTGCTGTAGTTCAGCGCACGCAGCAGGACAGACGCCGGCAGTTTGCGGCGACGGTCGATACGGACGAACACGCAATCCTTCGGATCGAACTCGAAGTCCAGCCAGGAACCGCGGTAAGGAATGATGCGAGCGGAGTACAGCAGCTTGCCGGAGCTGTGGGTCTTGCCACGGTCGTGGTCGAAGAACACACCCGGGGAGCGGTGCAGCTGGGAAACGATGACACGCTCGGTACCGTTGATGATGAAGGTGCCGTTCTCGGTCATCAGGGGGATTTCCCCCATGTAGACTTCCTGTTCCTTGATGTCCTTGATCGCTTTGTTCGACGATTCTTTGTCGAAAATGATCAGGCGCACTTTCACACGCAGCGGGACGGCAAAGGTCACACCGCGCAGCACGCATTCCTTGACGTCGAATGCCGGCTCACCCAGACGGTAGCCAACGTATTCCAGGGCAGCATTGCCGGAATAGCTGATAATCGGGAAAACGGACTTGAAGGCCGCATGCAGGCCGATGTCTCGAACCTGGTCCTTGCTCGCGCCGGCCTGCAGGAATTCGCGATAGGAATCCAGCTGGATGGCCAGCAAATACGGCACATCCATGACGTCCGGCAACTTGCTAAAGTCCTTGCGGATACGTTTTTTCTCAGTGTATGAGTAAGCCATCAGCGTTCCCCAGCTTGGTCACCTGCTTGTTTGGCCTCTCCCGCAGGGGAGCAGCCCAAAATCGTGCAAACCCTTGGTTTGCGCCGCCGTTCGAGGCGGGAGCTTCGCGTTAAGGGTGAGGCACACAGGGCCCACCCAGAACGGAAAAAGGCCGGTGGCATTTGCCACCAGCCATCAGCCTGTCGCTTAACGCTCGGGCTGTAGACGCAAGGTCCGAACTTACTTGAGCTCGACCTTGGCGCCAGCTTCTTCCAGGGCTTTCTTGGCAGCTTCGGCCTCTTCTTTCGAAGCGCCTTCCTTGACCACGCCCGGGGCGCCGTCAACGACTGCCTTGGCTTCTTTCAGGCCCAGGCCGGTCAGTTCACGAACGACCTTGATCACGTTCACTTTCTTGTCGCCAGCGTCGGCCAGGACGATGGTGAACTCGGTCTGCTCTTCAGCAGCAGCAGCCGGGCCAGCAGCCGGGCCAGCAGCAACAGCGGCAGCAGCGGTAACGCCGAACTTCTCTTCCATCGCCTTGATCAGTTCAACGATCTGCATGACGGACATTTCGGATACGGCGTTGATGATGTCTTCGTTGGTCAGAGCCATGACTCTAATTCCTGTATTGGGTGACGGCCTAAGGCCATCGAATTAAACAAAAAAGGTTGAAAGTAGCTGCCGAGCCTTAGGCTGCGGTGGCTTCTTTCTGATCGCGAATTGCCGCCAGAGTACGAGCCAGCTTGCTGGTAGCGCCCTGAATGACGCTCATCAGCTGTGCAACAGCTTCGTTGTAGGTCGGCAGGGTCGCCAGCACGTCGATCTGATTGGCTGCGAGGAACTGACCCTCGAACGCGGCCGCCTTGATCTCGAACTTGTCCTGACCCTTGGCAAACTCCTTGAAGATACGAGCGGCAGCGCCCGGATGTTCGTTGGAGAAAGCAATCAGGGTCGGGCCCTTGAACACGTCGTTCAGCACTTCAAACTGAGTGCCTTCAACGGCGCGCTTGAGCAGGGTGTTACGTACGACTTTCACGTACACACCAGCTGCGCGGGCCTCTTTACGGAGTCCGGTCATTGCGCCGACAGTCACGCCGCGTGCATCAACCACGACAGCGGACAGACCGGCTTTGGCAGCCTCGTTGACTTCAGCGACGATGGCCTTCTTGTCTTCGAGTTTAATTGCCACGGGTTTACTCCTGGATGTTACCGATTCGTCCAGCCGAAGCCGGACGGCGTTTTGGTGTCTGATTCGGTAAACGAATCGGGAGCACCATCTGCGTAGGCTTGAGTTTTAAGGCTTGCGCCGCCTACGGTCTTGGATAGCCCCCGCCAGGCAGGGACCCCAATACCTGCGAGCAGCGGGCCAACCCGCTGCTCGACTTAGTTCATCAGCCTTCCAGCGAAGCCTGGTCGATCTGCAGACCCGGGCCCATAGTGGTGCTCAGGGTTACGCGCTGAACATACACGCCCTTCGAGGAGGACGGCTTCAGACGCTTCAGATCGCTCAGCAGCGCTTCCACGTTCTGCTTCAGCTTGACCGGCTCGAAGTCGATCTTGCCAACGGAGGCGTGGATGATACCGTTCTTGTCGGTACGGAAACGTACCTGACCGGCTTTGGCGTTCTTGACGGCGGTAGCGACGTCCGGGGTCACGGTGCCAACTTTCGGGTTCGGCATCAGACCACGCGGACCGAGAACCTGGCCGAGCTGACCAACAACGCGCATCGCATCCGGGGAAGCAATAACTACGTCATAGTTCAGATCGCCGGCTTTCATTTCGGCAGCCAGTTCGTCCATGCCAACCTTGTCTGCACCAGCAGCCAGAGCAGCTTCCACACCAGGTCCCTGGGTGAATACGGCAACGCGAACGGATTTACCGGTACCGTTCGGCAGAACGGTGGCGCCACGAACGACCTGGTCGGACTTACGCGGATCAACGCCCAGATTGATGGCGACGTCTACGGATTCCTTGAACTTGATGGTCGACAGTTCGGCCAGCAGTTTGGCGGCATCTTCGAAGCCATATTGCTTGCCAGCTTCAACCTTCTCGGCGATAGCCTTTTGACGCTTGGTCAGCTTAGCCATTACACACCCTCCACGTTCAGGCCCATGCTGCGCGCGGAGCCAGCGATGGTACGTACGGCAGCGTCCAGGTCAGCAGCGGTCAGATCAGCCTGCTTGGCCTTGGCGATCTCTTCCAGTTGAGCACGGGTAACAGTGCCTACTTTCTGGGAGTTCGGACGAGCGGAGCCGCTGGTGATGCCGGCTGCTTTCTTAAGCAGTACGGATGCCGGGGTGCTCTTGGTTTCAAAGGTAAAGCTGCGGTCGCTGTAAACGGTGATGATCACAGGAGTCGGCAGACCAGGCTCCATGCCCTGAGTCTTGGCGTTGAACGCCTTGCAGAATTCCATGATATTCACGCCATGCTGACCCAGGGCCGGACCGACCGGCGGCGAAGGGTTGGCCTGGCCGGCCTTTACTTGCAGCTTGATGTAAGCCTGGATTTTCTTAGCCATTTGCTACTCCAAATACGGGTTCAAACGCCCTTACGAGCTCCCCGGTTGCTTTCGCGTTTATCCCAATGACGACAAAACCCCGCAGCCTAGGGCTGCGGGGTGTGGGATTCATTGTGCCAGTTAAACTTTCTCTACCTGGCTGAACTCCAGCTCTACCGGAGTAGAGCGACCGAAAATGAGCACCGCGACCTGGATACGGCTCTTTTCGTAGTTAACTTCTTCGACGACGCCGTTGAAATCAGCGAACGGACCATCGATCACACGAACAGTCTCGCCCGGCTCGAACAGGGTCTTCGGCTTCGGCTTGTCGCCGCTATCAGCGACACGACGCAGAATGGCATCAGCTTCTTTATCAGTGATAGGTGCCGGTTTGTCGGCAGTACCGCCAATAAAGCCCATGACACGAGGAGTATCCTTGACCAGGTGCCAGGTTCCCTCATTCATTTCCATCTGCACCAGGACATAGCCCGGGAAGAACTTGCGCTCACTTTTGCGCTTCTGGCCGTTCCGCATCTCCACGACTTCTTCAGTGGGGACGAGGATCTCGCCAAACCCGTCTTCCATGCCGGCCAGTTTGACCCGCTCGATCAGCGAGCGCATGACATGCTTCTCATAACCCGAGTAGGCATGCACAACGTACCAACGCTTAGCCACGGAACACCCTTAACCTACGATCATGGAAACCAGCCAACCCAGCAGGGAGTCGAGCCCCCAAAGCACCAGCGCCATCACTAGCACCACTGCCACTACGATCAGCGTGGTTTGAGTTGTCTCTTGACGAGACGGCCATACCACCTTGCGAATCTCGGCGCGCGCCTCTTTAGCCAGCGCAAAGAATGCACGCCCCTTGACTGTCTGCAGCGCAATGAAGCCAGCAACGGCAGCCATTACGAGAATACCGAGAACGCGATAGAAGATCGGTTGCGCCGAGTAATACTGATTGGCGACCACTGCCACCACCACCAGCACGGCAACCACGAGCCACTTCAAGAGATCAAAACGTGACTCTTTGGCTTCTACCTTCGCATTCATCTGCTAGGAATCCCGTTTCAAGAAATGCCAGACTTAGAGAAATCTGGCAGGCCAGGAGGGAATCGAACCCCCAACCTGCGGTTTTGGAGACCGCCGCTCTGCCAATTGAGCTACTGGCCTAGAACAAAGTCAGGCCGACCATTATGCCGGCCCGATAGAGAAAAATCAATCGATTACTCGATGATCTTGGCAACCACGCCGGCGCCAACGGTACGACCGCCTTCGCGGATAGCGAAGCGCAGACCGTCTTCCATTGCGATCGGAGCGATCAGGGTAACAACCATCTTCACGTTGTCGCCCGGCATTACCATCTCAACGCCTTCCGGCAGTTCGCAGTTACCGGTTACGTCGGTGGTACGGAAGTAGAACTGCGGACGGTAGCCCTTGAAGAACGGGGTGTGACGACCACCTTCTTCCTTGGACAGCACATACACTTCGCACTCGAACTTGGTGTGCGGCTTGATGGTGCCCGGCTTGGCCAGAACCTGGCCACGCTCTACATCTTCACGCTTGGTGCCACGCAGCAGGACGCCAACGTTCTCACCAGCACGACCTTCGTCGAGCAGCTTGCGGAACATTTCAACGCCGGTGCAGGTGGTCTTGGTGGTCGCCTTGATGCCGACGATTTCCACTTCTTCCTGAACCTTGACGATGCCGCGCTCAACACGGCCAGTCACCACGGTGCCGCGACCGGAGATCGAGAATACGTCTTCGATCGGCATCAGGAACGGCTGGTCGATTGCACGAACCGGCTCAGGGATGTAGGAGTCCAGGGTCTCTACCAGCTTGCGCACGGCGGAAACGCCCATCTCGTTGTCATCCTGACCATTCAGAGCCATCAGAGCGGAACCGATCACGATCGGAGTGTCGTCGCCCGGGAAGTCGTAGGTGTTCAGCAGATCGCGAACTTCCATTTCGACCAGCTCCAGCAGTTCGGCGTCATCAACCATGTCGGCCTTGTTCAGGAACACGACAATGTAAGGAACGCCTACCTGACGGGACAGCAGGATGTGCTCGCGAGTCTGCGGCATGGGGCCGTCAGCAGCGGAGCAAACCAGGATCGCGCCGTCCATCTGGGCAGCACCGGTGATCATGTTCTTCACGTAGTCGGCGTGGCCCGGGCAGTCTACGTGCGCGTAGTGGCGAACGGGCGAGTCGTATTCAACGTGAGAGGTGTTGATGGTGATACCACGAGCCTTCTCTTCCGGCGCGTTGTCGATCTGATCGAAAGCGCGAGCGGAGCCACCCCAAGTTTCGGAGCAAACCTTGGTCAGAGCAGCGGTCAGAGTGGTTTTACCGTGGTCAACGTGACCGATGGTGCCTACGTTGACGTGCGGTTTGTTACGCTCAAACTTTTCTTTAGCCATCTTGACCGTCTCCCATGAGGAATTGAGAAAGCCACATCACCATTAAAACAAAGGCAGATATTTTCATATCTGCCTTTGCGAGATGGAGCTCATGAGCGGATTTGAACCGCTGACCTCACCCTTACCAAGGGTGTGCTCTACCAACTGAGCTACATGAGCAAACATAAGCAGCAAGTCTGGAGCGGGTAGCGGGAATCGAACCCGCATCATCAGCTTGGAAGGCTGAGGTTCTACCACTGAACTATACCCGCGGAGCCTGACGCTCACGCTTAAAACTGGTGGAGGGGGAAGGATTCGAACCTTCGAAGTCTGAGACGTCAGATTTACAGTCTGATCCCTTTGGCCGCTCGGGAACCCCTCCGAGTGAGGCGGCATTCTACAGACTGCCACCGTGTTGTCAACAGTTTTTCTTTAAAAAACTTGAGCTTAGCTCGATGACAACAGCTTCTAGCGATTCCCCTTTCAGGTCCCCCCTACGAAGCGGGCGCCATTCTATTCAATCCGCTGAGGGCTTGCAACGCTTTTACACGGCATTGTTTGTTTTTGCAGCTCCGGGAAATCCGAGGCCAGTTGCCGCACAAGCGAATCATCGACTAGGCGACTGCTGTCAGGAGCAATCTGCACCCAGTAGTCATGCTGCGAGCGGGCCAGTTCGCGAATTAATGCGTCATAGCCGGCAGCCTTTAGACGATCCACTACGCTATCCGCAGAATCCTTGCGCTGAAAGATTCCCAGTGAAATACCATCCGAAAGATCACCCTCGGTAATGATGTAGCTATCAATCTTGCGTGCCTGCAATTCACGCAACTGCCATAGCGACGCCTGCCGCGATGCGAGTGGTGGCAGATATACCCAGTAGTCGACACCAGCCGCTGCATCGACTGTCAGCACTGCGGCTTGAACATCCAGACTCAGCAGGCGCTGCGTCAGCAGGCGCGCACGCTCTTCCTCCGGAAAGCCTCCCAGGAACAGGCAGCTCGATGATGGCAGCCCTGACCTCTCATCCGCTTGGCGACGCTGCGGAGCATCAGTCGACTCGCTCAGTAGACGTATATTCTTCTGCTCACTATGAAACAGGCTGAGGGGTGCAACCTCCTTCGGGCGAAGAGGCACTTGCTGTTGATGCCATACGTAGTAGAAGACGTTCAGGGCCAGCAGAAACAGGAAGAACCAACGCATCGATCAGACTCACTCAATCGGACAAGCCAACGCCAGACCGATGAACACCAGATCAGGCAGCACAACGGCGCGCGGGAGCTCATCCTTCACCAGCTCCGCATCTCCGCCGGTCAAGTACACCGCACAATCATCCCCCAGCAAGCGACAGGCCAACTCGCACTGCTCGCGGACGAATCCACGCAGCATCAACACACACCCTCGCTCCACTGCCTCGGAAGTTTCCTGCCCCGGCATCAGGTTCTGCAGTGCCTCATGCGCCGCGTCGTCGTCATAGCGGATTCGCCGTGTGTGCGTTCGCAATTGACTACGCATCAGCGGCATACCAGGTGCGATGTAGCCGCCCATGTGGCGCCCGGCCGCATCCACCAAATCAGAGGTAACTGCCGTACCAAGGTCGATCACGAGGCAACCACGCCCGGCCAGACAATGCCCCGCAACCAATGCGAGCCATCGATCCATCCCTAGGCGCTCGTACTCACGATACCCGTTCGCGACACCCTCAAGCTTCTGAGCCGGAGCTGCGACTTGGACGGAGACATTAAACGCGCTTTCGAGACCCGCCCGCAAAGCATCGGTCTCCTGCTCACTACGGACACTCACCATTCGGCAATAGCGAATATCCAGAGATTCGTTAGCTCGCAACTGGGCGAGCAGCGCCTGGTCAGAATCAGCGACGCCCCCCGCCACAGTTACCAGGTCGTGCCTTCTGACCACCCGCCATTTGATCAGACTATTTCCGCAGTCCAGCTCAAGAATCATCTGACAACCTCAGGCTCAGCTCGCCTCCGCTGTGACGCTGCTCCTGCCCATCGACCAGAAGACGCAACGCTCCTCGCTCATCGACACCCAGCGCACGACCAACGATGTTATGAATGGAAGTAGACAGAGTCACCCTCCGCCCCTGCCAAAGATGGAGTGACTCCCATTCATCAAGACTGGCCGTGAAGCCTTCCTCTCGATGCCGGGAAAGCCCCTGAGCGAGCTCCGACTCCAGCGCCGCAAGCAGCACATTCCTATCTACCGCGACACCCAACGCCTCTCGCACCGATGTCCAGGGCTGATCGATAGCATCGGCCTTGCGCATATTCACATTGATACCAATACCTATGGCAACACTGCAGATATCTGCCGGGTCTCCCGTAAGCTCCAGCAATATACCCGCGATCTTCTTCCCCCCAACCAGCACATCGTTTGGCCACTTGAGGCCAACATCAACCACACCCAAGGAGCGGATCGCACGCGCGACACAAAGCCCGACGACAAGACTCAGCCCTTCAAGCTCCTTCGCGCCGGCGCCTACAGAAATACCCAAGGTGTAATAAAGATTTGCGCCGAACGGGCTTTCCCACTGACGCCCTCTCCGGCCACGACCTGCTGTCTGGCGCTCCGCCAGGACAGAGAAAGGCGCAACCGCTCCTGCAGCTAATCGGCGCAGGACTTCAGCATTAGTTGAGTCGACGGAGGAGAGCACATCCAGCGGCCAGGGACCAGAGTTCAGCCTGGGCGCGATCACACTCAATGGATCCTCCAGCCGATATCCACGGCCTCGCACCCTTTGGATGACCACTCCGTAATCGCGCTCAAAGCCTTCTAGACGCTTCCATACGGCACTACGACTGACGCCAAGCAGGGCACCCAACTCCTCTCCCGAATGAAATCGTCCATCACTCAGCAATTTCAGCAAGGTCTGCATATCACCCCCGCAATATTCAGCCACGCATCATATAGAGACACACGGCCCTTGCATACGCAGCCTTCAGCCCCTGTTTTCCGCGCGCAAAAGCAAAGCCCCCGACCAGCGAGGCTGATCAGGGGCTTTGGGATAGGAGCTTGACGATGACCTACTCTCACATGGGGAAACCCCACACTACCATCGGCGATGCGTCGTTTCACTACTGAGTTCGGGATGGGATCAGGTGGTTCCAACGCTCTATGGTCGTCAAGCAATTCTTTAGGATGCTCGTGGCCTTGGCACACGCTCATCCAGATTCGGGTATGTGACAGGTATTTGCGGTTCACACGAACTTTCGGTTCGTCGACTTCACCGTCTAACACCAAATTGTTTGGGTGTTATATGGTCAAGCCTCACGGGCAATTAGTATCGGTTAGCTCAACGCCTCACAGCGCTTACACACCCGACCTATCAACGTCGTAGTCTTCGACGGCCCTTTAGGGGAATCAAGTTCCCAGTGAGATCTCATCTTGAGGCTAGTTTCCCGCTTAGATGCTTTCAGCGGTTATCTATTCCGAACATAGCTACCCGGCAATGCCACTGGCGTGACAACCGGAACACCAGAGGTTCGTCCACTCCGGTCCTCTCGTACTAGGAGCAGCCCCTCTCAAATCTCAAACGTCCACGGCAGATAGGGACCGAACTGTCTCACGACGTTCTAAACCCAGCTCGCGTACCACTTTAAATGGCGAACAGCCATACCCTTGGGACCGGCTTCAGCCCCAGGATGTGATGAGCCGACATCGAGGTGCCAAACACCGCCGTCGATATGAACTCTTGGGCGGTATCAGCCTGTTATCCCCGGAGTACCTTTTATCCGTTGAGCGATGGCCCTTCCATACAGAACCACCGGATCACTAAGACCTACTTTCGTACCTGCTCGACGTGTCTGTCTCGCAGTCAAGCGCGCTTTTGCCTTTATACTCTGCGACCGATTTCCGACCGGTCTGAGCGCACCTTCGTACTCCTCCGTTACTCTTTAGGAGGAGACCGCCCCAGTCAAACTGCCCACCATACACTGTCCTCGATCCGGATAACGGACCAGAGTTAGAACCTCAAGCATGCCAGGGTGGTATTTCAAGGATGGCTCCACGCGAACTGGCGTCCACGCTTCAAAGCCTCCCACCTATCCTACACAAGCAGGCTCAAAGTCCAGTGCAAAGCTACAGTAAAGGTTCACGGGGTCTTTCCGTCTAGCCGCGGATACACTGCATCTTCACAGCGATTTCAATTTCACTGAGTCTCGGGTGGAGACAGCGCCGCCATCGTTACGCCATTCGTGCAGGTCGGAACTTACCCGACAAGGAATTTCGCTACCTTAGGACCGTTATAGTTACGGCCGCCGTTTACCGGGGCTTCGATCAAGAGCTTCGCTTTCGCTAACCCCATCAATTAACCTTCCGGCACCGGGCAGGCGTCACACCCTATACGTCCACTTTCGTGTTTGCAGAGTGCTGTGTTTTTAATAAACAGTCGCAGCGGCCTGGTATCTTCGACCGACATGGGCTTACGCAGTAAATGCTTCACCCTCATCGGCGCACCTTCTCCCGAAGTTACGGTGCCATTTTGCCTAGTTCCTTCACCCGAGTTCTCTCAAGCGCCTTGGTATTCTCTACCCGACCACCTGTGTCGGTTTGGGGTACGGTTCCTAGTTACCTGAAGCTTAGAAGCTTTTCCTGGAAGCATGGCATCAACCACTTCGCTCTCTAAAAGAAAGCTCGTCATCAGCTCTCGGCCTTGAACACCCGGATTTGCCTAAGTGTTCGGCCTACCACCTTAAACTTGGACAACCAACGCCAAGCTGGCCTAGCCTTCTCCGTCCCTCCATCGCAGTAACTAGAAGTACAGGAATATTAACCTGTTTCCCATCGACTACGCTCTTCAGCCTCGCCTTAGGGACCGACTAACCCTGCGTCGATTAACGTTGCGCAGGAACCCTTGGTCTTTCGGCGTGGGAGTTTTTCACTCCCATTGTCGTTACTCATGTCAGCATTCGCACTTCTGATACCTCCAGCAAGCTTCTCAACTCACCTTCACAGGCTTACAGAACGCTCCTCTACCGCGCATCTTGCGATGCACCCGTAGCTTCGGTGTGTGGTTTGAGCCCCGTTACATCTTCCGCGCAGGCCGACTCGACTAGTGAGCTATTACGCTTTCTTTAAAGGGTGGCTGCTTCTAAGCCAACCTCCTAGCTGTCTAAGCCTTCCCACATCGTTTACCACTTAACCACAACTTTGGGACCTTAGCTGACGGTCTGGGTTGTTTCCCTTTTCACGACGGACGTTAGCACCCGCCGTGTGTCTCCCACGCTGACACTTCCAGGTATTCGGAGTTTGCATCGGTTTGGTAAGTCGGGATGACCCCCTAGCCGAAACAGTGCTCTACCCCCTGGAGTGATACGTGAGGCGCTACCTAAATAGCTTTCGAGGAGAACCAGCTATCTCCGAGCTTGATTAGCCTTTCACTCCGATCCACAAGTCATCCCCTACCTTTTCAACGGGAGTGGGTTCGGTCCTCCAGTCAGTGTTACCTAACCTTCAACCTGCTCATGGATAGATCGCCCGGTTTCGGGTCTATACCCAGCGACTAAATCGCCCTATTAAGACTCGCTTTCGCTACGCCTTCCCTATACGGTTAAGCTCGCCACTGAATATAAGTCGCTGACCCATTATACAAAAGGTACGCAGTCACCTAACTAAGTAGGCTCCCACTGCTTGTACGCATACGGTTTCAGGTTCTATTTCACTCCCCTCTCCGGGGTTCTTTTCGCCTTTCCCTCACGGTACTGGTTCACTATCGGTCAGTCAGTAGTATTTAGCCTTGGAGGATGGTCCCCCCATATTCAGACAAAGTTTCTCGTGCTCCGTCCTACTCGATTTCACTTCAAAGAACCTTTCACATACGGGGCTATCACCCACTATGGCCGCACTTTCCAGAGCGTTCTGTTAGATTCAAAGAAGCTTAAGGGCTAATCCCCGTTCGCTCGCCACTACTAAGGGAATCTCGGTTGATTTCTTTTCCTCAGGGTACTTAGATGTTTCAGTTCCCCTGGTTCGCCTCTTGCACCTATGGATTCAGTACAAGATACCTAGGTTATCCTAGGTGGGTTTCCCCATTCAGAGATCTCCGGATCAAAGTCTGTTTGCCGACTCCCCGAAGCTTATCGCAGGCTACCACGTCTTTCATCGCCTCTGACTGCCAAGGCATCCACCGTATGCGCTTCTTCACTTGACCATATAACCCCAAGCAATCTGGTCATATGTCTCGAACGTGAAGACGACATTCGCCGAAAATTCGCGCTTGAACTCGCAAATTTTACCTTGACTTGAATGATCACCAGTGAAAGAGATCATTCAGTCTACTTCTATCACATACCCAAATTTTTAAAGAACAGTTCCGGTACAAAGACCAGACATCAATGTTCCTTAACCTGAACATTCATGTCTGAGCTTTTGACGATTTAGAGATGGTGGAGCCAAGGAGGATCGAACTCCTGACCTCCTGCGTGCAAAGCAGGCGCTCTCCCAGCTGAGCTATGGCCCCTTATCGGATCAGCAGCACACCACAACAATTGGTGGGTCTGGGCAGATTCGAACTGCCGACCTCACCCTTATCAGGGGTGCGCTCTAACCAACTGAGCTACAGACCCAATCGTCTAACCAGTGAATCAAGCAATTCGTGTGGGAGCTTATGAAGAAGCTGAGATCTTCGATTAAGGAGGTGATCCAGCCGCAGGTTCCCCTACGGCTACCTTGTTACGACTTCACCCCAGTCATGAATCACTCCGTGGTAACCGTCCCCCTTGCGGTTAGACTAGCTACTTCTGGAGCAACCCACTCCCATGGTGTGACGGGCGGTGTGTACAAGGCCCGGGAACGTATTCACCGTGACATTCTGATTCACGATTACTAGCGATTCCGACTTCACGCAGTCGAGTTGCAGACTGCGATCCGGACTACGATCGGTTTTATGGGATTAGCTCCACCTCGCGGCTTGGCAACCCTCTGTACCGACCATTGTAGCACGTGTGTAGCCCTGGCCGTAAGGGCCATGATGACTTGACGTCATCCCCACCTTCCTCCGGTTTGTCACCGGCAGTCTCCTTAGAGTGCCCACCCGAGGTGCTGGTAACTAAGGACAAGGGTTGCGCTCGTTACGGGACTTAACCCAACATCTCACGACACGAGCTGACGACAGCCATGCAGCACCTGTGTTCCGATTCCCGAAGGCACCCTCGCATCTCTGCAAGGTTCCGGACATGTCAAGGCCAGGTAAGGTTCTTCGCGTTGCTTCGAATTAAACCACATGCTCCACCGCTTGTGCGGGCCCCCGTCAATTCATTTGAGTTTTAACCTTGCGGCCGTACTCCCCAGGCGGTCGACTTATCGCGTTAGCTGCGCCACTAAAATCTCAAGGATTCCAACGGCTAGTCGACATCGTTTACGGCGTGGACTACCAGGGTATCTAATCCTGTTTGCTCCCCACGCTTTCGCACCTCAGTGTCAGTATCAGTCCAGGTGGTCGCCTTCGCCACTGGTGTTCCTTCCTATATCTACGCATTTCACCGCTACACAGGAAATTCCACCACCCTCTACCGTACTCTAGTCAGGCAGTTATGGATGCAGTTCCCAGGTTGAGCCCGGGGATTTCACATTCATCTTACCAAACCACCTACGCGCGCTTTACGCCCAGTAATTCCGATTAACGCTTGCACCCTTCGTATTACCGCGGCTGCTGGCACGAAGTTAGCCGGTGCTTATTCTGTTGGTAACGTCAAATCAGCAAGGTATTAACTTACTGACCTTCCTCCCAACTTAAAGTGCTTTACAATCCGAAGACCTTCTTCACACACGCGGCATGGCTGGATCAGGCTTTCGCCCATTGTCCAATATTCCCCACTGCTGCCTCCCGTAGGAGTCTGGACCGTGTCTCAGTTCCAGTGTGACTGATCATCCTCTCAGACCAGTTACGGATCGTCGCCTTGGTAGGCCTTTACCCCACCAACTAGCTAATCCGACCTAGGCTCATCTGATAGCGCAAGGCCCGAAGGTCCCCTGCTTTCTCCCGTAGGACGTATGCGGTATTAGCGTTCCTTTCGAAACGTTGTCCCCCACTACCAGGCAGATTCCTAGGCATTACTCACCCGTCCGCCGCTGAATCCAGGAGCAAGCTCCCTTCATCCGCTCGACTTGCATGTGTTAGGCCTGCCGCCAGCGTTCAATCTGAGCCATGATCAAACTCTTCAGTTCAATACTGCTTGGGTTTTGAGAAAACCCTAAACTTGGCTCAGCAATCGCATGCTCTAATTAAAGAGCTAAAACTCTCGAATTCACGAGTGTTACTTGCGATGCTGATAATCAGTCGATCATCAGTCTTACATCACAAGCACCCACACGAATTGCTTGATTCAACTTGTTAAAGAGCAGTTGGTTGATTCTTTCGTCTCAACCGAGGCCGCGCATTCTACAGCAACCTCTTACTTCGTCAAGCGTTATTTTCGAAAATTTTCTTTTCTACTCAACCGCTTGCGCTTCGGAGAAGGAAGCCTTCTCACCAGCGGGAGGCGCATTCTACAGCGTTCAAAATCACTGTCAAGCACCTCGATGATCTTCCTTTCAGCTCACTGCCGAAGCAGCCCGCGGAGAGCGACAAGCGAATCGCCTGCCGGACCACCACTCCCGACTTCGATGCTTTGTAAGTGCTTGATTTTCAAGCTCTTTCAGCGCTTCGTCGCTGGGAGTGGTGCGCATTATAGGGACTTGAAAACGCCCGTCAACGACTTTTTTAAACTTTCTTCACTCTGCCACCAGGGAGACTCGAGCAAAGGCTTTCTTACCGGCCTGCAGAACGTGAGTGGCGCCAACCTTGAAGACGAAGCTGCGGCCCACTACCTCACCATCTACCCGCACACCATTGGACGACAGCAGGTCGCGAGCGACAGCGGAGTTCTTCACCAAACCCGCCTTATTAAGGACAGCACCGATCGGCAGGTCTTCAGCCGCCACCACTTCCACCTCCGGCAAATCTTCCGGCAGCTCGCCTTCCTTCAGACGGTTGCCAGCTGATTTGTGCGCAGACGCAGCAGCCTCCTCGCCGTGGAAGCGAGCAACGATCTCTTCGGCCAGCTTGATCTTGATGTCTCGCGGATTGGCACCAGCCACTACATCCTTACGGAAGCACTCTATCTCTTCCATAGAACGGAAGCTGAGCAGCTCGAAGTACCGCCACATCAAGGTATCCGGAATGGAAACCAACTTGCTGTACATGACACCCGGCGCTTCCTGGATACCAATGTAGTTGCCCAGCGACTTGGACATCTTCTTCACGCCATCCAGGCCTTCCAGCAGCGGCATGGTCAGAATGCACTGCGGCTCCTGCTCGTAGGCGCGCTGCAACTCACGCCCCATCAGCAGGTTGAACTTCTGGTCGGTACCGCCGAGCTCCACATCCGCACGAAGTGCCACGGAGTCGTAGCCCTGAACCAGCGGGTAGAGGAACTCATGAATGGCAATGGACTGGTTGCTGGCATAGCGTTTGCTGAAATCATCGCGCTCCAGCATGCGGGCAACGGTGTACTGGGAGGCAAGGCGGATGAAATCAGCGGGGGACAACTGGTCCATCCAGGTGGAATTGAAGGCTACCTCGGTCTTCGCGGGGTCGAGAATCTTGAAAACCTGCGACTTGTACGTCTCGGCGTTTTCGAGAACCTGCTCCCGCGTGAGGGGAGGACGGGTAACACTTTTGCCGCTGGGGTCACCAATCATCCCAGTGAAGTCGCCGATCAGGAAGATGACCTGATGCCCGAGGTCCTGGAATTGGCGCAGCTTATTAATAAGGACAGTGTGCCCGAGGTGCAGGTCCGGGGCGGTCGGGTCGAAGCCGGCCTTGATACGAAGCGGCTGACCGCGCTTGAGCTTGGCGACCAGCTCGGCTTCCACCAGAATTTCGTCCGCGCCGCGCTTGATCAGCGCCAGCTGCTCTTCGACCGACTTCATTGCAGTTTCCTGTACGTTGCGAATTGCGAAAGGGAACCAACGATACAAGAACAGACACTAAAAACAAGTTTTGCCGGGTGTCAGCGAATCAGACGCCAGAACCTCGACAGCAGGGTTGCCTCCGAGGAAATTTGGTTATATTTTAGGCAGTTATTTCACATTCCAAAAACACCACTCACGCCATGACGCAATCCGATCAGAAAGCGCCGTACTACCCGAAGAGCCATCTGCTGGCCGCAAGCGGCGTAGCAGCGCTCCTCAGCCTGGCTCTGCTGGTGTTCCCCTCGGCCGAAGTCGAGGCGAAGAAGACCACGCTCAATCTGGAGCTGGAAGGCGGTACAGACCGCATCATTCAGGAAAAAGACGATCTTCGAGCCAATCCGGTCACGGAAGACGACGGTTCTTCTCCCTTTGCACAGATAGAAGCACCGTCCGATAACCAGAACAGCGCCGGAAAAGACGCGGAAAAGAAGAACGATCTAGCCGATTCGAACAAGCAACCCTCCCCCTCCGCTTCCGCAGAACCTGCCTGGAAGAGCGTGACTGTGGGCAAGGGCGACACTCTTTCCACCGTGTTCGCGAAGGCCGGCCTGCCGGCGAACGTCGTGCACGACATGCTTGCCGCCAACAAGGACGCCAAGCAGTTCACCCGTCTCGATATCGGCCAGGACGTGGATTTCCTCATCGACGCCAAGGGCGGCCTGCAAGGCCTGAAGGTCAAGCGCAGCGACCTCGAGACCATCAGCCTGAGCAAGTCCGCCAAGGGCTATGACTTCAAGCGCGATCTGGTCAAGCCGTCGGTACACGCCAACTATGCCCACGGTCGCATCGACAGCTCGTTGTTCGCCGCCGGCAAGGACGCGGGCCTGTCCCACGATCTGATCATGTCGATGGCCAATATCTTCGGTTACGACGTCGACTTCGCCCTGGATATCCGCGAAGGCGACGAGTTCGACGTGATCTACGAATCCCAGCAGGTGAACGGCAAGCAGGTCGGCACCGGCAGCATCCTCGCCGCTCGTTTCGTCAACCGTGGCAAGGAATACACTGCTGTCCGCTATACCACCAAGCAGGGGAACACCAGTTACTTCCGCGCCGACGGCACCAGCATGCGCAAGGCGTTCATCCGTACTCCGGTGGACTTCGCCCGCATCAGTTCGCGCTTCTCGATGGGCCGTTTCCACCCCATCCTGAACAAGATTCGTGCACATAAAGGCGTGGATTACGCGGCGCCGATCGGCACTCCGATCAAAGCCACCGGCGATGGCAAGATCCTCGAAGCCGGCCGCAAGGGTGGATACGGCAACGCCGTAGTCATCCAGCACGGCCAGCGCTACCGTACCGTTTACGGACACATGAGCCGCTTCGCCAAGG
Source organism: Pseudomonas triclosanedens (assembly GCF_026686735.1). Classification (NCBI taxonomy): domain Bacteria; kingdom Pseudomonadati; phylum Pseudomonadota; class Gammaproteobacteria; order Pseudomonadales; family Pseudomonadaceae; genus Pseudomonas; species Pseudomonas triclosanedens. Next base: position 680,783 of record NZ_CP113432.1, on the reverse strand, counting down.
GTATCCGTACCGGCATCGCGGTGAAGCAGGGCCAGATCATCGGCTACGTCGGCATGACCGGCCTTGCCACCGGCCCGCACCTGCACTATGAGTTCCAGATCAACGGCCAGCACGTCGACCCGCTCAGCGCCAAGCTGCCGATGGCCGACCCACTCGGTGGCGCGGAGCGCAAGCGCTTCATGGCACAGACCCAGCCGCTGATGGCGCGCATGGACCAGGAGAAAGCAACCTTCCTGGCCCTGAACAAGCGCTGAGTCATGCCGCTCTATCTGGGGGTGATGTCCGGTACCAGTCTCGACGGACTGGACATCGCTCTGATCGAGCAAGGCGAGCAGACCTCCCTGCTCGCCTCCCATTACCTCCCAATGCCCGCGGCATTACGTGCCGACCTTCTCGCACTCTGCGCCAGCGGCCCCGACGAAGTCGCCCGAGCCGCCCTGGCGGAAAACAACTGGGTGCGCCTGGCCGCCCAGGGCATCGATGAACTCCTTTCTCGCAAGAGCCTAAATGCCGCCTCGATTCGAGCGATCGGCAGCCACGGCCAGACCATCCGTCACGAGCCGCACCTAGGCTTTACCGTGCAGATCGGGAATCCGGCACTACTGGCGGAACTCACCGGCATTGATGTAGTAGCCGACTTCCGGCGTCGCGACGTCGCCGCTGGCGGCCAGGGCGCTCCGCTGGTGCCCGCCTTCCACCAGGCCCTGTTCGGCAATGAGCACCGCGAGCGTGCAATCCTCAACATCGGCGGCTTCAGCAATGTCTCGCTGCTCAGCCCCGGCCAACCCGTGCGCGGATTCGATTGCGGGCCGGGCAATGTCCTGCTGGACGCCTGGATCCAGGAGCAACACGGCCACCCTTACGACCGCGACGGCGCCTGGGCAGCCAGTGGATCGATCGACCCACAGCTACTGCAGCGAATGCTGGCGGACGATTTCTTCGCCACGCGGGGCCCGAAGAGCACCGGGCGCGAGCGTTTCAACCTGGGCTGGCTGAATGGGGTCCTCGCCGATCACACTGCGGCCAAGGCCGAAGACGTGCAGGCCACGTTGCTCGAATTGACCGCCTGCAGCATTGCTGCGTCGCTTCACGATGCGCAACCCGGCTGCGAGGAGGTTGTGGTCTGCGGCGGAGGCGCTTTCAACATCACCCTGATGCAACGCCTTGCCGCACACATGCCCGGCACTAGCGTGATCAGCAGCATCGACCGAGGAGTGCCGCCGGAGTGGATGGAAGCAATGGCATTCGCCTGGCTGGCCCATCGCTTCCTCGAGCGCCTGCCCGGCAACTGCCCCGAGGTCACCGCAGCTCGCGGGCCACGCATTCTCGGTGCGCTCTACCCTGCCTGAATCGTCTCCAGAAACGAAAACGCCGCGCAATAGCGCGGCGTTTTCATTGCAACAGCGTCAGATCGAGAAGGACTGACCGCAGCCGCAGGTGGTCGCTGCGTTCGGGTTCTTGATGACGAACCGCGAACCTTCGAGGCCTTCCTGATAGTCGACTTCCGCACCGGCAAGGTACTGAAAGCTCATCGGATCCACCACGAGGCTGACGCCGTCGCGCTCGACGATGGTGTCGTCGTCGGCAGTGTCCTCATCGAAAGTGAAGCCGTACTGGAAGCCCGAGCAGCCACCGCCCGTGACGAACACCCGCAGTTTCAGCCGCGGATTGCCTTCCTCGTCGATCAGCGTCTTCACCTTGGTAGCGGCCCCTTCGGAGAACATCAGCGGGGTGGGGGTGAAGGTTTCGATGGTCATGGTGACAACTCTCCCGGCCGAAGCCGTACGTTACAACATTGCGGGCTATTATCCGCTTACCCCAGAAAAACGGTCAACTAATCCGCATCATCCTTTGGTCCAGATCAATCGACCGTCTTCCAGCGGCATCCACCTCAGGGCAGCAGGGCGACGTTGGAGAGCCCCATACGCTCTTCCAAGCCGAAGAGAATGTTCATGTTCTGGATAGCCTGGCCCGAAGCGCCTTTCACCAGGTTGTCGATCACCGACAGCACGACCACCAGATCCTCCCCCTGCGGGCGATGCACCGCGATACGGCAAACATTGGCGCCACGTACGCTGCGGGTTTCAGGATGACTGCCGGCCGGCATCACGTCGACGAACGGCTCGTTGGCGTAGCGCTCCTCGAACAACTTCTGCAAGTCGACAGTGCGATCGGCGACACGCGCATACAGGGTCGCGTGAATACCTCGAATCATCGGGGTCAGGTGCGGAACGAAGGTCAGGCCGACATCCCCCTTGGCCGCGCGACGCAGGCCCTGGCTGATTTCCGGCAGATGGCGATGCCCTTTGACCGAATAAGCCATCATGCTTTCGCCGGCTTCGCAGAACAGCGAACCGACCTTGGCGCCACGCCCCGCCCCGCTGACGCCGGACTTGCAATCCGCGATCAACTGGCTGGCATCGGCGAGACCGTTTTCCAGCAGCGGAATGAAGCCCAGTTGAGTGGCAGTCGGGTAGCACCCCGGAACGGCAATCAGCCGCGCGGACTTGATCGCCTCGCGGTTGACCTCCGGCAGGCCGTAGACAGCTTCCGGCAGCAACTCCGGCGCGCCGTGGGGTTGGCCGTACCACTTGGCCCACTCATCGGCATTCTGCAGGCGGAAGTCGGCGGACAGATCGATCACCCGCGTCCCGGTGGCGAGCAGTTCGCCGGCCAGGGCATGGGCCACGCCATGCGGAGTAGCGAAGAACACCACATCGCATTCACCCAGGCGCGTTGCGTCCGGCACGCTGAATGCCAGGCCGTCGTAGTGGCCTCGCAGGTTCGGGTACATATCGGCGACTTTCACGCCCTCCTCGGAACGCGAGGTAATCACCTCTACGCGTGCCTGGGGATGCTGTGCCAGCAGGCGCAGCAGCTCCACGCCCGTATAACCCGTACCGCCTACGATACCGACCTTGATCATCTGCCTGTCACTCCACCTATGGGGCCAAACTCAGGGGCGACCATGATATGAGCCGCTGCCCGGGCTGAACAGAGCGAATATGCCTAGGTTCGTGGCCCTTTGGTCGGCAGAAGGCTCTCCTGTAGCTGGCGAGCCAGTGCGTGATAGATCGGCAGCGGATTGAGTCGCGCGGAAATGCCACTGGCCAGCAGCGTGGCGGCCAGGATCGGAATCAGCATGTCCGGGCTGTGGCACATCTCGATGGTGATCACCGTGGCAGTCAGCGGAGTACGCGTCACCCCGGCGAGATAGGCAGACATACCCAGCAATCCCACAGCCGGCAGGCTCGCACCGGGGATCAACGGAGCCAGCCAGGGTGCCAGGCTCGCGCCGACGGTCAGCGACGGCGAGAACAGTCCGCCGGGGATGCCGGCAATGAAGGAGATCACGTTGGCGATGAACTTCCATAGCAGGAAGTCATGCCCCACCACCGGTTGGCCTTCGAGGATGGAGCGCGTCTCCGCGTATCCCGTGCCGAACACGTGCTGGCCGGACAGCAATCCGAGCAGCGCCAGCAGCAACCCGCAGGCAGCTGCGAAGCGCAGGGGCCAACGCCCGCGCCAGCGACTGATGAAACTCAGCGGGCCGCGCTGGGCCGGCAGGATCAGCCGGCAGTACAAGCCGCCAAGCAACCCGCCAAGCGCACCGCAGGCAACCACGGCGATCCACGCCGGCCCCAGCGGCATGCTTTCCGAAAGCCGGCCGAAATAGCTGTAGCTGCCCATCAACCCGAGGGTCACCATGCCGCCCAGCAGCACGGCGGTGAGTACCAGCCCGCTAAAGCGTTGCTCGAAGGTACGGCTCATCTCTTCGATGGCGAATACCACGCCGCCCAGTGGCGTATTGAAAGCCGCCGCGATGCCTGCGGCACCACCGGCGATGATCAGGCCGGAAACCGTACGCTTGTCGTACAACCCGAGACGGCGGCCGAACGAGTACATCAGCGCTGCGCCGATGTGCACGGTCGGCCCCTCGCGCCCCGCCGACGCCCCCACGAGCAGCGCCAGCAGCGTCAGGAACAGCTTCCCTGCTGCAATCGGTATCGACAACAGCGCGTTGCGCGTGCGGCTGCTGCGTTGTTCCAGAGCCACGATAACCTGCGGAATACCGCTGCCGCGGGTGTTCTTCAACGCCCCCTGGGTCAGCCAGACCAACCCGGCGAACCCAAGCGGGCAGATCAGCCAGGGCCACCACTGGTTATGCGCCACCACGGCGCGAAAAGTCCCGGAGGCGAGGTCCGCGAGATGAGCGAAGGCCAGCGCCACCAGACCGACCAGCAGCGCCCCGACCCAGAACGCCAGGCTCCGCCGCCACTGGCGGAGCAACGGGTGGCGGACCAACGATCGCCGCGGTGCGGCACGCGGGATTGGCACTGCTTTCTGTTCAGTGGAGTCATCGGGCGGCGTAGGGTCGGACATGAGCGAAGGCGCCAGGCATCTTCCGGATGCCACGCGGCACGCGCGGCAATGCGTCACGCGTGGGAAGATCAATGACGCCCCACAGTGTAATAGAACCGGGGATGACGACATTGCACGGCGCCACTACTATCGGCTCAACCGTGATTCGAGGAAATTCCGATGCTCTACCTGTGGCTCAAAGCCTTTCACATCATCGCCGTGGTCTGCTGGTTCGCCGGCCTCTTCTACCTGCCGCGCCTGTTCGTCTACCACGCCATGAGCGAAGACGCCGCCAGCCGTGAACGCTTCTGCATCATGGAACGCAAGCTGTACCGCGGCATCATGCTGCCCTCGATGATCCTCACCATCGTGCTCGGTGCCTGGATGCTCTACCTCTCGCCCGGCTGGCTGAGCCAGGGCTGGATGCACGCCAAGCTCACCCTGGTGGCGCTGCTGATCGGTTACCACCACGCCTGCGGCGCCATGCTCAAGCGTTTCGCCCGTGGCGAAAATGGTCGCAGCCACGTGTTCTACCGTTGGTTCAATGAAGTACCGGTACTGTTCCTGCTCGTCATCGTCATCCTGGTGGTGATCAAACCCTTCTGACCCCATCCGTCGAGGAGACCTCCATGTCCCTGCCTGCCCTGCTCGATCGTCGTCTGCGCGTTCCTCTGGTCGCGGCGCCGATGTTCCTGGTGTCCAACCCGCAACTGGTGCTGGCCTGCTGCAGGAGTGGCATCGTCGGCAGCTTCCCTGCACTGAACCAGCGCGAGAGCAGTGGCTTCAAGACCTGGCTGGAAGAAATCGACGCAGGCCTGGCAGCCGACCCACAAGCCGCCCCGTATGCGGTGAACCTGATCGTCCACCATAGCAACCCGCGCCTGCAGGCGGACCTCGCACTTTGCGTGGAACACCGCGTACCCATCGTCATCACCAGTCTGGGCGCAGTGCGCGAAGTGGTGGATGCGGTACACAGTTACGGCGGCCTGGTCTTCCATGACGTCACAACACGCCGCCACGCCGAGAAGGCCGCCGAGGCCGGCGTCGATGGCCTGATAGCCGTCGCCGCCGGGGCCGGTGGACATGCGGGCACCTGGAGCCCGTTCGCGCTGGTCGCGGAGATCCGCCAGTTCTTCGACAAGACCCTGCTGCTGGCCGGCTGCATCAACCACGGCCACGAAATCCTCGCCGCGCAGATTCTCGGCGCCGACCTGGCATACCTCGGCACACGCTTCATCGCCACCCGGGAAAGCAACGCCTCAACTGAATACAAGCGCATGCTGCTGGAAGCACGCGCCGCCGACATCATCCACACCCCGGCGGTTTCCGGCGTGCCAGCCAGCTTCATGCGACAAAGCCTGGAAGCGGCCGGCTTCGATATGAAGCGTCTGGCGGACAAGGCCGACATCAACTACGGCGACAAGCTCAAGCCGGTCAGCGACGAGGCCAAGGCGTGGAAGACCGTCTGGTCTGCAGGCCAGGGCGTAGGCAACATCCACGACCTGCCCGGCGTAGGCGAACTGATCGCCCGCCTGGACGACGAGTATCGCCGGGCCCTGCTGCGCAGTGCCGCATTGCCGGGGCAACTGATGGTCTGACCGGCGCCACCGTTCGCTGATATATCTGCCGGGGTCGCTTGTTGGCCTCTGGCGGCACGATTACGCTGTATCGACCTCACCATAGCCAGCCGACAAGGATGCCCCAATGGAACAACCCCGCTTCAAGATCGTGTTCGACGGCGCGCTAATGCCACAGACACCGTTGGAGACCGCCAAGGAAAACCTCGCGCGCCTGTTCAAGAGCGATACCTCCAAGATCGACGCCCTGTTCAGCGGCAATCCGGTGGTGCTCAAGCGCGATCTTTCCGACGATGAAGCCGACAAGTACCTGCGCGCCCTGCATGGCGCAGGCGCCAATGCTCGGAAGGAAGCCGACGTGGCGGCGAGCCTGAGCCTGGTCGAGACCGAAGATCACCCCAGCGAGGAAACCCTCGCCGCTCGCGCCGCCGGCGAAGCCGCCAGCAACGAGCGGATGACCTGCCCCAAGTGCGGTCACGAGCAACCCAAATCCATCGAGTGCGTCGCCTGCGGCATCATCATCGAGAAGTATCTCGCTCGCCAGGCAGAGCTGGCTGCCAGCGCACCGCCTGCAGCAGCCGCTGCACCCACCGCCTCGCCGTACGCTCCACCCCAGGCACAGGTCGGTGACGAGTTGCCCGAGTTCGGTGAACTGAAGCCCTTCGCCATCGACGGTCGAATCGGCCGAGTCCGCTACCTCGGCTGGACGATGGCCCTGTTCCTGATCTTCATGCCGGTCATCATGCTCACTCTGCTGCTGGGGATGGCATCCGAGTACCTGGGCATCGGCCTGGCCGCCATCGCAACCATCGCCTACCTCGTCTTCAGCATTCGCATCAGCATTCAGCGACTTCACGACATCGGCTGGACCGGCTGGCTGTTGCTGCTGTACCTCGTTCCAGTCGTCGGCAGCGTGTTCCCGCTCCTGATTCTGCTGATTCCCGGCACCGTCGGCGCCAACCGCTACGGCCCGCCGCCGCCGCCCAACAGCCGTGGCGTAGTCGTGCTGGCGTGGACCACCCTGATCCTTCCGGTACTCGGCATCCTGGCCGCCATCTCGATACCTGCTTACCAGCAGTACATCGAACGCGCCCAGTCCGCTCAGACCCAGCAGTACCAGCGGGACGACAGCGCCGCCAGCGCCGAGCCGTCGGACGAGTTCAACAGCGGCGACACCGAAGGCGCCGAATCCGACGCCGAACCGAGCGACAGCGAAGCTCAGTAATGCAACAACTCGTGGCGGGCGTGGTCGAACGCCACCCCGTCACGGAGAGCCATCCATGCCTCGTTTTGCCCTGATCACCGGAGCCTCCAGCGGCATCGGCCTGGCTCTGGCCGAAGCCCTGGCGCGCCGCGGCCAGGCGCTGATCCTCGTGGCCCGCCAACGCGACGCGCTGGACAGCATCGCCTGCGAGCTATCGCAGCGCTTCGGCGTCGAGGTACTGTTCCGCGTCTGCGACCTCTCCGAACCGCTGCAGCTTTCCGGGCTGCTTCATGAGCTGGAACAGAACGGCCTGCATATCGAGCTGCTGGTGAACAACGCGGGAATCGGCTCATCCGGCGCGTTCCTCGACCAGGACTGGTCCCGCGAACAGGAACTGCTCGAACTCAACGTGCTGGCCCTGGCGCGCCTGTGCCACGGCATCGGCGCCCTGATGGCCCGCCAGGGCGGCGGACAGATTCTCAACGTTGCCTCGGTCGTCGGCCTGCTGCCGGGGCCGTGGATGAGCAGCTACTACGCCAGCAAGGCATTCGTGTTGCACTTCTCCGAAGGTCTGCGCGAAGAACTGAAAGGGCGCGGCATCAAGGTTTCCGTACTATGCCCGGGCCCGACCCGCACCGCGTTCTTCCGCAATGCCAGCATGGACATCGCCAAGATCGACGGCGGCAAGCTGATGATGTCGGCCGAGGAAGTCGCCTTCCTCACCGTGAAGGCCTTGCGTCGCGCGCCCGCCATCATCATTCCCGGTTGGCGCAATCGCCTGATGGCGGCTGGCCTGAGCTTCTTGCCACGCTGGGCCATGCGCAAGCTGGCCGGACGCCTGAACCGTACCGCGCTCAGCCTCTGAACCGGCGTCAATCCGCACGCACGGTCCGACCATCCGCCCATTGCCGCAATGCCGCGAGGTCCTCGGCCATCACCACCGATAGCGGCGCCGTGCGCTTGATCTCCTCGATCAGCAAGCCCTGGTCCACGGTCTTCTGCCGCGCCTGGCTGGCATAGACCGCGCCGACCACGGCCTGCTCGATCTCTGCGCCGGAGAATCCATCGCTGGCATCGGCGAGCGCCGCCAGTTCGAACTGCGCCGGGTCCAGCTCGCGGCGCTGGAGATGGATGCGGAAGATGTCGATGCGTACCGCGTGGTCCGGCAGATCAACGAAGAACAGCTCATCGAAGCGCCCCTTGCGTACCAGCTCCGGCGGCAGGCGATCGATAGCGTTGGCAGTCGCGACCATAAACACTGGCGCCTTGCGCTCGGACATCCAGGTCAACAACGTCCCCAATACCCGCTGGCTGATGCCATTGTCCTGATCGCCGGTGGCCAGCCCCTTCTCGATCTCGTCCGCCCAGAGCACGCACGGCGCCATGCTGTCCGCCAGACGCAGCGCCTCGCGCAGATTGCGCTCGGTTTCGCCGAAGTACTTGTTGTACAGCGTGCCGAAATCCAGCCGCAGCAGCGGCAGGCCCCACAGCCCGGCGACAGCCTTCGCCGCCAGGCTCTTGCCGCCGCCCTGCACCCCCACCAGCAACACACCCTTGGGCAGGTCGCTGTCCTTGCCCTCGGTGAAGGCGCTCTGCCGTTCACCGAGCCAGCGCTTGAGATTCACCAGGCCACCCACTTCGGCAAAACGGGCAGTGTCGTGCTCGAAGCTGAGCACACCGTCGAGATTGAGCAGCTCGAACTTGGTGCGATTCAACTCCGGCAGGTCTTCCTGGGTGATCGCACCATCGTTGCAGATCACACTACGCGCCAGCATCCGCGCCTCACCGTGGGTGAGCCCCCTGAGGTTCTTCACCACCTGGCGCAGGGTACGGTTGTCGGTACGGACGCGCGCACCGCGATTACGCTCGCTCCAACGTGCAGCCTCTTCGCGAACCAGGCCCACAAGCTCGTCTTCTGAGGGCAGCGAAAGCGCGAAGCGCGCGGCGAAGCGCTGAACTTCCGCCGGCAGCTTGAGGGCATGGGAAACCAGCACCACGGTTGGCTTGAACGAGCCTTCGGCCATCGCGATTTCCTTGAGCAGGCGGACTGCGCGCGGATTGTCGACGAGGAACGGATGCAGATCGCAGAGCACGTACAGGTTCGGCTGTACATCAGCCTTGATCAGCCGCAACGCCGTCTCCGCCTCGCGGCTGTCCTCCTGACCATCGGGCTCGCCACCAAAACCGAGCCGCTGCAGCCCCTCGGTCACCGACCAGATCCGCAGCCCCAGCCCACGGCGCACCGCAAGGCCGGTCAGCGTCTCCAGCACACGCGGCTCATCCCAGGACTCGATCACGACCAGCTTGACCCTGGAATCGAGCACCAGGCCCAGATCATGGATATCGTTCTTCACGCAGGCTCCTTGCGAATGCCGCCCCCGGCTGGGCGCGGCGCGTCACGGCGGCTAAACTCGGCCCCATCAAACAAGGCCGGAGAAACGCCCGTGGACTGTCTGTTCTGCAAGATCGTGGCCGGGGAAATTCCCGCACGCAAGCTCTATGAAGACGACCAGGTGATCGCCTTCCACGACATCGGCCCGCAAGCGCCGGTGCACTTCCTGGTGATCCCGAAGAAGCACATATCCACCCTCAACGACCTGCAGGAAGCGGACAAGCCGCTGGCGGGCCACATCCTCTTCACCGCCCAGCGCCTGGCGGCCGAACAGGGCTGCGAGGAAGGCTTCCGCGTGGTGATGAACTGCAACGACCTCGGTGGCCAGACCGTGCATCACATCCACATGCACGTGCTCGGCCAGCGCCAGATGCACTGGCCGCCGGGCTGATCGGCGAAGAACCTGCGCGCACCACGGCAAGACCTGTCATCTCGCTTCCGGTAAACTGACGGGCGAATGTTCTTCCGGAGGTGCGCCATGTCCGCCGACCGTCACTACTCTCCCGCCGACCGCTTCCTGCTCCAGGCCGATGCCGCGCTGCGCACACTGCTGCCGTTCAGCGGTCATCCTGGGCGCCCGTCCCCCGCCATCGTCCAGCCCGATGCGGAGCTCAGCGAAGACGATGCCCGCCATGTTGCCGGGCTGATGCGTATCAACCACACCGGCGAGGTCTGCGCCCAGGCGCTCTACCAGGGGCAGGCACTGACCGCCAAGCTGCCGCAGGTGCGCAAGGCAATGGAAGCGGCCGCCGATGAAGAGGTCGATCACCTGGCGTGGTGCGAACAGCGCATTCGTGAACTGGGCAGCCGCCCCAGCGTGCTCAACCCGCTGTTCTACGGCCTGTCCTTTGGCGTCGGCGCCGCGGCTGGCCTGATCAGCGACCGCGTCAGCTTGGGTTTCGTCGCCGCCACCGAAGACCAGGTCTGCAAGCACCTCGACGAACATCTCGCCGAACTGCCGGCCGACGACCAGAAGTCCCGCGCCATTCTCGAGCAAATGCGCGCCGACGAGCAGCAGCACGCCACCAGCGCCATCGATGCCGGCGGCCTGCGCTTCCCGGCGCCGGTTAAATTCGGCATGACGCTGCTATCGAAGGTGATGACCAAGTCCACCTACCGGATCTGATCCGCACCGCAACAAAAATGGGCGCCCACTGGGCGCCCATTTCTATTACCGCTATCGGACGTTGCGAGCAGGGGAGCGCAACAGGCGCTGAAAACCCTACCTCCCGCCGCAGCAGCCCGATCAGCGCGGCATGTTGCGTGCGTAGAATATTTCCAGCATCTCGTGCCGCACGCGCTCTTCCACCTGCTTGCGCTGTTCGGCCGACAGGTTCCTGGTCGCATCGCCGAACAGATAGTTGTCCAGGTCGAACTCCTTGAGCAGCATCTTGGTGTGGAAGAGATTCTCCTGGTACACATTCACGTCGGTCATCTGGTATGCCTCGTAAGTGTCATCGGAGAGATAGTTCTGAATCGAGTTGATCTCATGGTCGATAAAGTGCTTCTTGCCTTCCACATCTCGGGTGAAACCGCGCACTCGGTAATCCACGGTGACGATATCCGAATCGAACTGGTGGATGAGGTAGTTGAGCGCTTTGAGCGGCGAAATGACGCCGCAGGTCGACACATCGATGTCCACCCGGAAGGTCGCGATGCCTTCCACCGGATGAATCTCCGGATAGGTGTGCACGGTGATATGGCTCTTGTCGAGGTGCGCCAGGATGGTTTCCGGTAGCGGCCCCGGGGACTCCTCGATCTGGCTGTCGGTCGGGGTGACCGGCTGCTCGGAGATCAGGATGGTCACGCTGGCGCCTTGCGGATCGTAGTCCTGACGGGCGATGTTCAGGATGTTTGCGCCAATGATGTCGACAACATCGGTGAGGATCTGCGTAAGACGCTCGGCATCGTACTCTTCGTCGATGTACTGCACGTAGGCCTGCTGGTCTTCAGGCGTCTCGGCATAGCAGATGTCATAGATGTTGAAGCTCAAGGTCTTCGTCAGGTTGTTGAACCCGTGGAGCTTGAGTTTGCTTTTCACCGTGGTAACTCTCTTCAATGCGGCTCTGCCGCGTGGTTGAGCATGCCCGTCAGATGCGAACGGCACATCTGCGTAGGACGGTTTACACCTCTTCGCGTTGGCGATTGTGGTTGCTTGGTTTCGGGCGGACGGCCCAGAAAAAGGTGGCGCATTATGCAGAGGTCAAACGACCTCTGCCAGAGTTTGCGCACCTTTGATGATGAAAGGATGAAGCTGTGCGTCAGCCCAGATCGACGATTTCATAGTCGTGGGTGATCTCGACGCCTGCGCGGCCCAGCATGATCGAGGCAGAGCAGTATTTCTCGGCGGACAGTTCGACGGCGCGCTTGACCTGCGCCTCTTTCAGGCCACGGCCCTTGACCAGGAAGTGCACATGGATCCTGGTGAATACCTTCGGATCCTCGGTAGCGCGTTCGGCTTCGAGGAAAGCCTCGCAGCTCTCGACCGGCTGGCGGCCCTTCTTCAGGATGCTCACCACGTCGAAGTTAGTGCAGCCACCCAGGCCGAGCAGCAGCATCTCCATCGGTCGCACGCCGAGGTTGCGGCCACCGGCGTCCGGCGGGCCATCCATCACCACCACGTGGCCGCTACCGGACTCGCCGAGAAACATCGCTTCGCCAGCCCACTGGATTCGCGCTTTCATTGCCAAGAACTCCGCCAAAAAAAGGAGCGCCAGCTTATCACAGCGCCTTTAGGCACCCAGATAAGCCGCCGGCTGTTAGCTGTGTCGCAATTCGGGACGGCTGGCTGTGATTTATTGCTTAAGCTGACGCCATTTTACTGGCACACTCTCAGAAATTGCCCAGACGATTGTTCCGGTTTTCCAATTGTTGGTAACTTTTCGTCTGTTAAGCTCTTGCCAATTTACATACAGGCATTGCAGCGCTCTACGGCAATCTGCCGCCCTGGGGATCGAGGGGGATCGAGTCAGGGACACACGGCACTATGACTAAAACAAATCATTAGACGCCTGTTGTGCAAAGGCCACTCTTTTACTTTCCGGGACTCGGGCATGGTAGCTATTACCCTCACACCCAAAATCAAGAACCTCGACAAGCTGCTCGCGCACTGTCATCGCCGCCGCTTCACCGCCAAGAGCACCATCATCTACGCTGGCGACCGTTGCGAGAGCCTGTTCTTCATCATCAAGGGTTCGGTCACTGTTCTGATCGAAGACGACGATGGCCGCGAGATGATCATCGGCTATCTCAACACCGGCGACTTCTTCGGGGAGATGGGGCTCTTCGAGAAGGAAGGCAGCAGCAGCCAGGAGCGTAGCGCCTGGGTTCGCGCCAAGACCGAATGCGAGGTCGCTGAAATCAGCTACGCCAAGTTCCGCGAGCTGAGCCAGCAGGACCCTGAAATCCTCTTCACCCTCGGCAGCCAGATGGCCGAGCGCCTGCGCAAGACGACCCGCAAGGTCGGCGACCTGGCGTTCCTCGACGTCACCGGCCGCGTTGCCCGCACACTGCTCGACCTGTGCCAGCAGCCGGACGCCATGACCCACCCTGACGGCATGCAGATCAAAATCACCCGTCAGGAAATCGGCCGCATCGTCGGCTGTTCGCGTGAAATGGTCGGCCGCGTGCTCAAGAGCCTGGAAGAACAAGGCCTGGTGCACGTGAAAGGCAAGACGATGGTGGTCTTCGGCACCCGCTGAAGACAAGGCTGAAAGGCCCTCCAGATACAAGAAAGCCGGCAATCGCCGGCTTTCTTGTATCTGCGGGAAATCTCAGTCCGGGTCGGCGCCCAGCACGACCTTGCCGCGCTCCGGGAAGAACAGGCGCTTGAGCTCCGTGCCCGGCTCCTCGGCGCGCATGAACGCTTCGCCGACCAGGAAGCCGAAGACATCACTGACTTCCATCAGCTCCACGTCGGCACGATTGAGAATGCCGCTCTCGGTGATCACCATATGATCGCGCGGAATCTCGGGCAGCAGGTCGAGCGTGGTATCGAGGCTGACCTCGAATGTGTGCAGGTTGCGGTTGTTGATGCCGATCAGGGGCGTATCGAGGTTTTTCAGCGCACGCTCCAGTTCGTCGGTGTCATGCACTTCAACCAGCACGTCCAGACCGAAATCCTTGGCCACAGAGGCCAGCTCGGCCATCTTCGCATCGTCCAGCGCGGAAACGATCAGCAGGATACAGTCAGCACCGATGGCGCGGGCCTCCACCACCTGGTACGGGTCGATCATGAAGTCCTTGCGGATCACTGGCAGCTTGCAAGCGGCGCGAGCTTCCTTCAGGTAGGCGTCGCTGCCGAGGAAGAAGTCCACGTCGGTGAGCACCGAAAGGCAGGTAGCGCCGCCCTCTTCATAGCTGCGGGCGATGTCGGCAGGGTCGAAATTCTCACGCAGCACGCCCTTGCTCGGCGAAGCCTTCTTCACCTCGGCGATCACTGCGGGCTCACGATTCTTCGCGCGCTCCAGCATGGCCACGGCGAAGCCGCGCGGCGCATCCGCCGCGCGCGCCAGTTGTTCCAGCTCGGCGATACTGACGCGGGTGCGGCGTTCGGCGACTTCTTCGGCCTTGCGGGCCAGGATTTTCTGCAGAACCGTCGGCACACTCACTGTGCGTTCTCCTCTCGATAAACGGCGGTAAAGGCCGCAAGTTCTTCCATCTTCTCCCGGGCGAGACCGGTGTGCAGGGCGTCGTGTGCCAGGTGCATGCCTTCATGCAGGCTAGTCGCCAGATCGGCAGCGTAAAGCGCGGCGCCGGCGTTGAGCACGATCAGCTCGGCGGCCTTCTGCCCTGCCTCGGTCTTGCGGCGGCCAAGCGCATCACGGATCAGCTCCAGCGACTGCTGCGGGCTGTCCACGGTCAGGCCGATCAGGCTTTGGCTCTTGATGCCGAAGTCCTCGGGCTGCACTTCGTATTCGGTGACCACGCCATCCTTCAACTCGGCGACGTGGGTTGGCGCGGCGAGGCTGAATTCGTCCAGGCCGTCGCGGGAGTGCACGACCAGAATATGCTCGCTGCCCAGGCGCTTGAGCACTTCGGCCAACGGGCGGCACAGCGCCTGGCTGAACACGCCGACCACCTGGTGCCTCACTCCGGCCGGGTTGGTCAGCGGGCCGAGCATGTTGAACAGGGTACGCAGGCCGAGGTCACGGCGCGGAGCAGCGGCGTGCTTCATGGCCTTGTGGTGGACCTGGGCGAACATGAAGCCGACTCCGACCGTCTCGATGCAGCGCTTGACCTGCTCGGGCTTCAGATCGAGATAAATGCCGGCGGCTTCCAGCAGGTCGGCGCTGCCGCTCTTGCCGGAAACAGCGCGGTTACCGTGCTTGGCAACCTTGCCGCCAGCGGCGGCGACCACGAAGGCCGCGGCCGAAGAAACGTTGAAAATGTTGGCGCCGTCGCCGCCGGTGCCGACCACATCGACCACGTTCTTCAGGCTTTCCAGCTCCACCTGGTGGGCCAGTTCGCGCATCACGGCTACCGCACCGACGATCTCGTCGATGGTCTCGCTCTTCATGCGCATGCCCATGAGAAAGGCGCCGATCTGCGCGTCGGTGCACTGCCCCGTCATGATCTCGCGCATGACGTCCTGCATTTCCTCGGTGCTCAGGTCGAGCTGGTTGACCACACGGTTGAGGGCTTCCCTGATATTCATGCGCGCACCCCACCGGTCTGCTTGAGAAAATTGGCCAGCATGTCGTGGCCCTGTTCGGAAAGAATCGACTCGGGGTGGAACTGCACGCCCTCGACGTTCAGCGTCTTGTGGCGCAGGCCCATGATCTCGTCGACGGAGCCGTCTTCGAGCTGAGTCCAGGCAGTGATTTCCAGGCACTCGGGCAGCGTCTCGCGCTTCACCACCAGCGAGTGGTAGCGAGTCTGGGTCAGCGGGTTGTTCAGACCTGCGAACACACCCTGGTCCTGGTGGAATACCGGGCTGACCTTGCCGTGCATCACCTGGCGCGCCCGCACCACATCGCCGCCGAAGGCCTGGCCAATGGACTGGTGCCCCAGGCACACGCCCAGCAACGGCAGCTTGCCGGCGAAGCGCTCGATCACTTCGAGGGAAACGCCCGCCTCGTTCGGCGTGCATGGACCGGGGGAGAGCACGATGCGTTCGGGATTGAGCGCAGCGATCTCGTCGACGCTCAGTTCGTCATTGCGAATGACGTGGATGTCGGCCTTCAACTCGGCGAAGTACTGCACCAGGTTGTAGGTAAAGGAGTCGTAGTTATCGATCATCAGCAGCATGTCTGCTCGGACCTCATGATTGCACTGCTTTCGGATCGCGCCATCGTCGACACCCATTGCGGCCTCGCAGGCTGCGCGAATCTGGCAATTATGCCAGCGGATGGAGGAAATGGACGCGTAAGAAGAGACCGGCGCTATGCCGGGAAAGAAGGAATCAGGCGCGCCAGCGCCAACGGGCGAATGCCTTGAGGAGGGAGAGGATGATGCGGCTGCGGTGGATCACGGTTGCGGTCTCGCCTAGCGATGGCCGAACAGTAGCCCAAGGCCGGCCGCCAGCGCAATACGCGAGGCGGCCCTGCCGACGAAGTCAGCGGCACGCATCGAGCGCGGCGCGCAAGCGTACTTCATAGGCGAGATGCTGCTGCCGCTCGGCGAGCAGCGCACGGATCTTGGTCTGCAGATCGTCGTCGGGGCGCAGGTCCGACGTGGCGAATCGGGGAACTTCGATTGCCGGAGGCTGGCACGCAAGCGCAACGGGCACCCGCACTTCCAGCGGCACCGATGGCGGGGTAGCGCAACCGGCCGATAGCAGGATCGGCAGCAACAGGACGAGTCTCATCGCAGCAGCTCCCGGTCGATCAGTTGGCGCACCGCCATACACTCGTCGCCGTCGCTGCGCTCCTGCAGCAGACGGCGCGCAGCGGCTTCATGGGCATCGGCCTGCCCCCTGGCCGCCGCCAGCGCCCGCTCCGCGGCTTCGGTGCGCTCGCGGGAGGCCACTTGCAGCGCGTCGATCTGCGAATTCTGCTGCGCCAGAAGTGCCTCCAGAGCCTGGCGGGAATCGCCACAGCGAGCCTGCTCGATGCGCAACGTTTCCATCCGCCCGCGATAGAAGCTCGCCGTTACCCAGGCACCGAGCACGGTTCCCAGCACCAGCGCCGCCAGAACCAGCGTCAGCGGAAGACGGCTCATACCAGCACCTCCCGCGCACGCAACCAAAGCCGCACGCGCTCGTCCTGGCCATTCAGGCCACCATTGATGCGTCGGGTGATGTCCTCGAAACGTCCCGCGTCCGACAGCGCATTCAAGCCGTTCTGGCTCCACCACCAGGCTGCGGACTGGCTGGCCCATCGTGGCTCGACCAGCAACTGTGGCTGCTCAAGAAACGGCTGCTCCAGCCCTTTTCCGACCGCCCGGTAATTGGCACGCCCGGTGATTTGCAGCAACCCGCGTCCGCGGTAGCGCCAGCCATCGCCGGAGGCTTCGTCGCCATTACCATTGCGCCCGGCGTAGACGACATTGGCGATCCGCTCAGGCTGGTAGGCCAGCTCGCGCGCCAGCGCGGTAGGCGCGCCATCGGCGCTGCGGAATCGCCGCGGCCATACCGCCGCCAGGCGCTGTGCGCTATAGGCCAGGCTCTCGATGCAGCGGGTCAGTTGCGCACTCTCATGCCCGGCCTGAGCGAGAAAGGCGGCAATACGCGGCGGCGTGTCGATCCGCCAATCGCTGAACGCCGCATTGAGCGCCGGCAGGAAAACGCCCGCGACAGGGCGGGCGTTGGGGAGGATCAGCAGCAGTTGCCGTTCGTCGAGCACCATCAGCCGTCCTCCCCCGCCTTGCCTTTGCCCTGCGCCCCGCCGTTGCACTGCACCGAAGTCGTCCATCCCGACGCGGAGTACTGGTGAGTGACAGAGTCGATCAGGTAGCGCCCATCGAGACCGGTCTTGAAGCCTTGCAGGTCGATCGTCAACTCGGCGAACAGGTCCGCCCGCCCGGGCATGCTCAACTGCACCTGGGCGCTGTTGCGATTGAACTCGGCCAGGCGCGACGCCGCGACCTGACGGGCAGTCGCTTCATCCGGCTGCAAGTGCCGGTCGCAATGCTCCGCCTTCACCTGGCTCGGCGCATCGGCGTTGGCAACGCGTACCTGCCGCTGCACACCGTCGCTAGCGCGATAGGGAACCACCACGGCAGACACCACCCGGCGATCATCCAGCGTGAATCGAAACGACCCCACGTCTCCCCGGCCAAGCACCGGCACTTCCAGTGCCTGCCCGCTGGAGCTGCGCCCCGCCTGGCGTGGCTGCACCAGCAAGCTGTTGTTCGCCATCTTCGCCGTGCAGTCGTACTGGCGCGCCAGACGGGTGATGAAGTGGAAGTCCGACTCGCGGATCTGCTCGGCCCGCACAACCACCGTCGCCACGTCGCAGGCAGCGCGCCAACCATTGCGCGCTGCGAGGTCGGCAACGATGCCGGCCAGCGAGACGTTCTCCCAGCTCCAACTGCGGCTGGCCTTGCCCTGGCCGCGCATGTCGCCGCTCTTGCCCTTGATCACCAGGCTGTCCGGCGCGCCGCTGAAGGTCAGGGTATCGACCACGTAGCGCCCCATGCGGGTCAGCGGAGCGCCTGCGTAACCGAGCAGCACCTCCAGCGCCGCGCCGCGCCGCGGCAGGCTCACTGCACCATCGCGGTCATCAATGGTGATCTGGAAGGTGTCCGACTCCAGCCCCGGCTTGTCCGTCAGTTGCAGTTCGACCAGGCGGTCGCTGATCAGCGGCGTGATATCCGCGCCGTCGGCGACAATGCGAAATTCAGGTTTCATGGCTCACCACAATGAAAAAGGCCCCGCACAAGCGAGGCCCGAAGGGAAGGACGTACACCAGCCATCAGTCCCACAGCCGTACCTGCGGGTCGGCCTGCGCGGCAAGCTCCGGCAGCAGGATGACCAGCCCGCCGCGCAGCGGCTGGGGCTCGTCTGCCAGTCCGGGGTTGGCATCGAGCACTGCCTCCACGCAACCGTTGAGATGGCCATAGCGCTGGTAGCACAGGCGATCCAGCAGATCGCCGTCAGCGGTTCGGAATGTCGTCGCCATAGCGGATGAACTCCAGGTCGAGGGTCTGCTGTCGAGGAACGCCATTGGCGAACAACGCCTCCTGCGCCTCGGTGATCTTGGTCAGGCACCAGTTGCCCAGGTCGTCGCCGCGACCGTTACTGAGGTTGACCGGCTCGCGCAGCTCGGCCAGTTCGCGCAGCAGGCGCGGCAGGTTCCAGCCGACCCGCTGCGAATCGTCACCAGCGCGGATGAACAGCGGCATCACCACACCATGCAGCGAGAGCGTTTCCGGCCCCAGGCCGACGCTCTGCTGCGCGCTTCGCCGCCCGAGCCGCGCCTGCTCCTTCCAGGCATAGGCGCTACTGCGCGTCAGGCGCTGGAAGCCCGTGGTATCGACGTTGAAGTAGTAAGTCTTCTGCGTCGACAGCAGCGGCGTCATGATCAACAGGTGCTGCGGAACCTTGCACATCTGCGCCGCCGGATCCGTCCTGGGCGCGAGCACCGAGGTCGGCAGAATGTTGCCCAGGCGCGGATCGATCTTGCCAAGCACCTTGTTCACCGCCTGCCCCGCGCGATCGATTTCCTCACCCACACTCTGCACCCGCCCGCTGACTTCGGTGGCGATGCGCTTGGTCTTGTCGATGTCCTGCTGCAGCTTCTGCTGTTCGCGCTGAGCCTTGTTCACCACGCCCTGCAGACGGCCCTGGACACGCACGAGCCCGCCCATGACCCGCTGCAGTTTTTCCGCTGCCTCCGGGGTCACACCGGGCAGGCCCTCCAGGGCGCTGGCGCCGCTGCGGATATGCAGCAGCGCCTTGTCCAGCGGCTCGATCACCTGGGCCAGATCGCGGCGCCCGGTTTCCGCGGCGCCAGCGAGCTTGTCCAGTCCGCCATTGAACTGTTCCAGATAAGTCATGCTGCCTCCTTACACGACGACGGTGTCGAACAGCGCATTGCGCTGGCGTTCCTGCTGCGCCTCGCCGATCAGTCGGCGCATCGCAGGTAGGAGCTCGTCGATCAATTGCTGCGGATTGACGATGTTGCCGGCCACCGAAATGTTCACCTGTGGCGAGAACGTCCAGTTGGGAGGAGCGGTAGTGGCCGGAGGGGCGGGAGGCGTGGCCACCGGAACCGCGCCAGGCACATTCTCACGCGATGGAGCACTGGGGTTGCCCATCTGCTCGCCGGCCTTGCCACCCAGGTACTCGCCAACGAGGGCGCCAATCGCCCCACCCACGAGAGTGCCCACCACAGGAATCGGGATGAAGGTTCCCAGCGCGGCACCCGCGGCCGCGCCGGTGGCGCTGCCCGCCGCCTTGCCGTAGCCGATGTTCTTTTTCCGTGGCGAATCGTTGCTGCTGTAAACGGACGCCACATCAACCACCGACGCCAGCGCCCTGAACGGCCCAACGCGTCGCAACAGGCTACCGGCACCACGAGCCAGACCGCTCGCGGCCCGCCCGATGCCCGACGCATCAATCTTGCCAACGGCGCCGCCAAGCCAACTTCCCGCGCGCCCCAGAACCGCCCCTGCCCGCTGGACGATGCCGCCCCTGGCGGCAGGCGCCTTGCTTCTGGCCCCGCCGGAGCGTTTTCCACCAGTGGGCCCCTTGCGTCGGGTGCCAGACCTCGAACCGCCTCCGCCCAGATCAGGCCAGTTGGTGACGAACACATCCTGAACATCGCGGCTGGACCCGTTCCCAGGCAGCAGCGACTTGGCATCCTGGGCAAACTGCTTGACGCCAATCGCCGCCTTGACCGCCAACAGCCCCGCGCCAACCACAGCCGCGACCCGCAGCAGCTCATCGCTCTTGAGCAGGAGGCTGCCGATACCGATCAGCGCTCCACTGATACTCTGCTCCGCCGCCTCCAGTTGCCCCAGCGGCGAGTTGCGGCGGGCATCCACGCCAGCCTGCAGCACATCATCGGGCATCACACCGTGCCAGCCACTGCCAGCCGCGGGAGCCAGCAACGCATCGGCGCCCTTCCGGTCTCCGGGGCCCACGCGCGCCAGACCATCGAGCATCTGCTTGCCAACGGCCTCGACCGGCAGGCCCTGCTGCTGGGCTCGCCAGGCGATGCTCGCCAGCGCGCGCTCCATAGCCGCCGCAGTCTCGACACCGGCCTTCTGCTGCAGTTGCTGTACCAGCGCCGCAGTGGTTGCCAGCGATACATCCTGGCCCTGGGCGAATCTCGCCGCCGGTGCCAGCAAGGTTTGCGTATCGTCCAGGGACAACCTCCGCCGCGACATCGCGTCGGCCAGGTCCAGTGTCTTGCCAAGCGGCATCGCCGCAGACTCGGTCGCATCGTTCACCGTCTTGCCGAGCCTGACTTCGGCCGCCTCGTCATAAGGCAGCCCCGATGCCTGGCGCAACTGCATCAGTCGCGAGCGGAAGCCGAAGCTCAGCTCCACCGAACTTCGCATTACGTCGCCAATGCTACTGAGCCCGGCGATCTTCCCGATGCCATCGCCTACGCGTTGCCGATCGTTGATCGGCGCGGGTGCATCGCGCTCTGCCGTGGCCGAGCGGTCGATCGTTACTGGGCGCTGCGCCAGCAGATCGACGATCCGCCGCAGCGCCAGCCGGGTCTCGCCAGCGTTGCGCTCGTTCGCGTGGTACTGCATATCGAGCGTGTACCGCGTCGCGCGCAGGTCATCGACCAGATTCCGCAGATGCGGCGTCGGGTCCATCGCGGCCCCCAGCCTATGCAGCCGCGCAGTGGCGTCTTCGATCACCTTGCCGAGCGCACTGCCCAGCCCGATGACGAGCGCCGCCGTCACTTCCGGTTTTTCACTCATTTTCAAATCACTCGCCCATCTGACGACAAAGGGGCATCGGTCACCCGATACCCCTCCCTTGGCGAACTAGCTCGCATCGTCCCCCAGCCACCATCGCAGGTCGCCGAGGGTCATGCGTTCCAGCTCGCGGGCCGTGAAGCCCGACTCAGCCGCCAGACGCCGCGCCAGCTGGCGCATCAGCGCGAAGGTCATCCCCGTCGTCTCGCACCAGGCGAAAGTAGGCCTGTTGCAGGCGCTGGTAGTCGCTGAGCTTCAGGCCCTCCAGATCCTGCCGACTGACCTGCGCCAGCGAAGCGAAGAGCTGCAGTTCGCGCTCCTCGTCATCGCTGGCGACCTTGCTGGCCAGACGGATGTCGCGCACGGTCGGCGCGCGCAGGGTCAGGGCATCGACATCGACGCCATTGCACGCGGTCGGGCGCGATAGTTTCACCACCGCCGCATCGTCGGAAACGCTCAGCCAGGCAGGCTGTTGCAGAGAGTCATGCATCACGGTTCACCTCACACGCCCAGGTCGGTGCGCATGCTGGCGAGCTGGTCGACGCCATTGACCTTGCGCACGGAGTTGGCCGGATCGATCTCGAACATCTCGCGGCCCTCGATCTCCAGCTTGTAGTAGGAGACCGCCACGCTGTAGGTGCAGGCGGCCAGGTCGCCGGCTTTCCAGTCGCCCGGATTGATCTCCTTGAGCATGCCGCGAACGGTGGCAACCACCGGCACGGAGGTGCCCTTCTGGGTCTTGAACGAGCCACGGAAGGTACCGTTGAAGGCGCCCTGGTCGCTCAGTCCGAAGAACTTCATCGCCTCGCGGCGAGCGCCGTTGGTGGTGAACTTGGCTTCCAGTGCTTCCAGGCCGACATCGAGCAGGACCGGGGCGTCCATGCCACCGGCACGGTACTCCTGAGTCTTGACCTTGAGCACCGGCAGGGTGAGAGAAGGTACGTCACCGGCGAAGCTGACGCCGTCGACGAACAGGTTGGTGTTGATGAGGATCTGCGGAATCATTCGAAATTCTCCTTAAGCTGCGTCCAGTACTTCGGTGAGCCACTGATCGGTCACCTCGACACGGAAGTTGGGGTTCTCGGCCGGCGGCACGTCGGTGAAGCGGATGTTCCAGTACACCTTGCCCTGGGCCAGTTGGCTGGCGGTGTTGAGTTCCGGGTCGGCGTAGACTTCGAAGTCGATCACCGCGCCCTGGTTCTTCAGGTCGCGCATGAAGGCTTGCAGGCCCTCGGTGACGTCCTTCACGTAGGTCTTGGTGATGCCGCGGTCGACCGCCCACTTGTGCCCGGCGAGGATCGCGTCCATCACCATGTCCATCGTCCGCACGCGGGTCACGAAGGCCCACTTGGCATCGCTGGACAGGGTGCGGTTACCCCACAGGCGATAGCCGTCGTCGCGGATGATGGTGGTGATGTTGGCGTTGTTGAGCAGGTTGGCGCGGCAGGTCTCGTCGCCGTCGAGGAATTCGATCGGGCGGCTGGTGCCGGTGATGCCGAGCAGCTCCTTGTTCGACGGCGAGGACCAGAAGCCGTACTGGCTGTCGGTCCAGGCGAACAGCGCGGCGGCGTTGGCCGAGGCCGCTGCGTCGACGGTGGCGCTGCTGGCGGTGTCCCAGTACTGCACGCCCGGATCGACCAGGTAGATACGCTTGCTGCCGAACTCGCCGGCGTAGGCGATGGCCGCCTCGTCAGTGGTGTTCGGACCATCGACGATGGCGATGGCACGCAGCTTGTCGGCCAGGGCGCCCATCGCGGTGGCTACCGCCTGGGTGGCGGAATGCTTCGGCGCGACCAACAGGCGCGGCTGGGCATTGAAGCGCGACTTGCCATCGAGCAGCGCCTGCAAGCCGGTACGCTGACCGGCCTGGGTTACGGTGCCGATGATCGCGGAGGTCTGCTGCGCGGCATCCTCGACCTTGGCCACGCCAACCGCCACGACCACCGCGGCGGACTGGGTGAAGATCGCGGTGCAGGACTTGTAGATCGCCGACGCGGTACCGAACGCGGCCGCCGCTTCACGCAGGCTGGTGAGCAGCACCGGCATGTCGGCCTGCGCGGTCAGCTTGGCTTCGGGGGTGAAGGTATCCACCAGGCCGATGATCGAGGACGACGGCAGCGCAATGGTGCGCGCACCGACGTCGACATTGGTCACGGTTACGCCGTGAAAGAAGCTCATAGATTTTCTCCAGACATAAAAAAACCGCCAGTAGGCGGTTGGTTGTTGGCCCGATCCGCGGGTGCGGTGGGCAGTACTTTTGAAGGCGCGTCAGGCAGGCCAGCCCTGGTCGAGCATGTCTTCGGTGAAGGTGCCTTTTTCCAGGTGGTCGAGCAGTTCGGCTTCGCGGTCGAAGCAGGCCTGCACATGGGCGCGCATGGCGCGGGCCAAAGTAATGATCTGTTGTGCGTCCAGGTCGACGAAGCCGCTGGGGATTTTCCATTGGCAGCGGTAGGCCGGATCGATCACTGCTTCCAGCGCGGCACTGGTAAGCAGCGACTGGCTATCCCGATCGCTGAGCAAGGCCATGCCGTTGACGGTGATGCTGGCGGTTTCGGCCTGGTAGCGGTAAACGCCGATCAGAGCCGCTCTCTCCTTGAAAGATGGGGGCGCCACCACTGGACTCGATGGGGGTGTCAGCTCGCCATTTCCATAGATCCAGCCCACACCGGCGACATCCGACCGTTGGGCGGATTGTCCAACCGGCAACGGCTAGGTGCTGGGCTCATCCCGCATGGCGACCGCCACCACGGAGGCGCCTTCGACAATCACATAGCGATCACTCATATTTACCACTCCACGATCAGTAAACCCGGCAAGCCAGCCGTACCGGGCGCGCCACTACCGGAGTTATAGGCAGCGCCGCCACCTGCGCCTCCGGTGCCATAGCCGTAACCGGGCACACCGATAAAACCAGTATTGGCGCCAGCACGGCCACCTCCCCCACCGGTACCGAATGGCCCAGAGCCGCCATCGCCACCATCACCTCCAAAGCCTCGGCCATCGCCACCGTAGCCGCCGCCATAAGTCCCACCAATTCCGCCAGCCCCGCCGTTGCCGTAGATAGCATTCCCGCCTGAAGAAGGGGAGCCGCCGGCAAGCGTCAGCAACGAACCAAAAGAAGTAACGCCGCCTGCCGAGCCGGCCACACCATTCGCACCGGGTGCTCCCCCGGCCCCCAAGCTGCCCCCTGCACCAATGGTCACAGCGATGACCTGGCCTGGCGAGACGTTCACGGGTACCTTGATTGCACTCTGGCCCGCACCGCCGCCGCCGCCGCCCCCAGAGCCCGACGCGACGAAACCGCCACCGCCGCCGCCGCCGGACCCGCCGCCGCAGCCACTCAGATAGAGCGTGGTCACACCATTCGGAACGGTAAACGAACCAGACGACGTGAAACGCTGCTGACGTGCCCTGAGCGCATCTTGTACAAACGCGGTAGTAGCCAACTGCTGCGTATTGGTGCCAAGCAGCGCAGTTGGAGCGCTAGGAACTCCGGTAAAGGCAGGCGATGCCAGCCGTGCCAGACCATTGGTGATGTCCTGAAACACCAGCCCAGTAGTACCGATGACGATTGGCGCATCGGTGATCAATTGCCAGACAGAGTCAGCCTGAGTGGTGCCACTCTCGACCGACACGGTGAGCGCCGGAGTAACTTCGGCGTTTTCGTCGGCATCGGCACTACGCGCCCAGGCACCGCCCCCTGCGACATAGATACCATTCTGGCTGCCGGTACTCTGGCTCTTCACCAGAACCCGGTCGCCAGTTGCCAGCACAACACCATCGACAGTCTGCAGACCGCTCAGCGAGATGTTCACCGTGGTCGCCGCGCGCACTGACTGCTTGTAGTCCAGGCGGTTCATCGCCGTGACGATGGCGCTGTCGACATACTCTCGGGTGGCCAGCACCACGCTCGGGTCGATCTTCAGCTCCACGGAACCCGTGCTGTCGACCGCCAGGATCATGCGAATAGTCTGGCTGCGGCCGCTGCCTTCGACCAGCATCGGCTTGTAGGTCGGGGCACAGTTGGCATAGGCGATCAGCGCGCCGCTCTCGTCATACAGCCCCATCTCGCGAATCCACCAGCCACCGATTTCCTCGGGGATGACCTGCTCGACGATGATCTGTTGTGGATTCTTCGGGTCGACCGAGAGCCGGCTGATTTCCGCGCGCCGTTTCTCGCTGACCAGTGCGGTGCGACCGGCCTCCGGCACGGGAACGATGCCACCGCCGTCGCCAACGCCCATATGGGTGAGCTTCAGCGTCGTGCCGGTGGCAGTAGCGGTCGCCAGCCTGCTGGCACCCAGCGACGTCAGAAGTACGAAATAAGTTGCAGCCATTGATAGATGCTCATGCAAGAGATGCAGGTTCGCCGGGGCCCAACAGGCTCACCGGCACCCTGCGGGTGTAAAAAAACCGCCAGGTGGCGGTTGCGGGAAACTTCCTTCACAGGCTCGATGTTCAGGCAGGCCAGCCGTGGTCGAGCATGTCTTCGGTGAAGGTGCCTTTTTCCAGGTGGTCGAGCAGTTCCGCTTCGCGGTCGAAGCAGGTCTGGACGTGCAAGCGTACAGCGGCGGCCATTTCGAGAATCTGCGGCGCCTGCAGATCGATGAAGCCGTCGAGCGTCTTCCACTGGCAGCGGTATGCCGGATCAACGACAGCGGCCAGTGCCGCGCCGTTCACCAGTGCCTGGCTGTCGCGGTCGGTCGGTAGTGCCATGCCATTGGTGGTGATGCCGGATATCTCGGCCTGGTAGCGGCGGGTGGCGATATCGCGGGTGTAGCGCTCGGGACTGGTATCAACCGGCGGGTCGATCAGTTGTGGAATGTCTCCGCTATCGAAGTCGATAACCTTCCCGTTTACCTGCCCCTCCAGCAGTGCTCGCCAGTGTTCGTGGGTGATCTCTACTGCGTCGTCAGGGATCTGCTCAGGCAGATGAACGTTATCGTCATAAAAAGCACTAAAGCGTTTGCTCGAGTAAATAGTCATGGACTTCTCCTCAGTAACCGATGGCGATGTAACGGGCAGCTGTTGCTCCCGCGCTATCGCTCCCATTGACGGTGACAGTGATGGCCGTTTTATTGGCGATGGTAGAAGCGTTCAGGTAGAGGCTAATACCGCCCACGCTGCCAATAGTCTTGTCCGCCAGCGTTGCGGTCACTTGCAGAACGGCATTAGGGAAAGCTATGGGATAAACCGAAGTCAGTGCGCCAGTCCCACCGATGGCGACTCCCCACTGAATGATCAGCCCGCTGGGCAGTCGCTGATAGCCGTTGGGTTGTTGAAAGGAAGCAAAGCCAGCTGACGCGCCAAGCTGTACGCCACCCCATGCGTACCAGGACGCCCCCCCCACATAAGCGACTGTGACGGTATCACCAGCGCCAAGAACGAACGTACGAGCCGTACTGTTACCTACGCCGTACAAGCTTTGCCCGGCCGCGGCCTGCACGGTCACAACTCCGCTACCAGCATTGTTGATCTGAAACGTAGCGCCCACCGCCTCGGACGTCCCAGTTGGCAGCGTCACTGTGATGGTGTTTCCGCAGTTGATAACCTGGCCAGCCATATCCAGAGTCAGGGCGCGAGTCGTGTTAGCACTAGTCTGACCAGAGAAGTTGCCAATCGCGCGCTGAACGAACTCCGTCGTGGCCAAGCTGGTATCGCGGTCGAACGGAGATGGCGTCGGCGCCGTCGGGCTTCCGGTGAATGCCGGCGATGCCAGCCGCGCCAACCCATTGGTGATGTCCCGAAAGACCAGCGGGGTAGCACCAACGCTGATCGGCGCATCGGTGATCAGTTGCCAGACACTATCGGCGAGGCTGGCACCACTCTCGACCGAGACAGTCAGCGCGGGAGTCACCTCGGCGCTCTCGTCGGCATCGGCGCTACGCACCCAGACGCCGGCCGAAGCCACGTAGATCCCGTTCTCGTTGGCGGCAACCTGGTCCTTCACCAGCACACGGTCGCCCGCCGCGAGTGCGATACCATCGACAGTCTGCAGACCGCTCAGCGTGATGTTCGCCGTGGTTGCCGCGCGCACCGACTGCTTGTAGTCCAGGCGGTTGATTGCCGTGGAGATGGCGTCGTCGACGTACTCCCGGGTCGCGACCACCAGGCTCGCGTCGAAGCGCAAATCCACCGACGCCGTGTTGCCGACGATCAGTACCATGCGCACCGTCTGGGTCCGGCCACTGCCTTCCGCCAGCAGCGGCTTGTAGGAGGGCGCGCAGTTGGCGTAAGCGATCAGCGCGCCGCTTTCGTCGTACAGCCCCATTTCGCGAATCCACCAGCCTCCCGCGTCGGCGGGGATGATCTGCTCGGCGACGATCTGCGAGCTGTTGGCCGGGTCGATGTTCAGTTGATTCAGCGGCGCCCGGCGCACTTCGTTGACCAGGGCGGTGCGGTTGGCGTCGGGTGTCGGTACGCTACCCGCGCCGTCGCCGACGGCAAGGCGGGTGATTTTCAGCGGCGAGCCCACTGCCGCGGCGTTTGCCAGCTTGGCAGCGCCTGTCGTGGTGAGAAGGGCGAAGTAAGTCACGGGCATGGGTAGACACTCAAGCTATCGATGGAATGTTCGCGGCCAGGCGCGCCGTGGCGCCCGGTCACTTCAATGAGCTCCGCGAGGTACGGATAGACGGTGACGCTGCCACCGTCGTACTGGGCGGCGCCGACGCCGATGCGGCCTCGCGATTCCAGGCTGATATCCAGCCCGATGAGATGCCGGGTGAGCGGCTTGGCGTCCTCGATCAGGCGCTCCACTTCCTCGTACATCGCTTCGGTGATGCCGCTTTCCAGCACGCCGATGCGCATGCGGAAGGTGCCTGGCTCGCCCGGCGGCGTGGTTTGCCACCACTCGACGATCTCCAGCAGGTATCCCAGCGGCTCCACCACCCGCCGCAGCGCGGCGATGGTTCCCTTGTGCTGGTGGATGCGGAACGCTGCGGCCACCGCATTGCGCTTCACACTCTCCTGCCACTGCGGGTCCCAGCGGTCCACCGACCAGGCCCAGGCCAGGTATGGCAGCAAGGCGACGGGGCAGCGCTGTGGGTCCATCAGCTCGCGCAATGGCACCGGCAGGTCATTCACCTGCACGTCGGCCAGCACGCGCTCCAGCGACGTCGAGTTCGAGGGCAGCAGTCGACTACTCATCCGAACCTCCCACGCGTATCCGGTAGCCCGTGCAATAGGCCGCCTGGGTGGCGTCGAGTACGACATCCGCCACCGGCGCGGCCAGCTCGACGCGCTGTACGCCCTCGACATGCAGCGCGGCGAACAGCGCCGAGCGGCGGATGTCACGGCCAATGCGCCGTTGCGTGGCGATGTAGCTCTGTAGCGATGCTTCGGCGGCCTGCTGAATGAGTTCCGCCTCGGGACCGGGGTAGATGTACAGCAGCGCATCCACGTCGTAGGACACGATGGTCGCCGACTGCACTGTCAGGCGGTCGCCCACCGGGCGCACATCCTCGTCCGACAGTGCCTGGCGCACGGCATCGAGCACCGCTTCGGAGGCCTGGCCGTCGCCTTCCGACGACAGCACGCTGACCAGCGCCTCGCAGGGCGCCGGGCTGATCGCCGAGACATCCGCGATGCGCCCGTCGGCGCCCAGGGCGAAGGCCACATAGGCGTTGCGCGGGCCCGCCACCGACAGTTGGTCGAAGGCCAGTTGGGTGCGGTTGCGCAGCGAGTCGTCGCTCTCCAGCACAGCCCCCTTCGGCGGGCTCGCTGTCGGGTCGGCCTCCTGGATCACCAGGCGCTTCACGTTGTAGCCGGCGGCCAGTTGGTCAAGATCGCTGCGTGTCGCGTAACCCAGCATCACCGCGCGGGCAGCGTCGTTGATCCGGGCGCGCAACAGCATCTCGCGATAGGCCGCCAGTTCCAGCAGCTTCACCACCGGGTCCGATTCCAGCGACGCGGTCCAGCCTTCGCCGAGCGCCGCGCGAAAGTCGCCCAGCAATTCCTCGTAGAGCGCTTCGTAATCCAGCGTCTCGACGACTTCCGGCGCCGGCAGTTGCGACAGGTCGATAAGGCTCATGCACGCACCTCCAGGGCAACGTCATCGCCCAGGTAAAGGCCGCGCAACTGGAAGGTCACGCTGCCGTCGAGCACGGCGACCACCTGTACCGATTGCAGGCGAATGCGCGGTTCCCAGCGGCCGACGGCGCGGGCGACTTCCGCCTGTACGGCACCCTTCCAGCCTTCGGTCACCGGCAAGTCGACCATGCGCCGCAGGCGGCTGCCGTACTCCGGACGCATGCGCCGGGCCCCCAGGGGCGTGGTGAGGATGTCTTCGATGGATTGCTTGAGGTGCGCCAGCCCCGTAAGCGGCTGGCCGGTGCGTCGGTCCATGCCGATCATGGCTGCGACCTCCCGCTAGCGGGGCGCCCGATAGGGATTCTGCCCATGACGAGTCTCCAGAAATGCAAAGGCCCGCGTATCGCGGGCCCGGGTTGAAAGACGAATGGATTCAGTGGGTATGGTGGTTGCTGTTGCCGGCGGCATCCATGATCGAGCCCGAGCTGGTGACGTTACCGTTCACCGTCAGCGTGCCTTCGATAGTCACCGGTCCCTGCAGCGCGATGCTGGCCGACTTCACGGTGACAGCCGCATCGACGATCTGCACCTGCGTGCCGCCCACTTTCAGCGTCGCGGTGCCGGTCGGCAGTTGCAGATCGTAGCGATGGGCCTGCCAGTCGTAGCTCAGCATCGCGCCATCGGGAAAGTGCCAGCTCTCGACCTCGCCACGGTTGTTCGGCGCAGCAGCAGCCGCACCGAACAGGCCGGGCACGAAGGTGCCCAGAGCAGCGCTGCCCGAGGGGCTGAGCAGTACGCCCTGCTCCCCCAGGCTGGGCGCGCGCCAGTGTCTCGCGGCGCCAGCGGCCTGGGCATGCCAGCGGACCCAGGCGCTGGTCCAATCGCCCGAACGCACCCGTACCCGCGCTGCCGCAAGGTCCACCGCCACCACCTCGCAGGGCATGATCAAAGCGGCGAGCATGCGGTCATGCTCGGCGCTCACGTAGTCCTGGTTCATTGCATGGACTCCGGCGAGAAGTAGTCGCCCTCATGGCCCGGCCCGGTCTCCGGGTCGAAGCCCAGCACCAGGCTGCCCGGCGGCTGGTCTTCCCACGGCCACTCGGGTTCGCCCAGCAACAATGGCTGATGCCACTCCACCAGCCAGACGCGGCAGTTGGCCAACGCAGCGGCTCCGTCATCCGGCTGCGCGTGGATCAGGCTGACCGCCTCCAGCGGCAGCCCCCAGTCCTGCGCCCGCAGCGCGACCAGCAGGGCTGCGACGCTGCGCAGCGCCAGCACTTCCGCAGTCGCGTCGTCGCGCGCCAGCAGGATGCGTGCCTGCATCCGGCACAGCAGCGCGGTCTCGCCGCTGCCCGGGTCCCGGCCAGGCACCATTTCGGCGAACTCCAGCGCGAGCGCCGGCAGCGTCGCCGGCACTGCCAGCAGCGGCCCGCGCACGATGCTGGCGATTTCCGGAAGCCTCGGCGCGAGCGTCTGCTCGATCGCCGCCAGCAGCAGATCCGGGGTCAGGGGTTGATCACTCATGAAATCTCCTTGCCAATGGCGCTCTGTCAGACCTGGTTGCGATCTTCCGGCGGCAACTCGCCGATACCCAGCCGGCGCGCCGCCCAGCGTTCATAGAGGCTGACGGCGATCTCCGCGCCGGCCGCGGCAGTCAGGCTGCCGATGGCGGCGGCCAGCATCAGCGCCGCGCCACAGGCCATCGCCAGGAACATCACCGCCACGCCGCAGATGATCGACGCCCCCGAGCGCAGGGCCAGGCGCCGCAGCAACCTCCAGCCGTTGAGGCCGGCCTTGTCGGCCCGCCACATTTCTCCGCTCACGCCGCCCGCGGCGGCGAGCAGAATCAGTACCCACACCGGCATTTCCGCCAGGGTCTGAGATTCGTTGCCCATTGGCTCACCTTGAATAAAGACGCCCGGGACCGGGCGAAACCGGCGACTATCAGCCGACCGGGGATGACTGTCGGCAGGGCCGACCGCCCCGGCTCAGCGCACGGGGCAAAAAACGCGGGAATGAAAAAGCCCGGCTCGATGGCCGGGCTTTGCGTGTTTCGCGTTGTGCTCTCTGGGGATGCACCTTTACAAG
Organism: Pseudomonas triclosanedens; assembly: GCF_026686735.1. NCBI lineage: Bacteria > Pseudomonadati > Pseudomonadota > Gammaproteobacteria > Pseudomonadales > Pseudomonadaceae > Pseudomonas > Pseudomonas triclosanedens. Next base: position 649,312 of record NZ_CP113432.1, on the reverse strand, counting down.
AATGACTACTTTTTACCCCCCGATTCCCGCCGGAACAAGGCCTCTCGGGCAATGCACTGCAATAGGGGGGCGATGTACCGGCAACGCCCTTGCATATACCCCGACGCTGCGTCGCAAACGTCCGACGACGATGCTCGCCTGCCGCGCCTAACCGCTCGGCGAGTCTTGCGCCAGGAATGAAAAAATGCGGCGCACGCCCGAGAGCGCCGCCGCATTGTTCATATCGTTCAGGGCTTACTGGAAACGCGCGAAGTAGTCGCCACCGCCCACCTGGCGAGCCAGCAGATACCCCATCTGGCCGATGTCGAAGCTTTCCGGCGTGGCAGCCTCACCCTTGCGCACGATAATGAAGCCGTCATTGACGACGACCTCGTCGATCAACTGCGGGTGGCTGACGCTGGCCAGGAGAATCTCGATCACCAGGTTGGCCAGCGATTCCTTGCCGGCGAAGGGCTTCTTCAAGCCCTCGACCTCGACCGCCTGGTGCGCCCAGGCCCAATCCTCGATCACATAGCTGCCGCCGGCCTTGAGCCGCGGGAACAGCGTGTTGAACGAGATGCGGGTTTCCGAGAGGAAGTGCGAAGCGTCATCCACCACCAGGTCCAGCGGCTCACCGGCGAACTCGGCATCGCAGATGGCATTCAGGCGGCCACTGTCGGCCTGGTTGACCCCATAGAACGCCTTGACTCGCCCGGCACCATGCTCGGCGATATAGCGGTCCAACTGGGCCGCCGGCTTCTCCATGAAATCGATGGCGACCAGGTGCGCCGGCTGGAAGAACTCATTGAGGAAGACCGTGCTGCCGCCACGGAAGATGCCCAGTTCGAAGATGTTGCGCTGCCGCTGGGTGGCGAGGTGCTCGACATACTTGTCGATGTAGCGACGCGGTTTGCCGAGGATGTAGCCGTCCGCCTCTTTCAGGAAGAACAGGTCGGACAGTCCCCGGATAGTCTGAAAGACATGGCTGCGGATGGTGAAACGATGATCGTCCCAGACAAGCATTGAAGGTCCTCTTCCGATACTTCTTATCGTTGATTATCGGCGGTCGTGCTCGACCGCCATCGGAGCGTCGCACTGCGCGCTACTGTATCGGCAATTGGACAAAAGATCAGCCGCGGAGGCGCCCCGCTGCCGGGGCGCCCGCTCAGGCCACGCGGCGCATGAGCCGCGACTGGATGGTCTGGTGCGCCACGTGCAGGCGCAGGTAGAAGGTGTTGCGGCTGCAGCGGCAATGCCGGTACTTCTGCGAGGCTTCGCTGTCGCGGTTGAGGTAGTGCTCGGTCACGACCTGCTTCTGCTCCTCGGGCAACTGGTTGACGATCAGGTCCAGCTCGCCGACACGGTCGAGGATCACCCGGCTGCCTCGTGTGCCGCGCACCATCTCGCCCTTGTTGGCCATCATCATCGCCAGCAGGTTGCCGCCGGCATAACCGCCTCCGGCACTGCCCGGGTTGTGCAGTTCCTCGGCCCAGAGCTTGAGCATTTCATCGATCGGCTTGATCACGTCGCATCCTCCAGGGCGGCTCAGTGCCGCCGCTCCAGTTCATCCAGGGCCTGGCAATCGATGCAGCGCGTGCACCCGGGTGCGGCCAGGCGGCGCGCCGAGGGGATGTCGTCGCCGCAGTCCTCGCAGAACTCGGCGGAGCTGGTGAGCGTCACGCTGCGCCGGCTGTGCAACATGTCGTCGAGGCGTTCCAGCATCAGGTCGTTGGCGTAGTCGGCGATGTCAGCCATGACGCACCTCCGCTTCGGCGGTGCGGGCGTGCCGCATGGCACGGTAAGGGTGTTGATTCATGAAGGTCCTCCTGGCGACGCCTCCTCCGTGGTCGCCGAGCCTTCGGCCGCCCTGTGGTGGTCAGTCGCGATCTGTTCGTCGCGGACGCCAGCTCGTCGTGGCAGCGTCCCTTGCCGGTGCGCGGGCGGCGCCCTCCTGGCCCACCCGCGCCCTTCAGCCTGCACCGCGCATCACGGTCTACAGGCAACCCGAGGCATCCCTGCCGCGGCGGCGGGAAGTCGTCCACTTCCCCTCAGCCCGCGAACCGGGGTTATCTCGGCTCGATGGGCTGCTGGCTTTTATGATTACAACCATAGCTATAATTAGTCAACACCAAAGCTATTTACAGCCTACAACCCAGGATGTAGAGTGCCTGCATGGACAAGAACCCCTCATCGACGCTGGCCGACCGCCTGAAACAGGCGATGGCCGCACGCAACCTGAAGCAGGAAACCCTGGCCGAGCTTGCCGGGGTTTCGCAGAACACCATCCACAAGCTGACCTCGGGCAAGGCGCTGAGTACGCGCAAGCTGATCGAGATAGCCAGCGCCCTGGGCGTTTCGCCGACCTGGCTCGGCACCGGCGAAGGCATCTCGACGCCATCGGTCGGCGGGCCGACAAGCCGGCCCGCCGATGGCAGCCCGCTGCAACTGGAACCGCTGCATCCGTGGGATAGCGAAACACCGCTGGACGAGGACGAAGTGGAATTGCGCCTGTACAAGGAAGTGGAACTGGCGGCCGGCGCCGGCCGTACCGCAGTACGCGAGATAGAGGGGCGCAAGCTGCGTTTCTCGTACGCCACGCTGCGTGCCGCGGGGGTCGATCCGGCGGCGGCGATCTGCGCCCAGCTCACCGGCAACAGCATGGAACCGCTGATCATGGACGGCTCCACCATCGGCATCGATACCGCCACCACGCACATCACCGATGGCGAGATCTACGCCCTGGAGCACGAGGGCATGCTGCGGGTGAAGTTCGTCTATCGACTGCCCGGCGGCGGCATCCGCCTGCGCAGCTTCAACCGCGACGAATACCCCGACGAGGAGTACCCGCCGGAGCAACTGAACAGCGGGCAGATCCGCATGATCGGCTGGGTGTTCTGGTGGTCTACCGTGCGCCATCGCCGCGCGCCGACCCTGGTCCGCTGATCCTCGATCGCCGTTTCGGCGGGGATTTTTCCTACAAACGATTGCACCAAAATACAACCTGGGCTATATTTCTTCTGTCGCTACAACCATCGGAACAGGAGAGTCCCATGCAGCCGACCGCAGAAGTCCGCCACGCACCGCGCCCGGAAACGGTACATCTGGTCTATCAGATCTTCGGAGACGTGCTGGTGCCGCTGGAGCAGGTACGCGAGCGCTGGTTCCGCAACCTGAACCGGGAGAATTTCAGCAAGGCACTGTCCTGCGGGCGGATCGCCCTGCCAGTGACCACACTGGACGACAGCCACAAGGCGATGCAGTACGTCGCCGTGGATCACCTCGCCGCCTATGTCGAAGAACGCTCGCAGCAGGCAGACGCGGCCCTCGCCCACCGCAAGGCGAACCTGCGGGTGGTGGAGCAGCGTCAGGCGAGCTGATACTGCCGCCCCATGTGCCCGGCGCCGGTACGAAGGACGCCCGGTGAGCATCTCCCGAGACGCAATGAAAAAAGCCCCGCCAAAGCGGGGCTTTTTCGTCGGGCGGAAACTCAGCCTTTACCGTGCAGGCGCGCGGTGTGCTCGGCCAGCGCGACAGCGCGGAACATGGCGCGGCGCTTGTTGATGGTTTCTTCCCACTCCGCCGCCGGCACCGAGTCGGCAACGATGCCGCCGCCGGCCTGCACGTGCAGTTCGCCGTTCTTGATCACCGCGGTACGAATGGCGATGGCAGTGTCCATGTTGCCGTTCCAGGCGAGATAACCCACAGCGCCGCCATAGACGCCCCGCTTGACCGGCTCCAGCTCGTCGATGATTTCCATCGCGCGAATCTTCGGCGCACCGGACAGGGTGCCGGCTGGCAGGATCGCGCGCAGGGCGTCCATCGCGCTCATGCCTTCCTTCAATTGGCCGTTCACGTTGGAGACGATGTGCATCACGTTGGAATAGCGCTCGATCACCATCTGCTCGGTGACTTTCACGGTGCCGGTCTGGGAAACGCGCCCCACATCGTTGCGGCCCAGGTCGATGAGCATCAGGTGCTCGGCGATTTCCTTGGCGTCAGACAGCAGGTCGTCTTCCAGCGCGCGGTCAGCTTCCTCGGTAGCGCCACGCGGACGCGTGCCAGCGATCGGACGCACGGTGACTTCGCCATCTTCCACACGCACCAGCACTTCCGGCGAACTGCCGACGACGTGGAAGTCGCCGAAATTGAAGAAGTACATGTAGGGCGTCGGGTTGAAGCAACGCAGGGCGCGGTAGAGATCGATGGGCGCGGCGGCGAAGTCGATGGACATCCGCTGCGATGGCACGACCTGCATGCAGTCGCCGGCGAGGATGTATTCCTTGATGGTGCCGACTGCACGTTCGTAGTCCTCGCGGGTGAAGCTGGCGCGGAACTGCGGCTCCGGCGCGTTGACGGCGCCGAAGTCCAGGCCACGGCGCGGGGTGATCGGCTGGCGCAGGCGCTCCAGCAATTCTTCCAGGCGCTCCAGGCCCTTGTCGTAGGCGTCGGCCTGGTCCGGGTCGGCGAGGACAATGGCGTGCATCTTGCCGGCCAGGTTGTCGAACACCACAACGGCATCGGACACCATCAGCAGGATATCGGGGTTGTTCAGCGGGTCGGGATTCGGACACCGTGCCAGGCGCGGCTCGACGTAGCGCACGCAGTCGTAGCCGAAGTAGCCGACGAGCCCGCCGTTGAAGCGCGGCAGCCCCGGCAGGGTCGGTACCCGATAACGCTCCTTGAACGCTTCCACGAAGGCCAGCGGATCGGCGCACTCGAAACTTTCGGTCTCGACGCCATCGACCTTGATGTTCGCCTGGTGCCCGTAGACCCGCAGCACGGTACGGCTCGGCAGGCCGATGATGGAGTAGCGCCCCCATTTTTCGCCGCCCTGCACGGATTCGAGCAGGTAGGTGTTGGGGCCGTCGGCGAGCTTCAGGTAGATCGACAGCGGGGTGTCGAAGTCGGCGAGGGTTTCGCAGGTCAGCGGAATGCGGTTGTAGCCTTCGGCGGCCAGGCGCTGGAATTCTTCGCGGGTCATGATCAGCCTCGTGGAATAGGAGCCTGTTTCGCGCTTTGCGGCTCTGCCGGCGCGCGGCGGAGGGTCAACAGGCTCTGAGGGGAAACGGTCTTGGGTGCACACACGCGCCGGGCGAACCGGCCAGGGGATGTCAGGCGCGCCAGCGCCAGCGGGCCAGGGCCTTGATGACTTTCATCCAGAGCGTGTGGGGAGCCGTATCCACGGTGCGGTCTCGCTGAGAGGGGTTGGAGCAGGTGTCGGGCAACACTATCGCGTTGCCGGAACCGAAGCAAGGCAGCAGTTGGCGCAGATCGTCCACCACCACGGTGGGAGCTTCCTCGGCGATCGGACGACCGTGGTTGTAGCCGTAGGTCAGGCCCACGCTACGCACACCAGCAGCCTTGGCGGCGAGGATGTCGTTGCATGAATCGCCGACGAACAGGGACTCGTTGGCGCTGACACCGGCCATCTTCATCACGAACAGCAACGCGGCCGGGTCCGGCTTCTGCTGCGGCAGGGTGTCGCCACCGATGATCCAGCGGAAGAACTTGCCCAGCTTTTTCTCGTCGAGCAACGGACCGACGAAGCGTTCGGGCTTGTTGGTGATCAGCGCCAGCTCGACACCCTGTTTCTTCAGCCACTTCAGGGTGTCCACCACACCGGGATAGACCACGGTGAACTCGTGGCTGTCGGCGTAGGCTTCCATGAAGAGTTCGAGGGCGCGCTCGGTGTCTTCCTCGCTCACGCCGTCATGCTCTATGCCGCCGGCCAGGGCGCGGCGCACCAGCACTCGGGCACCGTTGCCGACCCAGTGGCGCACGGCGTCGAGGCCCGCGGGCGGGCGGCCGAGCTCCTGCAGCATTTTATCCACCGCAGCGGCGAGGTCGGGAACCGAATCCACCAGGGTGCCATCCAGGTCGAACATCACCAGACGCGGCAGATGCCCGGCGAACAGCGGTTGCACAGCGCTCATCACTTGCGCGCCTGCGCAAGCTCGGCGTGCATGGCGCGGATAACCTCTGCGTAGTCCGGTGCGTTGAAGATGGCGGAACCGGCGACGAAGGTGTCGGCGCCCGCTTCGGCGATCTCGCGGATGTTCTTGACGTTCACCCCACCGTCGATTTCCAGGCGGATATCGCGCCCGGAGGCATCGATCAGCGCACGGGCTTCACGCAGCTTGTCGAGGGTGCCGGGAATGAACTTCTGCCCGCCGAAGCCGGGGTTCACGCTCATCAGGAGGACCATGTCGATCTTGTCCATCACGTATTTCAGCGCATCCAGCGAAGTAGCCGGGTTGAACACCAGGCCGGCCTTGCAGCCACCGTCCTTGATCAGTTGCAGGGAACGGTCGATGTGCTGAGAGGCCTCCGGGTGGAAGGTGATGTAGGTGGCGCCGGCTTCGATGAAGTCGCCGATGATGCGGTCAACCGGGGAAACCATCAGATGGACGTCGATGGGCGCGGTGACGCCGTACTTGCGCAGTGCCGAGCAGACCATCGGGCCGATGGTGAGGTTCGGCACGTAGTGATTGTCCATCACGTCGAAGTGAACGATGTCGGCGCCGGCGGCGAGCACCTTGTCCACGTCCTCGCCCAGACGGGCGAAGTCGGCGGAAAGGATCGACGGAGCGATGGCGTAGGGTTGCATGGCGCACCTCTGTGGGCGGAATCACGATTGGCGCGCATTGTAGCCGCTCGGACGGCTCGAAGGGGATCGCACCGATGATTGCACCGATGGCCGATACGGAAAGTGCTGAATTGACAGGGCGAAAAAAGATCGCGGATCGATCCCGCCGCCGTGGGTGAGCACGGCGACGGAACCGTCCGCGAAACACTGTGAATCAGGAAGTCGGGGCGGTACGCAGTTTCTCGCTGCGGCCGCGCAGCCACTCAAGGGTGAGCAGGAGCAGGACGGAGAAGCCGATCAGCAGGGTCGCCGCGGCGGCGATGGTCGGGCTGAGGTTCTCGCGGATGCCGCTGAACATCTGGCGCGGCAGGGTGGCCTGCTCGGGGCCGGCGAGGAACAGCGTCACCACCACTTCGTCGAACGAGGTGGCGAAGGCGAACAGCGCGCCGGAGATCACCCCGGGGGCGATCAGCGGCAGGGTGACCTTGAAGAAGGTCAGCACCGGCGGCGCGCCCAGGCTGGCGGCGGCGCGCACCAGGTTGTAGTTGAAGCCCTGCAGGGTCGCGGACACGGTGATGATGACGAAAGGTACGCCCAGCACGGCGTGCACGATGATCAGCGAGATGTAGCTGTTACCCAGGCCCAGGGGCGCGAAGAACAGGTAGCTGGCCACGCCGATGATCACCACCGGCACCACCATCGGCGAAATCACCAGGCTCATCACCAGCGCCTTGCCGCGGAACTCGCCACGGGTCAGGCCGATGGCCGCCAGGGTGCCGAAGACCATCGCCAGCACGGTCGCCGCCGGGGCGACGATCATGCTGTTGGTCAGCGAGCGCATCCACTCCGCGGAGTTGAAGAAGTCGGCGTACCAGCGCAGGGAGAAACCCTGCAGCGGATAGACCAGGAAGGTGCCGGAGTTGAACGACAGCGGCACGATCACCAGCACCGGCAACACCAGGAACAGCAGGATCAGGCCGCAGAGGATGCGCAGGGTGTAGAACCACACGCGTTCGACCGGGGACATGTACGGGCTCAGCATCTTCTTGTTCTCCTCATCAGCCCAGGCGCAGGCGGCTCGCGCCGACCAGCCAGCCGTAGATCACGTAGAGCACCAGGGTGGCGAACAGCAGCAGGCCGCCCAGGGCCGTGGCCATGCCCCAGTTGATGGTGGTGTTGGTGTAGAAGGCGACGAAGTAGCTGACCATCTGGTCGTTCGGGCTGCCCAGCAGCGCCGGGGTGATGTAGTAGCCGATCGACAGGATGAACACCAGCAGGCAACCGGCGCCGACACCGGCCACGGTCTGCGGGAAGTAGACCTTCCAGAAGCTGGCGAACGGGTGACAGCCCAGCGAAATCGCGGCACGCATATAGCTCGGGGAGATGCCCTTCATCACGCTGTAGATCGGCAGGATCATGAACGGCAGCATGATGTGGACCATCGAGATGTACACGCCGGTACGGTTGAACACCAACTGCAGCGGCTGATCGATCAGACCCATCTTGAGCAGCGCGCCGTTGATCAGACCGCCGGACTGCAACAACACGATCCATGCGGCGACGCGTACCAGGATCGAGGTCCAGAACGGCAGCAGCACCATGATCATCAGCAGGTTGCTCTTGCGCGTAGGCAGGTTGGCCAGCAGGTAGGCCAGCGGGTAGGCCAGCAGCAGGCAGATCACGGTGATCACCGCGCCCATCCAGAAGGTGCGGGCGAAGATGTCCAGGTAGATCGACTGGTCCGGCGTGGCGCGCGCGATCTCACCGAGATCGTCGATACGGTGGTCGACGGCGGCCAGCAGGTAATAGGGGGTGAGGTGGCTGGCGTTGCGACGGATCGCCTGCCAGTACGCCGGGTCGCCCCAGCGCTCGTCGAGGGCCTCCATCGCATCCTTGTAGGACGCCGGCTGCTCCTTGAACGGCAAGGCGCGGGCGGTCTTGGCCAGCAGGCTGCGGTAGCCGGCCAGCTCCATGTTCAGGCGTTTGGAAAGGTCGCCGATGGTCTGGTTCTTGCGCGCGGCAACGAGGTCTTCGCTCAGCGCCTTGTACACCGCATCCGAAGGCAGCGACTTGCCGTCCCATTCGGAAATGGCGTTGACGGTCAACGGCAGCGCGCCGACGACCTCGGGGTTGTTCACGCTCTTGTAGAGCAGCGCCGCGATGGGCACTAGGAAAGTCAGGAGCAGGAAGACCAGCAGGGGCAGGATCAGCGCCTGGGACTTCAGACGGTTCATCCGCTCCGCGCGCGCCAGGCGCTGCTTGAGGGTAGGGCCGGCGACCTCGTTCAAAGACACAGCGGTGGCCATAGCGAACTCCGGTAAAACAGGCCGCCCGGGAGCGGCCAAGGTGTGGTGTTTGGCGCAACCGCCGGAAAGGGCCGGCGGTTGCGGTCCGTCGCGGCCCTGGAGGCCGCGGCGGTCCGGGCTTGCAGAACTGGGCGAACGTTTCTGGCCGGAGCCCTGCCGCTGACAGTACCTGTCAGTACGGCAAGGCCTGGCAACAACGCCAGAACAGTTTTTTGCTGGCGCCCCTTACTTGGCGGCCCAGGCGTTGAAGCGCTGTTCCAGTTGCTCGCCGAAGTCAGCCCAGAAGGCGACGTCCATACCAACCTGGTTCTCCATGTTTTCCGGAGTGGTCGGCATGTCCTTCAGCAATTCCTTGTTCAACAGCGGAACCGCGTTCTTGTTCACCGGGCCGTAGGCGATATTCTCCGAGTAGATCTTCTGCTGCTCGGGTTTGACCGAGAAGGCGATGAACTTCAGGCTCTCGTCGGTCTTCTTGGCGCCCTTCGGGATGGCCCAGGCGTCGAAGTCGTAGATGCCGCCGTTCCAGACGATCTTCAGGTTGCTCTCCTTCTGCACAGCGGCGATGCGGCCGTTGTAGGCGGAGCTCATCACCACATCGCCGGAGGCGAGGTACTGCGGCGGCTGCGCGCCGGCTTCCCACCACTGGATGCTCGGCTTGATCTCGTCGAGCTTCTTGAAGGCGCGGTCCTGGCCTTCCTTGGTGGCCAGCACCTTGTAGACGTCCTTGGGCGCAACGCCGTCGGCCATCAGGGCGAATTCCAGGGTGTACTTGGCACCCTTGCGCAGGCCGCGCTTGCCCGGGAATTTCTTGGTATCCCAGAAGTCGGCCCAGTTGGCCGGAGCGGTCTTGAGCTTGTCGGCGTTGTAGGCCAGCACGGTGGACCAGACGAAGAAGCCCACGCCGCAGTTGGTCACGGCACCCGGAACGTAGTCCTCGGCCTTGCCGAGGATAGCCGGGTCGATTTCCTCGAACAGGCCCTCGTCGCAGCCGCGAGCCAGTTCCGGCGATTCGACTTCCACCAGGTCCCAGGAAACGCTGTTGGTATCGACCATGGCTTTCACCTTGGCCATCTCACCGTTGTATTCGCCGGCGACAATCTTGTTGCCGGTGGTTTTTTCGTAGGGCTCGTAGAACGCCTTCACCTGGGCGTTCTTGTTGGCGCCGCCGAAGGACACCACGGTCAGGTCGGTCGCGGCCATTACCTGGGCCGCGCAGGCCAGGCCGACACTCAGTGCCGCGAGCTTGAGACCCGCTGCTTTCAAGGACTTCGACATTATTGTTCTCTCCACAGTGTGCAGGTTTGTTTTTCTTGGATGCGTCCGGGAGTGGCCGGAGCGCGCTGTCACGCCGCCGATAGCGGATCGAGCGCGCGCACGTGCTCGACTTCCCAGCCCAGCGGTACTACGTCGCCAACACTGAGCGCGGGGTCGAGCTCGGCGATCGGCTGTTTGACGAAGAAATCGGTGCGGCCACAAACCTCGAGGCGGATACGCACGTGATCGCCAAGGTAAATGAACTCGGCCACGCGACCGGAGAAGCGGTTCACGCAGTTCTCGCTACGGCCGTTCAGGCGCACGCGTTCCGGGCGGATCGACAGGCTGACGGTGTCGCCGATTTCGCCGACGTTGACTGCCAGTGCCTCGACCTTCTCGCCGCGCGCCAGGCTGACGGTGCAACGCTCGCCGTCGCGGGCAGCCAACTGGCCGGCGATGCGGTTGTTCTCGCCAATGAAGTTCGCCACGAAGGAGTTGCGCGGGTGTTCGTAAAGCTCGGCCGGCGGCGCGATCTGCTGGATCTCGCCCTGGTGGAAGACGGCCACGCGGTCAGACATGGTCAGCGCTTCGCCCTGGTCGTGAGTCACATAGACCACGGTGACGCCCAGGCGCTGGTGGATATGCTTGATCTCCATCTGCATGTGCTCGCGCAGTTGCTTGTCGAGCGCACCCAGGGGTTCGTCCATCAGCACCAGTTGCGGTTCGAACACCAGCGCGCGAGCCAGCGCCACGCGCTGCTGCTGGCCGCCGGAGAGCTGGCCCGGATAGCGGCCGCCGAAAGCGTCGAGCTGCACCATCGACAGCGCGCGCTTGACCCTCTCGCTCACGTCGGTCTTGCTCATGCCGCGGACGCTGAGCGGGAAGGCCAGGTTCTCGGCCACCGTCATGTGCGGGAACAGCGCATAGTTCTGGAACACCATGCCGATGTCGCGCTTGTGCGGGGGGACGTTGTTGATCGCGCGGCCGGCGAGGAGGATTTCACCGGCGGTAGGGGTTTCGAAACCGGCCAGCATCATCAGGCTGGTGGTCTTGCCGGAACCGGAAGGCCCCAGCAGCGTCAGGAATTCGCCTTTGCGAATGTCCAGATTGAGGTCCTTCACGATGAGAGATTCGCCGTCGTAGCTCTTCTGCACGCCACGGAAGCTGACCAGTACATCGTTTGCCTGATTCTCGGCCATAACCGCACCTTTGTTTTTTTGTAATGCCGTTGTTCTCAAGCCTAGAGAAGCCAGGGCACCACGCAAATCGGGCGGTATGAGAGATTGCTATAAGGCTTAGAGATGATGCTTTGTAGGGATTGCCCTACAAAACATGGTGAATTGAACTGGCGGACCCGCCGCGCCAAGGCGGGTCCAGACAATCGGCCTCAGCGCTTGGCCCAGGCCTGGAAGCGCTTCTCCAGCGCGTCGCCGTGTTCGGCCCAGAAACTCACATTCATGCCGACCGCATTGGCGATGTTCTGCGGCGCTGTCGGCAGGTTGGCGGCTACGTCCGGCGCCAGCAGCTCGACCGCCTTGCGGTTGGTCGGGCCGTAGGCAATGTTCTCGGCGAAGGCCTTCTGCTGCTTCGGCTGGCTGGCGAAATTGACGAATTGCTCGGCCAGTTCCTTCTTGAACACGCCCGACGGCAACGCCCAGAAGTCGAAGTCGTAGATGCCGCCAGTCCAGACCATGCGGAAGCCCTTCTGCTCGCCCTGCGCGGCGGCGATGCGGCCGTTGTAGGCGGAGCTCATCACCACAGTGCCGTCGGCGAGGTCGCGCACCGGATCCTGGCCGGATTTCCACCAGTTGATGTAGGGCTTGAGTTCGTCCAGCTTGCGGAACGCGCGGTCGACGCCATCGTTGGTGGACAGCACCTTATAGACATCCTTGGGCGCGACGCCGTCGGCCATCAGGGCGAATTCCAGGCTGTACTTCGCTCCCCACCGAAGCCCGCGCTTGCCCGGATACTTCTTCACATCCCAGAAATCGGCCCAACTGGCAGGAGCACCTTGCACCTTGTCCTGGTTGTAGGCGAGCAGCGTGGTCCAGACGAAGATGCCAATGCCGCAAGGCTGCACGGCACCGGGAACGAAGTCGGCGAGATTGCCCACGGTCTTCTGGTCGAGCTTCATGAACAGCCCTTCCTCGCACCCGCGCGCCAGCTCCGGTGCCTCGACTTCCACAACGTCCCAGGACACATGGCTGATCTCGACCATGCGCTTGAGCTTGGCCAGATCACCGTTGTAGGAGCCGTGCACGACAGCATTGCCGGTGGCTTCCTTGAATGGCTTGTAGAAGGCCTCTTCCTGTGCGGCCTTGTTGGCGCCGCCAAAGGAAATCACCGTGACGTAGTCCCCCAGCGCCGGCATCGCGACGCTCCCCAGCAGGCCGAACAGCAGCCCTCCCCTTACCGCTCGCAACATCTTTTTCTTCTCCTTGTTGTGACGACCGGCAATCATTCCTTGCCTCACGCGTGCAAGGTAGACGGCTTGTCACAAAAATCGGAAACGTCGCACAGAGCGAGGCGAAAAAACCTGCAGTGGAATGGAGAAAAGTGGCTCAGACGAGCTTGTGCTCCATCGCGTAGCGCACCAGGTCAGCGACCGAGTTGGCGCCGAGCTTCTGCATCAGGCGCGCCTTGTGGGTGCTGATGGTCTTGCTGCTGACCGCCAGTTGCTGGGCGATCTCGTTGACGCCTTCGCCATGTACCAGGCGCTCGAACACCGAGAACTCGCGTTCGGACAACAAGGCATGGGGCGGGCGGGCGTCGGTCAGGCCGACCTCGAAGACCATCCGGTCGGCCAGATCCGGATCGATGTAACGGCCGCCGCTGGCGACCTTGCGGATCGCCGTGAGCAACAACGCCGGGTCGCTGTCCTTGGTGGCGTAGCCGGCGGCGCCGACCTTCAACGCGCGGGCGACCATCTGCACTTCGTCGTGCATCGAGAGCATCAGGATGGCCGGAGGACTGCTCAGCGCGCGGATGCGCGGAATGGCTTCCAGCCCGTTGACACCGGGCATCGAGATATCCAGCAGCACCACTTCGCAGGGCGTCTGGCGCAGCGTCTCGAGCAGTTGCTCACCGTTGGTGGCCTCGCCCACTACCTGCAGGTCCTTGGCCATGCCGATCAATTGCTTGATGCCCTCGCGGACGATCGTATGGTCTTCAGCCACCAGCACTCGAATCACCGCCATTACTCCCGTTCTTGGTTGTCGTTATCCTCGCCCAGAGGGATCCGCACCCACAGCGTGGTGCCCTCTCCCGGCTGGCTGTCGATGTGCAGCGTCCCGCCGAGCATCAGCACGCGCTCGCGCATACCGACCAGCCCGAACGACGCACCCTGGCGTGCGGCGCTCGGATCGAAACCCACGCCATCGTCACCGATGCGCAGGCAAAGCTCGTCACCCTCGACGCTCAGTTGCAGTTCTACAGTATGCGCCTGGGCATGGCACATGACATTGGTGAGCGCCTCCTGGAGTATGCGGAACAGGCCGATGGCCTTGGCATCCGCCAGCGCTGGCGGGTTCTCCGGCACCTGCACCAGGCAAGGGATCTGCGTGCGCGCCTCGAAGCGCCGAGCCTGCCACTCCACCGCCGAACCGATACCGGCGTCGAGGATCGGCGGGCGCAACGCCGTGGCCACATCACGCACCAACTGAAACAACTGGGCGATCAGGCGTTTCATGTTGCCCAGCCGTTCGCTCAGGCCGCCATCCAGCTCGCCATAGGCCAGCTCGCACATCGACGTCTCCAGCTTGAGCACCGTCAATACCTGCCCCAGCTCATCGTGGACCTCACGGGCGATCCGTGCCTTCTCCTCCTCCCGCACGCTTTCAAGGTGCGCGGACAACTCCCGCAGCTGCGCACGCGACTCACCCAGTTCCAGCTCGATCTGCTTGTTCTCGGTGATGTCCCAGACCACGCCGTCCCATGCCAGGCGACCGTCTTCCAAGTGTCGCACAGTAGCCTTGATGTCGACCCAGCGCGGCTCACTGGCGCGGGTCAGGATGCGCCCTTGCCAGTGCCAGTTGCTGCCGCTTTCCACCGCCAGCAGTTGGCTGGCGAGATAGCTTTCGCGCTCCGACGGATGCACCAGCCCCATGATGCCCAGCCCGCTCTCGCGCAGATAGCCGGGCGTGTATCCCAGGGCGGTTTCGCTGCCGCCAGTGATGAAGCTGATATAGGCGAAATCGGAATTGTCGTCCGGGGCGCTGGGCTCCAGGCGGAATACCAGCCCCGGCACGTTGGCGGCGATGCCCTGCAGACGAGCCTCGCTCTCTTCCAGCGCGGCGCGTGCGCGACGGCGTTCGGTGGCATCGCTGAGGAACACCAGCAGGTATTCGGAGCCACCGAAACGCAGGAAGCTCAACGACACATCCACCGGCAGCCAGCGGCCGCCGGCGCACAGGCACTGCGTCTCGAAATTCAGCGGCGCCTCGTCGCTGTTGCGCGCGCGGCGCCAGAGGTTGAGCCAGCGGTCCATGTCCAGCCCAGGCTCGAAGTCCGCCAGGGGGCGGTCCACTACAGCGCCGGGTGCGTATCCCAGCATCTCCTCGGCGGCGCGGTTGGCATAGCGCACGTGGCTGTCCCAGTTGACCCAGAGGATACCCACCGTGCTGCTGTCGATGGCGAACTGGGTGAGCCGCAGCGCTTCTTCCGCGGCCTGGCGCAGTTCGATATCGCGCCGCACCGCGAGCAGGCGAGACTCCAGGGCATTGTGCTGGCGCCGAAGCCAGAGCAGCGTTGCCAGCGCGAAGGCCAGCAACAGGCCCAGCAGAATGCAGAGGTTCTGCCAGAAACCGGGGGACTCGCCGAGACGCGGATAGCTCGGCTGCAACCAGCGCTCGTGAAGCCGGTCGAGGTCCTTGGCCGGCAATGCACGCAACGCCACATCGATGATCGACGCCAGCTCCGGCAGGTTGTGCCGGGTGGCCACGCGCAGCAGTTGCGGATAGCCGATGTCGGCGACCACCACGAGGCCGGTGAACTCGGACTCACGGGTGAGCCGGGCGAGTTGCGCCTCGTCGATCACCGCGAACTTCGCCTCCTGGCCGAGGACCTTGCGCAAAGCCTCGCGGTCGCTGTCGGCCACTTGCAGCGCCAGCCCCGAATAGGTGCCGCGCAGGTAGTCCACCACCGCGCCGGGCCCACGCACCGCCACCGACTCGCTGGCGCCGAGCGACTCCAGCTCCACCGAGCCGGCGCCGCGATCGCCCACAACCAGCCGCGGCACCCGCAGGTAAGGGTCGGAGAACAGCCAGTGCCGAAGGCTGGACGGCGTCTGCGTCACTCCGGGCGCGAGGTCTACCTCGCCGTCGCGCACGGCCCGCTCCAACGCGGTCTGGTCGGGGAATGTGCGCCATTGCAGCGTCACACCCATAGATCTGGCCAGCCATTCGAGCAGCTCGACGTTTGCCCCGGACAGTTGCTGGAGCCGGCGATCCTGCTGGACGTAGGGCGCCTCGAGCACCGCGCCGACGCGCAATTGCGGATGATCGGCAAGCCAGGCGCGCTGGGCCTCGTCCAGCGCCAGCGACGGCGGAATGCTCTGCGCCGCGGCCGCCAACGGTAGACAGAACAGCCAGAACAGCCAGGCTTTGCAGAACAGACGACGCATGCCGATAACACCCCGATGATGGATTCGAGCCAAGAAGCAGCCGGCATACCTTACAGCAACCCCGTTGGAACCCGGCACGGGCTATGCCTGACAAACCAGATAACAGCCGTTAGGCTGGCCGCACTCGCGACCGCCGACCAGATGGATATCGCCGATGCCGCATTTGCCCCGCCCCACCCTGCTTGCCCTGTGCCTGACGCTCGGGCTGTCGCCCTTGCAGGCGGCGCTGGCTGAAGACGCCAGACCCGCCACCGAGGAAAAGCCCGCGGCCGCGCCGGCGCTGCGTCCGGACGTGAGCGAGCGCAGCCAGGACGAAGCCTGGGGACTATCGCGCCAGTTGCCGGAACACGAGCGGCAGATGCTGCAGGCAGGCGACGAAAGCTTCCTCGCCCTCTGGCTCCCGGCCAACCGCGCAGACGCCGAAGGCGTGGTGATCCTGGTGCCTGGTGACGGCGAAAGCGCCGACTGGCCGGTAGCGATCGCCCCCCTGCGGCGCAAGCTGCCGGACGCCGGCTGGCAGACCCTGAGCATGACCCTGCCCGACCCGCAGAGCACCGCACCGGTGCCGCGCCCAGTGGAATCTCCCGACAGGGCCAGCGCCGATACTGATGCCAGTGCCACCGACAGTGCCAGCAAGCCTGAGGTCACCGGCAGCGCGGGTAGCGCCACGCCAACGCCGGAGAGCACCGCCGAAGCCGGTAGCGCGGAACCGGCCCAGGCCAGCCCCGAGGAAACCCCGCCGACACCGACCGACCCGGTCGCCCTGCGCAAGGCGCATGCAGAGCGCGTGCTGGCGCGCATCCAGGCTGCCGTCGAGCTGGCCGAACAGCACAAGCCAAAAACCATCGTCCTGCTGGGCCACGGCACCGGCGCCTATTGGGCCAGCCGTTACCTGGGCGAGCGCACGCCTACCGATATCAGGAACCTGGTGATGGTGGCGGCGGAAATGCCCCGCGACTTCCAGCCGTCGCTGGAAGACAGCGTGCCACTGCTCAACCTCGCCACTGGCGACTTCTACTACAAGGACAATCCGGCCGATCGCGAGGCGGCCCGCCTGCGGCTACAGGCCAGCAAGCGGCAGAAGTCGCCCAACTACGTGCAGATAGGCATGAAGGCCCTGCCCGCCGACCTCGCCAGCGAACAGGACCAGCTCTACCGCCGCGTGCGCGGCTGGCTGTCGATGCACCTGGAGCCCATCGAGCGCCCCTGATCAGCGGAAGCCACGGCGCTCGCGCACCAACAGGTAGGCAGCCTGGATCTCGCGGGTCTTTTCGGTGGCCGCGGCAATTCGCTCGGGGCTGGCGCCCAGCCCCTCCAGCTTGTCGGGGTGATTGAGACTGATCAGGCGACGATAAGCACGCTTGATATCCTCCGGCTGCGCATCCGCTGCAACGCCCAGCAGGCGCAGCGCCTGGGTATACGACTCGCGGGGGGTAACAGGCGCGCGCGGCGGTTCGGCACCGGCTGCAAGCGCCAGGATTCGCGCCCTGGGCACCCCCAGCAGCTCGCCCCATTGCAGGATCAGGCTCTTCTCGGTGGCCGCTGGCGCCCCGGCCGCCCAGGCCATCCGCCAGCAGGCCTGCAGCAAGCCTTCGGCCGTGGCGTCCTGGCCGCGCCGCTGGCGCAGGCCGATGTCCAGCAATTCGCCACCGCTCTTGCCACGCCCGAAGGCGTCGATCGCCTGGCGGCGAGCGGCGTCATCGAGGCGCAGGCGGAGCATTTCCGCCCGCGCCTGCTGGATATGCGCGTCCATCACCCGGCCACGGCTCTTGGCCAGGCGCCCGAGCAGCAGGAACAGCAGCTCGCGGTCATCGACACGCGGCCCGCCGCGCAACTGCTCCAGCAGGCCGCGCCAGGACCGCACCGGCAGGCGCCGGTCCAGCACCTGGCCGAGCACCGCGCCCAGCATCGCACCGGGAATGCTCGCCAGCGCCCAGCCAGCGACGACACCCACCAGAGTGCCCGGCCAGAACACCTCAGGCACCCGCCAACTGGCGCTCGACTTCCGCCAGACGCTCGTGGGTGCCGACATCGATCCAGCGCCCACGATGATGCACGCCACTGACACGACCGTCCGCCATCGCCTGGCGCAGCAGCGGCGCCAGCTTGAAGGCAGTTGGCTCGCAGCCGTCGAACAACGCCGGATGCAGGATCGCGATGCCACTATAGGTGAGACTCGGCTCACCCTCGCGGTAGTCCTCTACCCGGCCACCGCTCAGGTGGAAGTCCCCCCGCGCGTGGTGGCCGGGGTTGTCCACCAGCACCAGGTGGGCAAGATCGCCTCCGGCCAGCGCGCCGTGCAGCTCGGCGTAGTCGAAGTCGGTCCAGATATCGCCGTTGGCGATCACGAAGGGAGCATCGCCCAGCAACGGCAGCGCACGGAAGATGCCGCCGCCAGTTTCCAGCGGCTCGCCTTCGGGCGAGTAACGAATGCTGACACCAAGCCGCGCGCCGTCACCGAGATGATCCTCGATCTGCTGGCCCAGCCAGGCATGGTTGATCACCAGTTGGTCAAACCCCGCGCGCCGCAGCGCCTGCAACTGGTACTCGATCAACGGCACACCGCCCGCGCACACGAGCGGCTTGGGCGTATGCAGGGTCAACGGACGCAGGCGCTCGCCCTTGCCCGCTGCGAGAATCATGGCTTTCATGCGGGGTGAGTCTCGTCGTTGGGCAGGCTGGCCAGCAACCCGGCGAGGTCAGCCAGTTCCGGGCGGCGGGCAATGACGTTTTCCAGATAGCGGAAGAATCGCGGGACGTCGCCCAGGTAACGTGGTTTGCCATCGCGGTGGCAGATGCGCGCGAAGATGCCGATCACCTTGAGGTGGCGTTGCGCGCCCATCAGGTCGCTGGCGCGCAGGAAGTCCTCGAACCGATCGGGCAACGGGATGCCGGCAGCTTGCGCCTTGCGCCAGTAGCGCGAAAGGCCGTCGTGAACGCGCGGTTCCGGCCAACTGAGGAAGGCATCCTTATATAGACAGGTAACGTCATAGGTGACCGGCCCGTAGACCGCGTCCTGGAAATCGAGTACCCCGGGGTTCGGCTCGCTGAGCATCAGGTTGCGCGGCATGTAGTCGCGATGCACCAGCACCCGTGGTTGCTCCAGGGCGCTGCGCACCAGCAGGTCGCAGGTGCGCTCCCAGGCCGCGAGCCGCTCGCCTTCCAGGGTCACGCCCAGATGGCGTTGCAGATACCAGTCGGGGAACAGTTGCAGCTCGCGGCGCAGCAGGGCTTCGTCGTAGGCCGGCAGCCGCTCGGCGACGTCCACCTGCTGGAAGGCAATCAGCGCGTCGAGGGCATCTTCGAACAGTTCCTCTGCGTTCTGCTGGTTGAGCACATCCAGGTAGGTCTGGCGCCCGAGATCGTCGAGCAGCAGGAAGCCCTGCTCGGTATCCTCAGCAAGAATCTTCGGCACATGCACGCCCGCCTCTGCCAGCAGGCCGGCAACCTTGACGAAGGGCCGGCAGTCTTCCTGCGGCGGCGGCGCATCCATCACGATCAGGCTGCGGCCATCGCCCTGCCAGCGGAAATAACGGCGGAAACTGGCATCGCTGCTGGCCGGCGTCAGGCCGGCCTCGGGCACCTCGCCCCAGCCTTCGGCGGTGAACACTGCGGGCAAACTCAAGTCCAACCAGCGGATCATCTGCTGGTATCGGGCATCCTGTGTCATCTTCTGGGGTTCTCCACGGCCCTAGCCGTTGCGCGGGTCATGCTTTATTATCCAGCATCTTTTTGAGCCCATCGAGAGGCGTGCGGCCCGCACCGGGCCGATGGCTCGCAGGAAGCCCGGATTAACAAGATGGCAGTGAATTTCCCCGTGTTCCGTAGAAAATTCCCCTTGCTGGTGACCGGTAGCCTGTTGGCGATCCAGCCGCTCGCGTCCGTGACCGCGGCACCCGGTCAGCAATTCGCCTGCCAACCCACGGCCTCCGGCTCCTGGGATTGCTCGGCACAGGACAGCAGCAGCAAGATCCCGCGTCCGCAGCACGGCGCCACCTCCGTGAGCGCCGGCGGCAGCACCGTGTCCGCCAGCGGCCAGAAGTCCGGCAGCACATCCGCCTCAGCGGAGGAAGAGCCCAAGCAACTGGTCACTCAGTCCGGCGGCCGCGGCCTGAAGTCGCGTAGCAACGACTACAGCCACCTCGACTGGATTCCCCGCGACAAACTGACCTCGGCTCAGCTCGCGGAGATCGGCCCGTATTGCGACGGCGCCTACATCGAGCCGATCCGCCCGGGCATGAACGACAAGACGCCGAACGACGAGGCACCCACCTACGTCTCGGCGAAAGTGTCCCGCTACGAGCAGGAAAAGCAGATCGCCACCCTCGCGGGTAACGTGGTCCTGCGCCAGGGCAGCATGCAGGTGGAGGCCGACGAGGCCAACCTGCACCAGGCCGAGAACCGTGGCGAGCTGGTCGGCAACGTCAAGCTGCGCGACAACGGCGCCCTGATCGTCGGCGATCACGCCGAGCTACAACTGGACAACGGCGAAGCGAAGATCGACAACGCCGAATATGTCATGCACCAGGCGCAGGTACGCGGCAGCGCGCTGTACGCCAAGCGCCAGGAAGACGCGATCATCCAGCTCAAGGACGGCACCTACACCCGCTGCGAGCCCAGCAGCAACGCCTGGTACGTCAAGGGCAACAACATCAAGCTGAACCCGGCCACCGGTTTCGGCACCGCGACCAACGCGACCCTGCGGGTGAAGGACATTCCCGTCTTCTACACCCCCTACATCTACTTCCCGATCGACGACCGCCGCCAGTCCGGCTTCCTGCCGCCGTCGTTCGCGTCGTCCTCCGACACCGGCTTCACGCTGACCACGCCGTACTACTTCAACCTGGCGCCGAACTACGACGCCACGTTGTATCCGCACTACATGGTCAAGCGCGGCCTGCTGATGGAAGGCGAGTTCCGCTACCTGACCCACAGCAGCGAAGGCCAGTTCAACGCGGCCTACCTGAACGACAAGAACGACGACCGCAAGGACTTCCCACAGTACACCGATACCCGTTGGCTGTATGGCTGGAAGAACGTCAGCGGCCTGGATTCCCGCTTGCTGGCGCAGGTGGACTACACCCGCATCAGCGACCCGTACTACTTCCAGGACCTGGACACCTCGCTGGGCATCGGCGCGCCGACCTACGTGAACCAGCAGGGCATCCTGACTTACCGCGGCGACAGCTATACAGCCCGTCTGAACGCGCAAGCCTATCAACTGGCGACCGTGACCGACGTGACGCCATACGATCGCCTGCCGCAGCTCACCCTCGATGGCAAGCTGCCGTTCAACCCGGGCGGCCTCGACTTCACCTACGGCTCGGAACTGGTGCGCTTCGACCGCGACCTGGACGAAGGCTTCTATCGCCGCAACGACACCGACCCGACCCTGTACGCGCGCCCGGACACCAACATCGCCGGTCTCGCCCGTGCAACCGGCGACCGCGCGCACTTCGAGCCGGGCGTGAGCCTGCCGATGTCGCGCAGCTGGGGCTTCCTCAAGCCCACCGTCAAGGCGATGTACACCAAGTACGATCTGGACCTCGACGGCAAGGGCAAGGCCACGCTGCCGAGCTACATCAACTACGAGACCAGTCCGGACCGCTCGCTTGGCCTGGCCAAGCTGGACGGCGGCCTGTACTTCGACCGCGACACCACGTTCGCCGGCACCAAGTTCCGCCAGACTCTCGAACCGCGTGCGATGTACCTTTACGTCCCGTACGAGAATCAGAACAACCTGCCGACCTTCGACACCGGCGAGTTCACCTTCAGCTACGACTCGCTGTGGCGTGAGAACCGCTTCACCGGCAAGGACCGCATCGGCGACGCCAACCAGCTATCCCTTGGCCTGGGCTCGCGCTTCATCGAGGACGACGGTTTCGAGCGCGCCTACATTGCCGGCGGGCAGATCTACTACTTCAGCGATCGCCGTGTGCAGTTGCCCGGCCTGACCGAGGACGATCTGCGCGCCAGCGGTGCGAAGAACCCGGACGCCGATACCTGGCGCTCGCCGTACGCGCTGACCGGCGTGTACCGCTTCGACCACGACTGGTTCGTCAGCTCCGACTACAACTGGAACCCCAACACGCACCACACCGACAACGGCAACCTGATGTTCCACTATCAGCCGGAAGCCGATCCTCGCAAGGTGCTCAACGCCGGCTACCGCTATCGTGCGGACAGCAAGCGTTTCAACCCGAATACCGGGCAGTTCGAGTACGGCAGCGACGAGTACAAGATCGAACAGCACGACTTCTCGTTCATCTGGCCGGTACTGCCGCAGTGGGCCGCCATCGGCCGCTGGCAGTTCGACTACAACAACAGCCGTACGCTGGAGGCCTTCGGTGGCTTCGAGTACGACAGTTGCTGCTGGAAACTGCGCGTAATCAACCGCTACTGGGTCGACTACGACGACGAAGAGTACATCACTTCGACGTCCAAGTCCGACCGTGGCGTCTTCCTGCAAATCATCTTGAAAGGCCTTGGCGGCGTGGTTGGCAACCAGGTGGAAGGCTTCCTCGACCAAGGTATCCAGGGTTATCGTCAACGTGAAGACAATGCTATGTAAGGCCCTGCGCCCGCTGATGCTGGGCGCGCTGTTGGCAAGTTCCGTCGTACAGGCCGAAGTGGTTCCGCTGGATCGCGTGGTCGCCATCGTCGATAACGACGTGGTGATGCAGAGCCAGCTGGACCAGCGCCTGCGTGAAGTTCGCCAGACCATCCAGAAGCGTGGCGCCCCACTGCCGCCGGAACATGTCCTCACCCAGCAGGTGCTCGAGCGCCTGATCATCGAGAACATCCAGCTGCAGATCGGCGACCGTTCCGGCATCCGCATCACCGATGAGGAGCTGAACCAGGCCATGGGCACCATCGCCCAGCGCAACAACATGAGCCTGGATCAGTTCCGCGCAGCCCTCGCTCATGACGGCCTGTCCTACGACGACGCCCGCGAGCAGGTACGCCGCGAGATGATCATCAGCCGCGTACGCCAACGCCGTGTGGCCGAGCGTATCCAGGTCAGCGAGCAGGAAGTGCAGAACTTCCTGGCGTCCGACATGGGCAAGATCCAGCTCTCCGAAGAGTATCGCCTGGCCAATATCCTGATTCCGGTTCCCGATGGCGCTTCGCCCGAAACCGTGCAGGCCGCTGGCCGTCAGGCTACCGAGCTGTACCAGCAGCTCAAGCAGGGTGCGGATTTCGGCCAACTGGCGGTTTCCCGCTCGGCGGGCGACAACGCCCTGGAAGGCGGCGAAATCGGCTGGCGCAAGGCAGCCCAATTGCCCTCGCCGTTCGACAGCATGATCGGCACTCTGGCCGTGGGCGATGTCACCGAGCCAGTCCGTACGCCGGGTGGCTACATCATCCTCAAGCTGGAAGAAAAGCGCGGCGGCAGCAAGATGCTGCGTGACGAAGTGCACGTCCGCCACATCCTGCTCAAGCCCAGTGAAATTCGCAGCGAAGAAGAAACCCAGCGCCTGGCCCAGAAGCTCTACGAGCGCATTCAGGCTGGCGAGAGCTTCGGCGAACTGGCGAAGAAATACTCCGAAGATCCGGGCTCCAAACTCAACGGCGGCGACCTGAACTGGGTCGATCCGGAGTCGCTGGTACCGGAATTCCGCGAAGTGATGAACAACGCGCCGCAGGGCCAGGTCACCAAGCCGTTCCGCTCGCCGTTCGGCTGGCATGTCCTGGAAGTTCTGGGTCGCCGCGCCACGGACAGCAGCGACAAGTTCCGCGAGCAACAGGCCGCCCAGACCCTTCGCGCACGCAAATACGATGAAGAGCTGCAAGCCTGGCTGCGCCAGATCCGCGACGAAGCCTACGTCGAGATCAAGCTGTAAGCCGCGCCCGTCGCTACAAGGAAACCCGGCCCAGGCCGGGTTTCTTTTTGCCCGTCGAACGCTTCGTCGTAGAGTAGTCCCATCCGTCTTCCCGGCCCGAACGGCCAACGATTCGAGAGTGCCAGATGAACAGCCCACGCCTCTTTGCCCTGACCCCCGGCGAACCCGCCGGCATCGGCCCCGACCTGTGCCTTCTGCTCTCGCGGGAAGCGCAGCCCTATCCGCTGGTGGCGATCGCCAGCCACGCGCTGCTGGCCGAACGCGCCACCCAGTTGGGACTGGACATCACGCTGCAGAAAGTCGGCCCGGGCACATGGCCCAACCAGCCGGCCGCAGCCGGTTCGCTGTACGTGTGGGACACCCCGCTGGCCGCGCCGGTGGAGCCCGGCAAGCTGAACCCCGGCAATGCCGCCTACGTGCTGGAAACCCTGACACGTGCCGGCCAGGGCTGCATTGATGGGCACTTCGCCGGCATGATCACTGCGCCGGTGCACAAGGGCGTCATCAATGAGTCCGGCATCGCCTTCTCCGGCCACACCGAATTCCTCGCCGACCTGACCGCCACCGCCCAGGTGGTGATGATGCTGGCCACCCGTGGTTTGCGCGTTGCCCTGGTGACCACTCATCTGCCGCTGCGGCAGATCGCCGATGCCATCACCCCGGAACGCCTCGAACGGGTCACCCGCATCCTCCACGCCGACCTTCGCGACAAGTTCGGCATAGCCAATCCGCGCATTCTGGTCTGCGGCCTGAACCCCCATGCCGGCGAGGGCGGGCACCTCGGCCACGAGGAAATCGATGTCATCGAGCCGACGCTGGAGCGCCTGCGCACGGAGGGCATGCAACTGATAGGCCCGCTGCCGGCCGATACCCTGTTCACCCCCAAGCATCTGGAGCACTGCGATGCGGTCCTTGCCATGTACCACGACCAGGGCCTTCCGGTGCTCAAGTACAAGGGTTTCGGCGCGGCAGTGAACGTGACGCTGGGCCTGCCGATCATCCGCACTTCGGTGGACCACGGCACCGCGCTGGACCTCGCCGGAACCGGCCGGATCGACAGCGGAAGCCTGCAGGTCGCACTGGAAACCGCCTACCAGATGGCCGAGGCCGGGCGCTGACCCGGGCATTCCGTTCGGCCAGCGTTTCGTGCTGGCCGCACAGGGCTGGTAAACTGATGGTTTTTCGCCTCCAGCTCGCAGCCTAGCGCTCCCAGCTGCTCCTCCGGAGCCATCGATGTCCGAACCTTTCCAACACCGCGCCCGCAAACGCTTCGGCCAGAACTTCCTGCACGATGCCGGGGTGATTCACCGCATCCTGCGCTCCATCGCCCCCAAGGAGGGCCAGCACGTGCTGGAAATCGGCCCGGGCCAGGGTGCCCTGACCGAGGGCCTGGTGGACAGCGGCGCGAAGCTCGACGTGATCGAGCTGGACCTCGACCTGATCCCGCAACTGAAATGGCGCTTCGGCCTCAAGCCCAACTTCAGCCTGCACCAGGGCGACGCCCTGAAGTTCGACTTCGCAAGCCTGGTCGGCGCTGAGGACGATAAGCTCCGCGTGGTCGGCAACCTGCCCTACAACATCTCCACACCGCTGATCTTCCATCTGCTGGACCATGCGCCGATCATTCAGGACATGCACTTCATGCTGCAGAAGGAAGTGGTCGAGCGTCTGGCCGCCGAGCCGGGCAATGGCGACTGGGGCCGCCTGTCGATCATGGTGCAGTATTTCTGCCGGGTGGATTACCTGTTCACCGTCGGCCCCGGCGCGTTCAATCCGCCGCCCAAAGTCGAATCGGCGATCGTCCGCCTGGTGCCCTATAGCGAACTGCCCTATCCGGCCAAGGACCACCGAGTGCTGGAGCGCATCGTCCGCGAAGCCTTCAACCAGCGCCGCAAGACCCTGCGCAACACCCTGCGCGCCCTGATGAGCGTCGAGGACATCGAGGCGGCAGGCGTCGACCCGACCCTGCGCCCGGAGCAACTGAATGTTGCCGACTTCGTGCGCCTGGCGAACCGCCTGTCCGAGATATCCGCCGATACCGCGCAAGGACCCTCCGCATGAGCGACCCGCGCTACAACGTAACCGTCAGCGTCACCACTCGCCATCTGCCGGAGCAGTCGCAGCCCGAGCAGCAGCGCTATGTCTTCGCTTACACCGTGACCATCCACAATCAGGGCGAGCAGGCCGCCAAGCTGCTAACCCGCCACTGGGTCATCACCGATGGCGACGGCCACGTACAGGAAGTGCGCGGCGCCGGTGTCGTCGGCGAGAAGCCGCTGATCGAGCCGGGTGCCAGCCATACCTACACCAGCGGCACCGTGCTCGCCACGAAGGTGGGCAGCATGCACGGCAGCTACGAGATGATCGCCGCCGATGGCCACCATTTCGACGCCAAAATTCCGGTGTTCCGCCTGGCCGTTCCGGGAGCGCTGCACTGATGGCTACCTACGCCGTCGGTGATCTGCAAGGCTGCCTGGAGCCGCTGAAATGCCTGCTCGCACAGGTGAAGTTCGACCCGGCGCAGGACACGCTGTGGCTGGTGGGCGACCTGGTCAACCGCGGGCCGGCATCGCTCGAAACGCTGCGCTACCTGTACGCCATCCGCAATTCGCTGGTCTGTGTGCTGGGCAACCACGACCTGCACCTGATCGCGGTGGCATATAACGCCGAGCGCCTGAAGAAGAACGACACGCTGCGTGAGATCATCGAAGCGCCGGACGGCGCACAGTTGGTCGAATGGCTGAGGCGGATGCCGCTGGTCCACCATGATGCCGAGCGCGACGTCACCCTGGTGCATGCCGGCATCCCGCCGCAATGGTCCATCGAGAAGGCCCTGCTGCGCGCCGCCGAGGTTGAGAAGGCCCTGCGCGATGACACCCAGTTGCCGCTGTTCCTCGATGGCATGTATGGCAACGAGCCGGCCAAGTGGGACAAGAAGCTGCACGGCATCGAGCGCCTGCGGGTGATCACCAATTACTTCACGCGCATGCGCTTCTGCACGCCGGACGGCAGGCTCGACCTGAAGTCCAAGGAAGGTCTGGATACCGCGCCGCCCGGCTACGCACCCTGGTTCAGCTACCCCGAGCGCAAGGCCGCCGGGCGCAGGATCGTCTTTGGACACTGGGCGGCGCTGGAAGGCCAGTGCGATGTCCCCGGCCTCTTCGCCCTGGACACCGGTTGCGTTTGGGGCGGCAGCATGACGCTGATGAACATCGACACCCTGGAGCGCATCACATGCAGTTGCGCGTCCGAAGAAACCCGAGGTAACCCCGCATGAGCGAATTCAAGCGCATCGCCCCCGACCTGGCCCAGCAACTGCGCGAAGGTGGCGCCCAGGTAGTCGACATCCGCGACCCGCAGAGCTTTGCCATTGGCCACATCACTGGCTCCCGCCATATCGACAACTACTCGGTGGCCGATTTCATCCGCGAGGCAGACATGGACGCTCCGCTGGTCGTGGTCTGCTATCACGGCAACTCCAGCCAGAGCGCGGCGGCCTATTTCGTCCAGCAGGGCTTCTCCGAAGTCTACAGCCTCGATGGCGGCTTCGAGCTGTGGCGCAGCGTCTATCCCGCGGATACCAGCGCTGGCGGCGCTGACTGAACGGCCCTGCAAAGGGGATGGAATCGCCCCTTCAAAAAATCTGTAACTTCTCGCGCTTTCGCCCTTTACAGGCCGGATAACGAACTATCCTTTCCCTCAGGCCATCCAAAACAGGGAGAGCCGGCACACCGGCTTCCGGGTAATCGGCAGTGACCATTTGGGGCGGATCAGGGCTATGGCCAGGTTCCGTTGGAGTTCTGGGGGATTCTCGCCGGCTTCACTGGCGGCCCGACCGCACCCGCACACGACCGATCCCGCGCCGGCTCCATGCATCGAGCGAGGAGACGTCATGAGCATTTTCAGTCACTTCCAGGAACGCTTCGAAGCGACCCGCCAAGAGGAATACTCCCTGCAGGAGTACCTGGATCTCTGCAAGCAGGACAAGACCGCCTACGCCACCGCCGCCGAACGGATGCTGATGGCCATCGGTGAGCCCGAATTACTCGACACGTCCGTCGATTCCCGCCTGTCGCGAATCTTCTCCAACAAGGTGATTCGCCAATACCCGGCCTTTGCCGACTTCCACGGCATGGAAGAGTGCATCGACCAGATAGTCGCCTTCTTCCGCCATGCCGCCCAGGGCCTGGAAGAGAAGAAGCAGATCCTTTACCTGCTGGGCCCGGTGGGCGGCGGCAAATCGTCCCTTGCCGAAAAGCTCAAGCAATTGATGGAACGCATACCTTTCTATGCCATCAAGGGCTCGCCGGTATTCGAGTCCCCCCTGGGGCTGTTCAACCCGGACGAAGACGGTGCCATCCTCGAGGAAGACTACGGCATTCCCCGGCGCTACCTGCGCTCGGTGATGTCGCCGTGGGCGACCAAACGGCTCAACGAGTTCGGCGGCGACATCAGCCAGTTCCGCGTGGTCAAGCTGCACCCGTCGATCCTCAATCAGATCGCAATCGCCAAGACCGAACCGGGCGACGAGAACAACCAGGACATTTCCGCCCTGGTCGGCAAGGTGGATATCCGCAAGCTGGAGGAATACCCGCAGAACGACGCAGACGCCTATAGCTACTCGGGTGCGCTGTGCCGGGCCAACCAGGGCCTGATGGAATTCGTCGAGATGTTCAAGGCGCCGATCAAGGTCCTGCACCCCTTGCTCACCGCCACCCAGGAAGGCAACTACAACAGTACCGAGGGCCTGGGTTCCCTGCCCTACAGCGGCATCATCCTCGCCCACTCCAACGAATCGGAGTGGCACAGCTTCCGCAACAACAAGAACAACGAGGCGTTCATCGACCGTATCTACATCGTCAAGGTGCCGTACTGCCTGCGCGTCTCCGATGAGATCAAGATCTACGACAAACTGCTCATCAACAGCTCCCTGGCGCACGCCCACTGCGCGCCGGACACCCTGAAGATGCTCTCGCAGTTCTCCGTGCTCTCGCGCCTGAAGGAGCCGGAAAACTCCAATATCTACTCGAAGATGCGCGTCTACGACGGCGAGAACCTCAAGGACACCGACCCCAAGGCCAAGTCGATCCAGGAATATCGCGACGCCGCGGGAGTCGACGAAGGCATGGCCGGACTTTCCACTCGTTTTGCCTTCAAGATCCTGTCGAAGGTATTCAACTTCGACCCTCACGAAGTGGCAGCCAACCCGGTCCACCTGCTCTACGTGCTGGAGCAACAGATCGAGCAGGAACAGTTCCCGCCGGAAACCCGCGAGCGCTACCTGCGCTTCCTGAAGGAGTACCTGGCGCCGCGCTATGTCGAGTTCATCGGCAAGGAGATCCAGACTGCATATCTGGAGTCCTACAGCGAGTACGGGCAGAACATCTTCGACCGCTACGTTCTATACGCCGACTTCTGGATCCAGGACCAGGAATACCGCGACCCGGAAACCGGAGAAATACTCAATCGCGCGGCCCTCAACGAGGAACTGGAGAAGATCGAGAAACCCGCCGGCATCAGCAATCCGAAGGATTTCCGCAACGAAATCGTCAACTTCGTGCTGCGTGCCCGGGCCGGCAACAACGGCAAGAACCCGAGTTGGCTGTCGTACGAGAAGCTGCGGGTGGTGATCGAGAAGAAAATGTTCTCCAACACCGAGGACCTGCTGCCGGTCATCAGCTTCAACGCCAAGGCGAGCAAGGAGGATCAGCAGAAGCACAACGACTTCGTCAAACGCATGGTCGAGCGCGGCTATACCGAGAAGCAGGTACGCCTGCTGTCGGAATGGTATCTGCGGGTTCGCAAGTCGCAGTAGTCTGCCATCGGCGCGGCGGAAACCGCCGCGCCGGTCGCTTTCGGGTCCGTAGCGGTTCCGCCGCTGCGCAGCAGGCCCTGAGGAGCATTCATGAGCTACGTCATCGACCGGCGTCTGAACGGCAAGAACAAGAGCACGGTGAACCGCCAGCGTTTCCTGCGGCGCTACCGTGAGCACATCAAGAAGGCCGTCGAAGAGGCCGTCAGCCGCCGCTCCATCACCGATATGGAACATGGCGAGCAGATCAGCATTCCCGGTCGCGATATCGACGAACCGGTGTTGCACCACGGGCGCGGCGGCAAGCAGACCGTCGTTCATCCCGGCAACAAGGAATTCACCACTGGCGAACATATCCCGCGCCCCCAGGGAGGTGGCGGCGGTCGTGGCGCCGGCAAGGCCAGCAACCAGGGCGACGGGATGGACGACTTCGTCTTCCAGATCACCCAGGAAGAGTTCCTCGACTTCATGTTCGAGGACCTGGAGCTGCCCAACCTGGTCAAGCGCCACCTCACCGGCAGTGACACCTTCAAGACCGTGCGCGCCGGCATCAGCAACGAAGGCAACCCCTCGCGCATCAACATCGTCCGCACGCTGCGCTCGGCCCATGCACGACGCATCGCACTTTCCGGCTCCACCCGCGGCAAGCTGCGCGCCGCGCTGACGGAGCTGGATCGCCTCAAGCGCGAGGAGCCGGACAACCTCGGCGATATTCAGGAGCTGGAGCAGAAGATCGCCGCCATGCGCGCGCGCATCGACAAGGTGCCCTTCCTCGACACCTTCGACCTCAAATACAACCTGCTGGTCAAACAACCCAACCCGACGTCCAAGGCCGTGATGTTCTGCCTGATGGACGTTTCCGGCTCGATGACCCAGGCCACCAAGGACATCGCCAAGCGCTTCTTCATCCTTCTCTACCTGTTCCTCAAGCGGAACTACGAGAAGATCGAAGTCGTGTTCATCCGCCACCACACCAGCGCCCGCGAGGTGGATGAGGAAGAATTCTTCTACTCCCGCGAAACTGGCGGCACCATCGTCTCCAGCGCGCTCAAGCTGATGCAGGAAGTCATGAGCGAGCGCTACCCCACCAACGAGTGGAACATCTACGCCGCCCAGGCATCCGACGGCGACAACTGGAACGACGACTCGCCAGTCTGCCGCGATATCCTGATGAAGCAGATCATGCCGTTCGTGCAGTACTACACCTACGTCGAGATCACCCCGCGCGAGCACCAGGCGCTATGGTTCGAGTACGAGAAGATCCGCGAAACCTTCGAGGACAGCTTCGCCCAGCAGCAGATCGTCTCGTCCTCGGACATCTATCCGGTCTTCCGCGAGCTGTTCCAGAGGAGGCTCGTCGCATGAGCAAGCGCCAGCCGATTGCCACCGGCTCGGAGTGGACCTTCGAGCTGATCCAGCAGTACGACCGCGAGATCAGTCGGCTCGCCGAGCGCTACGCGCTGGACACCTACCCCAACCAGATCGAAGTGATCACCGCCGAGCAGATGATGGATGCCTACGCTTCGGTCGGCATGCCCATCGGATATAACCACTGGTCTTATGGCAAACACTTCCTCAGCACGGAAAAGAACTACAAACGCGGGCAGATGGGGCTGGCGTACGAGATCGTGATCAACTCCGATCCGTGCATCGCCTACCTGATGGAAGAGAACACCCAGTGCATGCAGGCACTGGTCATCGCCCACGCCTGCTACGGGCATAACAGCTTCTTCAAGGGCAACTACCTGTTCCGCACCTGGACCGACGCCACCTCGATCATCGACTACCTGGTGTTCGCCAAGTCCTACATCAGCAAGTGCGAGGAACGTTACGGCATCGACGCCGTGGAAGACCTGCTGGACTCCTGCCACGCCCTGATGAACTATGGCGTGGACCGCTACAAGCGGCCCTATCCGATCTCCGCCGAGGAGGAGCGGCAACGCCAGAAGGAGCGGGAAGAGCAGATCCAGCGCCAGGTCAACGACCTCTGGCGGACCATCCCCAAGGCCGCCGGAAAGGACAAGGAACAGGGCCTGGCCCGCTATCCCAGCGAGCCCCAGGAAAATATCCTGTACTTCATCGAGAAGAACGCCCCGCTGCTAGAACCCTGGCAGCGCGAAGTCGTGCGCATTGTGCGCAAGGTCGCGCAGTACTTCTACCCGCAGCGCCAGACCCAGGTAATGAACGAAGGTTGGGCAACTTTCTGGCACTACACGCTGATCAACGACCTCTACGACGAAGGGCTGGTCAGCGACGGCTTCATGATGGAGTTCCTCCAGTACCACACCAGCGTGATCTACCAGCCAGGCTTCGACAGCCCCTACTACAGCGGCATCAACCCCTATGCGCTGGGCTTCGCCATGTACCGCGACATCCGCCGGATCTGCGAGACTCCCACAGAGGAAGACAGGCGCTGGTTCCCGGATATCGCCGGCAGCGACTGGCTGGCCACGCTCAAATTCGCCATGAAGAGCTTCAAGGACGAAAGCTTCATCCTGCAGTTCCTTTCACCCAAGGTGATCCGCGAGTTCAAGTTGTTCAGCATCCTCGACGACGACCAGAAGGACGACATGCTGGTCGATGCCATCCATGACGACGACGGATACCGCAAGATCCGCGAAACCCTGGCGGCGCAGTACAACCTCGGCAACCGCGAGCCGAACATCCAGATCTGGGACGTCGACCGCCGCGGCGACCGCTCGCTGACCCTGCGCCACCAGCAACATGACCGCAAACCGCTGGGCGAATCCACCGACGACGTGCTCAAGCACCTGCATCGCCTGTGGGGCTTCGACATCCACCTGGAAACCCTGCAGGGGGAAAACCTGGTCAACACCTTCCACATGCCCCCAAAGGGTGAACGCGACAGCGAGGAAGGCTACCCACGGCTCGACCTGATCATCCCACCCATTTGATCGGTTGACCGGTGCGAGCGGCGAATTCCAGCATGGCGAGACTCCCCACGGAGATCGCCATGCGCCTGTTCGCCATCCTCCTTCTCTGCCTCGCTGTCGCGACCTGCACCACCCATACGCCGCAGGCCCAGGTATCCCATCCGGCCGATGCGCGTCTGGAGGCGCTGCGCGACTTCCAACTGATGCCGCCGGAAAACGCCATCGACGCCCTGCCCTATCGCAACCGCTACCCGCTGATCAACGCACAGGTGCGCCAGGGCCTGATCGAACACGGCTACCGGGAAAGCGCCACACCGCAGATCCGCGTCTATTACTGGCTGGCGCTGCGTGATGCGCCGCTGGAGTTCAAGGTCGACGCGCCGCCACCGGACCCGCTGGGGCCGTACCTCGCCATCCACCGCTTGCGCGACGAAACCGGCACGCTGCGCCTGCGGCTCACCGACGTCCAGGACCAGACGCTCTGGGAAGGCACCGTCAGCACCGGCCTGAGCCCCGCCCACTCCAGCGCCGCCCTGCTACAAGGTGCCATCGATGCACTGCTGCGACAGGTTCCTGCCGCCGCTCTCTAACGCCCCGCCTGGAACAACCGCCCAGGGCAGAGATGCAGGGTGGCGTGGAGCAATACTCATCAATCATCGAGCAACCGTGTTGATGGGTATCGCTTCACGATACCCATCCTGCAACCGACGTCGGTTCCGGCTGGTGCTCCCACACACATTCCTGCGGTCCGCCACCCTTGCCCCTCTCGCCGCAAAGCCTGAAGCTATCCCCATGACAGGAGAGAGTTTCATGCAGATCTACAAGGTCGGCGGCGCAGTGCGCGATCGCCTGCTCAACCGCCCGTTCAGCGATACCGACTGGGTGGTGGTGGGAGCCAGCGCCGACGACATGCTCGCCCAGGGCTACCGTCCGGTCGGTGCCGACTTTCCGGTATTCATCCACCCACAGAGCGGCGAGGAGTACGCCCTGGCACGAACCGAGCGGAAAAGCGGGCGTGGCTATGGCGGCTTCACCTTCTACGCCAGCCCGGACGTCACCCTCGAAGAAGACCTGATCCGCCGCGACCTGACCATCAACGCGATGGCGGAAGACACACATGGCCGGGTCATAGACCCCTATGGCGGCCAGCACGACCTCCAGGCGCGGCTACTGCGCCACGTTTCCCCCGCCTTCGCCGAAGATCCGCTACGGGTACTGCGGGTCGCGCGCTTCGCGGCGCGCTATGCGCCGCTGGGCTTTTCCGTGGCACCGGAAACCCAGGCGCTGATGCGCGAGCTATCGGAATCCGGTGAACTGGAAGCACTCACCGCGGAACGCAGCTGGAAGGAAATTTCCCGCGCCCTGATGGAGCCGCGCCCCGACGTCTTCATCCAGGTCCTGCGCGACTGCGGCGCGCTGACCGTCCTGATGCCGGAAGTCGACGCGCTGTTCGGTGTCCCGCAGCCTCCGCAGCACCATCCGGAAGTGGATGCCGGCGAGCATGTATTGGCCGTGCTGCGCCAGTGCGCCGAGCACGATCAGCCGCTCAGCGTACGCTGGGCCTGCCTGGCGCATGACGTCGGCAAGGGAAAGACACCCCCGGAAGACTGGCCGAAGCACCACGCCCATGAACATCTCGGTCTGCCGCTGATTGCGGCGCTCAACGCGCGTTTCAAGGTGCCACGCGACTGCCAGGAGCTGGCGCAACTGGTCGGCGAATATCACACCCACGCGCACCGGGCGCTGGAACTGCGGCCCAACACCATCCTTGACCTGCTGCAGTCCTTCGACGTCTATCGACGTCCGCAACGCTTCGAAGAGTTCATCTCCGCCAGCGAAATGGACGCCCGCGGCCGCCACGGACTGGAACTGCGCGAATACCCGCAGGCTGACTACCTGCGCGGCGCGGCGCAGGCGGCGCGCGCGGTCGCCGTGCAGCCGCTGCTGGAGAAGGGATACAAGGGGGCGGAGCTTGGCGAAGCGCTCAAGCGCGAACGCCTGGCGGCCATCAAGGCTTACAAGGAAAGCTACGCAGGCTGAAGGCGGGAGTCCTGCTGAAGCGACAGGAGTGGCGGGGATGCACGGAGCGATCCCCGTCTAGCATCACGTAACGGGATGATGGGTATCGCGACTACCGACTCCGACGCTCTGCGCGTTCGCGGCGGGCCGCATCGCGCCAGTCCGGGGCTGCCTTGGCTCAGGCAGCCGGATGCGCCTCGATCAGCGCTGCCGGCGTCAGTTCCAAGCCGCGCCACTGGAAGGGTACCGGCCACAGGCGCTGCGCGATGTGCGCTTCGCCCCACAGATCGGCGAATGTCCGCTGAACACCAGGATGCTCCAACTGTGGCGCCAGGAGCGCCAGCGGCCAGAGCACGAAGGCATTCTTCAGTACCTCGGCGCGTGGCAGCACCAGGCCATCGAACTCGCCGACCAGATCGCCGTACAGCAGCACGTCGATATCCAGCGGCAGCCCCTTGCGCTCCGGGGCGTAGCGGCCGTTATCCGCCTCGATGTGCTTGAGGCGCAGACTCAGTTCAGCCAGCGGCAGCGAAGTTTTCGCCACCACCACAAAGTTGTAGAACGGACCGCTGCGAATCCCCACCGGCTCGCTCTCGAACACAGGAGAGCAGTGAATTTCGAGCAGAAAGCCGTCCAGCGCCTCAAGCCCGGCGACCAGATGGCGCTCGCGCTCGACGTTGCTGCCAAGCCCCAGGTACACCGTGGTCAGCGACATCCGCGTTCGATCTCCACGCCCACACCCACCGCGGCGGCAACCGCGCCCGGCTTGGTGACCTTGAGGCGCAGCCAGCGAATGCCGAACTCCGACATCAGCAGTGCGGCCAATCGCTCGGCGAAGGTCTCGACCAACTGGAAGTGCGCATCGCGGGCATAGGCCATGACACGCTCCGACAGCACCGCGTAATCCAGGGCCTTGGCGATATCGTCACCGGCCGCAGCAGGCTGGATATCCCAGCCCAGCGTCAGATCCAGGCGCAGACACTGGCGAATGCCGCGCTCCCAGTCGTAGACGCCGATCACAGTATCGACCTCAAGCCCCTCGATGAAAACTATGTCCACTCGCTGCATGCTCCAAGGCGGCCACGACAATCCCGTGCCACCCCGTTAGAATCGGAAACGACCTCGCCTCCGGTGGAAACCATGTTCTGGTTCTTGGCGATCCTCGCCTACCTGCTCGGATCACTGTCCTTCGCGGTACTCCTCAGTCGCCTGTTCGGCACTGCCGACCCGCGCGCCAGCGGCTCGGGCAATCCTGGCGCCACCAATATGCTTCGTCTGGCGGGCAAGAAACTCGCCATACTCACACTGCTTGGCGACCTCGCCAAGGGCCTGCTTCCCGTCCTTATCGCCCGCCTGCTCGGCCTTTCCGACATGCAGCAGGCCTGGGTAGGGTTAGCAGCGGTAATCGGCCACCTCTACCCGCTGTACTTCAACTTCCGTGGCGGCAAGGGCGTGGCCACCGCCGCCGGCATGCTGCTGGCACTCTACCCGCCAGCCGCGCTGCTCGCCGCGGTCGCCTGGCTGGTCACCTTCAAGCTGTCGCGCACCAGCTCGCTCGCTTCGCTGGTCGCCACGCCGCTGACCCTGCCGCTGCTGGCCTGGCAGGAACCTTCGGCGCTACTGCCGATGACGGTGCTCACCGGGCTGATCGTCTGGCGTCATCGCAGCAACCTGCGCGACCTCATCGCCGGGCGCGAACGCCACTTCTGACCCGCCAGCTTCCCGTCCGGCGCACCGTGCTGCAAGCGAAAATACGGCCCATGCCGCTCAGAGCATGGGCCGCGTCGTTTGCAGCTTCACTATTCATATGGCCGGCAGCGACTCCATCGACCAGCGTGCCTGCACACCGATCGAAGGCCCATCCTTCTGCCCGGCCAGCAACCGCTGACAGCCGGCATAGGCGATCATCGCGCCGTTATCGGTACAGAAACGCGGGCGCGCATAGAACACCTGCCCCTTCATCTCGCCGAGCATCTTTTCCAGGTTCTGGCGCAGAGCCCGGTTGGCGCTCACGCCGCCGGCGATGACCAGACTCTTCAGATGCGTCTGCTTCAATGCGCGGCGACACTTGATCGTCAGCGTCTCCACCACCGCGGTCTGGAACGCCAGCGCGATGTCGCAACGCGTCTGCTCATTGTCGTCCCCCTCGGCAACGCAGCGCTGCCAGGTATTGAGCGCGAAGGTCTTGAGACCACTGAAACTGAAATCGAGACCG
Organism: Pseudomonas triclosanedens; assembly: GCF_026686735.1. Classification (NCBI taxonomy): domain Bacteria; kingdom Pseudomonadati; phylum Pseudomonadota; class Gammaproteobacteria; order Pseudomonadales; family Pseudomonadaceae; genus Pseudomonas; species Pseudomonas triclosanedens. The sequence goes on along the minus strand of NZ_CP113432.1, from coordinate 612,783 downwards.
GGACGATCAGTCATCGGCCTCGGAAAAACGAAGCGCCCGGGCGTACCGCGCTCGGCCAGGCGAGCGATCTCCGGACCACCGGGATAGCCCAGGCCGAGCAGCTTGGCAGTCTTGTCGAAGGCTTCGCCGGCGGCATCGTCCACCGACTCGCCAAGCAGTTGGTAGCGGCCGATGCCGTCAACCCGCACGAGTTGGGTGTGGCCGCCGGAAACCAGCAAGGCGACGAACGGAAACTTCGGCGGCTGCTCTTCGAGCATCGGGGCCAGCAGATGTCCTTCCATATGGTGCACGCCGACGGCCGGCACACCCCAGGCGAACGCCATTGCCTGCGCGCAGGACGCGCCGACCAGCAGTGCGCCGACCAGGCCGGGACCGGCGGTATAGGCAATGGCATCGATGTCTTCAGGCTTGCAGCCGGACTCGTCGAGGACCTGGCGGATCAGCGGCAGCATGCGCTTGACGTGATCGCGGGACGCAAGTTCCGGTACAACGCCGCCGTAGACGCGGTGCAGGTCGATCTGACTGAACAGCGCGTCGGCCAGCAGGCCTTTCTCGCTGTCGTAAAGCGCGACGCCGGTTTCGTCGCAGGAGGTTTCCAACCCCAGCACTCGCATGGGCTTGAGCCTTTACTCTGGGCAAAATTGAAGCCGCGCATCATAATCGGCGGCTTGGTTTCGGACCAGCGCTTTTCGATCGGAGGCTTTGCATTCCTCCGTCCGAACCGTTAATATCCGCAACCCTTGAAAACCGCCGACTCCGAACAACCGTCAGGAGCGCGATAAATCCTCCGGTAATCATTGAAGGTACGACCTGGATGCCCGCCGTCAAAGTTAAAGAGAACGAACCCTTCGACGTAGCCCTGCGTCGTTTCAAGCGCTCCTGCGAAAAAGCAGGCGTACTGGCCGAAGTCCGTAGCCGCGAGTTCTACGAAAAGCCGACCGCCGAGCGCAAGCGCAAGGCTGCTGCCGCTGTAAAGCGTCACGCCAAGAAAGTGCAGCGCGAACAGCGCCGCCGCGAGCGCCTGTACTGAGTTACAGCGCTACGCCGCACGCTTTCCGCATCGCCCGGCCCACTCGCCGGGCGAGTGCCTGATACAAGGCACGACTACTCCGATTCGCTCCGGCGAACTTCGGAGTTTTTGCTTTTCAAGCCCCATGCTTACGTTCAGACCCATGAATTGCCACTCACGGCCTTGCCGCCGAGAGTATGCTTGGGCCTTCCCTGCGTCCCGACGAGTCTATGGCCGGCCTGATTCCACAATCCTTCATCGATGACCTACTCAACCGCACCGACATTCTCGATGTGGTGAGTTCGCGCATTCAACTGAAGAAGACCGGCAAGAACTACAGCGCCTGCTGCCCGTTCCACAAGGAAAAGACCCCCTCTTTCACGGTCAGCCCGGACAAGCAGTTCTACTACTGCTTCGGCTGCGGCGCTGGAGGCAACGCACTCGGCTTCATCATGGACCACGACCAACTGGACTTCGTCCAGGCAGTCGAGGAACTGGCCAAGCGCGCCGGCATGGACGTCCCGCACGAGGAGGGTCGGCGCGGCAACAAGCCACGGCAGCCGGTGGATTCACCACTCTACCCGCTGCTCGCTTCCGCCGCCGAGTTCTACCGCCAGGCGCTGAAAAGCCATCCCGCCCGCAAAGCTGCCGTGGAATACCTCAAGGGCCGCGGCCTGACCGGCGAGATCGCGCGCGACTTCGGCCTCGGCTTCGCACCGCCCGGCTGGGACAACCTGCTCAAGAACCTGGGCGGCGACAACCTCCAGCTCAAAGCCATGCTCGACGCCGGCCTGCTGGTGGAAAACCCGGACAGCGGCAAGCGCTACGACCGCTTCCGCGACCGGGTCATATTTCCAATCCGCGATAGCCGAGGCCGGGTTATCGCCTTTGGCGGCCGGGTACTGGGCGACGACAAGCCGAAATACCTGAACTCTCCGGAAACCGCCGTCTTCCACAAGGGGCAGGAGCTGTACGGCCTGTACGAAGCCAGGAAGAACAACCGCGACCTCGACGAAATCATGGTGGTCGAAGGCTACATGGATGTCATCGCGCTCGCCCAGCAAGGCATCCGGAATGCCGTGGCCACGCTTGGCACCGCCACCAGCGAAGAACATATCAAGCGCCTGTTCCGCATCGTGCCGAACATCCTGTTCTGCTTCGACGGTGACCAGGCTGGCCGCAACGCCGCGTGGCGCGCGCTGGAGTCCGCGCTGCCCAACCTGCAGGATGGCCGCAAGGTGCGTTTCCTGTTCCTGCCCGAAGGCGAGGACCCGGACAGCCTGGTACGAGCCGAAGGCCCGGACGCCTTCCGTGCGCGCCTCGTGCAGCAGGCACAACCGCTGGCTGACTACTTCTTCCAGCAGCTGACCCAGGAAGCCGACCCGAGCACCCTGGAAGGCAAGGCACACCTGGCGACCCTCGCCGGCCCGCTGCTGGAGAAGATCCCCGGCAATACCCTGCGACTGCTGATGCGCCAGCGCCTGGGCGAGATCACAGGCCTGAGCGGTGACGCACTCAGCCAGCTCGGCGCACCACGCCAGAGCGTTAGCGGGGCATCGCATGCGGCCGAACAGCACAGCCATGAGTATGCCGACTACGACACCGGGCACTTCGCCGACCACGGCGACAGCCATTACCAGGATGCGTCGAGCTATTTCGAAGCACCGAAGGACTTCTCCGGCGGCAACCAGCAAGGCAAGAAGCCGTGGAAAGGCGAGCGCAAGTGGGACGGCAAGGGCAGGAAAGGCAATTTTGCGCCACGCCAGCCACGCACCGAAGTCAGTGTCGAATCACCGACCCTGACCGCCCTGCGCACGCTCCTGCACCATCCGCAACTGGCGCAGAAGGTCGAGGATGCCAGCCACTTCGCCAACGAAGGGCAAACCTACTCGCAACTGCTCGCAGCGCTGGTCGAGGCGCTGCAGAAGAACCCCGGCCAACGCTCGATGCACCTGATCGCGCGCTGGCACGGCACACCGCAAGGCCGCCTGCTGCAGGTTTTGGCAGAAAAGGAATGGCTGATCGATCAGGGTAATCTTGAAAAGCAGTTCATCGACACCATTACTACACTTGCACACAGTCAACTGCACAACAGCCGCGAAGCGCGCCTGCGCAATGTGATGCAGAAGAGTCCCAGTGAACTGACTGACGAAGAGAAAGCGTTACTGAGGGAGCACTTCAGCACCCCCTCTTCACCAGGCCCCCAGAGCTGAACTGGCGCCTGAAGCCTCGAATCTGGTATAATCCTCGGCTTATTTCAGCCCGCCAAGACCTTCAGTGGATAGGGTGTTATGTCCGGAAAAGCGCAACAGCAATCTCGTCTCAAAGAGTTGATCACCCGTGGTCGTGAGCAGGGCTACCTGACTTACGCCGAGGTCAATGACCACCTGCCGGAGGATATCTCCGATCCGGAACAGGTAGAAGACATCATCCGCATGATCAACGACATGGGGATCAACGTATTCGAGACAGCCCCGGATGCGGATGCCCTGTTGCTGGCGGAAACCGACACCGACGAGGCCGCCGCCGAGGAAGCCGCCGCAGCCCTGGCTGCGGTCGAAAGCGACGTTGGCCGCACGACCGACCCGGTGCGCATGTACATGCGTGAAATGGGCACCGTGGAACTTCTGACCCGCGAAGGCGAAATCGAAATCGCCAAGCGCATCGAAGAAGGCATCCGCGAGGTAATGAGTGCCATCGCCCAGTTCCCTGGCGCGGTGGACGGCATTCTCGACGAATATCAGCGGGTAGTCTCCGAGGGTGGCCGCCTGTCCGATATCCTGAGCGGCTACATCGACCCGGATGACGGCTCCCTGCCGGCCGAAGAGGTCGAACCTGTCGATCTGAAAGACGACAGCGCCGACTCCAAGGAAAAGGACGAGGAAGACGAAGAGGGCGATGGCGAAAGCTCCGATAGCGATGACGAAGGCGATGGCGGTCCGGATCCGGAAGAAGCCGCTCGTCGTTTCGGCGCGGTTTCCGAGCAGCTTGAAAAAGCCAAGAAGGCCCTGAAGAAGCATGGTCGCGGCAGCAAGCAGGCCAGCGAGGAGCTGCTCGCTCTCGCAGAACTGTTCATGCCGATCAAGCTGGTACCCAAGCAGTTCGACGTACTGGTCGCCAAGGTCCGCGATTCGCTGGACAGCGTCCGTCGCCAGGAACGCGCCATCATGCAACTGTGCGTCCGCGACGCCCGTATGCCGCGCGCCGATTTCCTGCGCCAGTTCCCCGGCCATGAAACCGACACTGCATGGGTCGACAGCGTACTCAAGGGCAAGCCCAAGTACGCCGAGGCTATCGAACGCCTGAAGGACGACATCCAGCGCAACCAGCAGAAGCTGGCCGACCTGGAAGCCAGCTCGCAACTGACCGTCGCCGAGATCAAGGACGTCAACCGTGCCATGTCCATCGGCGAGGCCAAGGCCCGCCGCGCCAAGAAGGAAATGGTCGAGGCGAACCTGCGCCTGGTGATTTCCATCGCCAAGAAGTACACCAACCGCGGCCTGCAGTTCCTCGACCTGATCCAGGAAGGCAACATCGGCCTGATGAAGGCAGTGGACAAGTTCGAATACCGCCGCGGCTACAAGTTCTCGACCTACGCCACCTGGTGGATTCGCCAGGCGATCACCCGCTCGATCGCCGACCAGGCACGCACCATCCGTATCCCGGTGCACATGATCGAGACGATCAACAAGCTCAACCGCATCTCCCGCCAGATGCTGCAGGAGATGGGCCGCGAACCGACGCCGGAAGAGCTGGGCGAACGCATGGACATGCCGGAAGACAAGATCCGCAAGGTCCTGAAGATCGCCAAGGAACCGATCTCCATGGAAACGCCGATCGGTGATGACGAAGACTCGCACCTGGGCGACTTCATCGAGGACTCCACCATGCAGTCGCCGATCGAAGTGGCGACCAGCGAGAGCCTCAAGGAAGCTACCCGCGAAGTACTCGCCGGCCTGACCGCTCGCGAAGCCAAGGTCCTGCGCATGCGCTTCGGCATCGACATGAATACCGATCACACCCTCGAGGAAGTCGGCAAGCAGTTCGATGTGACCCGTGAGCGTATCCGCCAGATCGAAGCCAAGGCGTTGCGCAAGCTACGCCACCCGTCGCGAAGTGAGCATCTGCGCTCCTTCCTGGACGAGTGATGAGAAACCCCCGGCCTGAAACCGGGGGTTTTTCTTTAGGCCTTCCACTGGGCAAAGGGCCACGTCTACACTTCGGCGTAGTCCCCCAGGAATGAGGCCCTCCATGCCGCGTCTGCAGGCAGTTCTACTGTGGTGCCTGGCATTCTGGGCCGGACAGGCCTTCGGCCTGGACCTTTCCCCGGAAGAACAGCGTTGGCTGCAGGCGCATCCCAGCCTGCGCCTGGGCGTGGATGCCTCCTGGCCTCCCTTCGAGTTCCGTGACAGCGACGGCCGCTACCAGGGCCTGTCCGCCAGTTACGTTCAGCTCATCGGCCAGCGCCTCAACGTCCAACTGGAATCGGTGGAGCCTGCGACCTGGAGCGAAGTCCTGCAACAAGCCCGCGATGAGCGCATCAACCTGCTTCCCGGAATCATGGCGACGCCGGAGCGATTGGAATACCTCGCCTTCAGCCGCCCCTACCTGGACTTCCCGATCATCATCCTCGCACGCAAGGACGGGCCATCGCCCAGCAACCTGGAGGATCTCTACGGGCTGAAAGTCGGCGTGGTCGCCCACTACGCCCCCTATGAACTCCTGGTCGCCAACCATCCCGATCTCAACCTGCACCCGCTACCCAGCGTCGCCGCCGGCCTGCAGGCATTGGCAACTGGCCAGGTTGATGCTTTCGTCGGCGATCTTGCTTCCAGTGTCTGGAATCTCCGGCAAATCAAGCTTGAAGGCCTGCAGATCAGCGGAGAAACACCCTATCGCTATCAACTGGCGATGGGCGTCCCGAAGAACCAGGCAATCCTCGCCGGCATCATCGACAAGGTGGTCGCCGACCTGAAGCCCGGCGACATCGAAGCCCTGCAGGCCCCCTGGGTCGGCGGTCTGCTGGACAAGCGCCGAGTCTGGCGCGAAATACTCAGCATCGGCATTCCCATCCTGCTGCTGATCACCCTCACAGTTCTCGTACTGGTTACCATGAACCGCCGTCTGCGTGGCGAAATGCAGCGTCGCGAGAAACTCGAACAGGCCCTGCGCGATAGTGAGCAGCACTACCGCGGCCTGGTCGAAAGCCTTACTGCCATCGCCTGGGAAATGCGCCTCGCTGAAAACCGCTTCACCTACGTCTCACCCCATGCCCAGCGCCTGCTCGGCTACCCGCTCAGCGACTGGCTGGAGCCGGGTTTCTGGCAACGCACCCTGCACCCGGAAGACGCCGAGCACGCCGTGAACTACTGCATGAGCGAAAGCCAGGCCGGGCGCAACCACAGCTTCGACTACCGCATGCTCGCCGCCGATGGCCGGGTGGTATGGATTCGCGACATCGTCACCCTCATCCAGCACGGCGAAGAGCTGATCCTGCGCGGCCTGATGATCGATATCACCGATGCCAAGCAGACCGAACAGGCACTGCGGCTATCCGAGCAGAAATTCGCCTCGGTGTTCCACCACTGCCCCGACATCATCGTACTCGCCCAACGTGCCGAAGGCCGACTGCTGGCAGTGAACAGCACTTTCGAGCAGCAGATCGGCATTCCCGCCAGCGAGGCTCTGGGCAAGACATCCACCGAACTGGGCATCTGGGGCGAACTCGGAATGGGGCCGAAGATGCTCGCGCACCTGCAGGGCGGAAACCTCGACAACATCGAGATCCCCCTCAACCGCCGCGACGGCAGCCGCTTCACCGGCCTGCTCTCCGCCCAGCACATCATCCTCGACGACACTCCGGCGCTGGTCGTGGTGGTGCGCAATATCTCCCAGGTCAAACAAACCCAGGAGCAACTGCGCGTCTCCGAGGAGAAGTTCGCCAAGGCCTTCCACGCATCCCCCGACGGCATGCTCATCACCCGCATCAGCGACGGACGGCTGGTAGAAGTCAACGAAGGATTCACCCGCATCACCGGCTACGACCGCGAGCAGACCGCACAGCGATCGACCCTCGAACTCGGCCTCTGGGCCAACCCGGAAGATCGCCTGCAACTGCTCAAGGCGATCAACCAGAGCGCCAGCGTACAGGACTTCACCGCCCGCATTCGCACCCGCGACGGCAGCCTGCGGCTATGCGAACTCTCGGCGCATCGCATTGCCATCGGCGGCGATGATTGCCTGCTGACAATCGCCCGCGACATCACCGAACGCCAGCAGATGCAGGAAAAACTCCAGCTCGCCGCCACCGTCTTCGAGAGTACGGCCGAAGGCGTGATGATCACCGACTCCCGGCAACGCATCATCGCCGTCAACCGCGCCTTCAGCGAAATCACCGGCTACAGTGAGCAGGAAGCGCTCGGCCACTCACCACGCCTGCTCGCCTCCGGCCAGCACGACAGCAGCTTCTACGTCGCCCTCTGGCACCAGCTCGATGCCGACGGCCACTGGCAGGGCGAAATCTGGAACCGCCGGAAGAACCGCGAGCTTTACCCCGAGTGGCTGACCATCAGTGCCGTGCGTAACGCCGATGGCGAAATCTCTCACTACGTTGGTGTATTCGCCGACATCTCCACCCTCAAGTACGCCCAGGCCAAGCTCGACTACCAGGCCCACCACGATCCCCTCACCGGACTCCCCAACCGGCTGCTGCTCGAGAGCCGCCTGAACACCGCGCTCAAGGACGCCGTCGAGGAAGACCAGCAGGGCGCCGTGCTGTTCCTCGACCTGGACCGCTTCAAGCACATCAACGACAGCCTGGGCCATCCGGTGGGCGACCTGTTGCTCAAGTCCATCTCCCATCGCCTGCGCGAACAGCTACGGGACATCGACACCGTCGCCCGCCAGGGCGGCGACGAGTTCATCATCCTGCTGCCCGGTCTGCATCACGCGCTTGACGCGGAGCATGTGGCGAAGAAGCTTCTTAAGTGCTTCGAAAAGGCATTCATTGCCGGCGAACAGGAATTCTTCGTCAGTGCCAGCATCGGCATCTGCCTCTACCCCAACGATGGTGCCGACGTCGCCACCCTGGTGAAGAACGCGGACGCTGCCATGTACCGCGCCAAGGCCCAGGGCCGCAACCGGGTCGAGTTCTACACCCGTGAACTCACCTTCCAGGCCACGGAACGCATGGCCCTGGAGCATGAACTGCGCCGCGCCCTGGAAACCGAGCAACTGCAGCTCTACTACCAGCCCAAGCTGGCGCTCGGCAGCGGCCAGTTGGTCGGGGCAGAAGCACTGATCCGCTGGAAGCATCCACAATTCGGCGCGATCTCGCCCGACCGCTTCATTCCCCTGGCCGAAGAGAACGGCCTGATCCTGCCGCTGGGCGACTGGGTTCTGCGCGAAGCCTGCCGACAGATGAGCCACTGGCAGGACAGCCACGCCGCCTTCGGGCCGCTGTCGGTCAACCTGGCCGGCGCGCAATTGCGCCAGACCCACCTCGTCGAGCGCATCCGCGACCTGCTGCAGCACTACCGCCTGCAGCCATCCCGCCTGCAGCTCGAGATCACCGAGAGCTTCCTCATGCACCAGACGGAAGAAGCCCTCGCCATCCTCTACAGCCTGAAACACCTGGGCGTGCAACTGGCAATCGACGACTTCGGCACCGGCTACTCCTCGCTCAGCTATCTCAAGCAACTGCCGCTGGACACCCTGAAGATCGACCAGTCCTTCGTCCACGGCCTGCCCGACGACCCGCACGACGCCGCCATCGCCCGCGCCATCATCGCCCTGGGGCGCAGCATGAACCTGACCGTGATTGCCGAGGGCGTGGAGCACCAGGCCCAGGAACATTTCCTCGAAGCTGAAGGATGCGACCAGATCCAGGGCTACGCCCTCAGCCCGCCACTGCCCGCCGACGCTTTTGCCAACCGATTCCTCACTCCACTGAACCCGGTTGGCGCTACGGAAAACGCACCGGTATAATCCGCCGGCCTTCTGGGGGCCTATAGCTCAGTTGGTTAGAGCAGAGGACTCATAATCCTTTGGTCCACGGTTCGAGTCCGTGTGGGCCCACCACCTTTAAAGCCGCGCATTGCGCGGCTTTTTGCATTCTGTAATCTCCGTTCGATACCCGAAGCGTCCAAGGCGAGCTGAAACAGGTGCGGACTAGCCGCTCCGGCGAAGCATCGGGGGGGCTGAAACATGGCGACTTCCGAATCTTCGTCGACATCGCACGACCAGGCGCAGGCTGCTGCCGCCCTTGTCCGGCATTCATTCTTCGCCTGCGTCAGGACTACGCTCAGGGGGCGAGTTTGCTGGCGTGGAGGAATCATCGGCCGCCCCGTCATGCACGCACAGCGGGCATTCGTCAGGGGAAATCATCGTCCCCTCGACGTACTTCAGTTGTCGACGAGGTGCCGACCGGTTCATGGCGACACGGTAGGTGGGTCGCTGGGCGGGTTCGGGTTCGTCGCTCATTGTGGATTCCCTCTGCAATCACAGCTCGGCTGCCAGCCTGCCGTTTTAACGTAAAACTGTTGGCCTGTCGCACGCACACGCAATCTACAGCACCTGGGACCAACCGCCCCCGACAGCCTGACGCCTTCCCGGCTGTGCCCTGGCGACGGTGCGTACAACCCACCAGGCATGCCGTGCCGAAAAGCCCATAAACGCGCAAATCGTCACGGATCGGCACCGCAGTGCGAGCCGCATCACACCACCCGTCACAACGCCGGAACGCGCGCTCCAGAGCATGACGAGGATCAATGTTAGATATCTCTACGCCACTAAATTGATATCTTTTTGCCACTTAAGAGCCTTCCCATGACTCTTCACCGGTTCCCGGTGCAGCTACTGGTCGCGTCCAAGGACCCGGCGCAGGCCCGACAAGTCCGCGCGCTGCTGGCTGCCTACGATCTCCCCTGTGCGGTACTCGAAGGTCCAGGGGATTGCGAGCAGGCACCGTTGTGCCGCTGGTTCAAGGATGCACCGCTGAGCGATACGGCGAAACTGCATGCCCTGCTGGCCGATGCCATCGGCGTGCTGGAGCGCAGCCGGCATGCGTTCCGCTCGCGCGAGTTGGGCGAGTTGCGCCGCCGGCTCAGCGCTGCGCTGGAGGAGTTGCCGGGGCCGCGCGCCCTGGTGTAAAAAGCCACGACCCGCGTTCCGCTGCTGCGGAAGCTGGCTTTGCCGGGCAGGATGCCAAGGGCCTGCAAGACAAAGCGCCGTGTTTGTCGCCGTTCATTCGGCTGACGAACCGGCGCTTTTTTCATGCCCGAACAAAAACCAGCCAACCCGCAAGGAGCAAAGCATGGGCCTGGGACCGAAGCTCGAGAGCGTGCTCGAGCGCATCGGCCTGTCGATGACGGAGATCACGCAACGCCTGGAATATCTGCACTGGGGCGAAGACGATCTCCGTCAGTTGAACGGACGCGCCGCCGAACTCGAGAACAGCCACCGGCAGTTCATCGAGAAACTCTACGATCACTTGCGCCATTTCCCGCCACTGGCGGCGATCCTCGCCAACCCGGCGACACTGGAGCGACTCAAGCACAGCCAGCTCGACTACTACCGTCAACTCTGGGATGCCCCGCAGAGCGCCGACTATGTGCGTGACCGCCTGCGGATCGGGCTGGTGCACCAGCAGGTCGGAGTGGAGTTGAAGTGGTATCTTGGCGCCTATCGGCAGTATCTGGACCACATGTTCAGCGAACTGCTGGGCGATGCCCCAGAGGCACCCACCTTTGCCAGCCTGCTCAAGCGTGTGTTCTTCGACATGTCGCTGGCCATCGACACCTACGGGGCGGCGCAGCGCCAGGCGCTGGAGGATAGCGAGGCACGCTTCGCCCGCGCCCTGCGCGGTGCCAACGACGGCATATGGGACTGGGACCTGGGCAACGACCGTCTCTATGTCTCCGAGCGCTGGGCGCGGATGCTTGGTCTCTCCCGCGACAACCTCGGCGAGAGCAGCACCAGTTGGTTCGCCCGTGTGCACCCGGACGACCTGCCCAGTCTGCGCCAGGCCATCGACGCCCACCTGCGCGGCAGCAGTGCACTGCTCAATCATGAATACCGCATCCGCCAGCGTGACGGCGGCTATCTCTGGGTACAGGCGCGCGGGGTGATAACCGACGGCCGCATGGCCGGCTCGCAAACCGACATCAGCCAGCGCAAGGCCAGCGAACATCAACTCAACCACGCCGCGCGACACGACCCGCTGACCGGCCTGGCCAACCGCCTGCGCCTCGACGAGTTGCTGCAGCAGGCCCTGATGCGCCAGCGCCGCCCAGGTGCACGCGAATCCGGCCTGCTGTTCATCGACCTTGACCGTTTCAAGCTGATCAACGACAGCCTGGGCCACGCAGTGGGTGACCGAGTGCTGGTGGAGGTAGCTCAACGGCTGTTGCGCTGCCTGCGCCCCGGCGACCACCTGGCGCGTTTCGGTGGCGATGAATTCGTGGTGCTGCTCGATGACCTGGCCAACCTGAACGACGCCGAACAGGTCGCCCAGCGCATGCTCGACTACCTGCATCTGCCGCTGCACGTGGATGGTCGCACACTGGTGGTCAGCGCCAGCATCGGCATCACCGGCCTGATCGCCGACGGTCAGGCGATCGACACACTACAAGCCGCCGACCTGGCACTGTACCGCGCCAAGGAGGCGGGCAAGGCGCAATACGCGCGCTTCAGCCTGGAACTGCAGGCGGAGGCACAGCGGCGCCTGGATCTGGAAAGCGCGCTGGCCCAGGCACTGCCGCGCGAGGAGTTCAGTCTGCACTACCAACCCATCGTGCGGCTGGATGTCGCCGGTCCGCGCTGGGTAGCAGTAGAGGTGCTGCTGCGCTGGAGCCGCAACGGCGAAACGGTCTCGCCGCTGCAATTCATACCGGCGCTGGAAGAATCCGGCGAGATCGTCCGGGTTGGAGATTGGGTCCTGCGCCAGGCGTGCCGGCAGACAGCCCTGTGGCAACGGGAGGGCCGCAGCGACTTGTACTGCTCGGTCAACCTCTCGAGTCGACAACTGCAACAACCGGGCTTCGCCGGGCGCATCCGGCAGATTCTCGCGGAGAGCGGCCTGTCGCCATGCAGCCTGGTCCTGGAAATCACCGAGAGCCTGTTGATGCAGGACGGCGCCGAGACGCTCGCCTGCCTGCGCGAGCTGGCCGCCCAGGGCGTGCGCCTGGCGCTGGACGACTTCGGCACCGGTTATTCGTCGCTGGGCTATCTCAAGCGCTATCCGCTGCACATCCTCAAGGTGGACCGCAGCTTCATCACTCGCGTACCGGACGACCCGGAACTCAGCGCGATCTGCCGGGCGATCATCGGCCTTGGCCATAGCCTGGGGCTGGAAGTGGTGGCCGAGGGAGTCGAACGCCAGGAGCACCTGGACTTCCTGCACCAGGAAGGCTGCCGCTACGCCCAAGGTTTCCTGTTCAGTCGGCCGCAGCCGCCGGAGCAACTGTTCGGCAACAACCGGGAGCATCTGCGATGAAACTCAACCTTCCGGTCACCGGGCGCCAGGTGGAGGTGCCCGACAACGCCAACATTCTCTCTACTACCGACCTCAAGGGCGCGGTCAGCCACGTCAACCCGGACTTCCTTGCCATCAGCGGCTTCAACGCCGACGAACTGCTGGGCTTCAACCATAACCGGGTGCGCCACCCGGACATGCCGTCGCTCGCCTTCGCCCATCTGTGGCGCACGCTACAGGCCGGGCGAAGTTGGATGGGCCTGGTTAAGAACCGCTGCAAGAACGGCGATCACTACTGGGT